>DASRRO010000076.1:0-28470 GCA_035656855.1 Acidobacteriaceae bacterium | reverse complement strand
CCGGTGACTCGAAGTTGATCGCCTCAATCTTTACCAGCGCGAAATACTTCTCGCCTTCGTGAGGAGGCCGCACATTCCCGCTGATCGTGTCGCCGGTCTTCAGGTCGAATTTGCGAATCTGCGAGGGTGAAACGTAAATGTCGTCGGGGCCCGGCAGATAGTTGTAGTCCGGGGAGCGAAGGAACCCATAGCCGTCAGGAAGAATTTCGAGAACGCCTTCGGCAAAGATGTGTCCTTCTTTTTCGCTTTGCGCCTGGAGAATCTTAAAAATCAGGTCCTGCTTGCGGAGTCCGCTGGCACCAGGAATTTCGAGCGTGCGCGCGATGCGGCTCAGCTCTGTGATGTTCTTTTCTTTCAGTTCTGCGATTGTCATGAATCACCTGCGGTGAATTTTTGAGGAGGGATGTTTGAATCGGGAGGGTGGGGGGAAGTGCGGGGAATGGGCCTTTTTCAACCGGGAAAGGGCCGGGCGGAGGTTCGCGCGGCCCCGGAATCCTGCTAGGCGGCGCGACGATGGGTCTGCTGAGGCAGCGTTACGGTCTCGGTGCGAGTCGCGGCGATGGCCGCTGCCGGGCTCGTCTCCCGGAAGCGGACCAGCACCTCGTTCATCGTATCCTGCAGCCGCGTGTTGGGCTTATGCAGCTTGCGAGTTGCCTTTGAAGCCAGCTGGCACAGCTGGTAGCGATTGCTCACATGCGTGAGCGCACCAAATATCAAGTCAGAGCGCATGATGTAGTCTCCTTGCCTTTTAACTAGGAAGATGTCCGACCGCTTTCGATCACAGAACTACCGCTGAACCGCTGGGGCCCGAAGCCGGCTGGGAGAAAAAAGTACCGAAAGCTCTTCATCTTTAGACGCGACAACCCGGGCTTTTGGTCGAATTTTTTCCCTTCTGAAAAATCTCCGCAAAGTACGGATTGTCTCCTCTTGACCCCGGTCTGTCGCCCCTGCAGACAGAACCAGCCTTCGCTCCCTCGCGGAAGCATCTTCTCTTCTGCCTGACCGGATTGATGAAGCAGAGCGGCAAACGCCGAAGGTCAAAATCGACAGTTTTGAAAATAACTCCGGGGGGATATCAGGTCAACTGCTTTTTTCATAGGGGTCCGTGACCGTGGTTACCGAAAATGGAATCACATCTCTAAACCATTGACTAATCAGTCATTAACTCGTCTTCGGGAGAATCAATGTCGATACATGCCCGCTTCCGGCAATCCCAAAAACCATAGAGCATTGCTGCTACCAAATCCCTTCACATCAAGATAAGTATTTACATTTCAGTCTTTTACAGCAGTCAACACGATCCCGCTGACATGGACCCTCTCGTGTCTTTCCTGTGAAAAACACCCCGTTTTCGCGAGGATCCCTGCCGGGCCGCGCCGGAGCCATCAACCGAGTGCACGACCGTATCCGCCACGCGCATGTTTCCGAATGATCTTCGTCACAGATCCAGATCGCGAACGATCACGCTGCAGCCGAGCCCTCGTGGGCTGGCTGCCGGCACCCGATTGGGTCCAGTGCGAACCTCCGGGCGAGGCTACTCCTTGAACAGACTGCAGCCTGGCTCGAGCCAATCTATTTGGAGTTCGTGAGTGCCTGCAGGACAGTTTCCGTGCTGGGTTCTGAGTTCTTCAGATACTCGCTCAGCCGTTTGCGTTCATCAGGCGCCAGCGCCGGCACCAGCGCCAGAATGCGGCGCATCGTTGTCGCCACGTCGTCTACCAAATTCATCAAGCGAATGGCTTCGCCGGAAAGGGGCATAGTCCGTTGACCTCTTCTGCTATTGTCCGCGATGGAAGGGATTCAGGTAAAGGTCGGGCCGCCCGATACGCCGAGCGGCCCTCCCGAAGCACAGTGCGAATCTGCGCGGCCCCGACCCCGGGGAGCCGCGCAGCCCTTGTTTAGTCTTCGTCCTCTTTCGGCTGCTTTACGCTCACAGCCGGGATGTTCTGATCCCGCACCAGCTTGTTGAACTCCTCGATGCCTGTGGTCTCCACCTTGTGCAGATGATCGAGCTGGACCTGCAGCTGGGCGGAGAGTTCGTCGAAGACCTGGTAGGCCTGCGCCGGCGGAGCCACATCCGTGTCCTCGACCACGCCCTCCACTGAAGCCAGCTTGTTGTTCAGCTTGATTGGATAATTCAGCGCATCTTCATCCGCGTGCAGCTTCGTCTGGTAGATGGCCTCTTCGATCCCCGTCAGTTCATCGGTGAGCTGCTTCGCATCCGTTTTCACCTTCTCATTCGGGCTGGTCAGATACGGTTTGAGCTGATCCTTCGCGGCGCGAATGGCCACCACGCTCTGGTTCGCTTCCGTAACGCGGCCGCGAATCTTCATCGATAGATCCAGCTGCTTCTGGAAGTCCTCCGGCGTCGTAGGCGACCGCGGATCCTTCACCATGGTGAAGTTCTGCGAATACGTCTTGCCGTCAACCACCAGTTCCACCTTGTAGTCGCCCGGGATCGCCATCGGTCCGCTCAGCGAACCGTCCCACATCAGCAGCCCAGGGAAGCCCGGTGCATCGTCGTAGCGCAGGTTCCAGACATACTGGTTCAGGCCTTCCTTTGCCGGAGCCAGGCCTCCGCCACGGCGCCGGTAAGGATTATCCGGCTCCGGCTCCGCTCCCTTTTTCGGCTTGCTGGAGACTTCGCGTACCAGCTTGCCGTCCGCGGTCAGGAAGCGCAGCTTCACTTCGCCTTTGGGCTTGTCCTTCAGGTAGTAGTCGATCACGGCGCCACTGGGAGGGTTTTGTCCCGCCGCCGGATCGCGCCCGAAGCCGAAGCCGCCCCCATCGATGCGGAGCGTCTTTTTCACTGCGAAAAGTTCCACCGGCGTGCTGCGGTTGAAGTGCGCCGGGTTCAGCGCCCGCACCAGCGGCATATTGTCCATTACGTAGAAGCCGCGGCCCTGGGTCGCCAGCACCATCTCGTCCTGCTGCTTCTGGAAGGTGATGTCGGTGACCGGTACCGCGGGCAGATTCAGCTGGAAGGGCAGCCAGGTATCGCCGTCGTCGTAGGAAATGTAGAGATGCGACTCGGTCCCGGCGAACACCAGCCCCTTCTGGTTTGGATCGGCACGGATCGTCCGCGTGAAGTCGTCGTCCGGAATGCCGTTGACGATCTTCTTCCACGTCTTGCCGTAGTCGTTGGTCTTATAGAGGAACGGGTGGAAGTCGTCGGAGAGATACATCGTCGCCGCCACATAAGCCGTCCCCGGCTCAAAGGGCGATGCCGCAATGCAGTTGATGCGGATCCACTCCGGCATGTCCTTCGGGGTCACGTTCTGCCAGGTCTTGCCGTCATCCTGCGTCACGTGGATCAGCCCGTCATCCGACCCCACCCAGATCACGCCCGCCTTCACCGGCGATTCGTCGATGGTGAAGATGGTGTCGTAATACTCAACCGCGGTGTTGTCTTTCGTGATTGGTCCGCCCGACGGCCCCTGCTTCGACTTGTCGTTTCGGGTCAGATCCGGACTCATCACCGTCCAGCTCTGGCCCTCATCGGTCGTTGCCAGCAGCACATTCGCGCCTGCATACAGCCGATGCGGATTGTTCGGTGAAAATAGGAGCGGGAAGCTCCACTGCATGCGGTACTTCATTGCTTCCACGCCCGACCCCATCGGGTTGTCGGGCCACGGATTGATGTTTCGCTCGGAGCCGGTTTTGTTGTCGTAACGCGTCAGCAGTCCGTCATACGAGCCGGCGTACACGTAATTCGAGTTCAGCGGGTCAGGCGCAATCCAGCCGCTCTCTCCACCGCCTACCTCATGCCAGTCGCTCATCGTGATGGCGCCATTGTTGCTGCGGCTCAGCGTCTCCACTGTGGTGTTGTCCTGCTGCGCGCCGTAGATGTGATACGGAAAGTCGTTGTCCACCGCTACGCGGTAGAACTGCCCGGTGGGCTGATTGTCTTCCGTGCTCCAGGTCTTGCCGCCGTCATAGCTGATCTGCGCTCCGCCGTCGCTCGACTCGATAAAGCGGTTCGGATCTTCCGGAGCAATCCACATATCGTGATTGTCGCCGTGCTGGTTACGAATCGACGTAAACGCTTTGCCGCCGTCGGTGGACTTGAACAGCTCCGTGTTCACCGCGTAGACGGTGTTCTCGTCTTTCGGGTCAGCAAATACCTGCGAGTAGTACCAGGCGCGCTGCTTGATGGAGTTGTCGCCGTTCATCTTCGCCCAAGTCTTGCCCGCGTCGTCGGAGCGGTAGATTCCACCGTCCTGGGCCTCGATCAGCGCCCACACCCGCTCGGGATTTACCGGCGATACCGTCAGTCCGATGCGCCCCAGCACGCCCTTCGGCATGCCCGGATTGTGGGTCAGCTCCGTCCAGGTATCGCCGCCGTCTGTCGACTTCCAGACGCCGCTGTCCGGACCGCCGCTTTCAAACGTCCAGGGCTGCCGCACCACCTGCCAAAATGCCGCATAAAGAACCCGAGGGTTCGATGGATCCATCGCCAGGTCGATGGCGCCGGCCTTATCGCTCTTGAAGAGCACCTTCTGCCAGTTCTTGCCGCCATCCTTCGAGCGGAAAACACCGCGCTCGGCATTCGGACCGGCCATGTGGCCCAGCGCCGCTACGTACACCAGATTCGGATCGTGTGGATCGACGCGGACCTGCCCGATCTGCTGCGTGTCCTCCAGGCCGATATGCTTCCAGGTCTGCCCCGCGTCCATCGACTTGTACATGCCATCGCCATGGGAGGCATTGCCGCGGATCGCGCTCTCGCCGGTTCCTACATAAATGACGTTGTGATCCGAAGGCGCGACGGCAATCGAGCCGATCGAGCCAAAGTTGATCTGCC
Source organism: Acidobacteriaceae bacterium (assembly GCA_035656855.1). Lineage (GTDB taxonomy): Bacteria > Acidobacteriota > Terriglobia > Terriglobales > Acidobacteriaceae > Palsa-343. The sequence continues at coordinate 23,666 of DASRRO010000076.1, read as the reverse complement.
CGTCCGTGATCGGCTTCCACGTGTGGCCGCCGTCAGTCGTCTTGAAGACGCCGCCGCCGGTTCCCCCAAAGTAGTAGACCAGGGGCTCGCCGGGGACACCCTCGACCGCGTCCACGCGGCCACCGCGGAATGGGCCAATTTGTCGCAGGGTCAGCGCCTTGAAGCCAGCCGCCGGGCCCTTCTCGTGAGTCGTGCTCGGATTCTGATCCGTGTCGGAATCCTGCGCGACACCGGCCAGCACGACACCCCCGAGCATAACGGCAAGCGCGCCCATACGCATCGCGGAACACCGCGAGAGAACAGAACTTCCTCGGAAATTACGCACGAAAAGACTCTCCTTTCGGGAAAACCTGGAGTGTGGGGCTCACAGCGCCCCGTGGAGGGTTTGGGGAGAACTGATTCCTGACGTTGACGTTTGAGCGCGCCCTGAAGACGCATCACCCCGCCTGGCGTCCTGCCGGGGCTTGCCCACAAATCTGCGCTGCTGCGACTGCCTGGGAAAAGTGACAACGAAGGATACATCAGAACGCGCCGAGAGCAATACCTGGCCCTGGCCTGGGAAAAAAACAAGGGGTAGCCCGTCCAATCAAGCAGGCACGCTTGTCTGCACGCCACTTGCGTGTTTCCATAATCGAACGGCCTTTGCCATGACCTTACTGGACCTCTGCGCGTATCTCGGCCTCGGCGCTGCCGGCGCGGCGACCGTCAATCTGCTGCTTGGACTGCTCATCGCGCTGCGCTACAGTCCGGTCCGCAACTGGCCCCACCTGCACATCAATGTTTTCCTGCTGCATCAGTGGACGGCCTATCTGGCCATCTTCTTTACTCTCACTCACCCGTTGGTCCTGCTGTTTCTGCGCGCGCCCGCTCCACACTTCCGCCTGGTGGACATCCTGTGGCCCATTCATTCCCCGCTGCAGCCCAAGCTGAACCTCGCGGGAGCCGGCGCCCTCTATCTGTTGGCTCTGGTGGCCGTCTCTTCGCTGCTGCGCACGCGCATCGGCCGGCCCCTCTGGCGCAGCCTGCACTATCTGGTCTTTCCCGCGGCGGTGTTGCTGTTGCTGCACAGCATTCTGACGGATCCCAATCTGAAAGATGGCCATCCGGACCTGCTGGACGGCGGCAAGGTCTTCGTTGAAATCTCGGCCCTCATCAGCTTCCTCGCCGTCGCCGCGCGCATCTGGCTCCGCGGACGCGGCCTCCGTCCCCCCCGCACAACGCCGCGCCAGAACCCCGCTTCGCTTGAAGATGAGATCGCCTGAGGTGCGGGATCGCGCCTCAGAGGGCCGGCGGCAACGTCGAGCAGGTGCTCCGCAACTCCCAGAATTCCGACGGCCCCTTCTTCGGCTCCTCGTTGTATTTCTTATCCAGGTCCTTCAGCTTCACCGGGCTCTGGAAGCTGTACGCATTCCCCGAGCAGACCAGATCCCCGTCCAGCCGGAAGAGGGCGAAGGTGTCGACCGCGCCGCCGCCGAACTGCACCTTGGTCCCAAACAGATTGCTGGTCCTTGTCACCGAACCGCCGGACTCCAGCGCCTTCACCCACACCAGGTGCTGCCAGGTTTTGTTCCCGGTCGCTGCCGGATCGTCGCTGATGCTCAGCTTCCGGGCCACCGCGTCCGCCGCCAGCACCGCGGCTAAATGAGGTTCGCCGCCGGCCGCCGGCCCCGATCCATTACCACCTCCACCAGCGGAGCCGCCGCCTCCTGCCTTAGCCTCCGGCGCCGAACCGGCCATCATCGCCGCCAGAAATGCCTTGATCTCGTCGCCCACGCTGGTCACGTTATCGCCCTTCATCTTCAGGCAGCCGTCATACGCGGTGATCAGCTGGTTCAAATTTTGCAGGTAAGGAGAATGCGACGGATCCGGGCTCGAAAGCCCGTTGGGGCTGTACAGTTCCGGAACCAGAACCTCAACGTTCAGCGCTCGCAGTTCCCGCGCCACTTCGTTCATCAGCGCCGGATCATGCACCGTACCGACTACCGAGGTGACTGACTGGTTGCTGCTGAACATCCCCATCACCGCGTTCGCACCCGAAATCATCTGCCCCGGAGCCGTGGACTTCATCAGTCCCAGAACCGTGCTGCCCAGCCCACGGCTGCTGGCCCCGCCTTCCGATGCCTGGCCCGGCAGCTCCCCGAGGCCTTCTTTTGCGTTCGGTCCCGCCACGCAGACCGCCGCGGCCCGCGCGCGCAGGCTCTCCATCGCCGCCATATCCGCTCGCCAGATCTGAAAATCCATGACCAGTGTGCTGCCGCCCGAAACCAGCACGATTCCCTGCGGAGCCTGCCCCTGGTTGTTCACCAGACATGGCGCGTGCGATCCCTTCGGCGCATCCTGCACCGCGCCTCCATACAAATAGCGCGCGATATCGCAGGCGATCGCCTCGCTGTTCTGTTCCACCGCCCTGTAGGTGAACATCTCCGTCTCAATCGAGAAGCCCGGCGCGCTTGTGCTGTCTCCGCTGCTCCCGTCGGAAGACGATCCCCCGCCTCCGCCCTTCTGTCCAAATGCTGTGAAACAGCAAAGGCACAATGCCGCGGCCAGTGCGATGCGCGATGAGATCACCATGGGATCCCCTCCCCTGAGACTTAACCTGCGGTGCTGAGCGCCCCATCGTCCAGGCAATCAGACCGCCCGTGTGCAGCGCTCCGAAACATCCTGAGCCGCTCGGAACCTGCCGGACTCCAACACCGCTTCCGGCGCCGAGTTTCTGCCCTGGCAGGCTTCAGTGTGCGATCCGGCTCGACTCCGCTTGCGCAGCTCAACCGGAATACACGCACCCAACAAATGTGTCGTTTTCCTGCGCGATGTTCCTGGGGAACGCTGTGCCTGTCAGTGGGGGAGCCACGAGTGTACCCCATCCCGACTCATCCCCGCAGCCGTTTTTCCAGGGCAGCTCTGCCTGGTTTTTCTCAGAGCAGCGTGACCAGCCCGCCGTTTCCTCAGTATCCCAATTCACCAGCCCTGAGCATCCAAAATTTCGCGCCACCAGCCCCCTCGTTCCCTCCGAATTGTCATCCCGAACGTAGCGAGCACAGGACCCGCAGCGCCCGCTGTTGACGCGGTGGGCAAGCCGAGTGAGGGGCTTGCAATTCTTCGAGTTATCATGGCGACCATGTCCGCTCGCCCCTCTCTTCTGGCGCTGCTCATCCCCTTCCTCCTCGCCGCAACCCCCGCCCCCGCCCAGGCCCACCCCCTCTGCCCCACCCTCAGCGCGGCCCTAACCCAGCACGGAGTCGTCGGCGGGGCCATCGCTGTCGTCCGTCAGGACGCCCCGCAAACCTGCTTCTACGGCCAGCCCCGTAAAGACATCTCGATCGACGCCGCCACGTCCTACAACTGGGCTTCCATCACCAAGACCTTCACCGCCATCGCCATCCTGCAACTGCGCGACCGCGGCAAGCTCTCTCTGGACGATCCTGCCGTTCGCTATATCCCCGAACTGCGCCAGGTCCACGACTCCTTCGGCCCCATCGACGCCATCACCATCCGCACCCTTCTCACCCACAGCGCCGGCTTTCGCAATCCCACCTGGCCCTGGGACTGCGACGACTCCACGAACTGCGACTGGCAGCCCTTCGAGCCCACCCACTGGACCCAGGTCGCCGCCATGCTGCCTTACACCCACATCGCCTTCGCGCCCGGCACCCGCTGGAGCTACTCCAACCTCGGCTATGTCTTCCTCGGCCAGATCATCGAACGCCTCTCCGGCGACGACTTCGAGGTCTACATCACCAAGAACATCCTCATGCCGCTCGGCATGACCCAGAGCTACTTCGACCGCTCGCCGTACTTCCTCGAATCGCGCGTCTCCACCAGCTATCTCCGCGCCGGCGACAAGCTCACCGAGCAGCCCTTCGATTTCGACACCGGCATTACCACCTCCAACAGCGGCCTCAAGGCGCCCATCACGGACATGGCAAAGTACGCCCGCTTCCTCCTCGGCGATCCCGGAAATCCTCTCTATGAAATGGTGTTGCGGCGCACCTCTCTGGAAGAAGCCTGGAAGGGCATGATCCCCGTCGCCGATCCCGGCCAGCCCGCGACTCCTTACACAACCGGCACTCCGCGCATGGGCCTCGGCTTCTTCATCACCACCGTCGACAATCACCGCTACGTCTACCACGACGGCGACCAGGGTGGCTTCTCTTCCGAGCTGCTCCTCGATCCCGAGCGTCACGCCGCCGCCATCCTTGTCGTCAACACGACCGACATCGGCGCCCCCCCGCCCACGCCCGCGACCCACGCCGAGTCGAATACCGAACCCAACCCCGAAACCGACCTCCGCCTCACCCTCCGCCGCTACCTCATCGACCACGTCTTCCCAAACGACAGCGAGAAGCCCACAAAGTAAGCTGTTCACCCGATCGGAGCCGCATAAGTCCGGCATGTCCAACCCACTCTGGCGGTCATCCTGAGAATTCGCAAAGCGAACCGGAAGAGCCCGGCCTGAGTGAGCAGGCGTAGCCCTGCGAATCGAACGGCATCCGCTATTGCTTTCCCCCTGCATCCGCCCGAAACTTCCGGCAAGCAGACCAACCATCAGGAGCCGCCGAATTCCTCACCCTACACACACTGTCATCCTGACGATTCGCAAAGCGAAGCGGAAGGATCTGCGGTGGCTTTTTGAGATGCACTCACCGCTCGAGGATCTCCTCCACCGCACCAATCGCTGCTTCCAGCTCCCCATCAGTGCTGTAGAAGTGCGGCGACATGCGCACCCCGGCCCCCGGCCGCCAATCCACCAGGATGTCGCGCTTCAGCAATTCCCTGCACACTTCCTGCGCATCCGGCATATCGATCGAAACCGTACCGCCGCGTCGTTCCGGATCGCGCGGTGAGTTCACCCGCCAGCCGTGTTGATCGGCCAGTGCGATCAGTCGCGCCGTCTGCTTCTTTGATTTCTCGCGAATCCGCTGCACGCCCACTTCGGCAATAATCTTCAGCCCGGGCCGCGCCGCCTCCAGCGCCGGAATATTGGAAGTCCCGTTCATGAACCGGTACGGAGGTTCGGTATAGCGGATCGGCCCAACCTCAAACCCCATCGAGTTCTCATGGGCGAACCACCCCGTGAACTTCGGTTCCAGCCTGGCGCCCAGGTCCGGACGCACATACAAATAACCCACCCCCGGGCCGCCGCAAAGCCACTTCAAAACGCCGCCACAGGCAAAATCCACATCGAGAGCCTGCACATCCACAGGCACGTTTCCCAATGACTGAAACGTGTCGAGCACGACATGCGCGCCCACGCGATGCGCCTTTTCAATGATCGCCTTCGCATCCTGGATATACGAACTTCGGAAGATAACGTGCGAAATGGGTACCAGCAGCGTCGTCTCATCAATGGCGTTGAGCAGTCGCTCAGTCGGAACCGTGACCCCGTCGTCGGTCTTTACCATGGCGATCTGCGCACCGGATGCCCTCTGCGCCTCCCAGAAGTACATGACCGAGGGAAAGTTCAGGTCCGAATAGACAATTTTGTTGCGTCGGCCTGAGAAATCGAAACAGGAAGCGACTACAGCCTGGCATGTGGTCACGTTTGGATGCGTCGACACTGTGCCTTTGGGCGCATTCATCAGCGCGCCAATCTCCTCGCCCACCTCCGCCGCCAGCATCCACCAGCGTTCTTCCCAGGCCCGCACTCCGCGCGTCGCCCAGCGATCGGCGTATCCCTTTATCGCGTCATACACCCCGCGCGGCATGGCGCCCAGCGAGTTGCTGATCAGGTAGGTGGTGCTTGCGAGGATCGGAAACTCAGATCGGTAGCGAAGCAGTTCGTCATTGATTTCATGCGTCATGGAGAGGTGTACCGTCGTCCTTTGGCTGCGGGCTCCTGCGCTTGCGCATGACAAGATAGGCCAGACTCAGCAGCGCCAGATAGGGCAGGCCGCTCACAATCGTAATTCTCGACTGCGGAACCCACCAGGTGGATAGAACGGCCAGCAGAATTCCAGTCAGGCCAATCGCGGAGAGCACGGCGCCACCGGGCGCGCGCATGGGCAGAGCGGCCACGTCAGCGGGTGAGAGTCGCCGCCGAAATGCAATATGAGCGGCCAGCCCCACGCACCAGGCCAGCATCCCCCCGGAAAGCGAAGCCCCAATCAGCCACAGAAAGGCGGATCGCGGCGCCCAATGCTCCGAAATCAGCGCCATGGGTACGCCGATTCCCGAAACCAGCAGGGCCAGCCGCGGCGATCCGGAAGCGTTCAGGCGTCCCAGCGCCGGAACAGCATGGCCGCTGCGCGCCAGTGAGAACAACATGCGGCTGGCGGCGTACAGGCTGGCGTTGGCGCCGGAAAGCGCCGCTGTGAGCACTACGAAGTTCATGACGGTGGAGGCCGCCGGAATTCCAGCGACGACAAAAACGCTCACAAACGGGCTTTGCGTCACCCCGGCTCGGTTCCACGGCAGGAAACCCACCAGCACCACGGTTGCGCCCAGGTATACAAAGGTCAGCAGCGCAAACATGATCTTTGTTGCGCGCGCAATCTCCCGCGTCCCCCGCGCCTCTCCCGATGAAATCGACACCATCTCCAGCCCCAGGAAACTGAACAGGGCGAAGGAAACGGCCAGCAGTGGCGACAACGGGCCAGTCGGAAAGAACCCGCCGTGGTTTACGTATTGCGGCGTTGCCCGGCCGCCCACCAGCAATGCAGCTCCGGCCAGCACAAACACCACGATGGTCACTACCTTCACCATCGCGAACCAGAATTCAAAGCTGCCGTAGTCCCCCACAGCGCGCAAATTGATCAGCAGCAGCAGCGCCGAGTAGACCACAATCCAAACAATCCCTGGAACATGCGGAAACCAGTACTGCGAGTAGGTCGCAGCCGCCACCAGCTCCCCGCCGACGGCCGCGGTAAGGGCGAACCAGTATCCGTAGCGCGCCACGAACCCCGCCCAGGAATTTAGATACAGTTCCGCGTACAGCCCAAACGAGCCCGCTCCTGGGTGTGCGCTGGCCAGCTCTCCCAACGCGTTGGTCACCGTCCAGGCCAGGAACGCGGCGATCAGGTAGGTCAGGATCAGAGCAGGGCCCGCAATCTGGATCGCCGCTCCCGACCCCAGCAGAAGCCCCGTTCCGATCGACCCACCCACACCCACCATCGCCATCTGAGGCGCACTCAGCTGGTGGAGAAGTCCCCTCTCCTCATCGGCGCGATGTTGGATGGGCATCGGGCACTTATACCAGACAGCCCTTCATTGCCCAAGCGGTGCCCCATCCTTGTCCGCGCCCGTTTTTTGGCACGGACAGGTTGGGAACTGCCCATGACCTCCGTACTGTACAGACCCTCGATTCTTCTTGCGTTAGCAGCTCGAAAGCTCCAAACTCACAACTGGAAAGCTCTGTCCGAGCCGGTTTTCGAACCGAACGAACAGAGCTTTTCCTTTGCTGAGTAATGTCCCGGCCCAGGCCGGATGACTCGACGCATCGCCCTCTTTGAAAATCTGCAGCCGTTGGAAATCGTGGAAACCCGCGCCAATCGAGCAGTCGGGGCCATGAGGCCTCTTCGACTGCTCTCCAGTCAGGCAGTTGGCACGACAGGGCTCATGATCCCAAAATGCAGGTCGTTGATCTGCATGCCTTTAGGCGCAAAACGGGATGCCCCGAAAACCCATTTTTCCCCGCGATGTTACTCCCGCCGCTCCTGGAGGAAGTCCGGTGCCACCGGGTTCTCGTACAGCGAGTAATCCCGAGTCACCACCGTCAGCCCGCCGGGGGTCACGAAGTAGTTCTTGCGGTCCTCGTTCGGGTCGTAGCCAATCACGGTCCCTTCCGGCAGATGCACGTCACGGTCGATAATGGCTCGCTTGATTCGGCAGTGCCGCCCGATGTTCACATGGGTAAAGACAATCGTGGAATCGAGTTCCGAATAGGAATTGACGCGTACATCCTGCGACAGCACGCTGTTGCGCACCACGGCGCCGGAAACAATACACCCGCCAGAAACGATCGAGTTGATCGCCATGCCGGTCCGTCCCGGCTCGCCAAAAACGAACTTGGCCGGAGGATACTGCCGCACCCGCGTCCGAATCGGCCAGCTGTTGTCGTACAGGTTGAAAATCGGCGAGACCGACCCAACGTCCATGTTGGCGTCGAAGTAGGCTTCCAGCGTGCCCACATCGCGCCAATACAAGGCTTCCTTCCGGTTCTCATCCACGAAGTTGTAGGCGTACATCTTGTACTTGCCCAAAATCGCCGGCAGAATGTTGTGCCCAAAGTCGTGCTGCGAATCGGGATCCTCGGCGTCGCGAATCAGCGCGGGCAACAGCACATCCGTATTGAAGATATAGATGCCCATCGAGGCATCCACCATGTTCGGGTTGAACGGCGACCGCACATCGGTCTGCTTCGGCTTTTCCAGGAATCCGGTGACCTCTCCGTTGCGGGCCACCTCCACAACGCCAAAGCGGGCCACGTCCTGTGGCTCGATCGGCAGCGTGGCAATCGTCACGTCGGCGCCCGAATCCGCGTGCTGCCGCAGCATCTTGCCGTAATTCATCTTGTAGATCTGGTCTCCGGAAAGGATCAGCACGTGCTTCGGCTGCTCCGATCCGATGGAGTAAATGTTCTGGTAGACGGCGTCGGCCGTGCCCACGTACCAGTTGGAACTGACGCGCTGCATCGGCGGCAGAATCTCAATGAACTCGCCCAGTTCCTGCGCCACAACGCTGGTCCATCCCTCGCGGATGTGCCGATTCAGAGACAGTGCCTTGTACTGAGTGAGGATGTAGACGCGGCGCAGATCGGAGTTGATGCAGTTGGAGAGGGTGATGTCGATGATGCGGTACTGTCCCCCGAAAGGAACCGCCGGTTTGGCCCGGTCCCGTGTGAGCGGGAACAGCCGTTCACCCGCCCCGCCCGCTAAAAGTACGCCAAGAGTGTCCTTCATCGGCATGTTCGCCTCTCACCGCTTCTGATTGGCTCCCTCGCGCGATCTTTCTGCGGCCGGAATCCCCGACGCTCCCGTCCTTGCCGTAACGGGCTGGGAGCGAAGGCCAGATATATCACAAGTTTGCCGAATTGTGCGCCCGGCAGTGAGGCTCAGGAATCTTCGGGCCCTCCGGAATCACCCGTAACCGCGATTCGCAGGGATTTGAGGAAATGCAGGTCCTGGGCGGTAAAGGTCCCGTCTTTCTCCGACCCGGGCTCCTGACCACTCTGGCCGGCCTCCAGCGCGCCGGCCGGTTGTTCCTCCACCTCGTTCAGCCCGATCGTGGCTTCCAGCATGAGCAGAACTTCGAAGCCCTGTCTGCGAATATCGGCCACCACGCCAGCGATTTGCGGGGACTCGGACACACTCTCGTGGATGGCCTCGCCTAGTTGCTGAACCAGTTTGCGGAGTTTTTGATTCAAGTGAGGACCTCGATTTTCCCGGCATGCGGCGTGAGCCCCGCAACATCCGATGTTCTTACCTTATCTTCTGATGTTCCCGCGCGGCAATGCGCCGCCGCGACGAGCACTTTAGGCCGCTGCTAGACTTTTTTCATGCAGCCGAATCGCATTGGCCGGCTACTCGGAATCGGTACGCGGGTCGCCGCCGGCAAGCTGCGGGACGGCACTGCAGGGGCCGTCGCTGCCGCGCAGCGGTCCGCTGCCAGCCCGGCCGCGGCGCCATCGACCTCGGCCTCCTCCGGTGCCCAGCCGGCCGCTCGCTTCGCCGACTATGCCGGGAGCAGCCGGCGCGCGGCGCGGGGCGCCGGACGCTTTGGATCGGCGCTGGTGCGCCCCGTCGCGCATGCCACCGGCGTGCTGACGCTCCAGATCAGCGGCGTCTTCTTCGCGATCTTCACGCTCTTCTTCATGGTCCATGCCTGGCAGGCCTTCAGGGTGACCGGCGCGCATGACCGGCGTGTTCTGGTCTACGCGGCGTTTGCGCTGCTCTTTGCCTGGTTCACCATCACTTCGTTTTGGCGTGCACGCGTGAAGCAGAAGCGCAGCTAAGGCGCGCTCTGGCTGCTGTGGCTTACAATGGCCGGTTCCCATGCCCGGCCCAAACCCTGCAAATGCGCTCTATACCGCCGAGAACCTGGCCGGGTTCGACCCGGAGCGCGACCTCGGCTTTCCCGGGCAATTTCCTTACACGCGCGGCATTCAGCCCACCATGTACCGTGGCCGACCCTGGACGATGCGCCAGTATGCGGGCATGGGCGACGCGGAAGAAAGCAACCGGCGCTATCGGTTTCTGCTGGAGCAGGGAACGGCCGGCCTCTCGGTCGCCTTCGATCTGCCCACCCAGATTGGCTACGACTCCGATTCGCCCATGGCCCTCGGCGAGGTGGGCAAAGTCGGCGTGGCCATCGATTCGATTGAGGACATGGAGCGGCTTTTTCAGGACATTCCTCTCGATCGCATTTCGACATCGATGACAATCAACGCCACGGCCGGCATTCTCCTGGCGCTGTATATGGCCGTGGCCCGCCGCACCGGAGCGGAGGTGAAGAAGCTTTCCGGCACGATCCAGAACGACATCCTGAAGGAATACATCGCGCGTGGCACTTATATTTATCCGGTGCGGCACGCCATGCGCGTGGTCACCGATGTGTTTGCCTGGGCGGGCGAGAACGTGCCGGAGTGGAACACCATCTCCATCTCCGGCTATCACATGCGCGAGGCAGGATCGACCGCCGCTCAGGAAGTGGCCTTTACCCTGGCCAACGGCATGACCTATGTGCAGGCGGCCATCGAGGCGGGACTGGAAGTCGACCACTTTGCGCCTCGGCTCTCCTTCTTCTTCAATGCGCACAACGATTTTCTGGAAGAGATTGCCAAGTTTCGTGCGGCGCGGCGGATCTGGGCGGGCATTATGCGGGATCATTTCGGCGCGAAGAGTCCTCGCTCGTGGATGCTCCGTTTCCATACCCAGACCGCTGGATCGACCCTGACGGCGCAACAGCCGGAAAACAACATTGTCCGCACCGCGATTCAGGCCCTGGCTGCGGTTCTGGGCGGGACCCAGTCGCTGCACACCAACGGCTACGACGAAGCCCTGGCGTTGCCCACCGAGGAGGCTGCTCGCATCGGACTGCGCACGCAACAGATCATCTCTTTGGAATCCGGTGTGGCCAATACCATCGATCCTTTTGCGGGGTCGTATGCAATCGAGTCGCTGACCAACGAAATTGAGCGCCAGGTGAAGTCGTATTTCGATCGCATCGAGACGATGGGGGGCATGCTGGCAGCTATCGAGAGGGGCTGGGTGCAGCAGGAAATCCAGAATGCCGCCTACGATCACCAGCGCGCTGTGGATGCGCAGGATGCGATCGTCGTCGGAGTGAACCGCTTCACGCGGGACGAGGAGCCACCCATTCCCACGCTGCACATGGATGAAGAACTGGAACGGAAGCAGGTGGAGCGGGTGCGCGCGCTGCGATCGCGGCGCGATCCAAAGCTTTGGCAGGCCGCCCTGAACCGAGTGCGCGAGCACGCTCGTTCCGGCGCTAACCTGATGCCGGCAATTCTCCACGCCGTGGAAGTCTATGCGACCGTCGGCGAGATTGCCTCCGCGCTCCGGGAAGTTTTCGGCGAGTATCGCGAGAGTGTGACGGTGTAATCTCCAGAGGCCGGAATGCTTTTTCTCAGGAGGATTATGAAACGTCTGCTGCTTCTGCTCATGGTGTTCATCACTCCTGCTGCATTCGCGGCCGCCCACCCGGTGGCGTTGTTCTACATGACCAACGACCCGACATCGATTCGGGATTTCTTTGCCCACTCCTCGCAGATCGACATCCTGGTCCCCACCTGGTATCAGGTGGACGAAAACGGGCTGGTCACAGGCGCCCCGGAGCCGGCCGTCCTGGCGGAGGCACAAAGCGAACGGTTGCCGGTGATGCCGATTGTGGCGTTTTTCAACAAAGCGAAGTTTCACCTGCTGGGCACGGATTCCGCGGCGCAGGCGCAAATGAACGAGGCGCTGGTCCGCGAGTGCAAACAGCATGGGTACGTCGGATTCCAGTTTGATTTCGAGAACGTCTCGTGGACGGATCGCGACGCTTTATCAGCACTGGTGAAGACAACGGCCGACGCTCTGCACGGTGCGGGGCTGCAGATCAGCATCGCTACCGTACCGAATGCTCCAGGATATCCGGGCAGCGGCGGCTTTGCGAGATGGATTTACACCGACTGGCGCGGCGCCTACGATCTGGCAGCCCTGGCCAAATCGGTGGACCTGATTTGCCTGATGACTTACGACCAGAACACGCGGTGGACGATGCCCGGGCCCGTTGCCGGATGGCAGTGGACACTGGACAACATGAAATACGCCCTGCAGTTTGTACCGAAGGAAAAGCTCTCGCTCGGGATTCCGGTCTATGGATACCACTGGTATGCCGGGACGCCGGTGATGGAGCCTCCTGTCAGGGAAGGCGAGCTGGCGACGGAGAAGCCAAATCCGACTGCTGACTATATCGGTGCACCCGATGCCGAGCTGCTGGCGCGCGACTGGGGCGGCAAGATTCAATGGGACGCGGACGATCACACTGCCTGGTTCTACATCAACCGCGATCAGATGCGTGAGTGGGTTTTCTTCACCGACCTGCGTACCTTCCGGGATCGCTACCAGCTGGCGCAGCAGAATGGGCTGGAGGGCTTCTGCTCCTGGGTTCTTGGCCAGGAAGATCCGCAAATTTGGACGGTCCTGCCGCAGCGGCAGTCCACTGGAGCGCGGCTGCAGGGCACGAGATGACGTTCGCCAAAACCCTGGCCCGATTCTGCTCCATTGGCGGCATGGTGCTGGCATGCGGAGCGGTACTCGCACAAGCGCAGCAGAACTTTGTCGATGCGAAGCCCTCGCCGCAGCAGGTCGCATGGCAGGATCTTGAATTCGGCGTCATCGTTCATTTCTCCACGAACACCTTCCTGGATCGCGAGTGGGGTGATGGAACGGCCAGCCCGGAGGTCTTCAATCCAACGGCATTCAATCCCGACCAGTGGATGCAGGCGATTCGGGCGGCCGGAGCGAGGTATGTCGTTCTGGTGGCCAAACATCACGACGGCTTCTGCCTCTGGCCGACCGCGCAGACTGACTACAGCGTGAAGGCCAGCCCCTGGGAAAGTGGGCATGGCGACGTGGTGGGCGATGTCGCCAAAGCGGCCCGAAAGTATGGCCTGAAGTTCGGCATCTATCTTTCTCCCTGGGATCGTCACGATCCTCGTTACAGGGATGCGGCAGCCTACGATCGCTATTACGAAGCGGAGATGTCGGAGGTAACGACGAACTACGGCGACCTGGTGGAATGGTGGCTCGATGGGGCGGGAAGCGCAGGCCACGTCTACGACTTCAGAAAGTACATCGAGACCCTCCGCACTTATCAGCCGAACACGGTGGTCTTTGCTGACACAGGACTTTTTGAATACGGAGATGCGCGGTGGGTGGGCAACGAGGAGGGCCGCGTTCCGTACGAGGACTGGGACGCCATCGATCGTCACGGATACGTGCGCTGGCGTCCGGTGGAAGCGGATACGCCGCTGCACAAGGGCCATTGGTTCTGGCATCCCAACGATGAAGCGACCCTGAAGACCGTGCCAGAACTGCTGAGCACCTGGGACGAAACCGTGGGGCGTGGGGCCCAGCTGATGCTGGGTCTGGCGCCGGATAGGCGTGGCCTTCTCCCCGACGCGGATGTGGCTCGCCTGGAGGAGTTCGGCAGGGCACTGCGCGCTCGCTATGCTCACAACCTGGCGCTGGATCATCAGCCGATGCCGACGGAAGAGCGGGCCGCTGTTGACGGCGATCCAGACACGTTCTGGTCGGCGCCGGCCGGGTCCCACCACGCTTTGCTGGAGCTTCGCTTTTCGAAGCCGATCGCCTTCAACCGCGCTCTCACCATGGAGTGGCTGAACGACGGGCAGCGCATTGAGAAGTATTCAATCGATGTCTGGACGGGCACAGGATGGAAGAGCGTAGCCGCTGCCCAGGCGATTGGCCACGAGAAGATCGATATCTTCCCGGAGGTGAAGGCCAGCCGCGTGCGGCTCAACATCCTGTCGAGCACGGATGCGGCGGCGATTCGTGAATTCCAGTTATACGATGTGCCGGCGAAGAATCAGTAAGCTCCCGGATCAGTTTCACGGCTTGCCGGCAGGTGGCGATCGAGATCGAGGCTGGTGAGCGAGACGGGTTGAGCGCCGGATATATCAGCCCGAAGCCCGCGCGGACCCCCAGACGCGGAAAGACTGACAGCCGCACTGCCATAGAGGAAACTGCGCCGGTTCATTTGCAGGGTCCGTTTGTGCGACGAGCGCCGGAACGGCGGCATCACGAAGAAGAATATTACAAGGGCGGCCCCGTCGCCTGATCCGGCGAGCCCAAAGAGTATCCTGGGAAAAACCGGATTTTCGGTCGAGGAGTCTGCGTGATATCCAGAGTGGCTGCCGTCGTTCTTGTCGGGTTTTCCTTTCTGCCTCTTCTCGCCCTGGCTCAGGCGCCGCCGCTGTGGCGCATCGGCCGCTTTGACGGCTCTTCTGCCGAATTCAACCAGGAACAACCCCAAACAACCGCGGTCTACGATGCCGGCCGCAGTCAGCCAGGCAAGGATTGGTACGCCTTTTCCCCGTCGGCCTTCGCTGGAAAGACATCCACTGAGGAAACCGCACCCCGCACCATCGCGTTTTCCCTCGCTGGGAAGCCGCAGGTCGGCTACCGTCTCACCATCTCCGTCATCATTGAACATTCCAGCGTTCCCGATCTCGCCGTTACGATCAACGGCCGCAAGGGTCGTTTCGTCCTGCATCCGAAGCTCGACGACTCGATGGGCGACACCATGGACGCCTTCTTCCCGGCGTACTCGCGTGCCGAGGTCCTCTGCGACATCTCGGGTTCCTGGCTGCATGAGGGCAGAAATGAGATTGCCCTGCAGCCGGTGTCGGCGAGCGACCAGGGAGTTCCCGATGCCGGATTGAACTACGACGCCATCCAGCTGGAGCCGCTGGCTCAACTGCCAGCCGTCACAGCCCATGCCGAGCCCACCATCTTTTATCAGATGCGCGGTGCAGCTCTCGAAGAACGCGTGGATGTTTTCGTTCGCTATACCCAACATCTCCGCTTGGGCCAGGTCACGCTGCGCCTCGCTGGCCATACCTATGACGGCCATCTTGATCTCGACGATGATTTCGGCGAGCAGCGCGTGCGCTTTCTCGTCCCTGCTTTTTCCGCGGATAGTCAGGCTCAGATCGAGGTGGATTTGAACGGCCGCGCACGGCACTTCACTGAGACCCTGCAGCCTCGGAAGAAGTGGACCCTATATCTTGTCCCGCACGTGCACCTCGACGTTGGCTACACCGACTATCAGGCGAAGGTGGCAGCCATCCATGCCCGAATCCTCGACGAGGCGATGGATTTGGTGGACAAGCATCCCGGCTTCCGGTTCAGCACCGACGGAGAGTGGAACCTGGAGCAGTTTCTGCACTCGCGGACGCCCGAGGAGCAGCACCGCATCGTCCAGGCTATCCGCGACCGAAAGATTTACATCCCCGCGCAGTCCAGCAACCTGCTCACCGGCTTTCCTACCGCGGAGACACTGATTCGCTCGCTTTATCCCAGTGCCGACTTCAGCCGCCAATACGGCACGCCCTACAACTACGCGAACATCACTGATGTTCCCTCCTATTCGTGGTCTTACGCTTCGATCCTGGCCGCTGCGGGTATTCCTTACTTTGCGGCGGGCAGCAATAACGACCGCGCCCCGGTCCTGCTGTTGGGTCATTTGAACCAGGATTCACCCTTCTGGTGGGAAGGGCCCGACGGCGGCAAAGTGCTGCTGTGGTACTCGCGACATTATGAGCAGATGGAGTTCCTTTTTGGACTGCCGCCGCTCACCGAAACCGGCGAAGAGATTCTGCCGCTCTTCCTGCAGATGTACCAGCATCCCGGGTACCGGGCCAGCGCGGCCATCATCTTCGGCACTCAGGTGGAAAACACCGATCTCTTCCCGCAGCAGGCGGAGCTGGCCGACCAGTGGAACGCTCTTTACTCCTATCCGCACATCGAGTACTCCGGATTCCATGACGCGATGGAAGCCATCGCCCGCCAGTTCGGCGACAGCCTGCCCACCATCCGCGGCGATGGCGGGCCGTATTGGGAGGACGGCATTGGCTCTGACGCGCGCTTTGCCGCGCTCGAGCGCCGGAATGAGAGCCGCGCTCCATCCGCGGAGAAGCTGGCGACGATCAGCACGCTTGTGAACCCGAACCTGGCCGTCAATCGCGACGATCTGAACTCCATGTGGGCGAACATGGTCCTGATGGACGAGCACACCTGGACGTCGTGGAACAGTGTTTCGGACCCCGCCAGCGACGAAGCCGTTCAGCAGCTCCGGGTGAAGGACTCACGGGCCACCACGGCTTCAGCTTTGCGCGACAGCATTCTGCGTAGCAGCATGGCCAGTCTGGCCGACAATATCAACGCCGGTGTCCACAGCATCATCGTCTTCAATCCGCTGAACTGGAAGCGCGACGGCGAGGTGACGATCGACCTCGATCGCGGCTGGGAGATTGCCGATCCAGCCACCGGCCATACGATTCCTTGCATCGCTCTCGACGAAGGGCCCAACTATCGCAAAGTGGAGTTTCGCGCCACTGAGGTTCCTGCGGTGGGCTACAAGGTCTACGTCGTGCGGCCCTCAACGGCGCCCGCTCCCGCTCCGCAGACGGCGAGCAGCACCACCCTTGAAACTCCGTTTTATCGAGTGCAACTCGATCCATCCACCGGAAGCATTCGGAGCCTCTACGACAAACAGCTGAACCGTGAGCTGGTCAACGCCGCCAGCCCGTGGCGCTTCGGCCAGTATCTCTATGTGAGCGGCGGCGACCAGGAGCCGAACAGCATTCTGCAGTATCGCGCCGTCTCGCCAAAGCCGGTGCTCCAGGTGCATCCGGCCGAACATGGGCGGCTGATCTCCGAAGTGCAAACTCCCTGGGGATGGCGCGTCATCATGGAATCTTCGGCGGACAACACTCCATCGGTTCGGACCGAGCTCCGGCTCTTCAATGACCAAAAGAAGATCGAGTTCGTCGAAGACCTCGACAAAAAGCCGGAGCTGAAAAAGGAAGCCATCTACTTCGCCTTTCCTCTTGCCATGAGCCATCCCCGGTTTCAGTATGAGATTCAGAACGGCGTTGTCGATCCGGAGAAGGATATGTACCCAGGAGCGGGCCGAGAGTGGTTTTCCGTCCAGCACTGGGTGTCCGTCCAGCAGGATGGCGTCTCGGCAACCGTCATGCCTTTGGACGCGTCGCTGGTAACCCTGGGCGACATCAATCGCGGCGCGTGGCCCGACACCTTCGGACCACGGCCCGGCAATATCTTTTCTTACGTGATGAACAATTATTGGCACACCAATTACCGTGCGGAGCAGGGAGGTACTTTCCGGTTCCGCTACGTCATCACCAGTGCTGCCGCAACCGACGGCCCGGCTCTCAGCCGCCTCGGCTGGGAAGAAATGACG
This sequence comes from Acidobacteriaceae bacterium, assembly GCA_035656855.1. Classification (GTDB taxonomy): domain Bacteria; phylum Acidobacteriota; class Terriglobia; order Terriglobales; family Acidobacteriaceae; genus Palsa-343. Next base: position 6,218 of record DASRRO010000076.1, on the reverse strand, counting down.
CCGCTGGAGCATGACGAAATCCGCTCCCAGGACAAAGCCCTCAATCTGCCCGAGCCGCTCCCCGCCCACGAGTCCAGCTTTCTCTCCGTCGACGACCCTGATGTCCTGGTCGATACATGGAAACCTGCCGAGGACGGGAAGGGAACCATTCTGCGTCTGCTCGATCTGGGAGGGGCACCACGAAGCCTGACCATCCACACCCCGCTGCTGGCGCTCAGTAAGATCGTCCAGACCGATGCAGTCGAACGTGACGGAGCGGCCATCGATCCTGAAAATCCGCACGCCTTTCAAATCCAGATTCGCCCGCATCAGATCGTGACGCTGCGCCTGCTGGGTCAGCCCTCAAAATGACATGCAGGTGTCCAGGCTCTGCCGCGCCCGGATTCTACGGATGCACATCCTGCGTGGCCTTCATCACCTCGGCCGCACGCGCGGCCACAGCTGCGCTGGCGCTGGCCTGCAGTTTGGCGTAGGTCTCCATCTCTGCTTTTGCACGGCTGGAATCTCCCAGCGCTTTAAAGGATCGGGCGAGATAGAAATGCGGCATGGGGTCGCCGGGATTCTCGCGCGCGGCCGTCTCGAGATCCTGGATGGCTTCCCGGTTCCGCCCCAGCTTCACGAGAGCGTCTCCGCGATCCACATGCGCCTGGGCGAGGTCCGGGCAGAGATCCAGCGCTTTGTTCAGGTCGGCCAGCCCCTGTTCCGGCTGCGCCTTCTGATCAACCAAAATGTTGCCGGTCTGTGCCCACGCCTGGCAATTCCATGGATCGTTCTTCAACACGGTGCCGAGTTGCTGTAAGGCGTCGTCCCACTGGGAGAGCTTCCAGTAGAGATTTCCCAGGTGGTAGTGCGTACCCGCATCGTTCGGAGCTACCGCGGTCGCCTTCTTGTATTCAACCAGGGCTCCCTGGTAATTCTTCATGTCTTCCATCATTTCGCCGGAGACCTCGTGGGCCAGCATCGAATCCGGATCGATCGCGCTCATCCGCGTCAGGGCCTGCTCGGAGAGCTGCATATACGCCTGGCCGAGCAGATACCACACCTCCTGGTTCTTCGCCTGGCGCTGGGCCAGCGGACGCAGAACGGCGGCAGCCGCATTCATATCCTTCAACTGCACCAGATCCTTCGCCAGAAAGAGTTGTGCATTGTCGTCGTGAGGATTCGCTTGCACCGCGCCCTGCAGAGCCTCTCGCGAATCCTGATACCGGCCCATTTCAAAGAGCGCGATGCCAAGGAGCGCCGACGCCGAGGTCATCTTCGGATCGAGCGAGAGCCCCTTCTTCAGCACCTCCGCCGCCTTCGGGTACTGGTGCTCATCGAGATACAGCATGCCCAGGTTGTTGTAGGCGGCAGCGACGTCCGGCGCGACGCGGATCAGTTCCTCATAATCGCGGATGGCCGAGGCGCGGTCTCCCTGGCTCTGAGCCGTCTTCGCTGCTGCGTACAACTGCTCCACGCGTGCATCGTTTGCCTCGCCTGACTGCGCCTGGGCAAGAGCGGAGCACAATGCCGCCAGCACCCCGGCCAGCAGCACAAATCCGCACAGCGCCGGCACGCCTCGTCGAATCCGGATCCCACACCGCGCGCTCATCGGCATCAGTCTACATCCCGTTTGCACGGGTTCGTACCCCGGACGGCGCATGTTCATAGCCGGCCACTCCGCCAAAAAGGAAACGGGGCTGGCAGGAACGCCAGCCCCGCGGGAGGCAACGAGTATCCGTCACCAATTCAGTTTGAACGTCGCCTGGCCCTGTCGGGCTGTGTTGCCCTGGCATGCGCCTCCCAGCGAATCCAGGGAGAAGTTGCCATCGCTCACGTTGGTATCTGTGGAACCGCTGCCGCACACCTGCATCCGGTTCATGACGTTGTAATACTCCATCCGCAGCTCGCCCGAGAAGCGCTCCGTAAAGAACAGGTGCTTGGCCAGCGCCACATTCTCATTCTGGCTCCAGGGGTTCCGCAGTCCCGAGATATTGCGGGGGGAGTCGCCGACGCCCCATAATCCCGGATCCGAGAAAGCCGCCGGATTCAACACCGGCTTCCCGCTGTAGTAGTTATTCCAGTTCAGGTTGAGAGGCTGGTTCGGTACCAGGTTCGACCGGTTGCAGATGTAGTTGACACTCTCCAGCGGGCATCCACTGGCTCCAATCCCGAAGGGCGTCCCGCTCGAGTAGCTCAGGATGCCGCTTAGCTGCCAGCCGCCTGCCACCAGCCGGTTGACCGCGTTATTGCTGCCAAGCAAAGCGTGATGAGGTCCAATCGGCAGTTCGTAGACGCCGCTGATGGAGATCAGGTGCGTCTGATCGTTGGAGGCGATTTGGTACTCCGACTTCTGGTCGTAGGTGTTCAGAGCGCCGCCGTTGAAGGATCCGAACCCCGAATCGGTGTTCGACATCGTCCGCGACAGCGTGTACGACACCAAATAGGTCAGCCCATTCGTGAAGCGCTTCTGTAACTGGGCCTGCATTGCGTTGTAGGTCGCCACGCCCGCGTTTTCGAAGTCGTTGTAGATCGAGCCGTACTGAGGATAGGGCCGCAGCGCCTGCGCCAGCTCCTGACCGGTACCATAGTCATTCGCGAAGTTGGCATACGGCGTGTAATAGCCGCCCGCCTGTCCGTAGCCCATCGACTGCAGCACCGCCTGCGCCCCAGGAGACGTCCACGACTGCCCCAGCACGCAGTTCGGCGCGTTGTTCGGGCACAGCGTGTTCAGGACCGACGGATTCAGCTGATCGGGGTTATTCAGCAGCGAGGGAATGTGCAGTACCCGATTGCCCACATAGTTCACCGACAACAGCATGTTGTCCGCCAGCTCCCGCTGAATGCCGATGTTGTAGTTGGTCACATAGGGGAGCCCGCCCGCGTCTTTATTGAGTTGATAGAGAATCCCGAACCCGTTGGCTAACCCCGAAGTAAATGGGGTCGGCGAGGGCAGCGGCATGGTCGTGGTATCCCAGTTCCCAAACGCCGGAACGTTGGTTCCGTTCGAAGGAATGTTGAAGGTGCCCGTGAGCAGGTTGCCGTAGTTCACCGCGACCTTGTTGTTCCCGTACTCGAAGGCTCCGCCGTCGAGATGGTTGAGCGCGGCACCCCCCAGAATCACCATCTTGTTGTTGATCTGGTAGGCAAATCCCACGCGGGGGCTGAACTCCTTCCAGTGGATCGACGCCCGATCGTACCCCACGCACGCCGAGCAGGTCCCCAGCAGGCTCGCGCCGCCATTCAGCGGCTTTCCCGTTGCCGGATCGATTGCCTCCGCATCCGGCGCAGCGGGGTTGAAGAACACGATATTGTTCTTGGTCGCATCCGTGAACGGCCGCGCGATATCCCAGCGGACTCCGGCATTGACCGTCAGCTTCGGCGTCAGCTTAATGTCGTCCTGGAAATACGGAGCGAAATACAGGTTCCGCAGCTTGTTCTCGCTCGCGAACTGCCGGCTCGCGTTGTCCACCGTGCCCAGCAGGAAGCTGGCGAACGGGCTGCCCGTGTTGTTCTCATTCAATGCATCGCCCGTGTTGGTGTCGCCGTTGCTCGTCGTGATGGCGTCGAAAGAGAACTGGCCGCCGCACTGCTGGCACTCGTCGTCGTCCTGATACGAGCGCCGCACTTCGAAACCGATATTCATCGTGTGCCGGCCGTGATTGTAGAGCCAGTTGTTCGCAAAGCTCAGGCCAAGCTTCCGATTGGTCGAATTGGTTTCGCCGCCGGAGTTCACGCCCCATGTCGTCGGCGCATCGAAGCCGTTAAAGTTAATCGTGGGCAGAATCGTGCTCGCCGCCACCGCCGGGAAACTTACTCCCAGATGCGCGTTCAGCTCGTTGTTGATCTCGCCCATCCACCCCGCCCCCGCCGTCATCACCAGATGCGGTGACAGCGTGTTGGCGTAGGTGAGGAAAATGCCTGTGCCCAACCGTGGTTCGGTTTTCAGGGCCGAAAGTTCATTGTTGAAGTATCCCGGATGATCGAACGCCGGGGTGTTGTAGCTGTCGCGCCAGAAGCTGAAGTGCACCGTCTGCCGCGCGCTCAGGTTCTCGTCGATGTTGAAGCCCCACGACGTCTGCCGCGTCTGTGCTGAATTGATCTGCGATTTCAGGTTGTTGGTGAAACCGCCGGCACCGGGATCGGGAACCAGCGAAATCAGTGACGCCGACGTGCTGCTGATACAGTCTGCCGGGATGACGTTGCCCGGGAACTGCTGCCCCGGAGCTGCGCCCGGAGTACACCCCGACGGCAGCGGTCCGGTCGGTACATAGATCGGCTGAGGGAATGCGCTGAAGTCGCCGCTCTTCATGGCCGCCGTCGGCACCGTCATGTTTCCGGTGATTGCCTGGTTCAGCCGGTACCACTCCGAGCTCACGAAGAAGAACGTCCGGTTCCGGCCGTCGTAAATCTTCGGCAGAAATACCGGGCCGCCGACTGAAAACCCGAAGTTATCCTCTTTGTCGATCGGTGTCATCGGTGCGTTCGTTACCGGGTTCAGCGGTGGATTGGCGCCCTTGGCGTCGAAGTAGTCGTTGCGCATGATCTCGAAACCGTCCGCGTGCACGCTGTTCGTGCCCGACGCGAACTGATACTGCGCCACTCCCTGCGCCAGTCCGTACTGCGCCGAAAACACGTTCTGCAGAACCTTGAACTGGTCCACCATCTCAAATGGCGGATTGATATTCGACTGGAAACCCTGCGTCTCCGACTGCACCGCCGGGATTCCGTTGAACACCACTTCGTTCTGATAATCCACGCCGCCGTCGATACGATGGCTGAATGCGCCGCCCTGCACCCCCGGTGCCAGGAACATGAACGCGTCGATCTGGCGGCCGCGCGACCCAACTCCACCCTGGTTACCCAGCTCTTCCGGCAGTTCCTCGACCATCTCGTGAGGAATTGTCGTGCCCAGGTCCGGCTCCGTTGTCTGCAGCGCAATCGCCGGCGAATTAACCTGGACGACCTCAGTCGCCGAGCCCGCCTTCAGCGTCGCGTTGGCAGTTTCAATCGTACCCACATCGATGTGCAGGCCGGTCAGAACGAAATCCTCAAACCCCGAATTGTTCACTTTCACTGTGTAGGTGCCCGGTACCAGGTCGGTGATCCGGTAGGAGCCGACCGACGAGGTCACCGCCGTCGTGGTCACGTTGGTGGCGTCGTTGGTCACGCTCACTTTTGCGTTGGGGACTACGGCGCCGCTACTGTCGGTGACGGTACCGGAGATCCCGCTCAGCGCCTGTCCATACGCAGGCGCCACGCTGGCGAGCGGCACAGCCAGAGCGAGGGCAATTAGAAGAAATCTGTAGACGAATCCACGGGACAGCGCGCAAAGGTCACTGGTCATGAGGGAGCTCCGAAAGTAAATTAGGCCCTGAGCCGCGGATCGTACCGATATGCGGTAGCGCGGACGCCGGAAGAAGGAGCCGGTTTAAATGCCGGGGACCGGGTTGTTCTTCGCGATCGCCCCCAAAGCGCAACCGCTATGCTACTGGGGATGGTAACGATTCCACAGCCAAGTTATTAACCCATAGTCCAACTGCGGTTGTCAAATTGCCTCTACCCTCCGGCCTGAATCGGCTACCCACCCGATGCCGAACCGGCCTTTCACTCGCCCAGCCGCTGTCTCGACTGCCGTCGCCCTCTCCCCCGACGTGTATCCTGCTCCCATTCCGCGCCGGTCGCGGCCGGCTCCCGATCTGCCTATGGCGAAGCTTCATATGTCCCGTCTCCGGCCGCTGCTGCCGGGCATAATCCTTGTTGCTCTCGCAGCCTGGGCGCCTCACCTGCTTGTCTTTTCTCAGCAATCCCCCGGCCCGTCCGTCGACCTGCAGATCATCGTCGTGCGCTCGGCGGAGCAGGCCGGCCAAATCCTTGCGCGCCTTCACCAGGGCGAGGATTTCGCCACCCTGGCGCGCGAAGTCTCCATCGATCCCAATGCCTCTGCGGGCGGCTATGTAAGCGACGTCGATCCCCGCACCCTCCGTCCGGAACTGCGGTCAGAACTGGCCTCGATGAAGCCTGGCGACCTCAGCAGCGTCATTCCCGCCGCTGCAGCTTTCGTCATCCTCAAGCTTCTGAGCGCTCGCGGAGTGCTGACCGCCTCCCCCGCGAACCCGTCGTCTCCTGGGATGGGGCCCAACCGCCGCGCCTCCGGCCGTCTCGGTATTCAATATCCGGCGGACGTCGCGGGGCAGGTCCTCGCGGACCTGCTCTTCGAGAAATTTCCCAAACCGGTC
>DASRRO010000075.1:0-10419 GCA_035656855.1 Acidobacteriaceae bacterium | reverse complement strand
GCCCCCCTCAGTCTCACCAGCGCCGAATTCACCTTGCTTGAAACATTCATGCGCGAGCCCGGCCGTGTTCTTTCCCGTGAGCAGCTCACAGAGTCGGTTCTGGGCAGAAAGCTCGGGCCTTTCGATCGCGTCATCGATGTCCACGTCAGCAACCTGCGCAGGAAGCTTGGCGTTCCTCACGACGGCCAGCGGATCAAGGCGGTTCGCGGCAGCGGCTATCTGTTCGCACCGCGACCTCCTGCAAAGGACGCAGACCATGCGTAGCCTTTTCCTCAAGATCTTCTTCTGGTTTTGGGCCACCGCCATTGCCACCGCTGTTGCGCTCGTCCTCACCTTCATCGTTGAACCGCGAAGCGTGCCCTCACGGTGGCACACCACGCTGCTTGACACCGCCCGCTACTCCGGAACCATGGCGGTCGAGACAACGGAGCAGAATGGCTCCGCCTCAGCCTCGGCTTACCTTGACCGAATCGAGCACGCAACCCACATGACTGCGTGTCTCTTCGACTCCGCTGGAAACGCAATTGCCGGCAGCCACTGCAGGTCTTTCCAGGACATGACCTCGCACCTGCAGGCGTCCGGATCCGATTTCAGCATGAAGTACGGCATCGCGCGCGTCGCATTACTCCTCAACGGGCAAAGCGGCCGCGCTTACATCTTCGCTACCGAGCTTCCGGCCGGTCCCCGCGCCGCTCTTGGTATCAATCGGGCTGCCCTCCTCTTGCAGTGGGGTGTTGCCCTTCTCGTCTCCGGATTGATCTGCTCTCTTCTCACTCGCTATCTCACCGCTCCCATTCTGCGGCTCCGCGAAATGTCGCAAAAACTCGCCGCCGGCGATCTCAGCGTCCGGACTGGTTCTGAACTTGCCCGGCGCCGGGACGAGATTGGAGATCTCGTCCGCGATTTCAATGCCATGGCTTCCAGAATCGAAGAACTCGTTTCCCGGCAGCGTCAGCTCATTTCTGATGTCTCCCACGAGTTGCGATCGCCGCTGGCACGTCTCAATGTCGCCCTCGATCTGGGTCGCGGGCGGAAGGGCAACGACCCAGCCTTCGAGCAGATGGAAGAGGACATCCGCATTCTGGATGAATTGATCGGACGACTCCTGACCATCGCGAAACTGGACATGGCCGCCCCCCAGGTGTCCATGGTGGACCTCGACCTGGCAGACGTTCTGTCGCAGGTCACCCGTAATGCTGAATTCGAGTCGAACGACCCGAAGGGTGCCATCAGGCTCTCCGCGGCAGGGCAATGTACTGTGCGGGGCAATGCGGAGCTCCTCCACAGCGCCATCGAAAATGTGATCCGCAATGCGATTCGTTACACCGAAAGCGGGACCGCGGTCGAAGTTCGCATGGAGCCCCGGAACTCATCGAGCGGAGCGAAGATTCGCCTCGTCGTTCGCGACTACGGGCCGGGTGTTCCCGAGTCTGAACTGAAAAACATATTCCAGCCGTTCTACCGCCTCGCAGACGCCCGCGATCGCCAGTCCGGCGGCACCGGCCTCGGTTTGGCCATCGCCGACCGGGTCGTTCGTATCCACGGGGGAACCATTCGCGCCGAAAACGCCGCGCCCCACGGATTGAGGATCGAGATCGTTCTTCCTCAGTCGTCCGTCGCGGAAGGTGGCGCCGCTTCCTGAAAGCGCACCGCGAAAGCTGTCCATCCCCCCTTCGCCAGCTCAGCGGGCGGCACACAGAAGCTCGGTTCCTGGCTCTCCATAGCCAGTCCCGTCGTCCAAAAGTGGCAGAGCCGATTGGCAAGCAGCTGTGTTAAAAACCGGAACAGCCGGAGGCAGCGCCATGAGCGCCGTTGGGCAGATCGTCGCAGGCCGACACGAGTATGGGCTGCGGGCAGGCCAGAAGACCCTCTACCTGTTCTTTGCCGTGGTGCTTTGCGCCATGGCCGCGTTGCCTTTCGCCGTGAGCGCGGGCAACCCGCCTCCTGCGCAAATGTTGGCCTCCTCAGCGCTCGCGGCATCCGGCGTGTACATGGCGCTCGTCGCGCTCCGCTCGTGCCTCATCATCGACGGGACGCAGGTGCGGGTCCAGGGCGCGGTTCGATCTCGCGACTTCGATCTCAGCCAGGTCGAGGGCTTCCGCACATACAAAAGTCGCTACCAGTCCTACCAGGTGATCTGCCTGAAAGACCAGGCCCTGAAGATCCCCCTGATGAAGTATGCGACCGATGCGAGCCTGGACAACTGGTTCGCCGGCCTCAAGGACCTGGATCAGCAGGACCGGGAACAGCTTCTCCAGCAAATCGATCAGGACGAGGAACTCGGAGCCACGCCCGAGCAGCGCCGCGGCGCGCTGGCTGCAGCCAGGCAGATCAACGTCGCCGCGTGGATAGTGGATGCCCTGGCCGCCGCGGCATTTGCCTTCGGTCCCGCGCAGTACCGCATCGCGGCCATGGTCGTCCTCACCCTGTCGCCCATCGCCGCTGCATACATGCTCTATCAGCAACCGCTGCTGTACGGAATGTTCAAAGCCAAAGTCGATCCACGCGCCGACGTCAGCCCGGTCCTGATGATCTCCGCCTTCGGCCTCCTCATCGGCGCAGCCAAAGTCAATTTCATCTCCGTGGGCTTGCTCTTACCCTTCATCGTCCCCGGGGCTCTGGTGTTCCTGGCCGTGTTCTATTCGTCCGCGCGCAAAAATCCGCGCTTTGCCGGAACCCTGACGGGGTTGCTCTTCCTTAGCGCGCTCTATGGATGGGGTCTCGCTGCTGCCGTCGATACGGTGGCAGACGCGTCCGTCCCCCAGGCCTGGTCGGTGCAGGTGCTGGGCGGCCATATCTCCCACGGAAGCCGCAGTACCAGCTATTACCTCAAACTGGAACCGTGGGGCCCGTATGCGGCCGCCGCTACCCAGATGAAGGTCAGCGCCCGCATGTATTACGCAACGTCACCCGGCCAGATCATCTGTCTCGCCCTCCATGCCGGCGCGCTGCATGCCCCCTGGTACGAACCCGTGCCCTGCGACAACGGAATTCAATAGCTTCCGAACCCCTGCGCTGCCCGTCGGCTTCTTTCCTGTCGCGACGGACCTCGCACCTCTGCGCGATTTCCCTGACTGAAGATCCTCCGCCCCAACCGGCCAGCGCCCCGGGCTTCCGCAAATCATCTCAACCCTTACTCCGGTAATCTATCGCGCTAATCCTTTGTTCTCCGCTGGGCATTCGTAACTATGACAGGATCACTTCCCTCCGGCAAAATCAAACAACCCTGCCATACACACCCGTGGGTCATGCGAACAACTCCGGCTGCTCTTCCTCAGGATCACGGAAGTTTCCCAGCCCGACTCCAACCAGCCGGAATCGCTGCTCAGGCCCCATATCCACGCGCTCTCGCAGCGCCAGCGCAATGCCGGCCAGCTCCTCGCACGAAGCTACCGGTTCGGCCGGAGTCAGGCTCCGCGTCAGGTTCCGAAACTCCGCCGTCTTCAGCTTCAGCACCACCGTCCGGGCAATCCGCGCCTCTTTCCGCGACGCCGTCCAGACCTTCTCTGCCAGCCGCCGAATCGCGTCGTCCGTCTCGTCCAGAGTCAGATCTCGCGCGAATGTATCCTCGGCCGAAATCGACTTCGTCGGTCGATCCGGCACAACCTCAGAATCGTCAATACCAAACGCCAGCTCGTGCAGCCGCTGCCCATGGCGCCCGAACTGCCGCTCAATCGCCCCTGTCTCGAGGGCTCGCAAATCGCCCACCGTCCGAATTCCCAGATTCGCCAGCCGCTGCGCCGTTACTCGACCAACGCCTGGCAGACGCTCCACCGGCAGCGGCGGCAGAAACCCGTCCACCTCGTCCGGCTGGATCACAAACAAACCGTCGGGTTTCCGCCAGTCGGACGCGATCTTCGCCAGAAACTTGTTCGGCGCCACCCCCGCTGACGCCGTCAGATGCAGCTCCTCCCGAATCGCCGACCGAATCGCAATAGCCACCCTGGTCGCCGTCGCAAGACTCGCCTTGTTCGCGGTCACGTCGAGATACGCCTCGTCCAGCGACAAAGGCTCAATCCGATCGGTGTAACGCCGGAAAATCTCTCGTGTCTCCCGCGACACAGCGCGGTACCGCACAAAGTCCGGCGCAATGAAGATCGCCTCGGGACACAGCCGTTCCGCCCGCAGCGCCGGCATTGCCGATCGCACCCCGAAGCGCCGCGCCTCATACGACGCAGCGCAAACCACCGAACGCTGACCGCGCCAGGCAACCACCACGGGCTTGCCGCGCAGCTTTGCATCGTCACGCTGCTCCACCGACGCGTAGAACGCGTCCATGTCCACGTGCACGATCTTCCGCAGCGCCATGCCGGAACGATAGCAGGATTGCGAGGCCGCGATTGCCTCCTCTCCGAATCCTTCCGGGAACCACGCGCAGGCCGCGAGAGGCCGATGGGAAGAGTGATCCGCCTGCTGCAGCATGAGTCCTGGACCTCCCTGCGGAAGCAACGAACCAGGCTCTGCTGCCCAATTACCTTGGTTGTAGTTACCGCAGTATCTTCCTGTCTTTTGTTCATCATCCAGTACTGGGAAATTGGAGCACTCCAGTTACTGCGGTGTGATTGACACCTCATTCGTGTGATTGCTCGCTCTGATGAGGTGACTTACTTTCAAGTCAACTACTCCAGAGCTACTGCGAATCGTGGAGATCGGTTAGCGGGATTGTGCATCCATGCCGCCTTCGCCGGCGTGTGTCTGTTCCAACCGCTTCCCGGCTGCAAGCCCGAATCAACGCGCTCGATCTTTTGCTCAGGCGGCGCCGTGAAGACTCCCCGTTGGTTTGCCAGTTTCCTTTCCCTCTCTGTTGCTGTTTTTCTTGCTCAGGGCTGCGGCTCCATTTCCCAGTCGCCCTCTTCCAATACCAGCCAGGCAAACAGCGGCACCAATGACCCGGGAACCGGCAGCAGCGGCTCCGGCAGTTCCGGTTCGGGATCGGGATCGAGTGGCAGCTCGGGCAGCGGCAGTTCCGGCTCTGGCTCCGGGTCCAGCGGCACCGGCAGCTCCGGGTCAGGCAGTTCAGGATCGGGCTCCGGTTCCAGCGGCAGTGGCAGCTCAGGCTCTGGATCAAGCGGCTCCGGCAGTTCCGGCAGCGGCAGTTCAGGCTCGGGCAGTTCCGGTTCGGGCAGTTCCGGCTCCGGCAGTTCAGGCTCGGGTAGTTCCGGCTCCGGCAGTTCCGGCAGCGGCAGTTCAGGCTCGGGTAGTTCGGGCTCAGGTAGTTCGGGCTCAGGTAGTTCGGGCTCGGGTAGTTCAGGCTCCGGCAGTTCAGGCTCGGGCTCCGGGTCAAGCGGCACCGGCAGCTCCGGGTCAGGCAGTTCAGGATCGGGCTCCGGTTCCAGCGGCAGTGGCAGTTCAGGCTCGGGCAGTTCAGGCTCGGGCAGTTCCGGCTCAGGCAGTTCCGGCAGCGGTAGTTCGGGCTCAGGTAGTTCGGGCTCCGGCAGTTCAGGCTCGGGTAGTTCGGGATCAGGTTCGGGTTCCGGTTCCACCGGGTCGGGCAGCTCCGGCAGCGGCTCCGGCTACACGCTTCCCACTGCCGCCATTACTGTCAGCGAGATTCAGGCCCTGCCCGCCTGGAAAGGCGTTTACGACACCGGTACCAGCGGCAGCGCCCTGGGCAGCACCCTCCTCGTCGATACTCCGTCTCTAAGCGGTAAGGCGCGCGAATTCGATATGGACTACACCCAAAACGGGGGCGAGCGCTTCTATGCCTCGTTTGGGACCGATCGGACCGCCACCCACTTCCTCTACGACGCCCAGGTTTATGTGAACAGTCCATCCGCGGACGTCGCCAACCTGGAAATGGACATGAACGAGACCATGCCCAACGGCGACACCGTCATCTTCGGCTTCCAGTGCGATGGATGGAACAGTACCTGGGACTACACCATGAACAGCGGCACCCCGGAGAAGCCGGTTCCGCACTGGGTTGAATCCGATCAGGCCTGCAATCCGCGCAGCTGGACGACCGATACCTGGCATCATGTCCAGGTCCTTTATTCCCGCGACAGCAACGGCAACGTGACCTATCAATCCGTCTGGCTCGATGGCAAGGAACAGGACATCGGCGTTACCGTGCCTTCATCCTTCTCTCTGGGCTGGGCTGCCTCTCTGCTCACCAACTTCCAGATCGATGGACACGGGGCCGGCGGGTCAGCCGTAGTCTATGTCGACCACATGAGTGTCTCTCGCTGGTAGGCGCCCAAGCTGGATGCGTCTGCGATGCCGTGCACCCCAATTCCGATTTCTCCGGGCGTCTTGATTACCCGGCCAGGCGATCGGGATGCGAAAGGCGCCTGCGCTCCGCCTCCGCCTCCGCTTCCCGGTCTGCTTCCTGATCCGTCGAAGCCGGGCTCTCAAACATCTTGCCAATTGATGTTTCGGAGAGGTTTTTCATGATGTTGTCGACCCATGGATCTCCCTCACGATCCTCGCCAACAACTTCCTCCCGGAAGGGCAGTCTTGTTTCACCCGCAGGGACGACGATCTCCTGAACGCTCGCGTCAGAGCTTTTCTCGTCATGCAGGCTGGCTGGCGGATCAGGTCCTTCGATCCGCGGATCAGGCAGGACAATCTCCGGCGGCCGCTCCTCGGCGATTCCAAAAAAATCCGGAGGCCGAATCGGTTTAGAAGGAGTAATCAGCCGATACGGTTCCGACGAACTGTCATCGGCGTATTCCTCATCCTCGTCCTCGTCATCCCCTCCGCGACGAGATGCAGCCACTGCCAGGTAGACCATCCCACAGCAGAAGCCCGCCAGCACGGCAGGCCACAGGGGACTGCGCACCGGAACGCTGGCCGGCCGCACCAGCCGAAAAGCGCCTTCTGTTGCCGGAGCCTGTGGCGCGGATGCAGAGGGCCCCAAATCTGACTCTGACGGAGCTGACGATGCCGCGGCAGCAGGCGACTCGGAAGCAGATGACTCCGGTGCCGGAGGTTCGGGTGCCTGGACCGGTCCCAGTCGTTGCACTGCACTTTGTTCTCTCTGCACGACCTCGACGACGTGCTCGAACTGCGCTCGCTCCTCACGAAGCCGGCTGGCATTGACCCCGGCCGCGTTGAACCCCCTGAAATCCCCTGCGCTTCTCGCTCCTTTGTAGGCTCGGCTGGCCGGCCACACGGTGAACAGCGATTCCTGAACCTGCCGCAGCGCCTCCTGGGCTGCTCCCCTGTTCGCCGGGTCCGCACGCAGAGCCGCAACTTCCTTCAGGGCCGCGCCCACCTGCGCGGTCAGCAGCTGTTGCTGCTTCGATTCGCTATACCCTGGCGACTCGCCTCCATGCCCCCTGCGCTCCCCGCTTGCTCCGCTGAAGCTGTCCAGCTTCTGCCGCGTCGCGGACAATTCCGCCTCGAGCTGGCTGAGCGAATGAGCCAGCGTTTCACTCCCTTCACTGGCGGGACTTGCCACCGGCTTCTTCACCGGCGGCGTGGGACGCGTTTCAACCGGGGGAGGCGCGACCGTGGCAGGGGCGCTGGCGGGAGCCGGCGTCCCGGCCGTCAAAGCACTCGCCACAGCGTTGGCGGTTTGTGCCGCTCGCTCTGTGCTGTCATCGCGAAACTGCACCTGCAGCAGGCCCGCGGAAGATTGCCGAAGCTCAAGCCGCGAACGAAATTCTCCGATGCGCACTGTGCTCACCGATGACGGCAGAGACGCTGAGTGCGCCAGGCCCGCGACAATTGAATCGCTCAGGATCGACTGGGCCATGGCCACCGCCGGCTCCGCCGCACTGGCCAGGTTCGGATCCACCCGGCGCGCCGCAGCAGCATCCCACGACAGGGTGGCCGTTTGGGCCGACCGCACCGCATTTTGACTGAGCCACGCATGGATTCCCCAGCCAACCGCGACCGCGAGAATCACCGCAATGATCCAATGACCGAGAGGGGCTCGCAATAGTCCCTTCGGTGAACGTCTCTTAACCATCAAGACCCTCGACACCTGCGAAAATGAAAGGCAGATTCTTTTATCGAAGCGATCTTTAAAAGAGGGAACGGGCGAACGCGGCCCTGCAACCTCAGGCCCCAGGTTCATCAGCGTCCGCGCTCTTTGAATGGCTGGTTACGCTGGTGGATGGATTTCTCCCATCCTGCGAGCCCCTGCTGCGGACTCTAAAAAAAGAGTACCTCGTTTGGCGGTTCGGCGCATGAAGGAAAGAAGCCGGGGCAGGATCATGTCTTGCCGGCTTATCCACAGGCCCGTTTTGCCGTATGGCTCACTGCGGTTGCAGGCAACGTTTCTCCCTGCGCGAGAACCCCTCTGCGTGCGTCGCCTCCGCGCGGGGAGCATGTGTTTCCGCCTGGAGCGGCGGCAGAACTATTGCGGACCGCGATCTCTGCGTTCCAGCCGAGCTCGATGATGCTCTCGGCATCGCTCCCCGATCGCCACCGCCGCTTCGCACCCTCACCCGCGCTTCCCGCCGGACCGGCGGCAGCTCATTGTCGTCCGCATAATTGCGCGCCCAACGACACACGTCGCCGGCCCCGCGAGCCGCGGCGTCCGCCATTTCCCTCTTGACATTGCGATCCAATTGAACATTAATTCAGACGACTCCCATTGATGTGTCAGGTTGTTTCCTGAGAGCCGGATTGCGGTTGGCAGAGGATCGGGTAGCCGTAGTTCAAATCGCGCAACAGACTGTTTCGCACTCGGAGGATTTCCTGATGTCTATGTCTTCATTCAAATTCGGCCAGGGTTCTTACCGGAGACTCGGCGGCAGCCTGGTTTTCTTTCTCCTGCTCATGATCTCGGCCTCAGCTTCAGCCCAGGGTTATTTCGGCACCGTCAGCGGAGTGTTGACCGATTCCAGTGGGGCCGTGATTTCAGGGGCTAAGATCACTCTTGTCGACCAGAACAAGGGATTTCGATTCAGCACGACTTCGGACAGCGGCGGTCGATATAGCTACCGGTCTGTCGCTCCCGGCGTCTATACCGTCACCGCCGAGATGTCGGGCTTCGAGAAAATCGAGCGCACGAACATCACCGTCAATGTCGGAGAAAACCCCACGGCCGACCTTAAGCTCAGGGTCGCCGGTTCCACGCAAACCGTTGAAGTCCATTCTCAGGACGAACATCTTCACGTTGAAGACGCGACTACCGGCGTCGTCATCAATCGGAAGTTCATCAACGATCTGCCCCTCGTCGATCGTTACGTCATGGACCTGACCGCGCTGACTCCGGGCGTCACCGAGGCCGACGACCAGTGCGGGACCAACTGCACCGGAACCAACTTCGTCTCCAATGGCAGCCGCAACGCTACCGCCGACATCCTCATGGATGGCGCTTCCGTCACCAATTACGAACCGAATGGAGGCGTAACCCAGGCGACCTACACCCCCTCACCGGAAGCCGTGGATGAATTCCGCGTGGAGCAGTCCAACTTCAGCGCAGAGTACGGATTCTCCGGCGGCTCCGTGGTCAATATGGTCACCCGATCCGGCACCAATAACTTTCACGGCAGCGCCTACGACTTTATCCGCAACACCCTGACCGACGCTAACAACTGGTTCAACAATCAGAGCGGTATCCCCCTGCCTCCCGTGCACCGCAATAATTTTGGCGGAACCATCGGAGGACCGATCATCAGAAACAAGACGGTCTTCTTCTTCGATTACGACGGCACCCGCCAGAGCAGCGCCGGCACCTACCAGGCCGGCGTTCCCACCGACGCTGAGCGAACCAATGGCGACTTCGGAGAGGTCTGCACTGCGCAGGGTGGCACATTCGACGGAACAGGCATGTGCAGCGTGGTCGCTGGGCAGCTCTGGGACCCCTACACCGGAGTCTATGTCTCCAACGGCCAGGGCGCTGGCGCGGTGCGAAACGCGTTCATCCCCTTCAACAACATCGGCGCCTACACCAGCCCGGGAAGCCCGAACCTCAATGGCACTCCCTATCAGCTGGGCGCGGGGCCCGGAAATCTCATCGATCCCGTCGCGATGCGGCTGATGCAGCTTTTTCCTGAACCCTCCGCGAACATGGCCTCGCCCACCATCTACGACAACTGGATCGGTTCCGGGGCGAGTAGCTACCCCAATGACCAATATGACATCAAGATCGATCAGCGCTTCAGCCAAAAGAACCTGCTGAGTGCCAGGTATTCCCACGAGTGGAACAGTGCTGTTGGCTTTAATTGTTTCGGAAACTTTGCCGATCCCTGTGCAGGCGGCCCCAATCAGGGCTCAGCCCACGTCTTTACCCTGAACGACACGCATACCATCTCCCCCACCCTGCTCCTGACCGGCACGCTGGGGTTCACACGCGGAGCCGAGCGCATCAGTGCCTATAACGGCGCCGGCGGCGTCACCGATCCACTCAGCAAGCTTGGATTCCCAGCCTATCTGAATTCCAATGGATTTATGGGCGTGCCGTCCATGTTCATCGATCAGTCCACCTACTACTCGGCCGGTTACACCAGCATCGGAGGCGAC
>DASRRO010000074.1:0-3907 GCA_035656855.1 Acidobacteriaceae bacterium | reverse complement strand
ATAATCCGTGAAGATGTAGCTGGTCCCGCTGCCGTCGGACCGGTGAACCACTAAGATCTCCGCACTTGGCAGCTTCACGCCCGGATTGTCCTTGGCGATGCGGGCATCGTTCCAGCTTGTGATCTTGCCGAGATAGATGTCAGCCAGCACATCGGGGGAGAACTTCAGGCCGCCGCCAACGCCCTGCAGATTGTAGATCGGCACCACGGCGCCCAGCACTGTTGGGATGTGCTGAATCTTCACCTTCGAGGCCGCCAACTGTGCATCCGTCATGGGGCCATCGCTGGCGCCGAAGTCCACCGTGCCCGATGTCACCTGGCGGATGCCGGCGCCGGAGCCGATCGCCTGATAATTGATCTCCACGCCGGGATGGCTGGCGCTGTACTCGGTGAACCACTTGGAGTAGATCGGATACGGGAAGGTCGCGCCTGCACCATTCAATTTCTGTGCACTGGCAACGCTTGCCGACGCACACAGAACAAGCGCCGCTGCTGCCGCTAAGATTTTTTTCACTGATTCCCCCTCGAGAATTACCGCCGTCGCGATTCTTTCGGGGTTCTGTGAATATTGCTTTACGCGCCGGTGAAAAGGCGGAGAATGAGGCGTTAGCGCAGGATTGCTACTCGCCTAGACCGGGCCAACGACAGTTCTTGCGGTCTTTCCGTCAAGAAAGTCCAAATCGGGGTCAAAACGCGCTATCCAGCAACCGTGTCCGGCTGCGGATCCTTTGGCCTTGCTGATTCGTCAGGTAAGGCCGTCACCGGAAGCGCGAAAACGAACGTCGCCCCACGGCCCAGCTCGCTTTCCACGCGAATATCGCCCCCGTGGGCATTCACAATATGCCGTGCGATCGATAGCCCCAGGCCGGTTCCGCCCGACTCCCGCGACCGTGCCTTATCCACACGATAGAAACGCTCGAAGATGCGGCGCCGATGCTCGAACGGAACACCGGGGCCGAAGTCCTGCACGTAGAACTCGACCTTCTCGGCACGACGCCGTGCTCCCAGCCGGAGTTTGCCCCCGCTGCGGCCGTATTTGGAGGCGTTCTCCACCAGATTGCCGAAAACCTGCTGCAGCGCATCGGGATCGCCCAGAATCGTATCCGCTGCCGTTTCCGCGATCTCCATGGACATACCCGCATCCTGAACCACCGGCATCAGAGAGTTCGCAGCATCCTCCACCAGCGTGTCGGCGCGTAACGGTTGCAGCGCCAGCTTGAAGTCCGCCGACTCTACCTGTGCCAGGACCAGCAGATCCTCCGTCAATCTCGTCATGCGCGTGGTGTTCTTGAGGATGATCCCAAGAAACTCGCGGGCCACGGGATCGATCGAGGGCATGTCGAGCATGGCCTCTACGTAGCCCGAAATGGATGTCAGTGGGGTTCGCAGCTCGTGCGAAACATTGGCCACAAAGTCGCGGCGCGTGGTTTCGGCGCGCTCAATCTCGGTGACGTCGGAAAGCACGCACACGGCTCCCCCACCGGGCATGGCAGCGGCATGAACCTCAAAGACCCGCCCCGGCGAAACGGCCGTCGCGCGCGCCCGGGAAGCCGTCTGCTCGCGCAATGCATTGGCAACACACACCAGCACGTCCGGGTCCCGAATCGTCTGAACCAGGGCGCGCCCTTCCCGAATGGGTTGCTGGGTCAACCGTGCAATCGATGCATTCGACCAACTCACCAGGCCGGTGGCAGTCACCGCAATGACGCCCTCCTGCATGCTGTCGAGCAGCGCCGTCAGCTCGCGGCGGCTGCTTTCGAGAGAGTGAAATGTCGATTCCAGGCGGCTTGCCGTCATGTCCAGGGCCCGCGCGACAGCAGAGAGCTCGTCCAGGTCCTCTTCTTCGATACGCGCCGAGAGATCGCCGGCGGCGATGCGCTGCGCGAAAGCGACGATGCGTGCCATGCGCTGCGCCACCCGGTGCGCCATGATCGCGGCCAGCATGGTGGCAAGCAGAAGCGACAACAGCGATGCCAGGAGGATGTCTCGCCGCAGCAGATGGAGTTTGCTCACGATCTCCGCCAGAGGATAGCTAAGGCGGACGATCCGATCGCCTTGCCGGCAGGCCAGGAAAAGCGTGCCGTTCCGGATCTCGTGAGCTATGTCTCCATGCCGCTTTAGAGCGGCCACATCGGGGAGCGCATCGAAGGGATAGTGCGCCTGCGCCGGATCGGAGCTGGCGACGAACGAGCCGTCGGTGCCGAAGACGGCGATGTGAGCCGAAAATGCGGCTGAAGCGGCCGCCAGAAACTTCCGGGCCTCTTCAGGGGAGCTTGCGTTCAGCTCTGCAGCCAGGAAGCGCGCTTCGCCGGCCAGCGACTGTTCCACCTGCTCATGCAGCGTCCGGTCCATGATCCTGCGAATGGAGAAGTCCAGGACTGCCGTGCAAATGGTGAGCACCAGCACGAAGGAGAGCAGTAGCTTGGAGAAGACCCTTCCGGTCACAGTCAGGCTCCAGCGGAGAACGGTGGCCGGTCGTACATTCTGTTCCTAACCAGCCTTAGGCACCTCGAAGCGGTAGCCCGCCCCACGCACTGTCTTCAGGTAACGCGGGCTCTCCGGATCGCTTTCGATCTTCTCACGGATACGACGCACATAGACATCGACCGAGCGGGGCGTCACGAAGCGGGCATCGCCCCAAACAGCATCCAGCAGATGGTCGCGGCTGAAGACGCGCCCGGGATGCCGCGCCAGGTAGTCGAGCAGACGGAACTCCGTGGCAGTGGTGGTGGTCAGCTCGCCGCGCACCTTGAGCTGCATGGCGCTGGCATCGATGACGACCTCTTCAAAGCTGATGACGGACGGTGCAGACGGACGTTCGAAGCGTCGTAGTACAGCCTTGACGCGCGCGACCAGCTCGCGCATGGCAAACGGCTTGGTGATGTAATCGTCCGCGCCCAGTTCTAGCCCCAGAACGCGATCATTTTCGCCCGCTCGCGCCGTCACAAAGATGATGGGCACGCTGCTCAGCCCGGGATGCGCTCTCAGTTTCCGGCAGACCTCCAGACCATCGCCCCCCGGAACCATGATGTCCAGGAGAAAAAGCGCCGGGGCCTGACGTTCCGCGTCTGGAATCAGATTCACGGGGGTTGAAAAGGTGCGTACCGAGAATCCCGCGCCTTCCAACTGATGCTGGACCAGCCGCGAGATATCTGGATCGTCTTCGAGAACGAAAATGGTCTGGCTCAAGAACCTTCCTTGCAATGACATACCGGGCGCTTGCTGAAATGCCGCCGGGCGGAGTGTCTTCCCCGCTCAGAGTACATGGGTCACCGGCGCTCCAATAAGAAAGGACCATGAATCCCGGAAGAAAGAACGATGAATCACTCGCGAGCCGGGGAGGGACCAAGTGTGGCACGTAAGTGTCAGATGAAGAACAAATGGCGAATGCTATACTCCGCTGACTAGATGACGGGTTCGTATGTTATGAGCCCCGACGAGGTCCCATGTGTCGCGGGTGCCGAACATCCTGTGTATTGACGACGAAGTACTCGGCCTTGAGATCCGCAAGGTGGTTTTGGAGAGGGAAGGTTATGTCGTTTACACCGCCACGGATGGGCCCACAGGTATCCGCATCTTCCGGCAGCAGCCGATTGACGCCGTAGTGCTGGATTTCGCGATGCCGGGAATGAACGGTGGTGCGGTGGCGATGGCTCTTCGGGAGATTCGCCCCAATGTCCCGATCCTCCTGCTTTCGGCGTATCTGAGCCTTCCGGAAGAAGTGCAAAGCCTGGTCACGCTCGTTGCCAACAAGGGCGATGGCGCATTGGCATTGCTACGGAACGTGCAGAGGATTTTGGAGGGCAGCGGAGACCCATCATGACCGATTCCCCCGTCGGACTCCATGAATTCAACCGTGTCGTTCGCATCACTCTGCTGGTGCCGGTCACAGTCCTGGCGCTGCTGGC
>DASRRO010000073.1:0-14910 GCA_035656855.1 Acidobacteriaceae bacterium | reverse complement strand
AGCCTTCACATAACGTTCAAACTCATCGCACAGCTTTCCGACCGTGACCCCGTTTGGATCCCCAAGCACAGACACTTCCGCCGTAGTCAGCACTGGGCGCTTCGCGGTCGTTGGCAGTAAGCCCTCTCCCGTGCGCCTTATCGTTCTCGCCTTCTCCACCCAGGCAATCGCCTCAGCCCGCCCTCGCGGGCCGCGGCCGAAGCTCTTCCGCACCAGCTTGCCGCCCGCTCGAATTCGGGCCGACCAGATATCGCTCCCGGGTACCCTTTCGTAGACGCCTGTCACAGCCGAGGGTCTGCGTGCCATGTATCACACTCCCGTATCACATTCCCCCCAAACCTCATTCGGTGCCATTCCCCGGAGCGAAGATCTTGTGCTTGGCATTCGCTGGAATTCCGCTCGGGAGACGTGTGATACAAACGTGATACACGAACGGCGTTTTCCATGCAATCCCCTGCTGCGATCAGACGCTAAGCAATGATGGCAATGCCAGCATAAATACTGGCTCATTTCTACTTTGTGCGGCTGTGTGCAACACCGTGCAGCAGTGGTTGCTAATGCCCTTTTAAGGCGTGGGTCCTGGGTTCGAGTCCCAGCGGGCTCACCACACAAAATAATTAAGTTGTACAAAACGTCCAGGCTTCCTGAACCGCACCTGTGATGCGACAGCGATACCGGGATATCGGCGGCTATGCCTCGCCGCGATTGAAGCAAAGCCTGCAGGCGGTTGAAGACCCTGAGAGTCCTCGGGAACCGAGACAAAGGCAGCTGAACCCTCAATCCCCTCGCAGAGCATGGATCGGAGCCGTTGCAGCCGCGCGGCGAGCGGGGAAAAAGCTGGCCGCCAGGGCCACCCCCGTAATGAGCAGAGCGGCGGCAGCAAAAATGACGGGATCGGCGGCTCTGACGCCGTAGAGCAACCCCGCCAGCATCCGGCCAACGCTCAGGGCAGCAAAGACGCCGAACAAAATGCCCAGCCCCGCCAGCCGAAGTCCGTGCCCCAGCACCATTCCAAACACACTCCGCCGCTGTGCTCCCAGCGCGATGCGGATGGCGATCTCGTGGGTGCGCTGGCTCGCGGAATACGCGATCACTCCGTAAATACCAACCGCGGCAAGCACAAGCGCCAGCGCGCCGAAGAAGGCGACCAGCAGCATCGAGAAGCGGTCGGCGGCCAAAGAGTCGCGCTTCAGCGTGGCAATGGTCGCAACATTCGCCAGGGGAATCCCGGGATCGAGATCGTGGATCGCCTGGCGGGCGGCGCCGATCACGCTCTCCGGGCCGGCCTGCGTGCGCAGAACCACCTGCATCAGTGCCATGGAGGGCCAGACATTCTGGGTGTAGGGCTCGAACATCTCCGGGCCCGGAACCTCCCGCAGCGATGTGTGATGGATGTCGGCGACCACCCCGACGATCGTGGCCGGGATCTGCTGAGAGGGGATGAGCACCTGCTTGCCAATGGCGTCCTGACCTGGCCAGAAACGGCGGGCCATCGTGCGATTGACGATCGTGACGGGCGGTGCGGAGAGGAGATCGGCGTCGGTGAAGGCCCGGCCCCGGAGCAGCGGCGTTCCCAGCGCGGAAAAGAGGCCGGGGGAAGCGATCGTGTAGTCGACCATGGGATAGCGGCCATTCCTGTCGGCGGCCTGGCCCACGATGTGAACCACCGTGGATTCGGTGGCGCCGCCGAGAGGCACCGCTTCGGTGACGCCCGCAAACTCCACGCCGGGAAGGGCGCGAAGACGCGGCAGGGCCTGCTGATAGAAGCGGGCGATGGCGGCGCGGTCGGGATACTCGGTGCTGGGAAGAGAGAGCTGGAAGGTGAGGACACGGTCGGGACCCAAACCGCTGTCGGTGGCGAGCAGCTGGCGGAAGCTGCGGACGAGCAGCGCGGAAGCCATGACCAGCGCCAGAGCAAGCGCGATCTGCGAGACAACGAGGGCTGCGCGCAGACGTGGATGCGAGGCAGCGGATCCGGACTTCTGACCGCCTTCCCGGAGTGACTCCGCGCAGTTGACACGGGTAGCGCCAAGGCCAGGCGCGAGTCCGAACAGGATGCCGGAGAACAGCGTGATAACGGCAACGAAGGCGAAGACCCGGAAGTCGGGAGCCGCTTCGTGCAGACGAGGCAAATCCGCGGGCCCGAAGGCTTTCACGAAGGCCACGCCCGCCGATGCGATGGCGATGCCGAGCACGCCGCCCGCGGCAGCCAGCAACAGGCTTTCGGTCAGGAGCTGGCGGACGACCCGCATGGGTCCTGCGCCCAGAGCCGTGCGAAGGGTGAATTCGCGCTGACGGGCGATAGAGCGGGTCAGCAGGAGCCCGGCAACGTTAAAACAGGCGATCAGCAGCACGACGCCGACGGCGGCGAGGATGAGCAGCAGCGGACGGCGGGTGTCGCCGGCCACCTGGCGCTGGAGGGGCGTGACCACGGAGCGGGTCCAGCCTTTCCAGGTGGGGTGCTCGCGATCCATGCGCGCGGCGAAGAGGTCCATGGCGTCCTGGGCCTGGGCTACGCTCACCCCGGGTTGCAGGCGGCCCACGACCGCGAGCTCCGATGGAGTGTAGCGGGGCGTGACTGCGGGCATGGCGCTGGGCACCCACAGCTCGGTGGCAGCGGCGAAGGTGAAGTTGGACGGCATCTCGCTCGAGCGCGGGAAGCTGAAACCGCGCGGCATGACGCCGATAACCGTGTACGGCAGGTTGTTGAGGTGGATGATGCGGTCGAGGATGGCGGGATCGGCGTGGAAGCGGCTGCGCCAGACGGCATCGCTGAGGACGACTTCGCGCTCGTGGCCGGGGCTGTCTTCTTCGCGCGTGAACGTGCGGCCCAGCTGCGGAGAGACGCCCAGTGCAGGAAAGAATCCCCACGAGACCTGCGCGCCCTGGAGCAGATTGGGTTCGCCCACACCGGTGAGGTTGAAGTCGGCCCCCTGAAATGCGCTGAGGAAGCGAAAGGTTCCAGTCTCCTTCCGCATTTCCTGGAACTGCCTGGGGTCCCAGGGAAACTTGTCGAAGCCGCTGATGTGTACGCCCACTGGCGGAATTTGCCACGGAATGACGATCGACTCCGGACGAGGATAAGGAACCGGTTTGAGGAGAACGGTATCGACGAGGGAGAAGACAGCCGTCGTCGCACCGATGCCCAGACCGAGCAGCAGAACGACGGCCAGCGAAAAGCCGGGAGATTTGCGGGTCTGGCGCAGCGCGAATCGAATATCGGCGGCGATGGTTTCAAGGCCGGCCCACTGCCAGGTCTCCCGGCTGCGCTGCTCGATCAGCGTGACATTCCCGAAAGCACGCCGCGCGGCCTGCTCGGCCTCCAGGCGGGAAAGGCTCTCCGTCCGCATCAGCTGCTCGGTGCGCTCCTCGATGTGCTCGCGGAGTTCCTCAGAGAGATCGGCGTAAAGACGACGACGGAAAATGCGATGAAGCCAGTTCATGCTCCGACCTCTTCAGGAGTTGGCCGACCGCCGGCCCGGACCCAGAACCATCTGGATCCCTTCCAGCATGCGGTCGAAGCTGGAAATTTCCTGCTCGAGGTGACGCAGGCCGGCGCGCGTAATCTGATAAATCCGCACGCGGCGGTTTGTGGAGGCGGAAATGCTCCACGCAGCAGTGACCAGTTTCCCTTTCAGCAGGCGCTGCAGAGCCGGATAAAGAGAACCCTCCTCCACCTGCAGCAGGTCATTGGAGCGTTCCCGGATGTGCTGGACAAGCGCGTATCCGTGCGAGGCCTGCCGCCGCAGCGATTCCAGAATCATGATCTCCAGAGCGCCGGGAAACAGATCGCGGGTTTGATCGCGGGTTTTGCGCATGAAGCCTGTTTGCTACAGGCCTAGCGTAAACAGGTATAAGTCAAAAGTCAATGCCCGAGGACCCGGCCCGTCGGCAAAAGCCGACGCCCAGCCGACGCGGTTGGCACCGGTAATCAGGATTGCTTTGCTTTTCGTCGCTGCATACGTGCATTAACCTCCCGATTCAGGGCTGCCGATCCCCAGGTCGTCGGAATGCCCGGCCTTCAGGCGAGACCATTGGGCCGTGGGACGTCCATTTGTACGCAGCGTGTCCATGACGTCGCCCTGGGGCCAGCCGGCCGGCGACTCTTCCCATTTTTCTTGCCGCCCGTAAACCGTCAGGTCGAGCAACCGGTAGTTGTCATCCATCGCCTCTACGCCGCGATTTGTGGTCCAGTACGTTTCGAAGACCCTGGATGATTGTCGAAGGTAGCAAACGATGTACATCATGCTGGCGCGCCGGCCTGCCAGAAGAGTGTCGAGTGAAGCCTGAGCCGAGTACCAGGGCATTTCCCAGCCCATGAAGTCGCGGTAGCGGGCGCTCTCTTTGTACGGGCCTTTACAAAACACGGCGAAGGTGACGTCGCGAGAGTGAATATAGGACAGCTCGCGAACCTGAGATGTCACCCACGTACAGCCCTCGCACTGCTTAGGCGCTGGTTTCCCGGGACTCCACATGAAATAGTAGGCAATCAGCATCCGCCGTCCCTCAAACGCGTCCACCAGCGTTACCGATCCCTCCGGACCGATTAGCTCTGTGGTCGCATCGACTTCCACCATCGGCATGCGCCGACGGGCTGCCGCAATCGCGTCACCCTCGTGCGTGTGCGCCTTTTCCCGAATCCGTAATGTGTCCAGTTCCCCGTGGAAAACAGTCCGATCGACTATCTGGGGCACTGCAGTTTCACTGTCCATCGTGTCACTCATCGTTTCCTTCCTTACGCGTCGATCTCTTGTTCGGATTCCTCCTCGTCCCTGCCCACTGAATCGAGCCCGGTTTATGGCTTGCCGCCACCCCACTGGTCCGGATCCCGACGCATGCAGCGTAGAGTACGACTCCATCCCACGCCCGGGTCCTATTGTTGGATGTTGAGAACGAAGGGTCCGGCCTGAACATGGTGGCGCATCTGCTGCTGCACGTCGTCGGGGATCGCAGCCTGATGCGTGGGGCCGTAAGCTATCCGATCTCCGGGCTCGCACGGAATAAGCAAAACAGCGTGTGCCACCCCGCCGTTCACCACTCCATTGGAGACCGGGTTCGCCTGTGCGCCGATCTCTCCGCGATCGTTGATGCCGCCGGTCGAGGAAATGAACCAGTTCGCGCTCGCTGACCCGATAAGCGCGTTGAGCGGCGTCATCGTGCCGTTCTGGTCGATGAATGCACGTGGACCGTCGAACGAGTAGTCCGCATACGAGACGCCGACGATCTGGTTTTCATCGTTGATGTCGGTCGCCTCGCTCATCGCGTCGAGCGTGCCGTTGACACCGGGTAAGGTGCCGAGACTCTTCATGCCGCGCTCCGGGGTCCAGATGAACGCAAGCCAGCGGATCTGGAGCTGCCCATTGATCACATCCTGCGTGTCGTTCGCAAAGCCAACGATCACGCCGCGGTTATTGATCGCGTCGGGAGTATTCCAGCCATGGCCGCCCAGCGTACCCAGATTGACCGGCTTGCCGTGGTCCCACATCAGGGCGTGAATCGCGCTGTAGGCGCCGATGGCAACTTCGCACTGGCCGGAGATTCCGACCGCCCGCTGCCGATCATTGATCGCCGTGGCCGCAGAATCGGGATCGCCAGGGTAAGGAGCCATCGCCTGCACCTGCCATTTGCCGGTCCGGTCCCGCTGCCACAGGGTGGCTTTAAACTGCAGAAACTGGTTGGCGGTATTGTCGCAGGTGGGATCGTACACGTCGTTTTCGGCCCAACCAACGATCTGGCCTTCGTCGTTGTCGCCGCCCCCGATCGCATTATTCCCGCCCAGCCCGGGCAGCTGCACCATGTGGCCGTCCTGCCAGGCAAAAGCAACGCAGGAGTTGCCGCTGATCAGCCCCACGGCGGGGCAGGAGAACGATTCGTTCAGAGGATCGTGCTTGCCATTCTCCGCGGTGCCGGAGATCAGGCCAAAATTATTCTTGACCGGCCACGCTACGTTGCCGCCGGGTCCGCCGAGCGTGCCCAGCGGAACCTGGATGCCGTGGATCCACACGGTCGCGACTTGATTGCCGCTGGCTTGATCGGAACCGCCGCTGACCCAGCCACGGTTGTTGATGGCGTTGCCGGCGCTGTCCGGGCCACCCAGAGTGCCGAGATCAATCACACGGTAATGCGCGGGTCCTGGGCTCTGCTGTGCGACGAGCGGAGCCGCAACCGTCAGCGTCGCCAGCGAACTGTATATGGCCAACCGTATTCCGATAATCCTGGTCATGACGTCTCCCCGTTTCCGGTATCCACCGCGCGATCGAGTTGGGCTCGCCGACACATCACCGGGACTGTGTCGTGGACAACGATGGCTTAACGCTCCGAGAGTGACACTGCCAGTGGCTTTACGGTAGAGCCACATCCTGTTCAGTGCGGGATGCCACTTTCAGGCAACCTCGGGCGATGCGCGGGCACTGAGTGCGACGTCGGTCGGATGCGAAACGTCTGTCAATCCACCCATGGACGAGATTCATTGGCCATCGCCCAATAAAATGGCGCGGCCCATGGTACCGTTGCAGCTAACTTTTCGATGCAACTCGCCATACCACTTTCGAGACGCGGAGAACCTCTCTTCCGCCAGGTCTACACCGGTCTGCGCCAGGCGATTTTGTCGGGCACCCTGCGGCCCGGCGATCGGCTGCCTTCAACCCGCGATTTCGCGGAACAGCTTGAGGTCTCGCGGACCGTGGTGCTCCAGGCCTACGACCAGTTGCTCGCTGAGGGATTTGTTTCCGGCCGCGGCGGATCCGGCACCTATGTCTCGCAGCGGCTGGTGCGGAGCATGCCGCGCGACAAGCCCCGCTCGGCGAAGCTCCGCCTGTCTCGCTTCGGAAAAGCGGCGTCCGAGGTTTTGGCCTCCCTCCATACGCCGTCGCGGCGTCCGGCAGCGATTCGCTGCGACTTTCTCTATGCGCGGAGCGACCTCGAGACCTTCCCTTTCGAGATGTGGCGGCGTCTGTTGCTGCGGCATGCTCGGAAAGCTTCGGCGCGCGCCTTCGATTACGGTTCGGCCCTCGGCAGCCTGGATCTTCGCGCCGCCATCTGCGCGCATTTACGGCGATCCCGGGCCGTGATCTGCGAGCCCTCCGAGATCATCGTCGTCAACGGTTCGCAGCAGGCTCTGGATCTCGTAATGCGTGTGCTGGTTGAGCCCGGCGATCGGGTTGCGATCGAGGAACCGCACTACGACGGAACCCGCGAGGCTTTGCGCGCCGCCGGGGCCCGGCTGCGCCCCGTGCTGGTCGATCGCGATGGGCTTGATCCGGCTCGGCTGCCCGAGGATGCCAGCCTGGTTTTTGTCACCCCTTCCCACCAGTTCCCCACCGGTGCCATCCTGCCTCTGGACCGCCGCCTGCAACTGCTCGACTGGGCCGCCAAACACAACGCGATCCTGATCGAAGACGACTACGATGGCGAGTTCCACTACGATGGGCGGCCGCTGGAATCCCTCCAGGGGCTGGACCGCGAAGGGCGCATCGTCTACATCGGAACTTTTTCCCGCACCGTGTTTCCCGCGCTGCGCATCGGCTACGTGATCGCGCCCCGCTCCATTGTGCCCGCCTTTATCGCCGCCAAGTGGATGACTGATCTGCACTCCGCCACGCTGGAGCAGCACACCCTGGCTGAGTTCATTTCCAACGGTATGTATGAGCGCCACCTGCGTCGGCTGCGCCGCCGCAATACGAATCGTCGCGCCGCTCTGCTCGAGGCCATTAAGATGCATCTCGGGGACCGCGTGCAGGTGACCGGTGCGGACGCGGGGGCGCACGTGGTGCTCTGGCCGCGCAAAGCAGCGCCCGAGGCCACCATTGTGAAGCAGGCAGCGCAGCGCGGCGTCGGCATCTACGGCATCTCTCACTGCTTTTTGAACAAGTCGCCACGCCCCGGCTTCATTCTCGGCTTCGCTCACCTCAACGAGCGCGAGATTCGCGAAGGTATCCGGCTCCTCAGCGACGTTTTCTAGCAATGCGGAGGACCGGGAAATGTGAATCGCCCGAAGACGTTCTTCCATCCATCGGGTGCCACAGGCAAGGCATCCCTGGACTTAACCCCGGCGTGAGGCTGCGCGCCTTAACGGTTGAAACGCCTGCCCCCAGCGCAGCAGCAGGTTATCTCCAGACTCTAATCCCTAAACTCTGTCCAGAAAATGCACCCCGGACACTCCCTGCAGCCGCCCCGCTGCTGCCTCCGGCGTGATATCCCGCTGTGGCATTCCCAGCAGCTCGAACCCAACCATATATTTCCGCACCGTCGCCGACCGCAGCAGCGGCGGCAGAAAGTGCCCGTGGAAGTGCCACTCGTCGTGCCCGCAACCATCCGTCGGCGCCTGATGGAAGCCCATCGTGTACGGAAAGCTCGTCTCAAACAGATTGTCGTAGCGCGTCGTCACCTGTTTCAGCACATCGGCCAGGCCCTCTCGCTCCGCATCCTTAAAGTCCAGCAGCGACCGGACGTGCCGCTTCGCCACCACCAGCGTCTCAAACGGCCACACCGCCCACCACGGCACCATCGCCAGAAAATTCTCGTTCTCGCACACCACCCGCACCCGCTCCCGAGCCTCCAGCGCGGCGTAGTCGCACAGCAAACACCTCCCGCGCCGTTCCCGATACGCCGACAGCGCCTCCATCTCCGCCAGCGGCTCGTCCGGCACATGCTCCGTCACCCAGATTTGCCCATGCGGGTGGGGATTGCTCGCCCCCATCATCGCCCCGCGATTCTCAAAAATCTGCACGTATCGGAAATCCGGTTCTTCCCCCAGCGTGCGATATTCCTCCGTCCAAACATCCACCACCCGCCGGATATCCCTGGCATCCATCCGCGCCAGCGTCAAACTGTGGTCGGGATGAAAGCACACCACCCGGCACCGCCCTCGCTCTCGCTCTGCGCGCAGCAGTTCCTGCGTTCCGCCGCCACCCGCCTCGCGGTCCGGCTCAGGAGAATCCGGCAGCAACGCGGCAAAATCGTTATCGAAGACAAACGTTCCCTCATATTGCGGCGTCACCTTCCCGCCCGCTCGCGTGTTTCCCGGACACAGGTAGCACTCCGGATCGTAGTGCAGCTCCGAGAACCCCGACGACTTGCTGACTTCCCCCTGCCACGGTCGCGCCGTCCTGTGTGGAGACACCAGCACCCACGCCCGCCGC
Source organism: Acidobacteriaceae bacterium (assembly GCA_035656855.1). GTDB lineage: Bacteria > Acidobacteriota > Terriglobia > Terriglobales > Acidobacteriaceae > Palsa-343. The sequence continues at coordinate 5,770 of DASRRO010000073.1, read as the reverse complement.
AGCGGGTTATACCGGCGATGCGGAAACATCAGCGAATCGGCCAAGCAACCTCCTGTTTCAGTACGTCATTGTTCACTGCGTCATTCTGAGGATCAACGCGACGAAGAATCCCGAATTCCATGAAGTTCGGAACAACTCCCTCCGGTTCCTCACACCAGCACTCCTTCCCAGCCTGCAAAAACAACCAATCGTCGACGAATATTTCCAACACTTGTACCCTGTACCCTGTCGATCACGCCGTCGGCTTATCCGGCACCGGCGCCACCGCCAGAAACTCCCGCGCAAATCCTTCCGCGAACTCCTCCAGCAAAGTCCGTATCCGCTCCGGATCCTCGCTCCTCACAACCAGCCCTGCGTGATGATGCTTCTTCAGCCGCAGCACAATCTCCGGCGCAAAAAACTTCCGCGTGTCCGGTTCCGCCGTCTTCGCCAGACACAGCACGCTCCCCGCATAAAACGCCAGCGGCTGCGGCGCCCGATACGCTTGCCCCCGCACTTCCCCGACCTCAAGCCGCGCCCACTCCCGCCATAGGTTCACCCCGGTCGCCGCTTCCACCACGTTCGCAATAAAGGCGCCCCCCACCCGCGCTGCCGCTTCCAGAAAATATGTCTTCCCGTCTTTTCCCCGGATGTACTCCGCGTGCGTAACCCCGTTCCGCAACCCCAGCGCCGGCATCAGCGCCGCATTCATTCGCGCCAGTTCCCGCGCCTCTTCCGATCCTCGATCGATCACCCGCGTCGTGAACACCCCGCCCTCATGCATCGTCTGCATGGGAGGCTTTCCATATCCGCTCACCGCCGCGAAAACCACCTTGCCCTCACTCACAATGGAGTCCACATGATAGATATCGCCAGGCACAAACCGCTCCAGCAAATGGAAGCTCTGCCGATCCCCCAGCTCCTCCATCGTCCGCCATACCTGCGCCGCCTCATGGCACTTGCGAATTCCGATCGCCGACGCCTCGGCCCGCGGCTTCAGTACCCATGGCGCCGGTACGCGCTCCATCCAGTGGTGCACTTCTTCATGCACCAGCACCCGCGTAAACTCCGGAACCAGAAACCCCGCCCGCTGCGCCTCCTCCCTCATCACCAGCTTGTCCCGATAATGCGACGTCGCCGTTCGCCCCATCCCTGGTATCCGCATATGTTCCCGCAGAGCCGCCACCGTTTCCATATCGAACTCGTCCAGCGCCACCAGCCGGTCGAACCGCCGCGTCCTCGCCAGATACGTCACCGTGTTAGTGACCTGATCGAGCGTCAGCCCGTCCGGCATCGTCACCAGCTCTTCCAGAATCCGCCGCGGCCAGTCCGCATGCCGAAGCTTCTCCAGCGTCAGCAGCATTACCCGGCAACCCTGCGCCGCGCACTCCTCCAGAAACGCCTGCCCCTTCTCATACGTGCTGATGCACAAAATCCGCGGCTGCTCGCTCATACGCTTGTCATCCAATTCCTTCTGCTAACCGCCGTTCAGCGAACCGGCTTTTAGCGGACCGTTACTTCCCTAACCGGGCCACCATCGATACCCACGCTATACGCTACACGCTCCGTCCGCCTGTTCTACCATAGCTGCGGGGATGCCATGTCCGACCCCTTCCACTTCTCCGCCCTCGAAATCGCCCGTCTCCACGACCGTGCCACCGCTCTCTGGCACCGCAATGAAGACCCTCACCACATCCACGCCCACGACTTCCTCGACACCGTCCTCAACCAGCACCGCGCCAACTTCGACCTCTGGCACACCGAAGACCGCGCCCGCGATCCCCGCGCTTCCGACCACGACATTGCCGAAGTCAAGCGCGCCATCGACCGCTGCAACCAGCGCCGCAACGACCTCGCCGAGCAATGCGACGTCCAGCTCCTGCACCAGGCCGGCGACTTTCTCCGCCCCCAGGGTGGTCCCGCCCCAACCGCCCCCTTAAATTCCGAATCCCCCGGCCTCATCATCGACCGCCTCTCCATTCTCGCCCTCAAAATCTCCCATACCCAGGAAGAAATCGACCGCCCCCACGCCCCCCAGGGCCATGCCGACCGCAATCGTGCCCGCCTCGCCCTCCTCACCGAGCAGCGCGATGACCTCGTCCTCTGCCTCGACCAACTCTGGTCCGACGTCCTCCAGGGCCGCCGCCGCTTCAAAATCTACCGCCAGCTCAAGATGTACAACGACCCCACCCTCAACCCCGCCATCTACGGCGCCGGCTGACCGCATCCCATCGGACCGCCTTACCAGCTCCCCGTACCCCGTACCCTGCACCCTGTACCCACCTCCCTGTACCCTGTCTCTAAATGCTCCTCGTCAACGCTGACGACTTCGGCCTCACCCCCGGCGTCAATCGCTCCATCGTCGAACTCCACGCCGCCCGCGCCCTCTCCTCCGCCACCCTCATGGCCACCGGCCCCTTCTTTGACGATGCCGTCCGCCGCGCCCACGACCACCCCACCCTCGAAGTTGGCTGCCACATCCTTCTCGTCGACGGCGCCCCCGTTCTTCCCCCCAGCCAGATCCCGTCCCTGGTAACCTCCCGCGGCCAGCTGCGGTCGTCCCTCGCTCACTTCGTCCGCGACCTCCTCACCTTCCGCATCCGCCCCGAAGAAATCACCGCCGAAGCCACCGCCCAAATCCGACGCCTCCAGGCTGCCGGCCTTCGCGTCTCCCATATCGATACCCACAAGCACACCCACCTCTTCTCCGGCGTCCTCCGCCCCCTCCTCCAGGCCGCCCGCGCCTGCGGAATCCCCTCCATCCGCAATCCCTTCGAACCCGCCTGGTCTCTCCGCGCCACCGACCATGCTTCTCTGCTCCGCCGCCTCGCCGTCATCGCCTTCCACGCCCAGCACCGCACCTTCCTCCGCCTCACCCGCGACGCTGGACTCGCCACTCCCGACGGCACCCTGGGAGTCCTCGCCACCGGCGCTCGCGATGTCCCAGGCACCCTTCGCGCCCTCCTCGCCGCCATCCCGCCCGCTCCCGGCCCACGTCCGGTCTGGGAACTCGTCTGCCACCCCGGCTACCTCGACTCCCACCTCGCCCAGGTCCGCACCCGCCTCCGCTCCTCCCGCGCCCTCGAACACTCTGCCCTCCTCGAACTCCTGCCCCACTTCCCTCTCGCCTCCTGGCGCGAACTCACCCCAGGCATGTAGCATCCTTCCGCGGAGCCTCCATGCCCCTCATCGATATCAGCACTCTTCCCGTTACCGAGCGCCTGCCCGGCTGGCACGGCCGCTTTTTCCACTCGGACGGCATGACCGTCGCCCATTACGAATTCCTGCGTGGCTCGCAAATCCACGAGCATTTCCACCCCCAGGAAGAGATCTATGAAGTTCTCCACGGCGAGCTGGAACTCACCATCGACGGCATCGTCCACGTCGCGAAGAACGGAGTCGTCGCCATCGTCCCCGCCGGCGCACGCCACTCGGTCAAAGCCCTCACCGACGGCCGTGCCATCATTGTCGATTCCCCCCGCCGCCCGGAGTTCGACGATCACGCCTCCACCCAGTCGGGAACCAACCCCGCCCCACCCGCGTAATCTTCTCCCGAGGACGCCGCATGCAAGCCTTCTACAACTGGTTTTTCCCCGCCATCTGGATCGCCTTCCTCCTCTACTGGCAAATCGCCGCCGCCGGCGCCAAAACCACCACCCGCCTTGAGCCGGCCGCCTCCCGCATCCTGCGCTCTCTCGCCTTCCTCATCGCCATCGCCCTCTTCTTTGTGCCCCCAAACCGCATTCCATGGATTGACACGCGCCTCCTGCCCAACCCCCTCGCCTGTTTCTGGATCGGCGCCGCCATCACCGTCGCCGGCCTCCTCTTTGCTGTCTGGGCGCGCCTCACCCTCGGCGCTAACTGGAGCCGTTCCGTCACCATCAAGCAGAATCATGAGCTCATCATCACCGGGCCCTACCGCCTCGTGCGCCACCCCATCTACACCGGCATCCTCGCCGGATTCCTCGGCAGCTCCGTCGCCACCGGCCAGCTCCGCGGCCTCCTCGCCTTCGTCCTCGTCTTCCTCGCCCTCCTGTACAAACTCCGCCTCGAGGAAAACTGGATGCGCTCCGAGTTCGGCGACGTCTACAGCAACTACGCCCGCCATACCGCCGCCCTCGTCCCCTGGCTCTTGTGAAACCCTAACCAATCCCATCCTGAGCGCAACGCCGCCGGCCGGCATTTTTGATCCCGAGTCGCCCCGTCCATCGGCGACTGATCGCTCTTTGATATTTCCCCCAAACAGGCGTACTCTCCCGATCCAGATGATGGGATCGCACGGGTCCAATGTTGCGGCTTTCGTAAATGGGCCAAAAATGCGTGGCCGGCCTTTCGCTGCCGCGCTCCTGTTGGGTATCTCGTCGATGCTGTTGGCGGCTGGCGCTGGACCAGCGCTCGCGCAGGTGCCAATGGCGCCCCAAAATCAGATGCCGGCCTCAGGTCCGCAAAATCAAATGCCCCTCCGCCCGCCGCCAGGATGGAGAGCTCTTCCTGCAGGGCCCGGCAAAGCTTCTCTTGCCACCTATAAAGAACTGAACCTGCTCCGGCGCGACGGCTTTGCCGGAGCCGACCTCGCCACCGTCACGGTCAGGGTGATCGATGCGAAGGGCAACATCCCCACTGGCCTCGAGCCCCGCGATTTCCAGCTCATCGTCAATGGAACGCAGCGAACGTTTCGACTCCACCCCCCATCCGCCGAATCGCCCACCGTCCCTCCCATCGTGCTGCTGGTTTTTCCGCCCAATCAACCGCTGGTGCATCACCTGGGAGTGCAGCAGGCAATCGCGTATTTCTCACGCCAACCCGACGAGCATCTCGCATGGAAGGTCGGTACCTTCGACTCCAACGCGAAATTCACCACCTTCACTGACTCTCGAACGCAACTCCTTGCCGCTCTCAACACCATCGACGCCACCAAAGAACCATTTGTATTTTCCGGCGTCGGCACGCCGCCCATGATGCGCACGGACCGCGACTGGCTCACCCAGGCGGAAGAGTCGATCGGCGTCATGCAGCGGTATGCAGGTCCCAGGCTCATCCTCGCCATGAACCCGGATGCGGACTGGTCCTATGGGTCAAACGATCAGGGGCTCGCGCAGGATGGCCCGGACTCGCTGGTCGCCGCTGCCGGCTACATCGGAGGTCACATCTATGTCGACGATGTCTCCGGTCCTGCCGTCCTGGTCCCCGGCGGTGAAGCCGCCGCCCCGGCTTCCACCTGGGGAACAGTGCCGTCCTATCATGCCCAGGTTAGCCCCAGGCAGACGGCAGCGCTGAATTCCTTCGCGTACAGCAACTCGCTGATGCTGCAGGCCAGCAGCGACACCCATGGCGGATTTGCTGCCTCCCTCGATAAACTCGCTGCGCAAATCAACCGCGACGTGACCGGAAACTACCTCCTCGACTTCGATCTCACCGCAGAGGACCGCGATCGAGGCGCTCCGGAGGTCGCGGTCAGGCTGGCGCCGCCCAGCTTGCGCCTCACCATTCTGGACGTCGTCCCAATCGGACTCGAACCCGGATCGGTTGATGCCGGGATGCCCAGAAAGCTGGCCCTGCTCCTCCGCCAGGCCACCGCCGACCACGTGGTCTCGCCGGACTTCAGAATCTATCAGCACGTGGATGACTTTCCCATTCACGAGGGAGTCAAGCCCGATCTCCCCATGGGTGGAGCGGTGCAATGGACCGGCCCCGGCGATCCGCCCGCAGAGATTGAAGTAATCGACTCGGTCGAAGATGCCAACTTCTCGACCCCGCTCCTGCAACGCGTACTGGTCGCCAAATGGGACGG
>DASRRO010000072.1:0-7511 GCA_035656855.1 Acidobacteriaceae bacterium | reverse complement strand
CTCCGAACGGTAGGGGTCCTGGTGGCAGGAACGTCGGCTCGATGGAACTGGGCAGAGACAAGGGCGGGGCCAAGCCCGTCATCCGGAGAGAGAACACGGCTGCCCGCGCCGCCGCGGGGGCGCCTGCGGTGCCGCCTGCCGATGTGGACTGGACGGCGGTGGTGGAGAAGTGCCTGCGCGGGGATGGCGGGGCCTGGGCGGAGCTGGTGCGGAGTCATCATCGGCGGGTGTACGGGATGTGCTACCGCTTCACCGGATCCGCGCACGACTCCGAGGACCTGACGCAGGAGGTGTTCCTGAAGCTGTACGGGAACCTGCGCAGCTTCAACAGCGAGAAGGGCAGCTTTACGACGTGGATCACGACGCTGACGCGGAACCTGCTGGTGGATCATTTCCGGCGCAGCCGCATGGAGCGCTCGACGGATTCGCTGGACGCGGGATGGGATGATAGCGAGGAGCAACGCTCGGGATCACGTTCGGGCGCGGAGCTGCTGCAGGATGCGCGGCGCTCTCCGCACGACCATACGGTGGCGCGGGAGCTGGAACGGATGGTGCAGGGGGCGCTCGCAAAAGTATCACCGGAGTTGCGCGAGGCGGTTATTCTGCGCGATTTAGAGGACATGGATTATAAGGAGATCGCTCTGGTACTGCGGGTGCCGGAGGGGACAGTGAAGAGCCGCATCAGCCGGGGCCGGGCAGAACTGGCCCGGCTGCTGGGACGCAACAAGAAGCAGGTGATGTAGCCGTGGCAACGAATAAAAATCCGGAGAAAGGACCCCGCCGCAGCCTGAGCTGCGAAGCCTGGGAGTCGATGCTGACCGACGCACTGGACGGCACGCTCGACGCTCGCGATGCGGAGGCCTTCGATGCGCACAGCAAGAGCTGTGCCGCCGGTTGCGGCGATCTGCTGGAACAGGCGAAGCGGGGCACGGAGTGGCTGCGATTTCTGCACCAAACGCCGGAAGCGCCGGAAGGGCTCTTAGAGAAGATCCTGGTGGGAACGACGGGGCTGCCGGATGCGCAGCAACCGCTGATGGCCAGCGGCGCGGTGGCGCTGCCGCGTCAGGCGTGGCTGGATGTGCCGATCGGGCTGCTGCAGCGGCACCTGGCGGAGTCGCGCATCCTGATGACGCTGGCGATGGCGTTCTTCTCGCTTGCACTGACCCTGAACCTGACGGGCGTGCATCTGAACCAGTTGAAGCTGAGCGATCTGAAACCATCGGCGCTGGCGGCTACGGTGAGCCACCAGTACTACACAACGTCGGCGCACCTGACCCGCTACTACTCCAATCTGCGCATTGTGTATGAGCTGGAGTCGCGGGTAAACGAGATGCGCCGGGACAACAGCGCTCCGGCGGCGCGGCCGGCAAGCCAGCCGCAACCGCAGAAGACGCAGCCGCAGTCCTCCGGGAAACCGGGCGGATCGGCGCGCAGGTCGGGAAGCGTTCCCGAGCCGGAGCAGCGGCAGCGCCACTATGAGGCGCCGGATACGGTGCTGGCGCGGCTCGATCGGCAGGCAACACGTTCCTTTGAATCACAGCCGCAACTCGAGTTGCGGTCGCACGGCATCCCTTTCTCCTCCGGCCCCATGAGTTTTCGTTCGACGTTTTTCTCGGAAAGACCAGGCAATTACTACAAGCCTTCAGAAAGGAGCCTGGTATGAATTGCAACTATCATCCTGAAGTTCCCTCGTCTGCCTTTTGCCAGTTTTGCGGCAAGCCGCTGTGCAAGGATTGCGTGCGCAACGTTGGGGGGTCCGTGTACTGCGAGGCGTGCCTTGCAGAACGGCTACGGGGAAGCGGTGTGGGTGCGCCCGCGCCAATCTTTACCGGAACGCCGCATCCGATGCTGGCCGGTCTGCTGGGCCTGATCCCGGGCGTGGGCGCGATGTACAACGGGCAATTTGCCAAGGCGATCGCCCACGTTGTGATCTTCGCCGTGCTGGCGAGCCTGAGCGACCACTCGGGAGTCTTCGGGATTCTGGTGGCTGCGTGGGTCTTCTACCAGGTTTTCGACGCCTATCAGACGGCAATGGCGCGACGCGATGGACAGCCGCTGCCGAATCCATTTGGGTTGAATGACATAGCGCAGCGGCTGGGGATCCATCCGCATCCCGGGATGCCGGGTGTTCCACCGGTGCCTCCAATGCCGCCAACCGGCAGCAGCTGGCAGCCAGTGAGCGGTCCGGGACAGGCTGGACAGCAACAGCCCTATTCAGGATTTGTGGCGCCTGCGGGCAGTGCAGTTTACCCTCCGGCACCCGGACAACCAGGCTACGCAGAGTGGCTGGAGAACGATATTCGACAAAGAAGCGGCGCCGCTCCGGGCCCAGGCCAACCGAGCTACGGATATGTTCCGGGGCAGCCCTATCCGCCGATGCCTCCCTTTCCGCCTGCGTACGGCGGGCGGGATATTCCGACGGGAGCGATCATCCTGATCGGGCTGGGCATCCTGTTTCTATTCGGCTCGCTCGGACTGCTGCACGAGGACTGGGTGGCACATGGATGGCCGCTGCTGATCATCGGCCTGGGCATCTGGATCATCTTCCGGCGCACGCACGGCGTTCCGCCGATGCCGCCGCCTGAGTCGATCCACAGCTCGGGACACACGCACGCGGTGCCGACCAACTCGGGGCCGACGGACCCGACGGGAGGCACGCGATGAACTCCTGGCTGCTGATCCGCCGTCTGCGCGGGCCGGCCTTCCTGCTGATGTTCGGGGTGACGGCGCTGCTGCACGAGTGGCACATCCTGAGCTTCGGGCAAAGCTGGCCGCTTTACCTGGTTCTGGCGGGTGTGCTGGCGCTTGCGGAACGGGCCGCGTTCACGGTGCCCGATGCGTCGCAGTATCCTCCGCAGTACCCGCCGTATGCGGGCGGTTATCCTCCGCCGCAGCCGCCGCCGAGCGGATGGCAGACGCCTCCGTCTTCGTCTCCTGCGTCGGGGGGCACGGGCATCGTGCCGTCTCCCCCGAGCGATCTTGATCGCACGGAAGGAGGCCGCTGATGGCTGCCGCACCTCCGCCCTATACATCGGGGCCCAGCAATCCCGATCCACGGTGGCAGTGGAAGCAACAGCGCCGCGCCGCCAAAGAGCAGTGGCGCGCGCAGCGCGCGTACTACCGCGGCATGCGGCGGCCCTCCATTGTGCGCCCGCTGATGCTGATCGCGGTGGGCGTGGTGGCGCTGATGATCGAAGCCGGCACCATCAGCGGCTATGTGTTCTGGGACTGGTACATCCACTGGTGGCCGCTGCTGCTGATCGGCCTGGGCCTCGCGCTCCTGGGCGAGTGGTGGCTGCAACAGGGCGATCCCTACAGCAGGCGCACCAGTGTGGGCGGCCTGGTGTTCCTCATCGTGCTGCTGGCGGTGTTGGGTGTCATTGGCAAACACGCGATGAACAGCCCCTTCGGCTGGCACTTCTCCGATGACGACGACAATAACTGGAGCATGCACCTGTTCGGACAGGAGCACGATGCGGACCGGCAGTTCGACCAGGCCTTCGGAGCGAACGGGCGGCTGACGATCGATAATCCGCACGGCGATGTGTCGATCTCCGCGTCGACGGACGACCGCATCCACGTGAGCGCGCACCAGATTGTGTATGCGCCGAGCGACAAGGACGCGGAGAAGCAACTGACCAAGCTGCGGCCGGAGTTGCAGGTGAACGGCAACGAGGCGACGCTGACGACGGCGAACGTGGACCGCGGCAGCGTGGACCTGACGGTGCAGGTGCCGGCAAACACCAGCCTCGCGATGAAGGCGGGACGCGGCAATGTCGCGGTGAATGGATTGAACGGCAGCATCGGGGTGGACGCGGGACACGGCAACGTGACGCTGAACAAGATTGGCGGCGCGTGCACGGCAAAGATGGCCGGGGGCGATTTTTCAGCGCACGCGATCACGAACACTCTCTCTGTGAGCGGGCGCACGGAGGATGCGAACGTCTCCGACGTGAGCGGCAAGGTGACCTTGGACGGAGACTTCCTGGGTGAGGTGGATGTGGCCAAGCTGAGCGGGCCGCTGAGCTTCCACTCCAGCCGGACGACGTTCGAGGTGGATCACCTGATCGGCGACATGGTGCTGGACGACAGCGACCTGACGCTGAATAACGCCAAGGGCCGGGTGCAGGCAACGACGCGGTCGAAGAACATCACGCTGACCAGCGTGGCGGGGCCGCTGGACCTTGAGACGTCGGATGGCGACATCAGCGTGGACCTGAACGGCGGCGAAGGACCGATCAACCTGCGCAACCACAATGGCGCGATCAACCTGGGGCTGCCTGAGGATCACATGTTCAACGTGAACGCGAGCGCGCACGATGGCAGCGTGACCAGCGAACTGACGTATACGGGCAAGGTGGAACGGAGCGACCACTCGCTGATTGGCGACACGGGCAAGGGCGGCAGTGCGACGCCGGTGACGCTGGTCGCGGATCACGGCGATATCGAAATCAAGCGGGCGGAAGAAAATAACGAGGCGCCGGAAGCGCCGGAAAATCCCGAAAAACCGGAGATCGGTGTGCCAGCGCCGCCGAAGCCGCCGCGGGCGCCGCATCTGCATGTGCCGAAGAATGTGCCGGCTCCGCAGACTACGACTCAGTAGGGGCGAACGAATATATCTCGAATACGTCCGGAGCCAGAACATCCATCTTCTTTGGAAGAAAGATAGGATGGATGGGATGTTAACTTAACCGCCCAAGCAAACAAATAAGTAGAGGAGAGGCTCGGCCTGGCTGATCTTATTGCCGGTCTTTCAAATGACTTTCCACGAGCGCTGACGCTTTTTCGATCACCTGATCGAGGGTGAGATCGGTTGAATCGATGATCGCTGCGTCGGGTGCGGGGCGGAGGGGTGAGTCGGCGCGGGTGCGGTCGCGGCGATCGCGCTCTCGGATCTCTTCGAGGACAGCATTCGGAAGCTGGGCGACAGGTTCCGTGCCGCGGGTCTGTTCATAGCGGCGCTCGCCGCGTTTTTCCGGTGAGGCGTCGAGGAAGATTTTGACCGGGGCGTGGGGGAAGACGACGGTCCCGATGTCGCGGCCTTCCATGACTACGTTGCCTTGTGCGCCGAGCGCCTGTTGCAGGCGCACGAGCCAGCGGCGGATGGGCGGGTGAATGCTGACCTCGGAAGCTGCAGCGGTGATCTGCGAAGTGCGGAGCTGGTTGGTGACATCGACGCCATCGAGGAGCACGCGATTGCCCTCCGGACCGGACTGGAGGCGCACGGAGGTGCTGTGCGCGAGGGCTTCGAGCGCGTCTCGATCGCTGGTCGGCACATTTGCTTCGAGCGCTTTGAGAGCGAAGGCGCGATACATGGCGCCGCTTTCAAGATTGAGCAGATCGAAGCGCTCGGCAAGGGCGCGGGCGACAGTGCTCTTCCCTGCTCCGGCGGGCCCGTCAATGGCGACGATAAGCAGCTTCCGTTCGCCCACCTAGCCTTCGTCTCCTTCGCTGCGGGGTTTGCGCTTGGGCGCACCGAGGCCGCCGGGACGTTTCGCGGCCGGGCGTTTGGCACCCGAGGACTTGCCGCGTGGCTTGAAGTCGCCGAAGCTTCCCCTGGCGGGAGGACGACCGGATGAAGCGCCAGGACCGGCTTTGCCAAATCCGCCGGGACGGCGCGGCTTGCCGGAGCTGGTGGTTGTGGAGGTGCGGCCCTTGCCTGCCCCCGCCGGGCGCGGTTTGCCGAAGGATTTGCCGGGAGCGCCGGGTTTGCGGAAGCCGCCAGGCTTGCGCGGGCCTGCACCGAATGCAGGCCGTGATGCAGGGCGGGGCGGACGCGGACGGTCCGCGCCTTGATCTGCGGTTGCAGGACGATCCCCTGCGGGTTTGCGATAGCCGCCTGGTTTGCCGGAACCTGGTTTGCCAAACGCGGGCTTGCGGAAGCTGGGCTTACCGAAACTGCCGGGGCGGCCAGCGGGCTTGCTGAATCCGCCGGGGCGGACAGGACGCTCGCCAGCTTCGGATCGGTGCTCAGATCTACCAGCCGCAGGCCGGGGACGGGGGGGAAATTTGCGCTCCGGACGGTCGCCGCCGGGCTTTCCGAAGCCACCTGCGGGTTCGCGCCGGGGCAGGCGAGCTCCTGAGGGGGCATACGGGCGCTTGAAGGGGCGATCTCCCTGCGGGCGCGCCTCGCCGCCACGAAAGGCCGGACGCGATTCGCCATCGCGGCGCGGTCGGCTGAAACCACTTGTACGTCCCGATCCACCTGGACGGCCCTCGAAGCGGCGTGGTCCGCCCGCGGGACGAGAAGCGCCATGACCATCACCAAAGCTGCGTTGCGGGCGCTCGCCATCGCGCGGCGGGCGCGCGGGGCGATCTTTACCGAATCGGGGGGAGCCTGCGCCGGCGGCCGGACGGAAGCGCGGGCGATCTGTCCCTTGATCGGAGCGGGCCGGGCGGCCGCCAAACGGTTTGCCTGAAAACGGCTTACCGGGAAACGACTTTTTGGGCCGGAAGCTGCTGCCTCCGGGGCGCGGCGGACGGCCCTTGGCAAAACTGGAGCGCTTGTCGAAACCACCACCGCGCGAGGCTCCCGCTGCGGCGCGATCGAAACGCACAGGACGATCGGAACGCTCAAAACGCTTGGGGCGATCCGAACTGTCCGGACGCGAAGGACGCTCTGACTTGTCGGCTGAAGGTGCAAAGCTGGGACGGGCGCGGCGTTCGAAATTTGGCCGCGGTGGGCGGCTGGTTCCATCTGCACCCTCAGCGCGGCGGAAGCTGCCGCGTTCGGAAGAACCACTGCGCTGGGGACGGCGGAAGCCGCCTTCGCGGCGGGGGGAACGGTCGGGAGATGGACCTCTGCGATCGCTCGACGGTCCTCCGCGATCACGCGCGGCGAAACTGCCGCGGGCGCGCTCTCCGAAGGCGGGTCTTGCGGTACGGCGGGGTGAAGACGACCTCTGGCGCGGGATTGCGTCCGGATTTGCCGCCGCAGCTTCGATCAGGCTGGGCTGGTTCTGCTCCAGACCGGCGTCTTCGCCGATGGCGCCCGCGGCTATCGGCGCTTCCTCAGCAATCTCTTCCTCTGCGATTTCGGGCAGTGTGCCTTCGACGTAGAACTGCTCATCGCCGGCGAGCGAAAAGGAGGCGAGCTGGCGGGTGGTGGAGAGGCCGCGGACGACGTCGCGAATGCGCGAACGCGAGGCGACAGGCGAGAGAAAGATTTCGACCTCTTCGGCGGTGGCCGCGACGGCGGATTGCAGGTAGAACGAGACCAGGATGGAGAGCGCGGTGGTCTGCGATTGCGTGCTGCCGATGTTCAGCTCGCGGCGGTGGCGCGCGATGAGCAGCTCCCAATGCGCGCCTTCGGGCGCGTTCTCCGCGGGAACCGGCACCACCCGCATGGTGTGCCAGAGCTCGGCGAGGGAGCGCAGGACGGCGGCTTCGGTGACCTCGCGGCCGAGGCGCGTGCGCAGCTCCATGGTGGTGAGCGCGCCTTCGCGTTCCAGAAGCTTGTAGGCTTCGGCGGCCAGCGGGGAGACGCGAGCGCCACCGACCGTGGTGGGAGC
>DASRRO010000071.1:0-3205 GCA_035656855.1 Acidobacteriaceae bacterium | reverse complement strand
GGTACTGGTGACGGCGGTGAAGGCGCGGTCGGTGGTGGCGACGAGGCGGCGGGCGAAGGCGATGCGCTCTGGCTCGTAGGTATCGAGAATCGCGGGGGTGGCCTCGCCATGCAGGACGGCGGCGAGCTTCCAGGCGAGGTTGATGGCGTCGCCGATGCCGGTGTTCATGCCCTGGCCGCCGACGGGCGAGTGGATGTGCGCGGCGTCGCCGAGCAGGAAGGCGCGCTGCTGGCGGAAGTGCTGGGCGACGCGATGGTGGACGCGGTAGGTGGAGAACCAGTTGACGTGCTGGACGTCGATCCTGATCCAGTCGATGACGCGCTGGCTGACGTCCTGCCAGGAGAGATGGTCGCGCTGGCGCTCGGCCTGGCCGGCTTGATCGTCCCGCACGGTGCCGACGAGACGAACGCGGCCGGCCTCCTGAAGCGGGAAGACGGCGAGGAAGTCGGCTTTGTCGAGGCCGACGTGCAGCTCGCCGTTGACGGTGGGGCCGCTGGCCTGGACGTCCGCGACGTAGAAGAGATGGGTGTATTCGCCGCCGGGAAAGCCGATGTGAAGCGACTGGCGAACGACGGAGTGGGCGCCGTCGCAGCCGGCGATGAAGGAGGCGGTGCAGGTCTGGACGGAGCCGCCGGGAAGCTGGAGGCGCGCGAGGATGTGGCCGCCGGCGTCCTCGAAGCCGAGGAGCTCGGTATGGCGCTCGACGGCGACGCCGAGGGCGGCGAGGCGGTCGATGAGGAGACGCTCGTGCTCGTCCTGGGGGAAGACGAGCGCGAAGGGAAAGGGGCTGAGGCCGGCGCCCATGTTGGCGAAGACGGCGCGCGTGACTTTTTTGCCGGTGGCCCAGAGGTTGACGGCGGTGACGTGGCGGCCGCGCTCGACGACGGTGTCGGCGAGACCGATCTGGCTGTAGAGCTCGAGCGTGCGGGCCTGCACGGCGAGCGCGCGGGAGCTGGCGCCGGGCTGGGAGGCTTTGTCGAGGAGGCGAACACGGACGCCGAGATGGGTGAGCCAGAGAGCGAGGACGAGGCCGGTGGGGCCGGCGCCGACGATGAGGACGCTGGTGTCGGGAGGGACGGTGTCAGGAGTGGCGGGGGCGGGACTGGATAGGGCGTTCATCCTTCACCTTCTCCTTCATCTTCGGAGGCATTGGATGCTGGGGGCCGAGCTGCATGTGCAGACTTGTGGCCAGCTTAACGCAGGCGAGGCGTTAAAAAGCGAGCGGCGGAGCTCGAAAGCTCCGCCGCTGAAGGGTTGCCGGTGCGGATGGGGTTAGTGGTGACCGTCGCCGTGACCGCCGCCACCGTGACCACCGCCGTGATCCCCGCCGCCGCCGTGAGGTGCGCCGCCGCCATGAGGTGCGCCACCACCATGGGGTGCGCCTCCACCATGGGGTGCGCCGCCGCCATGGGGTGCGCCTCCGCTATGCGGCACGGGATGGCCGCCGCCGTGGGGTGCGCCACCCCCGTGCGGCACGGGATGGCCGCCGCCGGGACGACCGTGATAGGCGTTGCCGCCGCCGTTATAGCGATGGCCGGGGACGTAGTGGCCTCCGCGTGCTCCGCCAAAGCGATGACCGCCCCAGCCGTGGCCATAGCCCCAGTTGGCCCAGGGGCCGACGCCCAGGAAGATGCCGTTATAGAAGTAGCCCGGGCCGTAGTAGCCGTAGGGCGCGCATTGATAGGGAGGGTACTCGAAGTAGCCGTAGGGACAGACGGGTGGTGGACCGCCGACGCCGATGCCGATGGAGATTTGCGCGTCCGCCTTTGGTGCTGGCAGGAAGGCCAGGCACGTGAGCAAGGCAGTTGCGCCTACTAGAGCTTTGAATCCTCGCATGTGGAACCTTTCTCACGGGGCTACGGTTCCTGACGATGCGTTGGATACGGCGGCGTCCGTGACGTACTGCCTCCAGTATTGCCCCGGAAGCCTTGTCCTGATGAGATGGAAATGCGCTGGAAGGGTTGCTCTGGATGATTCCTCAGAGTGGCGATGATTTCTGAGGTGAGGGCGTGACGCCGCGATTCGCTAGCGCCGATGGCGGCTGCTACACTCACTGGTTTGTGCGAGGAAACTTAGATGCAGGCTGGACAGGAGCGGATGGGCGTGGTGGGCGCGGGGACGATGGGCAACGGCATCGCGCATGTGATGGCGCGGGCCGGATGCGAGGTGGCGCTGCTGGAGGTGAATGAGGCGGCGCTGGAGCGCGGGCTGGCGACGATTCGGACGAATCTGGATCGCGAGGCGGCGAAGGGCAAGGTCGATCCGGCGGAGGTGGAGACGATTTTTAGGAGAGTGCGGCCGGCGCGGGAGCTCAGCGCATTGAAGGAGTGCACCGTGGTGGTGGAGGCGGCAACGGAACGGATCGAGGTGAAGCGGGCGATCTTTCGGGAGCTGGATGGGCTGCTGGGAGCGGAGGCGATCCTGGCGTCGAATACGTCGTCGATCTCGATTACGAAGCTGGCGGCGGGGACGGGGCGGCCGGACCGCGTGATCGGTATGCACTTCTTCAATCCGGTGCCGGTGATGGCGCTGATCGAGGTGATTCGCGGACTGCAGACTTCCGATGCGACGTTTCAGCGGGTGCATACGCTGGCGCTGACGCTCGGCAAGACGCCGGTGGAGGTGAACGATGCGGCGGGGTTTGTATCGAACCGCGTGCTGATGCCGCTGCTGAACGAGGCGATGTTCGCGGTGATGGAAGGCGTGGCGACGGCAGAGGCGGTGGATGCGGTCTTCCGGCTGGGCATGGCGCATCCGATGGGGCCGCTGACGCTGGCGGACTTTATCGGGCTGGATGTGTGCCTGGATATTATGCGCGTGCTGGAAGAGGGGATGGGCGATCCGAAGTACAGGCCGTGCCCGCTGCTGATACGGATGGTGGATGCGGGGTGGCTGGGGAGAAAGACGGGGCGGGGATTTTATCGGTACGGGGAAAGAGGAGTTAGGGAGTGAGGGGTTAGGGAGTTAGGGTGGGTGTGGTTAGTGATTGGTGGTTAGTGGTTCGTGAGTAAAACAACAAGTAGAGTAGAGAAGAGTTGTGTTGGGGGAGAGCGTGGCGAAGGAAGAGCTTTATTTTGAGGATCTGTATCCGGGGATGACGTTCAACTCGAGCCGGTCGTACCGGGTGACGGCGGAGGAGATCAAGGAGTTTTCGGAGCGGTACGATCCGCAGCCGTTTCATCTGGATGAGGCGGCGGGCGAGAGC
>DASRRO010000070.1:0-28496 GCA_035656855.1 Acidobacteriaceae bacterium | reverse complement strand
GCGCCGCGATTCCGTCCGCAAGCCGGAAGAAGCGCTCATCGAAATCTACCGCAAGCTGCGTCCCGGCGATCCGCCCACCCTTGACACTGCGACCGCGCTCTTCGAAGGCATGTTCTTCGATGCGCGCAAGTACGACTTCTCGCGTGTCGGCCGTCTCAAGTTCAACATCAAGCTCTACGAGAATCAGGACACCACCGCGCTCGACCACCGCACCCTGACTCCGGAAGACTTCTACGCCACCATCCGCTATCTCCTCAAGCTGCGCCGCAACATCGGTATGGTCGATGACATCGATCACCTCGGCAATCGCCGCGTGCGCGCCGTCGGCGAGCTGATGGAGAACCAGTTCCGCATCGGCCTGGTCCGCATGGAACGCGCCATTAAAGAAAAAATGTCCGTGTACCAGGAAATGTCCACGGCCATGCCCCACGACCTCATCAACGCCAAGCCGGTTATGGCGGCGATCCGCGAGTTCTTCGGCTCCTCGCAGCTCTCGCAGTTCATGGACCAGACCAATCCCCTCTCGGAGATCACGCACAAGCGCCGCCTCTCCGCGCTGGGGCCGGGCGGTCTCTCCCGCGAGCGCGCCGGATTCGAAGTCCGCGACGTGCACCCCACCCACTACGGCCGCATCTGCCCGATTGAGACGCCGGAAGGCCCCAACATCGGCCTCATCAGCTCCCTCTCGTGCTTCGCGCGCATCAATGAGTATGGCTTCATCGAGTCGCCCTACCGCAAGGTGCGCGACAGCCGCGTGCTCGACTTCGTCCATGTCACCAACGCCGGCGAAAGCGGCATGCGCGTCGGCGATCACCTCGAGAAGTCCGAGGCCGTCAAGCTGAACGAAAAGCTGCGCAAAGAGAAGCAGCGGCAGATCGAGTACGAGCCCTATTCCTTCTACCTCTCGGCGTGGGAAGAAGACCGGCACACCATCGCCCAGGCCAACGTCGACCTGGACGAAAAACTCAATATCAAAGAGGAGCTGGTCAACGCCCGGCGCCAGGGCAACTTTGTCCTCGTCAACCGCGGTGAAGTCGACTACATCGACGTCAGCCCCAAGCAGCTGGTTTCGGTTGCCGCTTCGCTGGTGCCCTTCCTCGAGCACGACGACGCCAACCGCGCGCTGATGGGCGCCAACATGCAGCGCCAGTCCGTTCCGCTGCTCGTTTCCGAAGCGCCGCTGGTCGGCACCGGCATGGAAGGCGTCACCGCCCGCGACTCCGGCGCCGTCATTCTCGCCAAGCGCAATGGCCTCGTCGATTCGGTCGACTCCGAGCGCATCATCGTCCGCGTTGAAGGTGAGCACCATCCCACCCAGCTCTCGCGTGAGGTGGGTTCTGACATCTATCAGCTCATTAAGTTCAAGCGCTCCAACCAGAACACCTGCATCAACCAGAAACCGATTGTCCGTCAGGGCGACCGCGTGCTGAAGGGTCAGGTCATCGCCGACGGTCCCTGCACCGAGCAGGGCGAGCTCGGCCTCGGCCGCAACGTGCTCGTGGCCTTCATGCCGTGGCGCGGCTACAACTTCGAAGACGCCATCCTGATCTCCGAGAAGCTGGTGCGCGAGGACTATTACACCTCCGTCCACATTGAGGAGTTCGAGATCGAGGCCCGCGACACCAAGCTCGGTCCGGAAGAGATCACCCGCGATATCCCCAACGTCAGCGAACACGCGCTGCGCGATCTGGATGAGAGCGGCATCATCCGCATCGGCGCCAAGGTGCACCACAACGACATTCTGGTCGGCAAGGTCACGCCCAAGGGCGAGACCCAGCTCACCCCGGAAGAGAAGCTGCTGCGCGCCATCTTCGGCGAAAAAGCCGGCGATGTCCGCGACGCTTCCCTCACCTGCCCTCCGGGCATCGAGGGCACCGTGGTCGACGTCCGCATCTTCTCCCGCAAGGGTCAGGAGAAGGACGAGCGCGCCCGCCAGATTGAAGCCGAACAGGTGGCTCAGCTGGAAAAGAACCTGTCCGACGAGATCCGCATTCTCACCGACGAGCGCCTGAAGCGTCTGGAGTCGATCCTGGGCGGCAAAGAAGTCCTCGCCGATCTGCACGACGAGCGCACCAACAAGCGCCTGCTCGGCAAGGGCGCGGTTCTCGATCGCGACGCCATCGAGCGCATCTCCACCCGCAACCTCAAGCGCATCCGCTACAACGACAAAGATCCCCGCGTCAACGAGCAGATCGATGAGATCGAGGAGATGACCTCGCGGCAGATCGATGTGCTGCGCAAGATCACCAACGAGAAAATCGGCAAGCTGCAGAAGGGCGATGAACTGGCCCCCGGCGTCATCAAGCTGGTCAAGGTCTACATCGCCATGAAACGCAAGCTCTCCGTCGGCGACAAGATGGCCGGCCGTCACGGCAACAAGGGCGTCATCGCCCGGATCCTTCCGGAAGAAGACATGCCCTACCTGCCCGACGGTACCCCCGTCGAAATCGTGCTCAACCCGCTCGGCGTGCCCTCCCGCATGAACGTGGGTCAGATTCTTGAAACCCACCTCGGCTGGGCCGCCCACGACCTCGGCCACAAGATCGCCGCGCTCGTCAAGCAGAACCAGGACGCAAATGCTCTCCGCAAAGTGATCGAGGAGAAGTTCGCCAACACCGCGCCGCTGCGCCAGCTGCTCGACCTCGACGACGAACATCTGCTGCGCGTAGCCGCCGGCATGGAACGCGGCATCTGGTTCGGCACTGCGGTCTTCGACGGCGCGCGCGAAAGCGAGATCAAGGCGCTGCTTTCCGCAGCCGGCCTGCCCACCTCGGGCAAGACCGAGCTGTTCGACGGCATGAGCGGCGACGCTTTCGAGCAGCCGGCCACCGTGGGCTACATCTATATGCTGAAGCTCTCCCACCTGGTCGACGACAAAATCCACGCCCGTTCCATCGGGCCGTACTCGCTCATCACCCAGCAGCCGCTGGGCGGCAAAGCGCAGTTCGGCGGGCAGCGCTTCGGAGAAATGGAAGTGTGGGCGCTGGAAGCTTACGGCGCCGCCTACATCCTCCAGGAGCTGCTCACCGCCAAGTCCGACGACGTCTATGGCCGCACCCGCATTTACGAGGCCATCGTCAAGGGCGAGGCCGCCATCGAGCCCGGCGTGCCCGAATCCTTCAACGTGCTCATCCGCGAGCTGCAGTCGCTCTGCCTCGATGTTGAGCTCATCAAGCAAGTCGGCGGTCCAAAGGACGCAAAGAAACAGCCCGTTCCCGAACTGGCCGCCGCGGACTAAAGGTAGCCCCGGGCTTCTGCCCGGGGACGACCCACGAGTTACGGGACCTGTCCACTTGAGCAAGCGCTCCCGGAAATGGACAGGTCCTCGAATGAGATCCGGGAACGCAACCCGCAGGGAGGTTGACCTTGTACCGTTCCAGCCCGTTTGAAATGACCAGCCCGATCACCGACTTTGACGCGATTCGCATCTCGCTCGCTTCGCCTGAAAAGATTCGCAGTTGGTCGCACGGCGAAGTCACCAAGCCGGAAACCATCAATTACCGCACCTTCAAACCGGAGCGCGACGGGCTCTTCTGCGCCCGCATCTTCGGCCCCGTCACTGACTGGGAGTGCCTCTGCGGCAAGTACAAGCGCATGAAGCACCGCGGCGTCATCTGCGACAAGTGCGGCGTCGAAGTCACCGTCTCCAAAGTGCGCCGCGAGCGCCTCGGCCATATTGAGCTGGCCTCGCCCTGCTCCCACGTGTGGTTCTTCAAGGGACTGCCCTCGCGCATCGGCCACCTCCTCGATATCTCGCTCCGCGACCTCGAATCCGTTCTCTACTTCGAGAGCTACGTTGTCGTCGATCCCGGCGACGCGCCCGTCCGCGAGCGCGAGATCATCAAGGACGAAACCAAGTTCCGCGAAGTCGATCAGCAGTACCGCCCCACCGGCTTCAAAGGCATGATGGGCGCCGAGGCCATCAAGGAACTCCTCAAGCGCGTCAACATCGATGAGCTCTCCGTCGAGCTGCGCGAGCGCATGCGCACGGAAACTTCGCTGCAGAAGCGCCTCAAGTACGCCAAGCGCCTCAAGGTCGTCGAAGCCTTCCGCAAGTCCGGCAACAAGCCCCAGTGGATGATCCTCGACGTGATCCCCGTGATCCCGCCGGAACTCCGCCCCCTGGTGCCTCTGGACGGCGGCCGCTTTGCCACCTCCGACCTCAACGACCTCTACCGGCGCGTTATCAACCGCAATAACCGTCTCAAGAAGCTCATGGACCTGCATGCGCCCGAAGTCATCGTGCGCAACGAAAAGCGCATGCTGCAGGAAGCCGTCGACGCCCTCTTCGACAACGGCCGTCGCGGACGCGTCCTGCGCGGCGCCAACAACCGCCCCCTCAAGTCCCTCTCTGACACGCTCAAGGGCAAGCAGGGCCGCTTCCGCCAGAACCTGCTCGGCAAGCGCGTCGACTACTCCGGCCGTTCCGTCATCGTGGTCGGCCCCGAGCTCAAGCTGCACCAGTGCGGCCTTCCCAAAAAGATGGCCCTCGAGCTCTTCAAGCCCTTCATCTATCACCGCCTCGAGCAGACCGGCCACTGCACCACCATCAAGCAGGCCAAAGAAATGGTGGAGATGCAGGAGCCCATCGTGTGGGACATCCTTGAGGAAGTCATCCGCGATCATCCGGTGCTGCTCAACCGCGCCCCCACCCTCCACCGTCTGGGCATCCAGGCGTTTGAGCCCGTCCTCGTCGAAGGCAAGGCCATTAAGATTCACCCCCTGGTCTGCACCGCCTTCAACGCCGACTTCGATGGCGACCAGATGGCCGTCCACATCCCCCTGTCGCCCGAGGCGCAGGTGGAAGCCAGCGTCCTGATGCTGTCCTCGCACAACATCCTCTCGCCGGCCTCCGGACAGCCCATCACCGTCCCCACCCAGGACATGGTGCTCGGCCTCTACTACCTCACCAAAGCCAGAAAGGGCGCCAAGGGTGAAGGCCGCGTCTTTGCCAACATCGAAGAAGTCCTGATGGCCCTCGAGGTGAAGGAAGTCGAGACGCTCAGCCCCATCCGTCTGCGCTACTCCGGCCCCGTCCTCGACATGGCCACCGCCTACGACGATCAGGACCTCACCCATACCGAGCCGGTCCAGTATGACCGCCAGTACATCTCCACCACCGTCGGCCGCGCCATCCTCAATGACCAGCTGCCGGAGAACATGCCCTACGTCAATGGCCTTCTCAAAAAGAAGGGCATCGGCCAGCTGGTCAACTACTGCTACCTGAACCTCGGCCTCGAGCAGACCGTCAAAATGCTCGATCGCATCAAGGAGCTGGGCTTCAATTACGCCACCCGCAGCGGCCTGTCCGTCGGTCTCGACGACATGGTCATCCCCGATTCCAAATACACCACCGTCCGCGACGCCGAAAAACAGGCCATCGCGGTCCAGCAACAGTATCTCGACGGCGCCATCACCAACGGCGAGCGGAACAACAAGGTCATCCAGATCTGGTCCGCCGTTACCGAGAAGGTCGCCGACGAGATGTTCGACAACATGAAGCGCGCCGACAAAGAAGGCACCATGAACCCGATCTACATCATGGCCGACTCCGGCGCCCGCGGATCCAAACAGCAGATCCGCCAGCTCTCCGGCATGCGCGGCCTCATGGCCAAGCCTTCCGGCGAAATCATTGAGACCCCCATCACGGCCAACTTCCGTGAGGGGCTCACCGTGCTCGAGTACTTCATCTCCACCCACGGCGCCCGTAAGGGTCTCGCCGATACCGCTCTCAAGACCGCTGACTCCGGCTACCTCACCCGTCGTCTCGTCGACGTGGCCCAGGACGTCATCGTCAGCGAGCGCGACTGCGGTACCGTCGAAGGCATCTACGTTACCCCCATCGTTGAGTCCGGCGAGATCATCGAGCCGCTGCGCGACCGCATCGTCGGCCGCGTCTCCCTCGAGAAAATCAAGGACTATGAGGGCAGCGTCATCGTCGACGTCAACCAGGAGATCACCGAAGATCTCGCGTCGGGCATCCAGGCGGCCGGCATCGAGCGGGTTAAGATTCGCTCCGTGCTCACCTGCGAATCCCGCCGCGGCGTCTGCATGCTCTGCTACGGCCGCAACCTCGGCTCCGGCCGTCTGGTCGAGCTCGGCGAAGCGGTCGGCGTCATCGCCGCCCAGTCCATCGGCGAGCCCGGCACGCAGCTGACGATGCGCACCTTCCACATCGGCGGTACCGCGTCCCGCGTCAACGAGCAGTCCCGCCTCGAAGCCAAGAACAACGGCTCCGTCCGCTTCATCAACCTGGCTACGGTCCGCAGCCGTCAGGGCGATCTGGTCGCCATGAATCGCTCCGGCTCCATTGCCGTCGTTGATGATCGCGGCCGCGAAAAGGAGCGCTACCAGGTCGTCTACGGTGCGCGCCTTAAGGTCGAAGAAGGCGCCGCGGTCAAGCTCGGCCAGGCTATGGCTGAGTGGGATCCCTACACCTTCGCCATCCTCACCGAAATCGGCGGCCCCGTCCAGTTCAAGGACCTGCAGGAAGGCATCACCCTGCACGAAGAAGTCGATGAGGTCACCGGCCTGTCGCGTCTGGTCGTCGCGGAATCCCCCGACGAGAAGCGCCAGCCCACCATCGTCATCAAGGGCGCCAAGGGCAACAAGCGCTACCTCATGCCCAGCCGCGCTCACCTCATGGTGCAGGATGGCGATGAGGTCTTCCCCGGCGATATCCTGGCCAAGATCCCGCGCGAAACCACGCGCACCAAGGACATCACCGGCGGTCTGCCCCGCGTCGTCGAACTCTTCGAGGCCCGCAAGCCCCGCGAAACCGCCATCATTTCCGAAATCGATGGCGTGGTTCGCTTCGGCGAAGTGAGCAAGGGTCAGCGCCGCATTTACGTCACTGCCGACAATGGCGAGGAGAAGGAATACTCCGTGCCCCGCGGCGTCCACATCAACGTCCAGGAAGGCGAGCGCGTCCGCGCCGGCGAGCCGCTCATGGATGGTCCGCTCAACCCGCACGACATTCTCGCCGTCCTCGGTGAGAAGGAGCTGCAGGCTTACCTGGTCAACGAAATCCAGGAAGTCTACCGCCTCCAGGGCGTGGCCATCTCCGACAAACACATCGAAACCATCGTCCGGCAGATGCTTCGCTGGGTGAAGATCGAGGAAGTCGGCGACTCCACCTTCCTGCTCGAACAGCAGGTGGATAAGTTCCGCTTCCGTGAAGAGAAAGACCGCGTGATCGCCAATGGTGGCCGCCCCGCTGTGGGACGCCCGCTGCTGCTCGGCATCACCAAGGCCTCGCTCTCCACTGAATCCTTCATCTCCGCGGCGTCCTTCCAGGAGACCACGCGCGTTCTCACCGAAGCCAGCATCAACGGTGCGGTCGACAACCTGCGCGGCCTCAAGGAGAACGTCATCGTCGGCCGCCTCATCCCCGCCGGCACTGGCATGGAGTACTACCGCAACGTCCAGCTCTCACCGGAGCTGGAAGAAGCGGCAGCCAAAATCCAGGCCGAAGTCCAGACCGCCTGGGAAGAAGCCGAGCGCGAGCTCGAACTCATGCGCCAGGAAGGCGAAGCCGAAGAAATGGCCGCCTCGGAATAACAAAACCGGGTGCCCCATCCCTGTCCGCAGCTTCATCGCGGACAGGGTGGGAGCAGCCAGATCATCAGCAGAAAAGCCCGGCGCCAGCCGGGCTTTTCTTTTCCGCATCTCAGGTCTCCGTCGCCCGCACGCGCCGCCGCCGGCTCGGCACCGCCTCCGCCGCAGCCTTCTTCCTCCCCACCCGCGCCTTCACCACCTCATACACAATCACCGTCGCCCAGGTCACCGCGATCCACAGCACCACCTCTTCCACCGGCAACCCCGCCCACGCCCCCAGGAAAACTCCCACCATCGCCCGCGGCTGAAACCCCCACCACCCGTACGGAACCGCCAGCGTCGCCTCCCAGATCACACTGATCAGCACCACCAGCAGCATCGTCGCGCTCAACGCCCGCCAGTTGATGAACCGGCGCGCCACCGGAAACAGCATTGCCGACGGCACCAGCGCCCCCGCGACCAGAAACGTGAGATACGCTGGAAACCCCTCCGGCTCCGGCGACAGCAGCTTCTTGTACGCAATCGCCAGCACGATCGTCGCCGCTCCCAGCACTGCCGACGTCGGATGGAACCGCAGCAGCCGCTCCGCCTGCCCATCCTCCACCACGCTGTACGCCGCCAGCCAGTACTCCCCCAGCCACAGATACAGCAGCAGCACCGCCACAAATCCCGTGAAGTAAAAGATGTACTCCTCCACCGGAACCGGACCGCCCAGCGCCGGCGCTCCAATCCCCAGCGTCGCCCCTGCGTTTGGATACGTGAAGAACCGGTGCGCGAAAAAGAAATCGAGCGCGAACCCCAGCGGCGTCAGAATCCCGACGGTTTCCCAGAACGCGCGCCGCGGCACCTCGATCCCCTCGCTCGGCAGCAGCCAACCGGCGATCGCCGCGATCGGCACGACGAACAGCAGAAGACTCCACGTGTATCCATGCGGCGTGGGATTCGAGCTGGCAATCCTGAGCACGCCCGCCACGCGCACCGTATGCAGCGCGATCCCCGCCGGAACCGCAACGATCCCCACCATCGTCAGCACGATCCATGGGCAAAGCTGCGGACTGGGGCTTTTTGCGGACATCCCAACTCCGGAGAGATTGGCACGAATTCTACTCCCCGCGCGCACCACCCGCTCCGCCCCTATTTCAAACAGCTCAACGTTCTTCCTCTGCCACACCATCGGGGAGCGCTCAGATCGCCCTGCGGCTCATGTATGATCCCCCCCATGCAAAAACCCGCAAGAGTTGTAGCTCTGATCGGCCTCGCGCTGGGAGCAGCGCTGGGTATGGCAGGAACGATGATGGCCGCCCAGAACCTGAGAGCCACCTTCTGGGCCATCGACGGCGTGGGTCTTATCGTAGCGACCGCACTGCTGGCTGTCCGGTGGTTCCGCACCCACAACGACTGCGTCGCCGCCGGCTTTCTCGTCTTTGCCATAGGAGAAAGCGTCATGCTCACCGGGACCGCCGGTACTCTTTCCGCCAGCATCCCATCGTTTGCCGCAGGCACTGCCCTCTGGTCCGCGAGCTTGCTGCTCGTCAGCCTTCCCCGCGCCATGGCTCTCTGGACACGTGCCGTTGGCGTCATCGCAGCCATTCTCTTCGGTATTACAGCGTTGGCAATCTTCTGGGGCAGCACGACCACGCCGCTCTCCAGACCGCTGCCCTTCTTCGCCTATCCCTTCCTCGTCCTCACCCTCATCGGTTGGATCGTGTCCGTCCTCAAAGATCGCGAACCGGAAACGGCCGCCCCATAAGACTCACGACGTTGTTTTCACCCAGGTTTCGTTCAAATGAATTCTCGTCTGCGCGCACCGTCGGGCTGCCACGACGCGCTGCCCCACGCCTCATTTGCTCGAACTCACGCCCAGAAAGGCGAAGCCGAAGAAAGGGCCGCCTCGGAATAACCTTGTCATCCCCGAGCGCGATATAGCTTTTGACAGAAAACAACATCCCAGCCGAGGTCCCAATTTGGCGCGATGGGGTGCAGGCACCGGCGCAGTTCGAAGAACGCAGCCGGGGGTCATCCCGCCGGCGTTCGCTTGCGAACGCCGTCCGTCGCTTTCCCGCGCATGACTTACGTCATAGGAACACAGTCCGCTCAGGAGACAACCGAACGAAAGCCACACCGCTTCATCGAGCGCGGACCCGACACGCGCCGCACGGTACCTCCGTACTCCAGACCCCGGCGATTTCCCTTGCCTCTACTCCGGCGCCGCCCCACACTAAAAGATGGAGAGCTCTGTCCCGAATCCTCCCATCGAGTTCGAAGGAAGAAGTCTCGGAACAGGACTTTCGGCTCTCACCCAGGTGGGGGCTTCCGCTCTTTGAGATCACAGTCGGCTTCCCGCAGGGAATGCGGGCCGCCCGCGAGCTGCGACCGTCCGTGCAGGCCTCAACTCGAGCACCAGGGCTAAGCCCTTTGGAATGCACACATGCATCTGAGGCCCTTGCTAAGTACCCTGTTTGTCACACATAGCAAGTTCGCAAAATGTAAGTACTTTGTTTGCCACACATGCACATTGCGCAGAATATTTTTTCTGCAACACCATAACCGCCCAGCCCTATTTTCCGCTCGCAGCCCCGCTCTCCTGGCCGCCGTACAGCTCCAGGTTCGCCCCCTTCCACACCATCGCCGAGTGAATCCGGTTATACCCGCTCGGGTGATCGTAGAAGACAAACTCCTCCAGCTTCTCCGGCCGCATCTTCCGGTACTCGCTCAGGTGAATCGCCGCCTGCGCAAAACCATCCGGCTGCCGCGACGCGTTCAGTCCAAACATGTCCGCTTCCTTCTCCTGCGTGCGCGTGAACGTGTTCATCACCGGCGTCAGCACAAAAAACAGGATGGTCGCCAGCAGAACCACCAGCGGCAGCACCGCCGGGTCGCCCACGTTCTCGATGCCCCACCGCGCGCCCCAGTGCCGCAGCGCCCATTGCAGCCCATAAAACAGATACGCAAACGACAGCACCGTCACAATCGTCAGGAACAGGATCGCGTTGGGAATGTGGTTCAGCACGTAGTGCCCCATCTCGTGCCCCATCACCGCCTGAATCTCCTCCGGCGACCCTCGCCGCAGCAGGTTGTCGTTCAGGGTGATCCGCATCGTGTTCGCAAACCCGCTCACGTTCGCGCTCATGCGCGTCGTCTGCCGGCTGGCGTCAATCTCGTACACATCGTTGGTGGGGATCCCGTTCGCGTGCGCCATCCGCAGAATCGGCGCCGTCACCGTCGGATCGTTCAGCCGAGTCACCTTATTAAAGATGGGCACCAGATACACCGGAGCAATCGCCACCACGATCACCTGCATCGCCAGCGCCGCCGCCGCTCCCCACAGCCACCACGTCCGCGGCAGCTTCCGCACGATCGCGAACAGCACCACCGCTCCCACCGCGCCCAGCACCAGATTCACCAGCAGCGCCTTGCCTTCATCGCCCATCCATGGCCCGAAGCTCTGGGTCGCCAGCCCATACTTATGCTCGCGCACGTAGCTTTCATAAAACTCCAGTGGAAACCCCAGCACCGTCGTCACCAGCAGATACTCGACCCAGTACAGCAGCGTCTGCAGCCACCGAAAGCGCGTGATCCGTACCGCCGCGTCTCGCATCTTCGCCGCCCAGCCCGTCTGCAGCAACAGCAGCATCATCGCCGCCGCGTACAGGAAATCCCACAGCACCAGCCAGTACCCGCCCTCGAAGTACGCGTCCGAGCGTGCCTTCGCCGCCGGCGGAATCATCGCCATATACGCTTCGGTCGCCGCGTCCGCGTCGAAATGCGCAGAAGGCTGCGCCGCCTCTGGCACCTTCGTGATATCTACCGTCGGCTGCGTCACCGGCTGTGCCATCGCCGATCCCACTCCTGCCAACACGCACACCACCACCACGCCGCACCATCGCAAGCTCATCGAAGGAAACCTCATTCAGGGGGAGTTTCAGGTACGGCAGTTGTACCACTCCCAACCCCGCCGAGATACAAAAATGCAGCCGCCCCGGCCCTGTTCCCGTACCCCGTACCCTGTACCCGGCCTTCCCTCCCTCTTTCTCGCCATTGATCCACAGAGACCGCCTGCCCTACTCTCCCCGCATGGCATTCGCTGAAGGTCAACCGGTCCTCTTCAAGCGCGGACAGTCTACCGGCACGATTCACCGCAAGCTCTCCTACCTCCAGGATATGTACGTCGTCCAGCTCGACGGAGCCCAGAACCCCGTCAAAAAGCTCGCCCACGTCTCCGATCTCGAACCTCTGCCTCAGCAGGAACGCCTTTCTGCCTGAGATACTGGCGGCCCGAAAACCTCCACACGACCGCCCCTTCCTCCTGGCTCTACCCCGCATTGCTCCCAAGCCCAGTTTCCCCTCGTTGCGGGTTATACTCGTCGTTGACAGCGGGTTAATGTCGAAGAAAAACGGCTCAAACCAGAGAAAATCCTCTACCCGGCCGAACCCCAAACAACGCCTGTCCCCGCTGCCGAATCTCAGCCCCCGAGGACCCACTAATGAAGCCCATTCTCCGCACCGCCGTCATTTCCGCCCTCGCTCTCACCCTCACCGGCGCGCCGATGTTCGCCCAGGATCACCACGACGCTCAGCAGCGCGACAACCACCATTACGTCCATCACAACGAATGGCACAAGGGCGCTCGTATGAATCACGACGACTGGAATCGCGGTGAGCGCGTCGACTGGCATGCCCGTCACCTCCGCCAGCCGCCCCGCGGTTACGAGTGGCGCGAGGTTGATGGCAACTACGTCATGGCTGCCGTCGCCACAGGCGTCATCGCGTCCGTGATCATCGCCTCCTCGCAGCCTCACTAGAATCGCGCGGGCCACAGTCCCTCCCCATCGGCCCGCCGATCGCGGGTTCCATCCGCCACACTGTAAAAGGAAAAGCTCTGTCCGCCTCGCGAACAGAGCTTTTCCTTTTACACCTGCCGGCGGTCCAGCCTCTCCCAGGCAAGTCTCCCGTGCTTCAGGCCACTGCACCTGCGCCGGTTACCGATGGTGCTATCCGCTCCTCGAGAATCCTGGCCACCGCGCCTCCCATGCGCGACACTCCTGAAGGGAGATTCAAGGATGAAACCCGCCCTGCTGCCCATCTCGGCCATTGCCCACAAACTGCAACTCAGCGAATCCGACTACGAGCCGCTCGCCCCCTGGGCCGCCAAACTCCACCTTGACCTGCTCACCGATCCCGCCCGTCCGCAGCGCGGCAAACTCATCCTTGTCACCGCCACCACACCCACCGTCGCCGGCGAAGGCAAGACCGTCACCGCCATCGGCCTCGTCCAGGGACTCGAGCGCCTCGGCCACCGCGCCATCATCACCTCCCGCGAGCCCTCGCTCGGACCCGTCTTCGGCATGAAGGGCGGCGCCGCCGGCGGTGGACTCTCCCAGATCGAGCCCGCCCAGCGCGTCAATCTCCACTTCACCGGAGACTTCCACGCCATTACCTCCGCCCACAACCTGCTCGCGGCTCTCATTGACGCGCACCTCTTCCACGGCAACGACCTCGACATCGATCCCGATCAGGTGTGGTGGCCGCGCGCCATGGACATGAACGACCGCGCCCTCCGCGCCATCAATATTGAAGTCACCGGGAAGCGTCAGGGCGCCAACCGCCGCACCGGCTTCGTCATCACCGCCGCCTCCGAGATCATGGCCATCCTCGCCCTCGCCGCCGGCCGCGATGACCTCCGCCGCCGTCTCGGCTCCATCGTCATCGGTGCCACGCGCAGCGGCAAACCCGTCACCGCCGCTGACCTCAGGGCCACCGGCGCCATGATGGCCCTCCTCGTCGATGCCCTCCTGCCCAACCTCGTTCAGACCAGCGAAGGCACGCCCGCTCTCGTCCACTGCGGTCCCTTTGGCAATATCGCCCATGGCACCAGCAGCCTGCTCGCGCAAAGGATGGGCCTGCGCCTCGCCGACTACGTCGTCAACGAAGCCGGATTTGCCGCCGACCTCGGCGCCGAGAAGTACATCGACATGGTCACGCGCGTCTCCGGATTCAGCCCCTCGGCCGCTGTCCTCGTCACCACCGTGCAAAGCCTCCGCAACCAGGGTGAAGGCAATCTGCAGAATGGCTTCGCCAACCTCGCCCGCCACATTGCGAACCTCCAGCGCTCCCGACTTCCCGTCCTCGTCGCCCTCAACCACTTCCCCCACGACACCACCGAAGAACTCGACGCCCTCCGCGCCGTCTGCGCCCGGATCGGCGTTCCCTGCGCGCTCGCCGAAGCCTTCACGAAAGGCGGACCCGGTTGCGAGGACCTCGCCCGCGCCGTCATCGCCCTCATCGAACAATCCGGCCCCGTCGCCGCTCAGCCCATCTACGACCTCGCTGACAGCTACGAAGAAAAGCTCCATAAGGTTGCCACTGGCATCTACGGAGCCAGCGCGGTCTCTCTCAGCGAAACCGCTCAGGCCAAACTCCGCAAGTTTGAGAACTGGGGCTACACCGGCCTGCCCATCTGCGTCGCCAAGACTCAGTACTCCTTCACCGACGATCCCAAACGGATGGGCGCCCCCTCCGACTGGACCCTCCACATCAACGACGTCTCGCTCTCGGCCGGCGCCGGCTTCCTCGTCACCATTGCCGGCAACATGATGCTCATGCCCGGCCTGCCCAGGGTCTCCCGCGCCGAAGAAATCGACGTCAACCGAGACGACGAGATCCTCGGCGTCTGAAAGTTATCGGTTCGGGGCGCCGCTCTGGCCGTGGGATCTGTGATCCCGCGCATCGGAAGCCGCCTGAGACAGAGTGACTTCATACAGTCGGCCATCCTTATAGCTGGTCGCATAATTGCCGAGGAATCGAATCGCGTCTCCGTCTGCCTTCATCTTCCTCAGCAGCCAGTCTTCCGGATAATCGAAGGTGCCCAGCACCAGGAATTTCCGGTGCTCCGACTCGAATTGCCGAAGAGGTTCCACCTCTGCCTGGAAATGAAACATCTCTCGAATCGCTTCTTCATGTTCGAAAAGCGTGGCATGTGCGTATTCCGCCGCGGCCGCGGAGTCGGTCAGGTAGTACACCCGCCGAAGAAATGCCGGCGATTCCCGGTGGTTCATCTCTACATAGGTGAGCCCGCTTGCCACCACAAAGGGCAAGTCCGGCTCCACGGAATGGTAGTCCGGTTTTCCAGGAC
This sequence comes from Acidobacteriaceae bacterium, assembly GCA_035656855.1. GTDB lineage: Bacteria > Acidobacteriota > Terriglobia > Terriglobales > Acidobacteriaceae > Palsa-343. The sequence continues at coordinate 13,807 of DASRRO010000070.1, read as the reverse complement.
CGGGATCAACTCCGGCAATTTGTCCCGGCTGCAGCCATGCGGGATTCGTCAGAACCCTATAGGCGGGATGAGCGCCCAACAGACAGATCGTGATCACGCCGGCCAGTTTCGAATTGCGCAGCGCCGCATGCAGGACATAGGCGGTTCCAATCGCCATCGGAATCGTGGCCGGCAATCCGTAGCGGGGAAAGAAGGCTCCGTGGCCTCGCCAGATCGCAGCGATCGCCACAACCGGCTCCAGAAAAAGCACCAGCAGCAGCGTGCGTTCCGGCGTGAGGAAATGCTTCCCGGATTTTTTAGAACTCCGCGTGCGTACACCAGGGTTAGCGTTCACCAAATACGGCCCCGACACGATTGCTGCCCCAGCCAGAAAGAAGAGCCAGGCGTAGTACCCCAGAACTACATAGGCGATCAGCGGTGTATCGGGAGCCGGCATGAAGCTGCGCGGGAAGATCAGCGTTTCATAGCCGGATATCTTGGAGTGATATACGACAAGCACACTAAATGGCAGGATGTAACACAGGATCAGGGCTACATCGAGCTTGCGGCTTTGCCAGAATCGAACACCTTCAGCCGCGAGAAAAGCCAGCAACACGAAAGCCGCCATGAAATGGCACGCCACCAGAGCGAACCCGGACAGAAGGACAAGCAACAGCCACCCAGGTCTGCTCTTCTGCTGAAGATCGCTTTCCCGCGCAAGCATGAGGACCATCGTCATGCCCACCACCAGAGCGTAGGGACGGTCCTCGGCTGTATAGAAAAGAAACGCCGTATTCCACAGCGCGCCCACTCCGACGACGGCGTACAGGGATCCCAACCGCCTTCGCAGCCATACAAACAGCCCCAGCGATCCCACCAGGCCGCCTGCGACCGAGGGCAGCCGTGCAGCAAGTGATGCCGTATGTTCGCTGCTCAGCGCTCCCGGCAATCGCAATGTGAAGAAATCGAGCAGGTAGAGAAGCGGAGGATTGAGGTCGGTCTTCAGAACAGCGTGCAGCATCGACGGCACGCTGGGATAGAGCGCCAGGTAATAGGTAAACAGCTCGTCATGCCAAAGAGGGCGAGACAGGCTGATTCGCACCGAAAACACCCCGTATACCGCGCACAGCAGAAGCATGACCAGGCCGGGATGCCGGTCCAGCCGGCTTATAGCCGTCTCAGGGCGCGCACCACGATCGTCAGCGGTATTCAGAACCGTTTCCTGCATTTGGGAAGAATCATCTTATATTAGCGTCAGCCCGAATCCGCATGATGAGAACGCATTCCTCACGCATCCGGGGGGCATCAGAGGCGGCACCGGTGCGCCCACCCGCATCCTTTTCTATATGATCCGCAAGCTCAAATCCGGCGAATATCGTCTCTATTCCCGCAAGAAGAATCCGTCCACCGGCAAACGCCGCAACCTGGGCACTTTCTCGACGAAAGAAAAAGCCGAGAAGCACGAGCGAGCTGTCCAGTACTTCAAACGGCATTAGAGGGGTATGGCGATGGCGACCCACGCACGCCGCAGTGCGGCTAAAAAGTCTTCCCGATCGCGCACGAAGTCCGGTTCAACCGGCAGGAAATCGACTGCAAAGAGAGCCTCGAAGAAATCGGCTTCGAAGAAGCGCTGGGTCCGCAACGTAACCACGGACTCCACGCACCCGCCCAAAGACCTGTTCCACAAGAGCGCACCCGTCATCGCCCGGTCCCTCGCCTCAAAAAAGGTCTCGCCCAAAGGGCCGGCCTCCGGCATGCGCATGCTTACCTACTTCATCAACCGTGCCGGCAAAGGCCTCAGCGCCACACGCCGCCGCGAACTGGAGCGCGCCAAAAAACTCCTCCACGAACGCGTGGTCGAAGAACGCCAAAAGAAGAAAGCCGCCGCCTGACCGCGGGATGAAGGGGCGGGTGCCCGATATCTACCCGGTTTTGGCAGATGTGGGGAGCGTGAAACTCTAAGGCAGACCAGTCGTGGTGCCCTAAGTGCTGTGCGCTGACCGCTCCTCAAGCAGCTTCTTCCGTTTCCTCTGTGCGATCAGAAACAGCGCCGCCCCACTGCCGATCAGTACCAGGGTCGACACCAGAAGCTTGGCCACCGCCAGCGGCTTGTTCGGTTCCTCGCTGGCCGGAATCATCGCCAGCAGAATTGCTGCCGTCGTTGTGGCAAATCCAATTGCTGCCATCGCCAGAGCCATCGGCCGCCCCCCCGGCACCCGCTGTACCTCCACTCCCGCCGGTTTCCGCTGGGCCAGCGCCATGGCCGCGAATAACACCAGAAACGGGATGAAATTCGCAATGATGGCCATGCTCACCAGCACATCGTAAGCGCCGCGCACCGTCGTTCCCGCCTGCCCCAGCGCCGCCACCACCATACCCGCCAGCCCGTAAACCCCCAGCGCCACCCATGGCGTCCGAAACCGGGGATGAATCTTCCCAAACGCCGGCGGCAAATAAAGATCAATCCCTGCGACAAACGGCAGCCGCGAAGTCGATGCCAGATTGCCCGCTGCTCCTCCCATGGTATTCAGTGCCACCAGCCCGGCCATTACTACCACCAGCCATCCCAGCCCGAAGCGCCCGCACAGCACCGCCACCCCATTCATGAAACCGTCCACGCCCGATACCTGCCCCGGCGGCAGCGCCACCAGCAGCGCCAGGGTTCCCAGGAAGTAGCCCAGCGTCAGCACGCCCCCCGCTACCAGCAGCGCCAGCGGAATCGTTCGCCGCGGCCGTTCGATCTCGTCCGCCATAAACGAGCCCGTCTCGATGCCGCTGAAGGCAAAACACATCGTCGACCAGAAAATCGTGTCCTTCAGCGAAAGCCGGGGCAACAGCGTCGCCGCCGTGAAATGGGTTGCCGACCCAAAGCGATGCGCCGACGCCACTGCCAGCAGAATCAGAATCACAATCGGCAGCCAGCTTCCCAGCGAGCAGATATTGCTCAGCCATTTGCCGGCATTTAACCCCAGAATGTTCACCCCGGTAATAATCGCCAGCCACAGCACCGCGAAGGCCATGAAATAGATGGGACTCGCTGCCAGCCCATGTCCCCGTCCGCCCCCGGCAAACAACAGCGACCCCGCTCCGAAATAAAGCACTGAAGCGAAAAACGGCAGGTTCGACATCCAGTACATCCACGCCGTCAGAAATCCCGCGAAATCCCCAAACGCTTCCCGCGTCCAGACGTACAAGCCGCCTTCTCGTGGATATCTTGAAGACAGCTCCATCACGCTCGCCGAGAGCGGCAGGAAAAACCCGAGCACCGCGAAGACCCAAACCACCAGGCTTCCAGGTCCCGCAGCCGCCGCCATCGCGGTCCACCGTACGCTCAGGACCGTTGCCACATAAAACGCTGCCAGATCGCGAAGCCGCAGCGCCCGCTTCAGCTTCGGCTGCCCGGCCTCGATCGCCGCAGCGGCTTCAGCCACGCCCGCCGCCGCGCAGATCCGCGAGCACCGCCATCGCCGCGTTCCGCCCGTTCACCCCAATCACGCTTCCCCCTGGATGCGTGCACGCCCCGCACAAATACATCCCCGGCATGGGCGTGCGTGCCGTCAGCCGCTTCGCACCCATATAAGGAGGCAGACATTCCCCCTGAAAAATGTGCCCGCCCGTCAGCCCCACCTTCTTCTCAATATCCGGCGGCCCCAGCACCTGCGCCTCAACCACCGCCGTCTCCAGGTTCGAACAGAACCGTCCCAGCGCCCCCAGCGCCAGCCGCCGCACCTCTTCGCGTCGCGTCTCCCAATTCCCCTGCGCGAGTGTGTACGGCACATACTGAGCGAACACGCTCATCGTGTGCAGCCCATCAGGAACCACACTGCGGTCGTGCACGCTCTGGAAATACAGCTCACCCCACAGCGCCTCGCCCAGCTCGCCCCGCTTTGCCGCGGCAAACCCCGCCTTCCATTCCTGCTTCGTCAGCGGTGCGTTGATTTGTCCGTAGTGGTGCGGCTCGTCGATGCCCGGCCGCGCCTTAAAGTTCGGCAGCTCCCGCAGCAGCACGTTCAGCTTCACCGTGCAGCCCTCAATCGGCACGGATTCCACCTTCGCCTTCCATCCCGCATCCGCTGCCCCGCCCAGCAGCCGCAGCGTCACCCGCGGATCCGCATTCGATACCACCACCTTCGCCGCGATCCGCTCTCCGCCCTCCAGACGAACGCCCTCCCCAGGAATGACCTCCGCAACCGGCACGCCGCTCGCCACCACCGCCCCCGCCTCGCGCGCCGCGTCGCAGAAGTAGAACGACACCATCCCCATGCCGCCGCGCACGTACCCCCACATCCCCGGCATTCCGCCCAGCCGCCCCGACGCATGATGAAACCGGATCGACGCCGTCCCCTTGTCGAACGGGCTGGCGTTGGTCCCAATCACCCCCTGCCCCAGATAAGCGGTCTGCAGAAGCTCATCGCGCAGATAGTGCTCCACCAACTCCGCCATTGACCACTCGTAGAGCAGCTTCCGCGCCTCTTCATCCGCGCCCAGCCGCTCGTCGATCGCCTCCGAAGACGGCGCCTCCCCAATCCACACATCCCCGTCGCCCGCCGGACGCAGCTTCTCCCGCAGCCGCGCCAGCGTCGCATTCATCGCCTTCCACCCGTCCACATCTCCAGGCGCGAACCGCCGCACCTCCGCCTCGCACCGCTCATCGTCATCCCACAACTGCACGCTGCTTCCGTCGAGAAACGGCACGAACAACCCATTCACTGCCGGCGTCCAGTGAAAGCCCCGCGCCGGCAGCCCCAGTTCTTCCACCACCAACGGGTGCAGCAGCCCCGCCAAATACGCGCACGGCGACATTCGTACCCCAGGATAGGTCTCCGGAAACGGCTCCTCAATCGTGCAGGCGCCGCCCACGCGCTGCCGGCTCTCCAGCACCAGAACCTGCTGCCCCGCCTGAGCCAGATAGGCTGCGCACGCCAGGCCGTTGTGCCCGGCGCCCACCACAATCACATCCCAGTGGCGCGCCGCCAGTTCCCGCACGGGCACCGGCAAACCCACCTCTCCCAAAATCGCTGCTGTCGGTGAACTCAGAGAAACGTCCTCCTTGCCGCTCGGTTCCTGCCAGTATCCTCTCCAGCACCGAAATCCGAAAGCCCAAATGCGACTTCCCGGCTCTCGGTCTCTGTGCCCTCCGGGGTGGATATTTGCGCTTCGCCTCGACCGGAAAACAATCCTCTACGCAATGCCTTGCGCCCAGCCTATACTGTCGATTTCATAGCAGTAAGACGATTTAGGAGCGGTATTTCGCTATGGTGCCTGCGCGTTTTCGCTTCGCCTGCCTCCCACTTCTCGCCGCGTTCATCTTCGTCCCCAATCCTGTCCGCGCGCAGCAACCCGGAGAGAACGCGCAGCGCCCCTGGCTCAACACCGCTCTCCCCACTGACCAGCGCGTCGACGCTCTCATCTCCCAGATGACCCTCGAAGAAAAGGTCCAGCAGATGCGCGACCACGCCCCCGCCATCCCCCGCCTCGGCGTCCCCAAATATTTCTGGTGGAACGAGGGCCTCCACGGCGTCGCCTTCTCCGGCTACGCCACCAACTTCCCCCAGGTCATCGGCATGGCTGCCACCTTTGACACCCAGCTCGTCCACCGCATGGGCCAGACCGTCTCCACCGAGGCCCGCGCCAAATACGATAAGGCTATTCGTAACAATCAGCATGAGCAATCCTTCGGACTCACCTTCTGGGCCCCCAACGTCAACATCTTTCGCGATCCCCGCTGGGGCCGCGGCCAGGAAACCTACGGCGAAGACCCCTTCCTCACCGGCCGCATGGCCGTCGCCTTCGTCAGCGGCATGCAGGGCGACGACCCCAACTACTTTCGCGTCATCTCCACGCCCAAGCACTACGCCGTGCACAGCGGACCCGAGCCCACCCGCCACACCGTCAATATCGACGTCTCCCCACACGACCTTGAAGACACCTACCTGCCCGCCTTCCGCGCCGCCGTCACTGAAGCTCACGCGCAATCCGTCATGTGCGCCTACAACGCCATCGACGGCGCCCCTGCCTGCGCCAACACGATGCTCCTGCAGCAGCATCTCCGCGACGACTGGCACTTCGACGGCTACGTCGTCTCTGACTGCGCCGCCGCCGCCGATATCTACACCGGCCATCACTACGCGCCCGACATGGCCCACGCCGCCGCCGATGCCGTGAAAGCCGGCACCGATCTCGAGTGCGGATACATGCAAGGGCAGGCTTTTCCCTCCCTCATCCAGGCCGTCCACCAGGGCCTCCTCTCCGAAGCCGACATCGATCAGGCCCTGCACCGCCTCCTCCGTGCCCGCTTTAAGCTCGGCATGTTCGACCCGCCATCGAGTTACGCTTACGGCCGCATCCCCTTCAGCGTGGTCAATTCACCCCAGCACCGCCAGCTTTCCCTCCAGGCCGCGCGCGAATCGATCGTGCTGCTCAAGAACGAAGCTCACATCCTTCCGCTCAAATCCGGAATCGCCAACATCGCCGTCGTCGGACCCACAGCCGCCCTCGTCCAGTCCCTCCAGGGCAACTACAACGGACCGCCGCCTAACCCCGTCTACCCGCTCACCGGCATCGAGAAGCGCTTCACCTCGGCGAAAATCCATTACGCCCAGGGCTCCACTCTGGTGGAGGGCTTCGCCATCCCCATCGAGAAAACCGCGCTCCATCCCGCGCACGGATCCGGGCCCAGCGGTTCGGATTACGGCCTCACCGGCGAGTATTTCCCCACTCCCGACCTTTCCGGCAAGCCCGCCCTCACCCGCACCGACCGCTTCATCAACTTCAACTGGGATAAGGTCGTCCCCGTCCCCGGCCTCCAGCGCAACAACTACTCCGTTCGCTGGACCGGCACCTTCACCCCGCCCGCGCCTGGCGACTACAAGCTCGGCATCCGTATCAATTACTGTTACGCATGCGAAAACGCCGAAGGCTACCGCCTCTACCTCGACGGCAAGCTCATCCTCAAGAGCGGCCAGCAAATGTCCGGCGAGCGCGGCGAGGCTTACGACGCCCCGGTCCACTTTGACAACACCGCGCCGCACGCCATCCGCCTTGAATACCTCCACGGAACCGGCTCCGCCGGCATCGACCTCTCCTGGATCGCTCCCGCCAACGCACTCCGCAACCAGGCCGTCGCCGCCGCCAGGCAATCGGACGTCGTCATCGCCTGCGTCGGCCTCTCGCCCAACCTCGAAGGCGAAGAAATGCCCGTCCACCTCGAAGGCTTCAGCGGAGGCGACCGCACCTCCATCAGTCTTCCCGCCGCCCAGGAAGACCTCCTCCACGCCCTCGCCGCGACCGGCAAGCCGCTCATCGTCGTCCTCGAAAACGGCAGCGCCCTCGCCGTGGACTGGGCCGCCCAGCACGCCAACGCCATCCTTGAAGCCTGGTATCCCGGCGAGGAAGGTGGTACCGCCATCGCCGAAACCCTTTCCGGAGACAACGATCCCGCCGGCCGCCTGCCCCTCACCTTCTACGCCTCGCTCGACCAGCTGCCGCCCTTCACCGGCTACTCCGTGCAGAACCGCACCTACCGCTACTTCAGCGGCAAGCCTCTCTATGCATTCGGATACGGCCTCAGCTACACCACCTTCGCCTACAGCGATGTACAAGTCCCGCGCGAAATCGAAGCCGGCCAGCCCGCCCTAGTCGAAGCCGAAGTGAAAAACACCGGCTCCCTCGCCGGCGATGAAGTCGTCGAGGTCTATCTCCTCCAGCCCCGCGGATTCGAAACCCCCATCCACGAACTCGCCGCCTTCCAGCGCATTCACCTCGACGCCGGCGCTTCCGCGCACGTCGGCCTCACCCTCGACCCCCGCTCCATCGCCCAGGTCGACAAAGACGGGAACCGCGTCATCATGCCCGGCGAGTACACCGTCTCCATCGGCAGCGGCCAGCCCGGCGACGCCACCAACGTGCAGTCCACCACCTTCACCGTCACCGGCAGGAAAGTGCTTCCCAAATAAATATTCTTCACTCAAACGTTTAAGCTGGTACGATGGACGCTTGGTTTCCGGCCTCCTCCGCTTTTGCGCCGCCGGAAGCACGCTACCGGCTACAGGCTGCTCTTCTGGTCGCTGCACCCTGTACCCCGTACCCTGTACCCTGCTTTTCCGAGGCATTCCATGAAGCGTCGCTCGTTCCTTAAGTCCGCTGCCGCTCTCGCTGCTGCTCCCGCCTTCCCATCGTTCGTGGCAAGCGCGGCCGCAGCCCAACTGCCCGAGATCCCCGCGCCCACCCCGCGCCAGTTCCCCCAGGGATTTCTCTGGGGCACCGCCACCGCCGCCTATCAGGTCGAGGGCGCCGTCCACGCCGATGGCCGCGGCCCCTCCGTGTGGGACACCTTCTCCCACACCCCCGGCAAGACCTTCGAGAACGAAACCGCCGACGTTACCGACGACGACTTCCACCTCTATAAGGAAGACGTCGCTCTCATGAAAGATCTCGGCGTCAAGACCTACCGCTTCTCCATCGCCTGGCCTCGCGTCTTCCCGCAGGGCACCGGCACACCCAACCCTAAAGGCCTCGACTTCTACAAGCGTCTCCTCGACGAGCTGCAGTCCGCGAATATCGCGCCTTACTGTACCCTCTTCCACTGGGACCTGCCTCAGGCCCTCCAGGACAAAGGCGGATGGACCAACATTGCCACCGCCCATGCCTTCGCCGACTACGCCGCCTACACCGTTGGCCAGCTTTCTGACCGCATCACCCACTGGATGACCATCAACGAGTTCGGCTCCTACATTGACGCCGGCTATGCGACCGGGGAATCCGCCCCCGGCCTTCGCCTCCCGCGCAAAGACGTTGCCCAGGCCAGCCACTACGCCGTCCTCGCCCAGGGCCTCGCCGTTCAGGCCATGCGTGCAGCCGCGAAACAGCCCATCAAAGTCGGCCTCGCGCACGACGTCGCCGGCGCCATGCCCGCCATTGAAGACGAGGCGCACATCCGCGCAGCCGAGAAAGCCATTCGCGAAATCAACGCGAGATATCTCACCGTCGTCCTGGAAGGCCGCTACACCGACCGCTACCTCCGCGAACTCGGCGCCGACGCCCCGCACTTCACCCCCGACGAGCTCAGGATCATCGCCACGCCCCTCGACTTTCTCGGCATCAATATCTACACCACCCAGGAAGCCGTCCCCGCCGGCACACCGGAAGGCTTCGCTATGGTCCCGCGTCCGGCCAGCTATCCGCACGCCTCGTCCGACTGGCTCTACTTCAATCCGCAGGCCATTTACTGGACCCCGAAGCTGGTCTCAAAAATCTGGGGCGTCAACGAAATCTACATCACCGAAAACGGCTACTCCTCCGAAGACGTCCTCCGCCCCGACGGCACCGTCCTTGACACCGACCGCGTCCTCTACCTGCGCAACTACCTCACCCAGCTCCACCGCGGCGTCTCCGAAGGAGTGCCCGTCAGGGGCTACTTCCTCTGGAGCCTCCTCGACAACTACGAGTGGTCCTCCGGCTTCAGCAAGCGCTTTGGCATCACGTATGTCGATTTCAAAACCGAAAAGCGCACCCCCAAGCTCTCCTCCGCCTTCTACAAAGAAGTCATTCGCACCAACTCAGTAGCCTAGGCAACTCCGGATTGGTCACTCCTGTCTGTGGCCCGTGGCCCGTGGTCTGTGGTCTGTGGTCTGTGGTCGGTGGTCTGTGGCCGGTGGCCGGTGGCCGGTGGCCGGTGGCCCGTGGCCTGTACCCTGCACCATGTACCCTGTACCCTGATTCCGTGCCCTTCCAGGACTTCCTCGGCAACGAAGCCACCGTCCGCCACCTGCGCGAAGCCCTCGCCGCCGGACGCTTCCCGCACTCGCTCATCCTCGCCGGCCCCCGCGGCGCCGGCAAATACACCCTCGCCATCATGCTCGCCCAGGCGACCAACTGCCTCACGCCGCCCAGCAATCCCGACGGCCTTCCCGACTTCTGCGGCACCTGCAGTAACTGCATCCGCATCGGCCAGGCCCAGGACCTCGACTCCCGTTTTGCCGAAGCCGTCGCCACCCGCGAAGACATGCGCGACGCCGACAAGCGCGACACCCGCATCCTCATCCAGACCCACCCCGACGTCCTCGTCATCCCCCCCGACCCGCCGCAGATGCTCATCAAGATCGGCCAGGTCCGCGTGCTCACCCGTGAAATCTACCGCGTCCCCGGCGAAGCCCGCCGCGCCTTCTCCATCTTCACCTCCGCCTCCTTTATGAAGGAGGCGGCCAACGCCCTCCTCAAAGTTCTCGAAGAACCGCCCGCGCACGCCACCATCGTCCTGCTCGCGGAAAATCCCGGCGAGCTTCTCCCCACCATCCGATCCCGCGCCGGCATCTTTCGCCTCGGCGCCATCCCCACCGAGGAGATCGAGCGCCTCGTCGCCGAGCGCCGCCCTGACACCAAACCCGCCCAGCGCGCCCTCATCGCCCGTCTCGCGGAAGGCGCCATTGGCCGTGCTCTTGGGTTCGATCTCGATGCCTGGCTCGCCAGCCGCGCCGACGCCATGGTTCTCCTGCGCAACTCAATCGGCCAGGCCGACGCGACCGACCTCTTCAAGGTCACGGAGACCTACCGCGCCGGTGCCGAAGGCCAGCAGAAAACCGAAGCCCTCCTCCGCACCGCCGCCTCGCTGCTCGAAGACCTGCTTCTCCTCAAGTCCGATACCCCCGACCTCGTCCGCAACATCGATCTCCAGCGCGAGCTCGCCGCCATGGCCTCCGCCGTCAGCTTCGTCTGGATCGAGTCCGCCGCCCGCGGCCTGCGCCAGGTCGAGTCCGGCATGCGCCGCAACCTCCTCCGCTCCCTCTCCCTCGACAGCTTCGCCGCCCAGCTCAGCCAGGCAGTTGAAATTTAATTTTTCGGCCTAACCTGGCGCTCGTTTCCCCACCCTGCGCCGGAGTACCATGACTCTCAGATTCCCCAATTCCCTGATGGCCATTTGCGACGCGAATGCACTTTCCCGCATCACATAGGCATCAATTGTCCGTAAAGGATTCTGGGTTTATGTCCCAATCTTCTGCCTCCGTCGTGCGCACCCTGGGCGCGCAGTCCAACAAAACTCCGCTCCAGCGAGCCTCGTCCGCCCTCGGCCCCGCGCCTGTTCCTGGACCGGTTCCCGTACCGCCCCCCGTTCCCGCTGCGCCTCCGGAACGCGCGAAGACCCATGACCTCGACGTCATCGGCCCCCGCAAGCTCATTCGACCAAGGCTGCCTGAAGGCTTCATCCGCAGTCGCCGCCCGCAGCGCCCCGATGCAGCACCGTACCTCTGGCGTCCCCCCGCTCACCCCGCCGTAGCCGCGCACGATAGCTCCAGCGCCGAGGCTTTTTACTTCCAGAAACAGATCCAGAGCCAGACCCCGATGATCGTCCTCCTCGACGATGGCGAACGCATCGAAGGATGCATCGAGTGGTACGACCGCGACGTCATCAAGGTGCGCTGCAGCAACTCATCGCCCTTCCGCCACGGCGATCACGGCCCGCGAGTTCTGCTCATCTATAAATCGGGAATCAAATACCTCTTCAAAGCCGGCGAAAACCAGCCGCAATACTGACCCCTGGACCACAGCGGTTCAAATTCTTCGGTGCCCTTCGGCCGGGTGCCCCTTCCTTGTCCGCAGCTTCATAGCCGGCGGGGTGGGCTCCGCGTGCCAGCGCAACCCTAAACTCCAAACTCTCTCCCTGCACCCTGTACCCTTTATCGCCGGGCCGCCTTCTGCAGCCGGTCCCGCAGCGCCGTTCCCAGCCCGCCTTCCGCCGGCAGCGGACACACGATCGCCGTCACCCCCGCGCCGTCCAGCCACCGCAACCCCGCATAGAGCCGCTGCGCCAGCTCCTCCGTATCCTCCCACCGCCCCCAGCGAAACACGCGCGCCTGCCGTCCAATGACCGCGGCCTGGAAGACATCCGGCAGCATCACCCCCACCGTCTCGCCGGCCTCCTCGCACTTCCGCACGGCCGCCCCAAGGCTCGCCTTCTGCGCCTCGCCTTCTCCCTCCACCAGGATCACTCTCGCCTTCGGAGCATAATGGCGCACGCCCATCCCTGGCGCTGCTGCCGCCTCCGCGGTTTCTTCCGCCGTCTTGCCTTCCCGAATCCATACCGGGCACCTGCACACCGTCCGCAGTTGTTCCAGTGAAATCACGCCCGGCCGATACACCACGCAGCTCGACTCCCGCACATCCACCACCGTCGACTCCACGCCGTGCGTTGTCTCTCCGCCGTCCAGAATCGCGTCGATGCGCCCGTCCAGATCTTCCGCCACGTGCTCGGCCGTCGTCGCGCTCGTCCTCCCAAATCGATTCGCGCTCGGCGCCGCCACCGGCACCCCCGCGGCATGCAGCAGAGCATGCGCTACCGGATGCGCCGGCATCCGCACCCCCACCCGCATCAGCCCTGCCGTCACCGCCGCCGGAACCTGCTCGCCCTTCGGCAGCAGCAGCGTCAGCGGCCCCGGCCAGAACGCATCGATCAGCCGCTCCGCCGCTTCCTTCACCTCCGCTGCCACCGTCGTCAGCATCGAAGCGTCGCCAATATGCACAATCAGCGGATCCCACGACGGCCGCTCCTTCGCCGCAAAAATCTTCGCCACCGCGGACGCATCCAGCGCGTTCGCCCCCAGCCCATAAACCGTCTCCGTCGGGAAAGCCACCGTCCCGCCACCGCGCAAGATCTCCGCTGCCTGCGCAATCGCGCGACGCGAAGCCTCGCTCTTCATATCCCTCGGATCAACTGTGAGTCGCAGCGTCGTCATCCAGTCTCCACGCCTATCCTACGGCGCGACCACGCAGGAATCGATCCTTCCTTCGTAATGGAACCGAATGACCCGCGGTGTACCCTGTCCACTGTCCGCTATCCGCTGTACCCTGTCTTTTATGGGCATGGAAATCGAAGTCAAATTCCGCGTCGCGGATCCCGAAGCCCTCCGCCGCCGCATCGCCTCTGCTGGATTCCACGAAGAAACCCCGCGCACCTTCGAGCGCAACCTCCTCTTCGACACACCCGACCGCCGCCTCCGCGCCCAAACCGCCATCCTCCGCGTTCGCAAGTATGGAGAACGCTGGGTTGTCACCTTCAAATGCCCCCCGCCCGACAACGACCCCGCCGCCCGCCACAAGCATCGCGAAGAAACGGAGACGCAGGTTGAGGACGGAGAGGCCATCGGCGCCATCTTCGCCCAGCTCGGCTACAAGCCCGCCTTTGTCTATGAAAAGTGGCGCGCCGAATACGCCGACTCGACCGGCCACTGCGTCCTCGACGAAACCCCCATTGGCGTCTACGCCGAGCTCGAAGGCCCGTCCGAGTGGATCGACGCCACCGCGCACAAGCTGGGCATCGACCACGCCGACTTCATCACCCTCAGCTACGGACGCCTCTTCGAGCAGTGGAAGAAAGAAACCAACAGCCCGGTTGAAAACCTGACCTTCGCCGAAATCCCTGAACCGTAGACCGCAACCCGTTAGCCCTAGCCTTCAAACGGATTCCCCTCGTGCGGCTTGATCGTCGTAGGATCCACCTTCTCCACCGCCCGGCTCTCCTCAATCCGCACCGCATCCTGCTCCTGTCCGCTATCCGCTGTACGCTGTCCGCTGCCTTTGCGGTACACCCGCATAGGATCCCCCGGCAGCATCCCATGCTCCTCCAGCGCCAGACGGATGCGCCGCTGCGTCTCCCGCATCGCTGCCCACTGCTGGTTCGCCTTCGTCCGCAGTTGCACCGGATAGATCACCTGCGATCCCTTGATCGCGTCCACGCCCAGCAGCGTAGGATCGGCCAGGAATACGTCTTTGTATGCCGGATCGTTGCGCACTCCCATCGCTACCTCTTTCAGCAGCGCCATCACCTCGTCCGGAT
>DASRRO010000069.1:0-103852 GCA_035656855.1 Acidobacteriaceae bacterium | reverse complement strand
GATTGAAGGGCTGTTTACCAGGGGGCAGCTGCCGCTCGATGTGGTTCTGATGCAGGTGTCGCCGCCCGACGCTCACGGCTTCGTGAGCCTGGGCACGACGGTGGACTGCACGCTGACCGCCTCGCGCTGCGCGAGCACCGTGATTGCGGAAGTGAACGAGCAGATGCCGCGCACGCATGGCGACACGTTCATCCACATGAGCCATATCCACGCGATCGTGGAGACGGATCGGCCGCTGCTGGAACTGAAGACGGAGCCCTTTACGGAAATGCACCTGCGGGTGGCGCGTAACGTCGCCTCGCTGATCCCGGATGGGGCGACGCTGCAGACGGGCATCGGCGGTATCCCTGAAGCGGTGCTTACGTGTCTCGATGGAAAGCGCGATCTGGGGATCCACACGGAGATGTTCTCCGATGGGGTGATCGATCTGATGGAGTCCGGGATCATCAACGGCGATCGCAAATCGCTGCATCGGGGCAAGGCGGTGGCGGCTTTCGTGCTGGGGACGAAGCGGCTTTTCGACTTCCTGCACGAGAATCCCAGCCTGGAGTTTCGATCCATCAGCTATACCAACGATCCGTTTGTGGTGGCGCAGAACGATCGCATGGTGGCGATCAATTCCGCGCTGCAGATCGATTTGACCGGGCAGGTGTGCGCGGATTCGCTGGGGACGAAGCCTTACAGCGGGTTTGGCGGCCAGCTCGACTTTATTCGCGGGGCGGCGCGCTCGAAGGGCGGCGTACCCATCATTGCTTTGCTGTCGACGGCGAAGAGTGGACGGGTTTCGCGAATCGTTCCGATGCTGGAGCCGGGGGGTGGGGTCGTGACTTCGCGGGCCGATGTGCATTACGTGGTCACGGAGCATGGCATCGCGTATCTGCACGGCAAGACGCTGCGGGAGCGGGCCGAGGCGCTGATTGCTGTTGCCGATCCGCAGTTTCAGGCGGAGCTGGAGGAGTTTGCTGTGCGCGCGCATTATCTGGAACGCAAGACAGCGGTGGCCCTTGTCTGAGGAGACAAGCCGAGAGGAGTGCAGCATGGTGAATGCCGGGAAACGCGATCGTGGGTCGTTGCGGATTGACGCGGACGAGTGCAAGGGCTGCGGCCTGTGCATCGAGGCCTGTCCGCCGAAAGTGATCCAGCTGGGGGAGCGGCTGAATCCGTATGGGTATCGGACCGCAAATTACGTGGGGGCGGGCTGTACGGGATGCGGCATGTGTTTTTTGGTATGTCCCGAGCCGGGAGCGGTTACGGTGTTGCGGCTGGTGGCGCCACGCGCCACTGCGGGGAAGGCGGAAGGAGCACAGCCATGAGCCGCCAGTTGATGAAAGGGAACGAAGCCATCGTGAAGGCCGCGGTGCTGGCTGGCTGTCGCGGGTTCTACGGTTATCCGATCACGCCGGCGAGCGAGATCACCGAAGCGGCTGCCGAGTATCTGCCGAGGGCGGGCGGCGTGTTTCTGCAGGCGGAGAGCGAAGTGGCCGCCATCAATATGCTTTACGGCGCGTCGGCTGCGGGCGTACGGGTGATGACCGCTTCCAGCGGGCCGGGGATCAGCCTGATGCAGGAAGGCATCAGCTACATGGCCGGAGCGGAACTGCCCTGTGTGATTGCCGACATTACGCGCGGCGGCCCAGGGCTGGGAAACATCGCCTCGGAGCAGAGCGACTATCACCAGGTGGTGAAGGGCGGCGGCCACGGCAACTACAAGACGATTGTGCTGGCGCCGCATTCGGTGCAGGAGATGGCGGACCTGACCGCGTTGGCTTTCGAGCTTGCCGACCGCTACCGCAACCCGGTGGTGCTGATGGCCGATGGGTTTATCGGGCAGATGATGGAGCCGGTGGAGTTTCCGCAGACGGCGGTGGAGCCGCAACTGCCGAAGTGGGCGGTGGCGGGGACTGAGGAGTCGCGCAAGAATCTGATCAGTTCGATTTTTCTCAGCACGGACGAACTGGAGCGGCATGTTCGCCATCTGGAAGCGAAGTACACCATCGCCCAGAGGCTCGAGGCGCGCGCGGAGGAGTGGTACGCGGAGAGCTCCGATGTGGTGCTGGTGGGGTACGGCATCGTGGCGCGGATTCTGAAAGCGGTGGCGGCAGAGGCGCGCGAGGCCGGGTTGAGCGTCGGCGTGCTGCGGCCGATCACGCTCTTTCCGTTCCCAACCACGTTCTTCGAGAAGCGGGCCGAGCGCGCGAAGGTTTTCCTGGTAGTGGAAATGAGTACCGGGCAGCTTCTCGAAGATGTGAAGCTGGCTCTCAACGGCGCCCGCCCCGTGGAATTCTTCAGCCGCGTCGGCGGCAATACCCCTTCGCACGAGGAAGTTCTCGCGCTGACCCAGTCACTGGCGCGGAGGGTTGCGGAAGTGGAACAGGTGGCCCATGTCTAACGAACCGGAAATGAGCTACGAAGTTGCTCAGACGCGGCCGAAGGCGTTCTACACCACCTTCGAGCGCAAGGACGAGCTGCAGCACCAGACCCACTATTGCGCGGGCTGCGGCCACGGCATGGTCCACAAGATGCTCGCTGCGGCCATTGATGCTCTGGGCATACAGAACCGGACCATTCTGATCAGCCCGGTGGGGTGCTCAGTCTTCGCCTACTACTATTTCGACGTCGGCAATATCCAGGCAGCG
Organism: Acidobacteriaceae bacterium; assembly: GCA_035656855.1. Lineage (GTDB taxonomy): Bacteria > Acidobacteriota > Terriglobia > Terriglobales > Acidobacteriaceae > Palsa-343. The sequence goes on along the minus strand of DASRRO010000069.1, from coordinate 101,216 downwards.
CATGGGCGCGCACCCGCGGTGGCGACGGCGGTCAAGCGGAGCCGTCCGGAGAGCATCGTGGTGAGCTACCAGGGCGACGGCGATCTCTCGGCGATCGGCGCGGCGGAGATTCTGCATGCGGCCAATCGAGGAGAAGCCATCACGGTGCTCTTCGTGAACAACGGCATTTACAGCATGACCGGCGGACAGGTGGCGCCCACCACGCTGCTCGGCCAGAAGAGCACCACTACGCCCAGGGGCCGCAGTGCGGCGAACGAGGGCTATCCACTGCATGTGAGCGAGCTGCTGGCGACGCTCGAAGCTCCGGTCTACATTGAGCGCGTCGGTCTGGGCGACAACAAGCAGGTGGCGCAGGCGCACCGCGCGGTTCGCAAGGCGCTCGAGAACCAGGTAAAGGGCCTGGGATTCTCGCTGGTCGAAATTCTCTCGCCGTGCCCGACGATATGGAAAATGTCGCCGGTGGACGCGCAACGATGGGTGAAGGACGTGATGGAGAAGACCTTCCCTCTGGGCGTGCTGCGCGATCACACGAGCGAAGCGCAGGCCCGCAAGGCGCCTGAGGCGGCTCCGGACAACGCCCAGATCCCGCAAATACTGGGGCTGCCGCAGGGCGATCTCGCGGAGTGGCACGCCACGCCGGCGGTGAAGCCTGCGATTCTCGACCTGCAGGTGCGTGTCGCGGGGTTTGGAGGGCAGGGCGTCCTGCTGCTGGGCGAAGTCCTCGCGGAAGCCGGTCTCGATGCCGGGATGGAAGTATCGTGGCTTCCCTCCTACGGGCCGGAGATGCGGTCGGGGACCTCGAATTGCCACGTGCGGCTGGCGCGGCACCCCATCGACTCGCCGCTGGTGGTGCGCCCCGACGTGCTGGTGGCGATGAACGAACCGTCCCTGCACAAGTTCTATGACACGGTGCGGCCGGGTGGATGGATTCTCTACAACGGCGAGGCGGTGCCGGACGGATGCGGGCGGGCGGATGTGCACGTGCTGGCGCGCCCATTTACTCATATCGCGGACGAGATGGGCGATCCGCGCGCGCAAAACATGATCATGCTGGGGGCTCTGCTGGAATGCACCGATGTGCTGACCCAGGAGAGCGTGGACGAAGCGCTCCGCCATCTGGTGAAGAGCGCCAAATGGCTGGAGCTGGATGACCGGGCGATCGCGCGGGGGCGGCAGTTGCTGCGCGAGTCGCTGGATGAGGTGAGCCATGAAGGCTGAAGCGGATCCGAATCTGATTGTTTACTTTGGCGGAGAGTACGTGCCTCTGCGCGAGGCGCGCGTCGGCATTCTGACCCACGCGCTGCACTATGGGACCGGCGTCTTCGAGGGCATTCGCGGTTACTGGGACGACGCGGAACACCAGCTGTTCCTGGTGCGGCCGCTGGACCACTACCAGCGATGGAAGCAGAACTGCGGGATCCTGCGCATCAACGTCCCCGAACCGGCGGGGCGGCTCTGCGAGATCACGGCGGAGCTGGTGCGGCGGAACGCGTTCCGCACGGATATCTATATTCGGCCGCTGGCGTACAAGGGCTCCGAGCGGATTGGCGTGGCCACCGACGACCAGGACGCATTCGCTGTTATTGCTCTGCCTTTTGGTGACTATTTGCCCAGTGACAAAGGCGTCCATGCCGGAGTAAGCTCCTGGCGTCGCATCGAGGACAATGCGATTCCGGCAAGGGCCAAGATCTGCGGAGCCTATGTGAACAGCGCACTGGCCAGCGACGACGCGCGCCGTGCAGGATACGACGAAGCGCTGCTGCTGAACGAGAACGGGCAGGTCGCCGAGGGTGCGACCTGCAACCTGTTCATGGTGCGCCAGGGGCGGCTGATCACGCCGCCGATCACAGAAAACGTGCTGGAAGGCATCACGCGCGACTCGGTGATGGAGCTGGCGCGGCGCGAGATCGGGCTCACGATTCAGGAGCGGCCCATCGACCGCAGCGAGCTTTACATATGCGATGAATTGTTTCTGACCGGGACGGCGGTGGGGATTGCGCCGGTGGTCCGGGTGGATCATCGGCCGGTGAATGACGGGGCTATTGGCGCGATTACGCGCGAAGTGCGGCGCCTGTACTTTGAGGCGGCGCGAGGACACTTGCGGGCGTACCGGAAATGGGTGGTTCCGGCGCTCCCGTCACAACCGGAGGCGGAGCCGCACGCGGTTGCGCTGGCAGAGTCATTGGTGCAGCAGTAGCGTCCAGCAGGCCACGCAGGATCTGTTTCCCCGCAAGGAAGGGGAGGAACATGCTGACAACAACGGTGCAGGAAAACGCGTACGACGTTGCTCTGACCAACTTCGATACGGCGGCGGATGCTCTCGAACTCAGCCAGGACATTCGGGAGATGATCAGGTATCCCGAGAGGGTGCTCACTGTATCCGTGCCGGTGCGCATGGATGACGGGCACATTCATCGCTTTGAAGCGCATCGGGTGCAGCACAGCTCGGCGCGCGGCCCGTCGAAGGGCGGCATTCGCTATCATCCGCAGGTCACGCTGGATGAAGTGAAAGCGCTCGCCACCTGGATGACCTGGAAATGCGCGGTGGTCAACATCCCCTTCGGCGGCGGCAAGGGCGGAGTCACCTGCGATCCCAAACATATGTCGATTGGCGAGTTGGAGCGGATGACGCGGCGCTATGCCAGCGCGATTCTGCCGCTGATCGGCCCGGCGCAGGACATCCCGGCGCCCGACGTTTACACCAACTCGCAGACGATGGCCTGGATCATGGATACGTACAGCATGACCAAGGGCTATTCCATTCCCGGCGTGGTCACGGGCAAGCCCATCAGCCTGGGCGGATCGCTGGGCCGCAACGAAGCCACAGGCCGCGGCGTCTTTTACACCATTCTGAGCGCATGCGAGCATCTTGGCCTGACGCTCAAAGGCGCCACGGTTGCCGTGCAGGGATTCGGCAATGCCGGATCGATCGCGGCGCAACTGCTGCATGAGGCCGGAGCCAAAGTGATCGCGGTGAATGACTCGACCGCCGGCGTCTACAACCCAAAGGGACTGGACATTCCCAGCCTGATGCACATGAAGGCGCTCACCGGCCGTGTGGAAGGCTTCCCGGATGCGGAGCCCCTCTCGTCCGATGAACTGCTGGCGCTCAAGTGCGACATCCTGGTGCCGGCCGCTCTGGAGAATGCCATTCACGCCCGCAATGCTGCCAGCGTCAACGCGAAAATCGTTGCCGAGGCGGCCAACGGACCCGTGACGCCCGAGGGCGATCACATCCTCGAGAATCACGGCGTCTTTCTGATTCCGGACATCCTGTGCAACGCCGGCGGCGTGACCGTCTCCTACTTTGAATGGGTGCAGGACGAGCAGCACCTGTTCTGGGAGGCGCAGGACGTCTACAACCGTCTGGAGCGAGTGATGAAGACGTCGTTCCGCGACGTGCTCAAGATCCACGTCGACCGCAAGGTGCCGATGCGCATCGCCGCCAACATGGTGGGTATTGGACGCGTGGCGGAAGCCGTGCAGATTCGCGGCATCTACCCGTAGGTTCGAACCTCGGCAGAAAGACAAAAAGCCATCTCTTTGCGGAGGTGGCTTTTTGCTGGAGGAGAAACGGAAGGCAGGGAACGACTCACGGGCCGACCGCCGGCCAACCGTGCGACCAGGTCAGGTTCTTCAGCCACAAATAAGCAGCGCCGTTCTCCGTCATCTTCAGGGCATGGAAGACGATGAGGCTGTCGCCATTCGACGGATCAAGGTATGCCGTGCCGCCGCCGGCGGCGTTCCATGCGGCGTCGCCCTGCAGCAGCACGGTGCCGCCGCCGTTCATCATCGATGTGTTGCTCTCATCCTGGAAAGGCCCGTGCGGGCTGGTGGAGCGGCCCACGGCCTCTTTGTAGTTCGCGGCGGCAGGGTCTCGTTTGCAGCAATAGTCGATGGAGACGAACAAGTAGTAGTACCGGCCGTGGCGAACGAGCGACACGCCTTCGATCGGATCGTTCTTCACATTGGGACGCGTGGCCAGGTTGTAGCGCGTCGGATTCGACGCGAGCAGGAGGCCGGTTGCCGGATCGATCTGGCGCTGCTTGATTCCCGACCAGAAGCTGCCAAAGCTCAGCCACACGCTGCCATGTTTGTCGATCAGGATGTCGGGATCGATGGCATTGAAGTCGTCGCCGGGCCGCGACTCCAGGACTTCTCCGCGATCCACCCACTTGTAATCGGGGTCGGCTGGGTCGAGTGTCGTGTTCGTGACAAGCCCGATCACCGAGCGCTGCGAGCCGAATGTGGAGCCTGCGTAGTAGACGTGGTAGGCGCCGTGAAAGAACGAGACATCCGGCGCCCAGAGACCGGCGATGCCCGGCACTTTGGCCGCTATCCATGAGGGCAAACCGCTGGGAAAGATGCTGCCGCACGCGGTCCATGCGATCTTGTCCGGCGAGCAGCGAATCTGCAGATGATCATTAGGCGACGAACGCCAGTGCGAATCGGTTGCGAAGACATAATAGGTGGAACCCCGGCGGATGATGCTGGGATCGTGAACCGGATGGGTGTCGCCGGCAAGCGTGTAAGAGCTCAGCGAATCCGTGGACGCAAGGGTGCCGGCGCGGGAAGCCGAAGAAGCGGCCTGGGCGGGGGCGCTGCAGGAGCAGACGGCCACCAGAGCTGCGGAGAGCAGACCCGGGGCCGCGCTTCGCAATCGGCAGAGCATGGGATTCTCGATTATGCCGAGGCTGAAGGTTCGAAGCGACGGAAGCGGCGGAGGCCCGAGACGATGCCCGCTGCCGCGATCACTTTCAAAATCTCGCCGGGCACAAACGGAGCCACGGCCAGCATGAAGATCGTCGCGGGAGACTGATGGGTGAGAATGGCGAGCCAGGCGGCTCCGGAGAGAAGAATGATGCAGTCGCCGATGGCTGCCGCGCCGAGGGCCGCGGTGAATCCGAAGCCGTTGGGGCGGCGCAGGCGCAGGAAGAGGCTGCCCGTGATCCACGCAACCGCCGGGTAGGAGAGCAGGTAGCCGGCTGTCGGTCCGAAGAGGTGCAGCAAAGTGGCCGCGCCGACAGGGCTGAAGACCGGGAGTCCCGCTGCGCCTTCGGCGAGATAGACGAACATCGTCACCGCCGACCAGCGCGGGCTGAGGAGCAGACCCAGCAGCAGCACGGCAAAGGGCTGCAGGGTTACAGGGACGGGGGTGAACCAGAGCGGGATTGAGACATGCGCGCAGATTGCGACAAACAGCGTGCCCAGGAGGACAATCGTGGTCCGTTCGGCGATGCGGCGCGCGCGCGACGGCGCTACGACGGGCGAGGCGGAGACGGCAGAACTGGCATAGGTCTTCATTCGTAGCTCCGGAACTTACACAGGATCGTCGTGATGTTCGGTGTGGGAACGGATGGCCCGCCGGTGCTGCACGATGTGGCGGGCGACCGCGATGGCGACCCACACGATCACCACTGTGGAGAAAAGAAGCACGCCATACAGAACACGCACAGGGGCCAGAATAACAAACTGAGGGCCCGACCGCGCGGGCGCGGCGTGGAGTGGCCTCCGATCCGGCAACCCGGTGCACACCTCGCGCGCATCGATCGCATGCTCTCGATCATCTGACAGAGGAGACTTGCTGCGGGAGCGAACCATGAAGATTGCGTTTCTGGGCCTGGGCAAAATGGGCAGCGCCATCGCCCGGCATCTGCTGAAGAGCGGGGAAAGCCTCACCGTGTGGAATCGCACCCGCTCGCATGCCGAGGCGCTGGCCGGCGAAGGGGCGCAGGTCGCCTCCACGCCGGCGGAAGCGGTGCAGAAGGCCGAGATCGTCTTCACCATGGTGATGGACGACGCGGCGCTGGAGGAGATTCTCTACAAGGGCAACCTGCTCGAGACTCTGCCCAAAGGGGCGGTTCATGTTGCGCTGAGCACCCTGAGCGTCGCGCTGTCGAAGAAGCTTGAGGAAGAACACGATCGGCGCGGACAACAGTATGTTGCGGCACCGGTGTTTGGGCGTCCTCACATTGCCGAGGCGGGAAAGCTGTGGGTTGCGGCTGGTGGAGCGAAAGAGCCGGTCGCCAAGATCCGTCCGCTGCTGGAAACTTTCAGCCGCGGCGTCACCGTGGTCTCGGAGCATCCCTGGAGCGCGCATGCGCTGAAGCTCGGCGGCAACTTCCTGATCACGGCGATGATCGCCTCGCTGACGGAAGCCATCGTTTATGCGGAGGGCATGCAGATCGAGCCCGCGGTTTTCATCGAAACGGTGAACAACGCGCTTTTCCAGTCGAAGTTCTACGAGATGTACGGCAACATCATGCTCCACCCGCCGGAAACGCCCGGCGGCACCATCGGGCTTGGCGAGAAGGACACGCGCCTGTTTCGCGAGGCAGCGCAATCAGGCCAGGTGGCTACGCCGCTCGCCGATCAGTTTCTCGCCAACTTCCATCGCGCGATCGAAGCGGGGATGAAGGATCAGGACTGGGCTGCGGGCTACCTGCAACTGCAAAAGGCTGGGCGCGGGAATTAGGACTCTTTCACCACGGAGGCCGGAGAATTCCGAGCCGGATTGCGCAAAATTACTTTGTGTTCTCCGTGGTGATCGCTCATCGCGATTACGATAGGGACATGGCAAAGAACAGCCTGCAGGATCGCATAGTCTTCATCACCGGAGCCAGCGCCGGCATTGGCGCTGCCTGCGCCCGCGCGTTTGCCGCCGAAGGCGCCCGCCTGCTGCTGGCCGCTCGTCGCGTGGAACGGCTGGAAACGATGGAAGTGGATCTGCTGGATGCGGGGGCCGCGGCCGTGCACGTATTCGCTCTCGACGTTCAGGACCGCGCCGCGGTGGAGAAATCCATCAGCGGCCTGCCGGCCGAGTGGCGCTCCATTGACGTCCTCGTGAACAATGCCGGCCTCAGCCGCGGTCTCGACAAGCTTTGGGAAGGGAAGACCGAAGACTGGGAAGAGATGATCGATACCAATATCAAAGGCCTGCTTTGGGTCACGCGGGCGGTGATGCGCGGCATGATGGAGCGTGGGCGCGGCCAGGTGATCAACCTTGGGTCAACCGCCGGCGAACTGGCTTACCCGGGCGGGAATGTCTATTGCGGGACCAAGGCCGCGGTGAAGCTGATCACCGACGGGCTTCGCCAGGATGTGATGGGCACGGCGGTGCGCGTAACCTCCATCGATCCTGGAATGGTGGAAACGGAATTCAGCGAGGTGCGCTTCCGCGGCGATAAAGCGCGTGCGTCGAAGGTCTACCAGAACATTGCCCCGCTCACCCCGGACGATGTGGCGGACGCGATTGTCTGGGCTGCCACGCGCCCCGCGCACGTGAACATCGCTCACCTGCTGATGACGACGATCGATCAGGCGAATTCCCTGGTTTTCAACCGAAAGAGCGAGCGGCCTCTATAGCTTCGCGAGCTTCGCTTCGATTTCTGCCAGCGCCGCTTCGAGCGCATTCCGGCGGATTGGACTGGATGTGCGCTCGTCCAGAATCCGATCACGCTGCAGTTCCAGCGCCTGCCGTTCGCGCGTGCGGACGGCCTGGGCCGCCGCAATTTGTGGATCCCGGCTCACGCCATCGCCCCCGGACGTCTGGGCCGATCGCTGCTCCACCTGTTCTTCGACGGATTTGCTTTCCCATCCTCGTGCCATACCTCTATCGTAGCTCCAGGGAGAGGTCGCGGCAGACACTAAAAGTAGCGCTGCATCCCGGCGCTGTCCGCGGGGCATCCCTGAGAACAAATGCAAGCCTGGCGAATCTCGCAATTCGGCATCGAGCACCTGGAGCGCGTCACCCTGCCTGACCCTGTGCCGCAAAGGGGACAGGTGCTGATGCGCGTCCACGCGGTCTCGCTGAATTATCGCGACCTGATGGTTGTCGAGGGACGCTACAACCCGAGGATGCATCTGCCGCGCATCCCCTGTTCCGATGGCGCGGGCGAGGTTGTTGCCGTTGGTGAAGGCGTGGTTCGAGTCAAGCCCGGCGACCGCGTAGCCGGCATCTTCATGCAGAACTGGATTGACGGGGAACCCGATGCCGCGAAGGTCAAGGGTGCGCTGGGCGGCGACATCGATGGGATGCTGGCTGAGCTGGTTGTGCTTCGCGAAGAAGGAGTGGTTTGCATCCCCGAAATCCTCTCCTATGAGGAGGCGGCGACGCTGCCCTGCGCCGGGGTGACGGCGTGGAATGCGGTGGCCGAGATTGGCAACGTCCAGGCTCGCGACAGCGTTCTTCTGCAGGGAACCGGAGGGGTTTCCATCTTTGCCCTGCAATTTGCGAAGTTGCTCGGCGCCCGCGTGCTGGGCACGTCCAGCAGCAATGCCAAACTGGAACGCGCGCAGAAGCTCGGGCTCGATGCCGGCGTGAATTACCGCCAGCGCGCAGACTGGGACGCGTGGGTGATGGAGCAAACGGGCGGTCGCGGCGTCGATCTGGTTGTGGAGGTCGGGGGGGCGGCCACTTTTATGCGCTCCATTGCCTCGGTCCGTATCGGGGGAGCTGTGGCGCTGATTGGCGTTTTGAGCGAGTCCTCCTCGGAGGGCATCGTAATTCCAAAGTTGTTATACAAGCAGGTTCGCCTGCGGGGAATTTATGTGGGATCGCGGGTTCATTTTGAGAAGATGAATCAAGCCATCGAGCAACATCGGATGAAACCCGTGGTGGATGAGGTATTTAGCTTCCACGACGCGCCAACGGCGTTGCGCCGGATGGAAACGGGAAGTCACTTTGGCAAGCTGATTGTTCGCGTGGGCAGCTAGAATTTTTGGTAACCACGCGTAACGTTTTGCCCGGGCCCGCATCTGAAGGAATGCCAACTGCCACCGGTTCGAAAGGAGCGCAGTTCCTATGAACGTCCTGATCACCTGCCTTCGTGCGGTTCTCAACTTCTTCTCCGAGATTCTCTTTGGCTGCAACCATGCGCGCGTGACCCGTCCCTTCACTCTGCACGCGCAGACCTACAAGGTATGTCTTGACTGCGGCAAGCAGATTTACTACTCAGCGCAGGAGATGCGCCCGCTCACGCCGTGGGAAGTTCACCGCATGAAAGCCGCGCAGGCCGGGGAGCTGAAGGTGGTGCCCATTCCCACCGGCCCGCAGCTGGTTCCGGTGCGCGAGCACAAGTCCAACGTCGCGGCATAAGCGCCGGAATTCCGGTCTTCGAGGGAGCGCGGACTTTTGCGCTCCTTTAACTTTTGGGGGAGGGACGGGCGGGGAGCCCCCGTCTAAGATAGAGCTTGTCCGTCCCGCGATGGCCCGCATATTTCCAAGTCGCTGGCTGCTCTTGTTCCTGGCGCTGGGCGCGGCGGGTTGCGGCAGTGTCGCCGGGCCCGCGATTGCGGGCAGCGGCGATCTCTCTGTCAGCGCTTCGGCGGTGAGCATCAGCACCAACGGACAGGTGGAGTTGCGAGCCTATCGCGGCACCGGTGAGGCCGCTGCTGTTGTGTGGCGCATTGTTTCCGGCACCAACGCCGCGACCCTCGGCCAGGGACACATCGACGCCACGGGACTCTACACTGCGCCAGGCTCGCTTTCCGCCGACAGCATCGCGGTGCGGGTGCAGGCCGACGTCCGCGGCGATTCAAAAAGCAGTGCTGCGCTCACCCTCACGGTGCACCCTGGCTTTGTGCAGCCGCTGCTGCCGCAGAATGTCGCGCTCACTCCGGGAGCGAGTGCCGATGTCACCGCGCAAATTGCGGAAGTGGATGCCGGCAGCGTGAAGTGGTCGCTGGCCGAAGAGCCCGCGGGAGGCGGTGAATCAGGAAACGGGGCCCTGGGCACGATCGGCGATCTCGGATGCCGGCGCAGCTCCGATCACTACACTACCTGCAACGCCACCTATTCCGCACCCAGTGGGGCGCCCCCGCAGCCCTTGTACGTCGTCGCCTCGATCAACGGGAGTGCCGTCACCTCACCCCTGCGCGTCCTCGTGAACAATCAGGGGATCGTCAGCGATCCAGTCAACCACCAGGCGATCCAGACCGATGCGGCGCTGCTGGGCACCTCCGGCGGCAATGACGGCGACTACGACACGTGGGAAGACAAGAAGGGCAACTCGTACGTGGCCGACTGCTGCGGCGGCACGCTGGGCGCGCTGGTCCAGGACAGCCAGAAGAACGACTACATCCTGAGCAACAATCATGTGCTCGCCGAGAGCGACCAGGGTCACGTGGGCGATACCATCGATCAGCCTGGGTTGATCGACGGCGCCTGCACTCCACTCAACCGGCCCGGCTCCACGCTGCGCCCCGTTGGCACTCTGCGCTCGTTCGTGCCGCTGGCATCGCAGCAGACCAACGTCGATGCGGCTTTGGCGGCAGTTGCGCCGGGTGCGGTCGATCCGCAGGGCAGCATTCTGGGTCTGGGGGCGCCGCAAGCGGGCCAGACGATCGGTGCTGCTCCGCCGATGGCCGGCCAGGGGGAGACGGTCAGCGCCGCCAATCTCGGCATGAACGTGGCGAAGAGCGGGCGGACGACGGGACTGACCTGCTCCAGCATTGACGCGGTGGCGTTGACCGTGAATGTGGACTACTACAAGGACTGCGCGGAAACCGAGCCGTACACGACGAAGACCTTCACGAACCAGATTGGCATTGGAGGCGCGCACTTCACCGACAGCGGCGATTCGGGCGCGCTCGTGCTCGATGCCAGCAACTCCGAAGCGATCGGCCTTTACTTTGCGGGAGGCACGGATGGCGACGGCCACGGGCTCAGCGTCGCCAACCCCATTGGCGACGTGCTCAACGAACTGGGCTCGCAGGTGGGATCGTCTCTCAGTCTGGTGGGCACGGATAACGCGCATCCGGTCGCATGCCTGCGCTACGATCCCGCGGTTCCCACTGCCGCTCCCTTCGTTGGATCCAATGCGCTGGCGCATGCGCAGACCGTTGCAGAACAGGCGGCGGACACGCTGCACGGGCAGGGCCTGCTGGGAACGGCAGCAGGGAAGAGCTTCGACAGCCCCGGCGATCCGGCGGTCATTGTCTACGTCGATCACGCGACAGCCGAGGTGCCGCAGACGATTGGCAGCTTGCGGACGCAGGTCATCGTGACCGATCCCGACAAAATCGCTCGCGGCGGCGCGCCCACTATGCCGGCTCTCGAGCCGGGACTGCATCTGAGCCCCGCGCAGCTTGCGCAGGCCAGGGCGGTCGAGGCTCAGGTTGCGCCTGGCCTGATGAGCGATCCCGCAATCTTCGGCGTCGGCGTCACGCAGAGCCAGGATAACCCCGCGGAAGCCGCGCTGCTGGTGCTGGTCGACCTGGGTAAAAACCCGCAGACTATACCGGCGACCATGGGCGGCCTTCGCGTCCGCTATCTCCGGCTGCACCGCTTCCACACCACGCTGTCAAAGTGGGCGACGGGGCATCGCGCGTCGGCGTGCCGCGTGGAGCGAGCGGGAAGCAGCGAATAGCCGGCCGCCTGGAGAATCGCATTCGGGGCGCACGAGCCGAGCCCACAGACGCAAAATCATTCAACGAGACCTTCGTCCTGTTTGCGCTACATTGGTGCGTGCACGTGCAGGCCGGACAAGCCACATCAGTCTGGCTGAACCCTGGATTCCGGAGAACCTGAAGATGCAAAGGTTGCGGCTCCACAGAAAAGGTCCGCTGCGGTTCGGACTGTTGCTTGCAGGCGTGTGGATGGTGAGTGGGGGCCTGCTTGCAGCGCAGGCGCCGACGGCGGCGAACGATCTTGCCCAATGGAAGGAGGAGGCCGCGCGGGTGACGATCGTCCGCGACGACTGGGGCATCGCGCATGTGCACGGCAAGAGCGATGCCGATGCCGTCTTCGGGATGATCTACGCGCAGTGTGAGGACGACTTCAATCGCGTGGAGACAAACTACCTGACGTCCCTGGGACGAACCGCAGAGGCCGAGGGAGAAAACGCTCTTTGGCAGGATCTTCGCCAGCGGCTCTTTATCGACCCGGCTGAACTGCAGCGCCAGTATGCCGCCAGCCCAGAATGGCTGAAACGGCTGATGAACGCTTGGGCCGACGGCATCAATTTCTATCTTGCGACCCATCCCGAAACGAAGCCGAAAGTGCTCACGCGCTTTGAGCCATGGATGGCGTTGTCGTTCACCGAAGGCAGCATCGGCGGCGACATGGAACGCATCAGGCTGAAACCGCTGCAGGCCTTCTACGATGTGCCGGCCCCGGGCGCCGCATCCAGCGGTTCCGTGGACCGGCCGCTGCCTGAGGCCTCGAGCGAGGCGGCCTGGTCTGAGCCTGAGCCGACCGGTTCCAATGGATTTGCGATTGCCCCCGCCAACACCGCGGATCATCATGCTCTCCTGCTCATCAACCCGCATACGTCTTTCTTCTTCCGCAGCGAGCTGCAAATGGCAAGCGACGATGGACTCGACGCCTATGGGGCCGTGACATGGGGGCAATTCTTTATCTACCAGGGATTCAACGACCGCGCGGGATGGATGCATACATCGAGCAACGTGGATGCGGTGGATGAGTATCTGGAGAAGGTGGTCCACAAGGGCGACGGGCTGAGTTATGACTATGGCGGCCAGACGCGTCCGTTCACCACACGATCGATCACGCTCCGCTACAGAACGCCGCAGGGCATGGCCTTGCGAACTTTCACGGCGCTGTACACCGTGCATGGGCCGGTGATCCGGAAAGAGGGCGATCGGTTCGTGACGATTCAGCTGATGAACACGCCCATCCCCGCCCTGGAGCAGAGCTATCTGCGGACGAAAGCGCGAAACTACGCCGAATACCTGAAGACGATGGAGCTGCGGGCGAACTCCTCCAACAACACGATCTTTGCCGACGCCGACGGCGACATCGCCTATTGGCAGGGGGACTTCATTCCCCTGCGCGACACGCGGTTCGACTACACCAAGCCGGTGGATGGCAGCGATCCGTCGACGAACTGGCAGGGATTGATGACGGTGAATCAGGTGCCGCATCTGCTCAATCCGAAGAGCGGATACCTGTTCAATGTGAACGATTCTCCGTGGAACGGCGCGGGCGCCAGTTCGCTGCGCAAGGCGGACTACCCTGCCTACGTGGAGCAGGGAATCGAGTCGGCCCGCGGGCTGCATGCCATGCGCGTGCTCGCCCCCAACGGCACGCCGCGGCGGGATTTCACGCTCGATCGCCTGATGCACGAGGCCCACGATTCGTTTCTGCCGTGGTTTGCCCGGACCGTGCCGAAGCTGTTGACCGCGTATGATGCGCTCCCCGCCGATTCGCCGCTCAGGGCGCGGCTGGCGAATCCCGTCGCGGTTCTGCGCTCGTGGGATGATCGCTGGTCCGCGGATTCAGTGGCAACCTCGGTCGCCGTCTATTGGGGTACGGAGCTGATGAAGTCCGTGGGCCGCCCGGCGCATGAAGCCCTGGTGCCCAGTGAGGAGTGGGTCGCGACCCGGGTGCCGCCGGACGCCCTGCTGAATGCACTGGCGGCTTCTACCGAGAAGCTGGCGTCGGATTTCGGATCATGGCGGACGCCGTGGGGGAAGATCAACCGCTTCCAGCGCATCAATGGAGACATCGTGCAGCCGTTCAACGACAGCCAGCCCAGCATCCCGGTGCCCTTCACTTCATCGCTGTGGGGTTCCCTGGCCTCGTTCGGGGCGCGGCAATATCCAGGAACCAAATGCTGGTATGGGACCTCCGGCAACAGCTTTGTCGCTGTGGTGGAGTTCGGCGACAAGGTTCGCGCCAGGGGGGTGACCGCCGGGGGAGAGAGCGGCCATCCGGAATCGAAGCATTTCGACGACGAAGCCGAACGGTATGCGTCCGGCAATCTGCGCGAAATTTATTTCTATCCGGAACAACTCAGAGGGCATACCGAACGGAGCTATCACCCCGGCGGGTAAGCGGTCGCGGGCGACCGAGGGACGTGGCAGGCGTTCAGCTTTCGAGCGCGGCCACGGCTTCTGGCGACGGCGTCTCGGTCTGGAATTCGCCTTCCCACTGTGCCACCACCGCTGAGGCGAGACAGTTACCGACTACGTTGATCGTGGTGCGGCCCATATCCATCAGGGCATCGACGCCGAGAATGACCAGGATGGGTTCGGTGGGCAGCCCGAAGACCGACGACGTCGCCAGCAGCACAACCAGGACGGCACGCGGCACGCCGGCTACGCCTTTGCTGGTCAGCATTAGTGTTGCCAGCATGGCGAGCTGCTTGCCAAGGCTCATGTGGATGCCTGCCGCCTGCGCTGTGAAAATCGAAGCCAGCGCCAGGTACAGCGCTGATCCCGCCAGGTTAAAGCTGTAGCCGGTGGGGATGACAAAGGCGACAATTTTGCGCGGCACTCCGAAGGCTTCCATGTCCTCCATCGCGCGGGGCAAAGCGGCTTCGCTGGTGCTGGTGGCAAAGGCGATGGTCGCCGGTTCCGCCACGGCGCGAATAAATTTCCGAATCGGGATGCGCGCCAGCAGCGCGGCCGGCAACATGCCGACCAGGGTGAAGATCACCAGCGCGACGTAAAGGGTCAGCAGCAGCTTGCCCAGGTTGAACATGACGCCGAGGCCGGACTGGGCGACCGTGAAGGCGAGCGCGGCGCCTACGCCGAGCGGGGCCATCAGCATCACGAAATTGGTGAAGGCGAACATCGTTTCGGTGAGCGATTCGGCAAGGCGCAGCATCGGCGCGCGTTTGGCTTCGCTTAGACGGCCGAGCGCCAATCCGAAAAGGATGGCGAAGACGACGACCTGCAGGATCTGGTTCTCAGCGACGGCGCTGGCGATGTTCTCGGGGAAGACGTGGATGAGAAACTGTTGCCACGAGAGCGGCGGCGGTTGCGTCGCGCCTGCAGCGTGCTGAGCGGTCACAGCCGCGGCGCTCATGTTCAGGCCAACGCCGGCTTTGGAGATGTCGATCGCGGCCAGGCCGATGATCAGCGCGATCGTGGTCAGCACCTCGAAGTAGACGAGAGACTTCAGGCCGAGGCGGCCGACAGTCTTCGCTTCCGCATGGCCGGCGATGCCGGTGATCAGCGTGCCCAGAATCAGCGGCGCGACGATGACGCGAATCAGCCGCAGGAAGATGTCGCTGAGGAAGCGACTGGCGAGAGCAACATGGGGGGCGTCAACGCCGAGCTCAATACCGGCCAGCATGCTGACAAAGATCCAGCCGGTAAGGGAGCGGCGGCGGCCCGCAGCCCAGGCAAGCAGAAGCAACGCAAGGATGCGGACGGCTTCGGCAAAGGGCCGGGTGGCCGGCGCGAGAGCCTGTGCGGTTCCCGCAGCGGCATAGAGCGTGAGGCCGGCGATGACGGGCAGCAACACACTTCGTTGGTGGGAGGCGGTCCGCATGAATACAGGTAAGCGTATAGCGTAGCGTGGGGAGCGTACAGGAAAAGTCCACTGGGAGCGCGAGGACAAAGTGGACTATTCTGCGGTTATGTTGCGAACCATGCATTGCGTGGGTGCCACGCTTGTAATGAGTGCAGGGTTGTTGCTGAGCGCGGGTGTGCGAGCGCAGATGCTCAATCCACCGGCGGCGAAGCCAGAGTCGAGTCCGGTGGGGAATCCTCTGACGAATCCAGGGCTGACACCGGAAGCCGAGTTCCTCTACCAGCTGGAGGAGAAATTCGCTGCGGATACTGCGAAGGGAGGGGGGAGCGCCTTCGCCTCCTGGTTCGCGCCGGACGCAGTGACGCTGGCCAACGGGAAAGCTCCGGTGGTCGGCCATGACGCTATCGCCGCCCAGGCGACGTGGTCTGCGGAGAGTTACCAGCTCACATGGACCGCGGAAGGCGCGCGAATGGGGTCGACGGGCGACATGGGGTTCACCTGGGGCCATTACGAAGGGGTATCGAAGGATCGGGAAGGGAACACGGTGAAGACGACCGGGCGCTATATGACTGTGTGGAAAAGGCAGTCCGATGGGAGCTGGAAGGTGGAGATGGATGCCAGCAACGATGGCCCACCAGAGGACTGCTGCCGGGTTCGGTGACGGACTGGAACCGGCCCAGGTTACCGTTCTGGTACCTTTGGAGATGACGCGATCGTGCCAAAACGTTACTTCCGTGGATTACCCGTAAAGTGTAGGAAAGACAGGGACTTATATCACCCAAATGGGGCAGGGCGGAGGTCGAAAATCTCTGCAACAATGCCCATGATTTCCCCCATGGGACGCTCCGGCGCGAGCGACCGCGGTTGCACAAGGCCAGGCGACGTATGCGTCAACTGGGTGACCGCAGACGAGCCGGAGTTTGCGGAGAGGCATGAGCCACGTGGCCACAAACCCGCAGTGGAGCGAAGCCGAGCGGCTGAAGGCTCTGCTGGAATACGACATTCTCGATACGCCGCCTGATCCGGCGCTGGACGAGATTGTGCGCGTGGCGGCCGAGGTGACGGGAGCGCCGTACGCTTACCTGGGATTTCTGGATGCGAACCGGCTGTGGCTGAAGTCTCGTTTTGGGTTCCAGGCAGCGGATATACCGCGGCTGGCGACAGCAGACCAGTACACGATTCTGGAACCGGAGCCGCTGCTGATCGCCGATGCGGCGATGGAGCCGCGTTTTCCGGTGCGCGGCCTGCCGCTGACGCGGGCCATTTTCTGCCGCTCGTATCTGGGCGCGCCGCTGGTGGGGCCGGATGGCTCGATCGGCACGCTGGCGGTGCTGTCGGCAAAGCCGAATCAGTTCACGGAAAAGCATGCGTCGTTCCTGGGCGTGCTGTCGCGGCAGATCATGATGCGGCTGGAGTACTCGATCCATTCGCGGTCGCAGGATCGCTCGCTGCGCAGCCGGCAGCGGATTGAGCGAGCGCTGACGGTGGAGCGCAACTTCGTTTCCGCGGTGCTGGACACAATGAGTGCGCTGGTGCTGGTGGTGGATACCTCCGGGCGGATCGTGCGCTTTAACCGGGCCTGCGAGGAGACATCCGGCTACACGTTTGCCGAACTGGCGGGGCGGTCGTTCCCCCAGGAGCTGTTTCTGCCTGAGGAGCGGGAGAAGGCGTTCGATTTGCTGCAGCGGGCCACGCAGGAAATCCGGCGCGAGCCGGTGGAGATGCACTGGCTGACGCGCGACGCGCGACGGCGGCGGATTGCGTGGACGACGACCACGCTGACCGACGGGATCGGGGACATCAACTTCATCATCATGACCGGCGTGGACGTGACGGAGCAGTGGGAAGCGACGACGGCGCTGCATGCGAGCGAGGCGCGCTACCGGCAGCTGATCGAAGGATCGCTGGGCATCGTCTTCACGCACGATCTGGAGGGCCGGATTCTCTCCATCAACACAAATGCGGCGGAAAGCCTTGGGTATCACCCCGCGGAGATGGTGGGAACGAAGATGATCGAGTACGTCCCGGAGGAGCAGAAACCGGCGTTCCAGAATTATCTCCGCAGTATCGCGACGACGGGCGAAGAGCAGGGCATGATCAGCCTGCGTCATCGCAACGGCAGCATTCGGTCGATTGCGTGGCGCAATCGGCTGATCGATCTGCCGGACACGGCGCTGTTCGTGCTGGGGCATGGCATCGATGTGACGGAGAAGACGGATGCGGAGAATCGGCTGCACGCGCTGATGCGGCAGCGGGAATCGATTCTGGAGTCAGTAGGGGACGGCATCTACGGCATCGACATGCAGGGACGGATCGTCTTCGTGAACCAGGTGGGCGCTCGCATGATGGGCTATACCCAGGAAGAGATGGAAGGGCAGGATCTGCTGGCGGTTCTGGGCCACGCGCGCGCCGACGGCTCACCGTACAAGATGGAGGAGAGCCCGATCTACGCGGCGCGGCGGGCGAAGGCGCCGATTCGCGCGCGGGATGAGGTTTTCCATCACAAGGACGGACACCCGATTCCGGTGGAATACGTGGCCTGCCCGATGGTATCGAACGGGCGCGTGACGGGCGTGGTGGTGGCGGTGCAGGATGTGACGGAACGGCGGCGGCTGGACCGGATGAAGGACGAATTCATCAGCACCGTGAGCCATGAGCTGCGCACGCCACTGACGGCTCTGCGCGCGGCGCTGGGCCTGATTGCCGGCGGCGCGCTGGAAAAGCGCCCGGAGAAGCGCTCGCAGATGATGGAAGTCGCCATTGGCAATACCGACCGCCTGGTGCGCCTGGTCAACGACATTCTCGACTTCGAGCGGATGGGCGCGGGGCGCTTGCCGATGCGCTTCCAGGAAGTGGATGCCAAAGATCTGCTGCGGCGCGCGACCGATCTGCAGCATCCGAACGCGCAGAAGGCAGGGATCGGCTTCCTGATCGATGCGGGACCGCTGACGCTGTGGGTGGATGAGGATCGAATCCTGCAGACGCTGGGGAACCTGATCAACAACGCCATCAAATTCTCGCCGCGGGGCAGCGACATCATTCTGCGGGCGAGGGCCCAGAGTGCGACCGAGGCCATCATTTCGGTGGAAGATCGCGGACGCGGAATTCCGCCGGAGAAGCTCGACATCATCTTCGAGCGATTCCAGCAGGTGGATGCGTCGGACTCGCGGGATATGGGGGGGACGGGCCTGGGTCTGGCGATCTGTCGCAACATCGTTCGCCAGCATGGCGGGCGCATCTGGGTGGAGAGCACCGTCGGCAGAGGCAGCACCTTCTACTTCACGGTGCCGCGTACCGCCGCGCGCGGGGATGGCGGCGAGACTATGAACCCGTCTCAGCGTTCGCCGCGACTGCTGTAGGCTTGGGAACCGGCGCAGCGGGACGAGGCAGAGTCGCCAGCTGCGGAGTCATCTGGTGCATGGTGACAATAAGAGCGACGGCCGGGACCACACCGGCGCAGCGGTAGGCATGGGGCGTTCCCGCGTCAAAGTAGACGCTGTCGCCGGCCTCCAGCGCGTGGGTGCGATCGCCATGGCGGATCTCCAGCTCGCCGTGCAGAAGGTAGAGGAACTCGTAACCAGGGTGCACATGCGGCCGGACCTCGGCGACCTTCTTTGAAGGAACAAACTCGGCATAGTAGGGATCGAGCTGGCGATCCGGCACCATGTAGGCGAGGCTCTCGAAGTAGTAACTCGGGTCTTCGACGCCGGACTGCGGCAGGCGCACGCGCTCGGTGCGGCGGTGGACGCGGAAGAGCGGATGCGGTTCCGGTTCGAAAAAGTAGGAGAGATCGCGGCCGAAGACCATCGCGATGCGGGCCAGGTTGCGGAGCGTGGGGACGACACGGCCAGTCTCCAGCTGGGACAGGAAGCTGGCGGAAAGGCCGGTGTGGCGGCCCAGCTCAACCAGGCCCATCGACCGCTTGAGGCGCAGACGCCGGATGCGCTCGCCGATGCGCTTTTCGGCGATGAAGGCTTCGGCAGACGGGGCAGGAACCGAAGCGGGGTCGTCATGGGGCGTGGGGAGATCGGGCTTGCTTTCCATAGGTTTGCCCCCGTTCCGCGAAAGCGATGGGTAGAGTGTAGCGAAAAAAGTGTTTCTAGAATCCAACGATTTTTTCATAGGGTGAAGATTTCTGCCCCGACAACGTTCGGCCAGGCGGTGGGACAGAAGTTGAAATGTTACCTATAAGCTTCTGATTCTTAAGATATTGGTCTGTTAGGCTGGACATTCAGGCCGTTATGAGTGAGAAGAAGAAGCGGATTCTGATCAGTGGGGCTTCCGGGCTGATCGGATCGGCGATGCGACGAGCGGCGCAGGAGCGCGCCATCGATATCACCACCCTGGTGCGACACCATCGGGAGGTAGTGGGCGGAACCATTTATTGGAATCCCAGCACCGCGGATGCGGCCATTCATCCGATGGGGCTGGAAGGGTTCGACGTAGTGGTCCACTTGAGCGGAGCCAACATAGCTCGGCGCTGGACCGAGGACTACAAGCGAGAGATTGTCAGCAGCCGTGTGGGCAGCACGCGGGCCCTGTGCGAGGCGCTGGCACAGGTGCACCGGCCGCCGAGGGTGCTGGTTTGCGCCTCGGCGATCGGAATCTATGGCGATCGCGGCGAAGATGTGCTCACCGAGGCCAGTGCGCCGGGAACGGGCTTTCTGGCGGAAACCTGCGTGGCGTGGGAGAAGGCAGCGGACAAGGCGCGAGCTGCGGGGATTCGGGTGGTGCACGCTCGGTTTGGCGTGGTGCTGGGCCGGAAGGGGGGCGCGCTGAAGAAAATGCTGCCGGCGTTTCGCCTGGGAGCGGGCGGCAAGCTGGGATCGGGTCAGCAGTGGATGAGCTGGATAAGCATTCGGGATGCAGTACGGGCGCTGTTGTTTCTGATGGAGGGCGAGGATCGGGCGGGAGCGTTCAACCTGACGGCGCCACAACCGGTGACGAATGCGGAGTTCACGGAGAAACTTGCGGCGGCGGTACATCGGCCTGCCTGGCTGGGCGTGCCCGCCGGAGCGCTGCGGATGGCGTTCGGCGCACAGATGGCGAACCAGACACTGCTGGCATCGGCTCGGGTGCAGCCGCAAAGGCTGGAAGAGGCGGGGTTTCGATTTGAGGATGAGGAACTCGGAGCGGCTCTTCGCGCTTTGTTAGGCTAAATCTTCATGAATGCGGGTGAACCACGAGGCGGGCTGGAGACAAGGGCTGCTCGAGCCGGACAGCCAGGTCCTGGCTGGATTCAGCGGCCGTTCTGTCTGACAGCGTTGGCGTGCCTGGGATGGCTGTCGGGCTGCGCGCTGGCGGGAAATCCGCAACCGCCGACCTTGTGGCTGCCGGCCCCGGTGAAGGACCTGTCGGCGGCGCGGGCGGGGAACGAAGTCCACCTGCACTGGACGATGCCGCGCGTTACCACCGACAAGGTGACACTCAAGGGGCCGCAGAGAGCGCATTTCTGCTGGAGCTGGGCGCCGGGTGCCAGGGCGAAAAGTGCAGCGGCTCCCTGCAAAGCAGCGGGCGACGGAAACTTTGCGCCGGAGAAGCCGGCGGAGGTTTCACTGCCGCTGCCGGCGGAGCTGGTTTCAGGCGCGCCGCGCGCCGTGGCGTTCTTTGTGGAATTGCAAAACCCCGCCGGGAAGACAGCGGGTCTCTCGAATCCGGCACTGGTGGCGACGGGCGCGGCTCCTGCTGCCGTCACGGGGCTTGGCGCGGAGACCCGAGCGGAAGGCGTGGTACTGCACTGGGACAAGGCCGCGCCGGAACCGGCACTCGTGCTGCGCATCCATCGGGATTGGGTGAAAGTGGCGGGAGCCGCAAAGCCGAACGAGTCCGTGGGCGCTGCGCTGCCGGAGCAGCAGACCCTGGAGGTCAATCTTGACTCGGAAGATGCGGGTGAGGCGCTCGATGGGAGCGCCATCCTCGATCACACCTGGCGGTATACGGCGGAGCGAGTTCTGCATGTCGAGGTCGATCAGCATACGCTGGAGATCGCGGGAACCGCATCGACGGCGGTGACGATTGAGGCGAAGGACGTGTTCCCACCGCAAGTGCCCCATGGGGTGGCGGCGGTGGTGGATGAGCAGGCGCATGCCATCGACTTGTCGTGGATGCCAGATTCAGAGTCGGATCTCGCAGGGTATGTTGTGTATCGGCGCGACGTGGCCGCTGGCGAGACAGCGGAGCGGATTTCCGGGGCGAAGCCGGTTGTGCCTTCGTCTTTCAGCGACGCGGCGGTTGTACCGGGACATCGGTATGGGTATGCCGTGAGTGCGGTGGATCGCGATGGCAATGAAAGCGCGCGATCGCAGGAAGTAGAAGAAGAACTGCCCCAATAGAGAGGAACGATGCGATATTGCCGGTTTCAGACAAGCGACGGGCCGCAGTATGGAGAAGTTGTGGAGCGCGGGGGCGAGCTATGGATCGATCGGTTGCTGCCGCCGTTTGAGGAGGATCCATGGACGCGGGCGGCGGGGGGCAGGTTTGAGCCGCTGCCTTTTGAAAAGGCGCAGCTGCTGGCTCCGGTGGTGCCACGGAAGGTCGTCTGCATTGGCCGGAATTATCGTGAGCACGCGGCGGAGCTGGGCAACGAGGTTCCAAAGGAACCGCTGCTGTTTTTGAAGGCGAGCTCGGCGGTGATTGGGCCGGGCGAGGCGATCCGCATTCCTGCTCAGTCACAGCGCGTCGATTTTGAGGGCGAGCTGGCGGTGGTCATCGGACGCCGGGCGACGAAGCTCGGCGCCGACGAGGATATTCGGCCGTATGTGCGGGGCTTCACCATCGTGAACGACGTGACGGCCCGCGATCTGCAAAAATCCGATGGGCAATGGTCCCGCGCCAAAGGGTTCGACACGTTTTGCCCGATGGGGCCGCTGGTGACCGACGAGATCGATCCGGCCGCGGGATTGACGGTGGAGACGCGCCTGAATGGCGAAGTGAAACAGCATGGGACGACGAAGGACCTGATTTTCGACATTGCGGCTTTGCTGCGGCACATTACAGCCGCCATGACTCTGCTGCCCGGCGACGTCATTCCGACGGGGACGCCGGCGGGCGTGGCGCCTATGAAGACGGGCGATCGGGTGGAAGTGATTGTGGAAGGCATAGGGACGCTGGGAAATCCCATACTTTGAGATGTGAGGCCGAAAGTCAGGACCGGGCATCTAACCAAACAGCGGTTCATGGGATATTCGCAGGGATTCGGGCGCGATGTTTTCACCCGGGCAGCGGGATGCCGGATAATCGTAAGAGCAGGAGGAAATGATGGCAAAGACATTGCTGGTACAGCTCCGGAGCATGACGACGGTGGTGGCCGATACGGGCGACGTTGAGGCGATTGAGAAGGCGCGACCGCAGGATGCGACCACGAATCCGTCGCTGCTGACCACGGCAGCGCAGATGCCGCAGTACAGCAAGATTGTGGACGATGTCCTGCTGGCGGCGAAAAAGCAGCTCGGCGAAGACGCCGAAGACGCGAAGGTGACGAAGCTCGCCTTCGAGAATCTCGCGGTCGCCTTCGGGAAGAAGATCCTCGAGATCATCCCTGGACGCGTATCGACGGAGGTCGACGCCCGCTTGTCGTATGACACAGAAAAGACGATGGAGCAGGCGCGGTCGATCATTAAGAAGTACGAGAGCGCGGGCGTTGCGCGCGAACGAATCCTGATCAAGATTGCGTCAACGTGGGCGGGGATTCGCGCTGCCGAGAAGCTGGAGAAAGAGGGAATCCACTGCAATCTCACGCTGCTGTTTGGCATTCATCAGGCGGTTGCCTGTGCCGAAGCCGGCGTGACCCTGGTATCGCCCTTCGTGGGGCGCATTCTCGACTGGTACAAGAAGGACACCGGTAAAGACTACCAGGGTGCTGACGATCCCGGGGTGCAGTCAGTAACGCACATCTACAACTACTTCAAGAAATTCGGTTATAAGACGCAGGTGATGGGCGCGAGCTTCCGCAATACCGGCGAGATCAAAGAGCTGGCGGGCTGCGATTTGCTGACGATCTCTCCGCAACTGCTCAAGGAGCTGGACTCGACGGAAGGCGATCTGCCGAGAAAGCTGGATCCGGAAAAAGCGAAGTCGATGGACATCGAGCGCATGCATATCGACGAAGCAACATTCGAGAAGATGCACGCTGCCGATCGCATGGCCCACGACAAGCTGAAGGAAGGCATTGAGGGGTTCAGCAAGGCGCTGGAGCAGCTGGAGCAGCTGCTGGCCAGGCGGCTTGCAGAACTGGAAGCCGGCACTCCCAAAGCGGTTGCCGCGCACTGAATGACAGCAGGATGAACCATTGGAGAGGCAGCCTCGCCAGGCTGCCTTTTTCCCTGGGCCGCGCCCTTTTCCCGCCACTCCGGCCCCCGATCCGTAAGGGATGCGATACTCGTGTCTTGACGACGCCTTTCCCGGGCGTGCATGATCGGGCGTAACAGGGCCCTCACATACGGCTCTGGCTCACCGTTTGGCTCGTGCAACTTGCGATTTTCAGGAGAGGTCTTTTTTGGCCAGGGTGTTGGTCTTGTCCAGGCGTATCCCCCGGGTGCGAGCGATTGGGTGTGGCGTCGTTCTTGGGGTGACGTGGATTCTGCTTGCCTCCGGATTGCAAGGGCAAACGGTCGCGTCGGCTCCCGAAACCGCTGCGGTGCTACCCGATGCTCCGCTGCCCGCGACATCGAGCTCGATGATTTCAGCCAGTGCGCCAGCCGCATCGGAGCCGCCACGGACCCTGCTTGAGGACTGCGCCCGGGACGCAACCCGCTCTCCCCACTGTCGGGTGCACTGGCATGAGCTCATCATTTCCGCCACTCTTTTCAACGCATTTGAAGACGCAGGCAATCTGTACTCCGGCTACTGGTACCGGTGGGAGACGACGCACGGAAACTGGTGGGATCGATACATCAATTCGGCCGCGGGCTGGCGGTGGAACGTCTGGGCCGATCAGAATCCTTTTCTCGACGATTATGTCGGCCACCCGATGATGGGGGCCATCACCAACGACTTGTGGATCCAGAACGACCCGAAGAGCATGACGGTCGAGCAGTCAAATACCTGGCCCTATTGGCGCCGGATGCTGCGCGCGGGTGCATTCTCCACCGCGTACAGCTTCGAGTGGAAGCTTGGACCCACCGGAGAAGCGGCCATTGGCCACAACGGAGATCACTCGGAGCCGGACAACGGGCACTACACCAACGAGACCGGCTGGGTGGAGCTGGTGACCACTCCGGTGGGCGGCGGTCTTTGGACGATGGCGGAAGACGTGCTGGACAAGCACGTGGTGGCGCCCATTGAGGGGAATGGACGGAATCCCTTTGCGCTGCTGGGCCTCAGCTTCCTGGAACCCGCGCATGCGACAGCGAATATTCTGCGGTTCCGTTCGCCCTGGTATCGCGACGATCGGGTTGTCAGGACAAAGAGCTTCTGGACTGATCCGGCAGACGAGAATGCCCTGACGTTCACAAAGCCGGGCATTCCAGCGAGTGCGCCTTCGAGCGGCGCAGAGGGAGAGGAGAGTGCCACCGTGGTGGCTTCCTCGCTCAACAGCGCCGCTGCGGCTGTCGAGCCGAATCCGACCTCAGCCCGGGAACTCCCCGTGTGGCCGCGACCGGGCGGCGTGCACGAGTTTGGAGCATGGTGGGGCTTGTCGCTGATGAGCGGCCATATCTGGGGCTATGCCAAAGATGTGAAATACATGCCGATCGACGTGCGTTACACCTATTTGTTCACGCAGCATCAGTACTGGACGATGCGGTATGCCCCGGAAGTGACGGCGCTGGCCATGCTGGACGAACCGGTGCAGGGGGCGAAGCCGACCCAGGCGCAGCCCGCCGCGCAATATCTGAGGACGCGCGCCTACGGCAGCGGCGTCAGCCCGGTTGGTTTCGAATCCGACTTCTTTCCCCGAAGCCGGGTCCAGCCGTTCTTCAGCACAAATGGCGGATTCATCTATTTTGATCAGCGCGTGCTCTCGCCCCAGGGTTCGCAGTGGATGTACACGATTGACTTCGGGACCGGCATCCACATCTTTCGGAAGGCACGTCAGGATTGGACGATCGGATACCGGTACCAGCATCTGTCAAACGGGAATATCAGCCTGCACAACCCGGGAACTGACGCGAACACGTTCTACCTGGCGGTTTCACGGTTCCGGACGAAGGGCCACCGATAGCTGAGGGATATCCTCGGCTGAGCGCACGCCTGGCAGGCATTCGGCCAGGATATCCGCGCTGTACGGGGCAGGCGCTTCAGACGCGCGGCGGGAAAGCGGTCGTCTGGCTCACCGGAACCACCTTCCACTCCGAAAAGGCCAGCACATACAGCATGATGAAGTTCGCGAGCGGCACGAACATGAGCAGGCTCAGCCATGGGGAGAACCCGGCCTTCTTCCAGATCATCCAGTAGGGAATCGTGATCAGGACGATGAAGAAGAGGGCGATGATGGGGAAAATAGCCATCATGGCCGTGATCATGTGCAGGGTGTGCGGATCCACCATGGTTCACCTCCGGAGAATGCGGGATTCGGATTTCGCGCCAGCTTAGCGTTTCTGCGGAAGCGAGGCAAGGACTTTGCCGCTGGGCGGGTTACTGCGGACGATGGCCCGACAGTCGTCTTTCGACCATTTGAAAGAAAAAACTGAACAGTGGCTGCACGGACATCGTCTTTGCGGGTGAAGGGGCACGGCAATCAAAGGAGCCGCAGGGGTGCGACCGGGGGACGAGGCGGAGTTCGCAGGTCTGGTCGAACGCCAGTGGCGGTTTGCCTGCCGGGTGGCCTGGGCGGTGCTGCGCCAGGCGCAGGATGCAGAAGATGCAGCGCAGGAGGCATTTCTGAAGATATGGCGCGCTCAGGGGTGGCGAGGACTGCGGGACGAGCGCGCCTATGTAGCGCGGGTGGCGTGGCGAGCCGCAGTGGACCGGGTGCGGGACTCGCCCCTGCGGCTTCACTCAGGGCACGCTCTGAGGCGGACGCCGCCTGGCGGCCAGGCGGGGGATCCTTCGCCTGAGGACCTGGCTGATCGGGCGTGCGGCCCGGAGGAAATCGTGGTGGCGCAAGACTGGGAGGCTGCGGTGCATCGGCTGATCGACAGCCTGCCGGAGGAATTGCGGCAGCCGCTGGCGCTCTCAGCAGAGATGACCTCGCGGGAAATTGCCGCGACCATGGGCATTGCCGAAGGCACAGTGCGGACGCGGCTGATGCGGGCGCGGCAGATGCTGCGGGAGAAGATTGCGGCGATGGAGGAGCGGCGGCATGCGGAACGATGAGCGGATCGCCGGGGAAGAGATTGACAACCGGATCGAGGCGGCATTGCGGAGCTACGCGCAGCCGCCGGCAACGACGGAGCCGCGGGTCGCTTTGGCGCAGATCATGGAGCGGACGCAAGTGGAGCGTCCACCAGCGCGCCCCGTCCGCTGGTGGAAGTGGAGCCTGGCGGGGACAGCTGCGTGCCTGGTGGCAGCGATGGTCGCGCTATGGGTGATGCGGACGCCCGAGGTGCCCGAGATTGCGCGCCTGCCGCAGGCTCCGAAGGCGGTGGCGGCGCCGGACCGTCCTGCCCATGCGGCAATTGCCGAAGTTCAGGTTTCTGGGAATCGCCGAGCCAGGCATGCCGGCTGGCCCGCAGCGCACCGGGAAGTGGCGGCGAGCACGACAACGCTGGCGAAGCTGGCGGTGTTTCCGACGCCACGCCCTCTGACGCCGGAAGAGCAGGCGCTGGTGGCGTTCGCGAATCATGGACCCCCCGAAGTGCAGCGTGCCGTCCTCGAAGATCAGAAGCATTGGGACGACCCTGTCATCGTCGCCGATTTACGAAACCGGTCGCTGCGGCCAGGCAGTCAGCAGGATCGATAAAAGGAACAGGAGCCTCTATGAAAGCTATCGCTACGTTCGTTGCCGCCTTCACGCTGTCTCTGCTCCCCGTCGCTGTGCGGGCACAGAATGCACCGGAGAGCACCGCTCCGCCGGTGGAGCAGCGCTTCTACCGTCTGCATTTTGCAGTGGAAGAGCTTGATGCTGCCGGGAAGGTGACCAACACCCGCAGCTATGAGGAAACCGCGGTGACGGGGGACGGCCATGATCAGCAGATCAAGACCGGCTCCCGTGTCCCCATTGCCACGGGTTCCTATGGAGCGAACGCAAATCTCGCCAACACCCAGTTCCAGTACATCGATCTCGGCGTTGACCTCGACGTGCGCAATGCAACCGAGCACGCCGACAAGCTCAGTTTTCGCCTGAGTGCGAACATCAGCAGCATTGCCCGTCAGACGGAGATCGGCGGTATCGGGGAACCGGTCATCCGGCAGAATAGTTGGGATTCCAACCTGATTATTCCCATCGGTAAGCCCACCGTCGTGTATTCCTCCGACGACCTGGACAGCAAGGGCAAGATGCAGGTCGAGGTGACCGCGACAAAGGTGGACTAGCCCGGCCCGTCAGGAATGCGAAATTCCTGACACTTCGAGACAGCGGATCAGTGCCTTGTCGTTCGTAAGCACGCTGAACTGGCGCCGGACGGCCACAGCACAAATCAAAATATCGACGGGGCTGCACTCGAGCCTCGATCACGACAACGGTGGAAGCAGTGAGGGGTGAACAGGCAAAAGGCCGCGGATTCGATCCGCAGCCTTTTGCCTGGAGGCAGCTCCCGCTAAGTAACCAGGAGCGCGCCTGCGGCCTTGTCTTCGCCTTCTTTCACCACCGGGCGATAGAAGAGCTGGTTGTTGTCGAGATAGACCTCGAGGAATGCCGGCCTCTCGCTGATGCCGCCCGCGATAAGGGCCTCGGAAAGTGGGTCTTCGACGTAGCGCTGGAGGGCCCGGCGGAGGGGACGGGCTCCATAGCTGCGGTCGACCACCGTTTTTTCGAGAATCCACTTCTTGGCGTCTTCGGTCACCGAGATGGTGATCGCCTTCTGGGCCAGGTTCGCGTTGAGCTGCTGTACGAGCAACTCGAGAATCTGGATCAGGTCGGCGTCAGTCAGCGACTGGAACAGGATGATCTCGTCGATGCGGTTGAGGAACTCGGGGTTGAAGGTGCGCTTCACCTCGTTCTTCACGAGGTCCTCGATCTTCTCCATGACCAGGTCCTCGCGGTCGCTCTGGAACCCCAGCCCCTGCTTGCGCTGGAGGTGGCGAGCACCGATGTTGGAGGTCATGATGACGATCGTGTTCTTGAAGTCCACCGTGTTGCCGAGCCCATCCGTGAGCTGCCCGTCTTCAAACACCTGCAGCAGGATATTGAAGACATCGGCGTGCGCCTTCTCGATCTCGTCGAGCAGAACGACGGAGTACGGCGAACGCTTCACCCGTTCAGTGAGCTGACCGCCTTCCTCGTAGCCGACATATCCCGGAGGCGAACCGATGAGCTTCGAAACGGAGTGCTTCTCCATGAACTCCGACATATCGAAGCGGATCAGCGACTTCTCGCTGCCGAAGAGGAACTGGGCAAGGGTGCGGGCCATTTCTGTCTTGCCCACGCCCGTCGGTCCGAGAAACAGGAACGAACCAATCGGCCGGTTTGGCGACTTGAGGCCGGCACGCGAGCGGCGAATGGCCCGGGCCAGCGCCGAGATTGACTTGTCCTGGGAGATGACGCGCTTGTGCAACTCCTCTTCCACGCGGAGCAGCTTCTGCGTCTCCTCTTCTTTAATCGAAGTAATCGGCACGCCGGTCCAGCGGCTGACCACATCCTCGATGTCCTCGCGGCCGACAATGCCTGCCGTGGAGTCGTCGAGGTGGTACTTGTCGCGCAGGGCGCGAAGATTGTCGCGTTCCTTGCGTTCCTCATCGGAGTAGAAGCGCGCCTTCTCGAACTCGTGGTTCGCGATGGCGTTCTCCATACGGTGGACGATGAACTTGATCCGCTTCTGGACCTCGGTGATCTCCTCGGGCAGCGACGTCTGGCGCAGTTTCACACGAGCGCCGGCCTCGTCGATCAGGTCGATGGCCTTATCCGGCAGGAAGCGGTCAGAGATATAGCGGTTGGAATGAGCGACGGCGAAGTTGATGGCCTCGTCGGTGTAGCTGACGGCGTGGAACTTCTCGTAACGGTCCTTGATGCCATTGATGATCCTGATGGCATCCTCTTCATTGGGCGGCGGCACTTTTACCGCCTGGAAGCGCCGCTCCAGTGAGCGGTCCTTCTCGATGGATTTGCGATACTCCGCCGGCGTCGTGGCGCCGATGCACTGGATTTCGCCGCGCGACAGAGCGGGCTTGAGAATGTTGGCGGCGTCGAGCGAACCTTCCGCCGAACCGGCGCCCACCAGCGTGTGCAGCTCATCGATAAAGATTATGGAGTTCTGATTCTCCATCAGCTCTTTCATGATGGTCTTCAGGCGCTCTTCAAACTGGCCGCGGTACTTGGTGCCGGCGACGATCAGCGAAAGATCGAGCGCGAGAACCCGCTTGTCCGCGAGGAAGCTGGGGACATCGCCGTCGGAGATGCGCTGGGCCAGCCCTTCCACGATCGCGGTCTTGCCCACGCCCGGCTCACCGATGAGCACGGGATTGTTCTTGGTGCGGCGGCAGAGGATCTGGACGACGCGTTCCAGTTCCTGGTCCCGGCCCACCAGCGGATCGAGTTGCGCATCCATGGCGGCCTGGGTCAGGTCGCGGGAGAACTCCGACAGCAGGCTCGATTCGCGATTGCGTTGCTGCGTGGGTGCTTTTTCCTGCGTAGCGCGCGCCAGTTCCTCACGAACCGCCAGCAGCTTCAGCCCGCGCTCGTGCAGGATCTCCGACGCGAAGCATTTTTCTTCGCGCAGCAGGCCCAGCAGCAGATGCTCGGTGCCGATGTGCTTGTGCGACAGGCGCTCCGCTTCCTCGGCGGCGTACGCCAGCACCCGCTTGCATTCGTTGGAGAGCGGAAGGTCGACCGACGTGGAGACCTTCTCCCGGATCGTGGTGTGTCCTTCAATCTGTTTGCGGATGGATTCAACCGAGGCATGGGAGCGAAGAAAGCGGTTGGTGAGTGCCTTGTCTTCGCGCAGCAGGCCCAGCAGCAGGTGCTCCGTTTCGATATACGGAGAGCCGAACTGGCTGGCTTCATACCGGGCGAAAAAGATGACGCGCCGCGCTTTTTCTGTATAGCGTTCGAACATGTTCCCTCTGAGAGGCTCCGTTTGGCCTCCGGGATGCCAGTCTTTGATGCCGGCAGCCCACAGGCAAGTCGGGACTCTTTATGTCACTGAGCCTGAACCTTGCAGTTCCTGCTCATTCAGCCGCCCAGCCAGAAAGCGGGGCAATACGGGGCGGCCCTGAGGGTGGTGCGATCGTCTGCATCCGCCCGAATTTCCAGAAGTGTCGAACCATCCTTACGGCCATCGGCACCTCTGTTTCTTACAAACTCAATTACCCGCCATCCGTTTCAAACGGTCAACGGAGAAATCTCGTCCAGGCGGCCCTTTTCCAGCCGCAATACGCGGGTACATCGCCGGGCCAGCGCCAGGTTGTGGGTCACCATCACCGAAGTCAGGCGGTGTTGCCCGTGCAGGCGCTGGATCAGGCCAAAAACCATTTCGGCGGTCAGGCTGTCGAGATCCCCGGTCGGCTCATCCGCGAGGAGCACTTTGGGCTGGGTCACCAGAGCCCGCGCCAGCGAGACTCGCTGCTGTTCGCCTCCCGACAGTTCGCCCGCGCGATGAGTCACGCGGTCACCGAGTTCGACTTCGTTCAACCACTGCTCCGCGCTTCTGAAGGCCTGAGCCTTCGAGTCGCCCCTGGCCAGCAGGGGCATGGCGACATTCTCCAGCGCCGTAAATTCAGGCAGAAGATAGTGAAACTGCCAGACATAACCGACTTCGCGATTGCGGAAAGTGGCCGCCTGTCCTGGCCTGAGCGATTGCAAATGAGTTGAGGCGCAGTATACGTCACCCGCGGAGGGGGTATCAAGCGCGCCCAGCATATGCAAAAGCGTGCTCTTGCCCGCACCGGACTGGCCAACGATCGCCAGCATTTCGCCTCTGATAATGTCCAGGGTGAGATTTTCGAAGAGAACCAGCCGGCCACGGCCGGTCAGGTACTCCTTGCGCAATCCCCTCACGCTGATAACGATTGGATGACTGAGCCCCGCGGAAGGACGCAGAGGCGGCGGAAGAGCGTGGTCCGGAGTTTGATCGGAGGCGTGGACCGTATCCATACCTACCTCTACCACTCCCATTCCCAAAAAGGAAGATGGGAGTTACTCCTTTGGACGCTTAACGAGGAAAAGCGGTACAGGAGTACTGCCGTAGTCATTACGGAGAGGGGATGGGCGGCCGATTGCGCGGTGTGCGGAGGCA
Source organism: Acidobacteriaceae bacterium (assembly GCA_035656855.1). Taxonomy (GTDB): domain Bacteria; phylum Acidobacteriota; class Terriglobia; order Terriglobales; family Acidobacteriaceae; genus Palsa-343. The sequence continues at coordinate 69,725 of DASRRO010000069.1, read as the reverse complement.
ACTTTTTGCACGCTTCGGGCGGGACCAGTACGCCCGGCTTCCGGCGAAGAACAGGGCCTGAGAAACCCCTCTGACGCGAGTATCCCGGCCGGCGCTCCGCTGCGATGGCTCGCGGCCAGCGCCACCGGCGTTGCTCGCGCGGCTACCGCGCCTTCTCTTCGGCCATCAGATGGGCGAAATCGGCGGTCTTGCGCAGCTGTGCGAAAACCGCGTCCTGCATCACGCGATTGCGATTGTGGAAGCCTTCGTCGAAAGCCTTGCGCAGATAGTCGATCGCGTATTCCTTCATGCCGGCCTGGGCGAAGAGCTCGGCGAGGCAGTAGTCCTGCTGAGCACGGTCCTCGGGGGTGGTTCCTCCGCGAACGGTCATTGCCTGATCGGAGAAGACGGTGGGATCCAGCTCGAATGCTTTGCGGTAAGCGATAATGCCGGGCTTGTACTTGCCGCGAGCGAAATAGGCGGTGCCGAGATTCGCGGCGACTACGGCAGAGCTGGGCATCAGTTGCAGAGCGTGCCGGTAGAGCTTGATGGCCTTCTTGTAATCCTTTTGCTCGAAGTAGGTCGCGCCCAGATTGTTGATGGCCTCGGGATAGTTGGGGCGGATCAGCAGCGCGCGCTCATAATCGCGCTTCGCCTCATCGACGGCGGAGAGGTGATGCCACGCGATGCCGAGCTTGTTCCAGACCACAGCCGTCATGGGAGACACCTGCCGATAAGCGTCGATGGCCTGCACATACTTGCCGCGGGCCATATACAGATCACCGCGCATTTCGGATGGCATGGATTCGAGCGTGATGGTCGAAGCGACCTGAGGAAGGGCTTCAGCAGATGCGCTGTGCACCGGACCCGCGCACAAAAAGGCGGTCACCAGGGTAAGAGTGCCTGCGGAATAGCAACGCATTTTCACATGTACCTCCGGGGTGAAGGCAATGGTAAGAGTGTGGGCTGGAAAGAAAGGGACTCGCCATAGCCACTCAGCGGGGATTCACCATAGCCAGTTCGAGAGATCTACAGAGAAACATCAGAGGGCGAAACGTCAGAGGGCCAGGACCAGCCGCAAACGCCGTACTGCGGCGGGCATCTGGTCTTCCGGCGTATTCGCGTAGCCCAGCAGGAAACCCTGCCGGGCGGGGCTTCCCGTGTAGCACATGGATAATGGCCATAGCCAGAGCTTCTCCTGGGCTGCCCGGGCCGCGATTTCGACGTCGCTGAATCCTGGGGGCAGGGTGACGGTCAGATGCATCCCGGCCTCCGAGCCATGAATCTGCAGGAGGTCGCCAAATTCCTTCCGCAGGGAATCCACTAAGGCCGTGCGGCGGGCCTTATAGAGGGCGCGCATGCGACGGATATGGCGCGCGAAATGGCCGGCGCGCATGAAATCCGTCATTACCTCCTGAAAAAGGTACGCAGGAAACATATCCATAGCGAAACGAACCGCGGCAAAACGCTCCACCAGATCGGTCGGAATGACGATATAGCCGAGGCGGATCGACGGGCGGAGGACTTTACTGAACGTGCCGATGTAAATCACGCGGCCCTCGGGATCAAGGCCCTGCAGAGAGGGGATGGGCATGCTATCGAACCGGTATTCGCTGTCGTAATCGTCTTCCACAATCCAGGAGGAAGACTGGCGAGCCCATTCCAGCAGCTGAAAGCGCCGGGAGGCGCTCATGGTGACGCCCAGACCATAGTGGTGTGACGGGGTGACAAAGGCGACGCGGGCATCGGGGCCGAGGCGTATTCCGGCGTCCACGTCCAGACCTTCGGTATCGACCGGCACCGGGACAGCCCGGCACCCCGACCCGAGCAACAGGGAACGCACAAGAGGGTAGCAGGGCTCTTCGATCCACGCCGCGTCCCCCGGATCGAGAAGGACGCGAGCGGTGATATCCAGAGCCTGCTGCGAGCCGGAGACCACCATGATCTGGTCCGGATCGCAGCGGACGGCGCGTGCGGTTCGCAGGTAAGAGCAAAGAATTTCCCGGAATGGGCGCAGGCCGAGGGGCCGGTAGCCCGGATCGACATAAATGCGCGCAGTGCGGCTGTGGCGGACGACCAGGCGAGCCCAGACCTCAAACGGGAACTGATCGAGGGCCGGCTGATGCACGCCGAAGGACCCCCATCCATAACGCCAGGGAACCTTTTCAAAAGGGGGGTACAGGAGGGAACGCCGGGAGGTCGGCCGAGGCGCTGCCTGGGATAGTGCGGCGTTGAGGGGCTGAGGTCGCTGGACGGGAATCGTCGTGGAGACGAAGGTCCCCGCGCCAACCCGGGTCTCGAAGTAGCCCTCAGCCAGCAACTGAGCATAGGCGTCGAGGACCGGGAAACGGGATATCTCCAGTTCCGCCGCAAGCGAACGGCTGGAGGGCACCTGCTGGCCGGCCGCCAGATCGCCGCGCAGGATGGCATTGCGAAAACCGGCATAGACCTGACGATGCAGGGGCATGTCGGCCGCGCGGTCAATGGGGATCACGGGAAGGATGCCTGAGGACATTTCACCCATTGGACGGATGGTAGTGGCTATGGTAATTAGGGCGCAAGTGGTCCTGATAGGTTGCCAATGCTATGGAAAAAGTGGCTATGGCAACCGGCCGGTCAGGACTCGCGAGGTGCCTTCGGTCTGTGCAGCGACGGCCACTGGGGGTCCCGTTTATCGAGGAAGGCATGAATGCCCTCACGGAAGTCGTCGGTACTGCGGGCCTGAACGCTGGCGTGGATGGCGGCCTCAATGTCGTCGGACAAGGATCGGTCGGCAAAGGTGCCGAGCAGGCGCTTGGTGGCTTCCATGGCGGCAGGGCTGTTCCGCTGGAGGCGAGCGGCCAAAGCGCGGGCTTCGGGCATGAGATCCGGCTCGGGCACGATGCGGGTGACGAGCCCGAGAGCCTGCGCTTCCTCGGCGGAAAGGAGCCGGCCGGTCAGGAGCAGATCGCGGCTGCGCTTGTCGCCAATTTGGGTACGCAGAAATGCGGAAACAATGGCGGGGATAAAGCCGATGCGGACTTCGGTGTAGCCAAATTTGGCTTCGGGGACCGCCAGGGTGAAATCACACAGGGTGGCAATTCCCATGCCGCCGGCAATGGCCGCGCCGTTCACGGCCGCGATGGTGGGCAGCGGAAGGTGATAGAGGGTACGCAGGAGGATAGCGATGCGCTCAGCGTCGGCCCGAGAGTCGTCAGCAAACGACGGTTGGCCGGGCGTTTCCGCCATCGCGCGGAGGTGCTCCAGATCGAGGCCGGCACAGAATGCCGAACCGGCGCCGGTGAGGATAACGACTCGGCAGGCGGGATTTGCGGCGGCCGATTCCAGGGCGTGGGTCAGGTCTTCCATCAACTGAGGAGTTAGCGCATTCCGCTTGTCGGGGCGGTTCAGGAGGATGGTGTGGATGCCGGTGTCAGTATGGGTATGCAGAGTCGAATAGAGCGTCATTACGTTTCCCGGGATGACATTGCATGGTAGTGCATTGGCACGGACAATGCAGGGGCGGGTTCCGGGGGAGAGGCGGATTGAATGAAACGCGCGTACGCGCAAACCGAGTTGCCGCTGACAATCAGACGGCAGTGGGTTCCAGTTCGCGGCTGCCGTACCTCGTGCGCACATATTCGTCGAGGATCTTCTGGAAGTCCCGGACGATGGTGTCGCCGCGCAGGGTGGTCATCAGGTGTCCATCCACGTAGACCGGGGCTTTGGGCTCTTCAAACGTACCGGGCAGGGAAATGCCGATATTGGCATGTTTCGACTCGCCGGGTCCGTTGACAACGCAGCCCATGACGGCGAGCTTGAGCTCTTCAACGCCGGGGTATTGCGCGCGCCAAGCGGGCATCGAGGTGCGCAGGTAGTCCTGGATTTGCTGGGCCAGTTCCTGGAAGAAGGTGCTGGTCGTGCGTCCGCATCCGGGGCAGGCGGTGACCTGGGGGGTAAAGCTGCGGATGCCGAGAGACTGCAGGATCTGCTGAGCCGTCAGAACCTCTTCCGTGCGGCTGGCGCCAGGCTTGGGCGTGAGGGAGACGCGGATGGTGTCGCCAATGCCCTGCAGCAGCAGCGGCGCCAGGCCGGCCGTGGAGGCCACAATGCCTTTCATGCCCATACCGGCTTCAGTGAGGCCGAGGTGCAGGGGGTAGTCGCAGCGGGCGGCGAGCATTTCGTAGACATCGATGAGATCGCGGACGCCGGAGACTTTGCCGCTGATGATGATCTGGTCGTGGCGCAGGCCATAGCGCTCGGCGGCGGCGGCGGAGTCAAGCGCGGAGCGACACATGGCTTCCAGCATGACGTCGCGGGCCGGGGCTGGAACGGGACGTTTGGAGTTCTCATCCATCATGCGCGTCAGCAGGGCCTGATCCAGCGAGCCCCAGTTGACCCCGATGCGGACTGGCTTCTGGTTCTCGACAGCGCACTCGATCATGGTGCGGAAATTGTCGTCGTCCCTGCGGCCGATGGAGACGTTGCCAGGATTGATGCGGTACTTGGCAAGGGCCTTGGCGCACGCCGGGTACTTCTTGAGCAGCAGATGGCCGTTGTAGTGGAAGTCGCCGATGATGGGCACATGGATGCCCCGCTTCGCGAGTCCTTCGACGATGTGCGGAACGGCCTGAGCGGCGGCATCGTTGTTGACGGTGACGCGCACGAGCTCGGAGCCGGCCTCGACGAGCTCGGCGACCTGCTGAATGGTCGAGGCGGCGTCGGCGGTATCAGTGTTGGTCATCGACTGGACGACGACCGGGGCCTCTGAGCCGACGCGGACCTGGCCAATTTTCACCGTTACGGTCTTGCGGCGCTGGGTTTCCGGCATGGGGATTCCTCCTCTCTAGTTTACAGGGGCACGGGCCAGGGGTCAGCGCAGGGCTAATCGAGGTCCAGAGCCATGCTGAGAGACTGACTGACCTCGGCCAACCTGCTGCCCGCAAGCGATCCCACATAATGGGTCAAATCCATTTTGCGGATGCTGACCAGGTTGTCACACATGATCCAGCTCTCATGTTTGAGCCCTTCGCGGAGTCCCACGGAGACTTGCGTGGAAAGGCCTTCTCCGGAACTGAAGACAGGAGCGCAGATCACGGTGGAAAACCTGGAATCGATCAGGGCCTGGCGACTCACAACGACGAAAACGCGAGATTGCTTCGGGTCGCCGCCTGGCTTCGAGACACGATAGAGTTCCCCTCTCCTCATCGCTGTGTCAACGCGTCCGAAACCTGAAATTCGAGGGAATCAAGAGCCTCTCGGTTCAGGCGCTCGGCGGCTGCATTGATGCGCTCCAAATCGCGCGCGTGAGCCACGCGGCGAGCGTTGTGGCGAAAGTACTGGCGAAGGACCTCCTCAATGAAAGCAGAACGGGAACTCTCCGGGCTGACCACCTTGTCGATTCGATCCAGGACATCGGATGAAAGGGTGATGGAGGTCTTCGCCTTGGTCTTCATGCCATTATTGTACTACCTAAGTAGGATAGTTATCCTACCGTTCAGCGCAGAGGGCCGAGGTTGCGACGGAGTTCGCGCAACGGATAAAACGTGCCGCGCCAGGTGACTCCGCCGGTACGCAGGGTGATGAACATGGAGCGAAGCATGGCATAGAGGACCAGCGCCAGGGCGACCGGAAACGTAAAGACCCAGGCGAGGCTGATGCGGTTGTAGTAGCGCGAGGCCTGCTGATAGAGCAGGGCGATCATCAGCAGCGAGAGCACGCTGGTGATGCGGATGACGACGGAAGGGGTAAAAAGTCCGGCCAGAGGAACGCCACCGAAGACCAGCAGGGCGAGCCACGCGCCCAGCAGCAGGATTGGATTAAAGCGGAAGGTCGCGTAGATATTCTTTGTGAGGTTGTTCACCATGCCCATCGCCCCGGCGGCCCAGTGCAGGCGGATCAGATCGCGGCCGAGAACCATGTGCTGGCGATAGCCGTGGTGCTTGATTTCACGGCCGAGACGGAGATCTTCGAGGATTTCCATGGGGAACTTCTCAAACCCGCCGATGGCGCGGTAGGTCTCCGCGCGGACAAGGTTGAAAGCGCCCGTGCCGATGGATTCCCGCGTGGCCTTCGGATCGGCGACTTTCCAGGGACGCCACGCGAGCAGAGTGAGCGACTGGAAGATGGCCGCCATCATCCGTTCACCCGGGGTCTTCAGGGTCAGCGTCGGCAGCAGGACGATGTGGTCAGCGCGGACATCATCGGCAAAGCGCAGGGCGCGCTCCAGGGTATCCGGCTGGAAGACAACGTCTCCGTCGGTGAACAGCAGCCAGGGAGTTCCGGTTTGGCGCGCGGACAGGGCGATCGCGTGGTTCTTGCCCATCCATCCGGACGGCAGGGAACTGACGTGAATGACAGAGAGGACCTTGCCGCTGGGCCGGGGGCCGGCCGCGACGCGGTCCATGATGGCGCGGGTGGCATCCGTTGAGCGGTCGTCGACGGCGAGAATTTCGAGCGGGATTGTTTGCGCCAGCAGCGAGCGCAGCGTGGCTTCAATAGCGGCGGACTCGTTGCGGGCGGGAACGACGACGGTGATCTGCGGGCGGTCCGGCGGTGCGGATGGCGCCGCCGCTGGGTCATAACGCGGATCGAGCAGGTTGGGGATGTGCGGCAGATGGCGCTGGGCGGCGACGGCGCGCTGGGTCCAGACAGCAAGAATCACACTGCTGACGGTGGTCGCGGACAGGAGGAACCAGTGCATCGGGCTAATGAGAGGGCGGCGCGGAGCCGGGCTCGAGATCCGGCAAACGCGGAGCAAACCGTGCTCCGCCGAACAGGATGAGCGCGGAAGCGGCGAGGGCAAAGAGGGTGGAGCCGAGCCCGACGCGGAGATTGCTCGCGTCGGAGATGCGGCCGATCAGCCCCGGCGAAAACGCATCGCCCAGGAAATGAATCGTGAAGAGGTTGACGGAGATGGCTGTCGCGCGGATGGGAGCAGCCACGGAATTGACGATGGCTGCATTCAGGGGGCCGGTGTTGAGAAAGATGAAAAACTCAGCGGCATAAGCCCCGGGTACGAGCCAGCGAACGGGTCCAAAGAGGACAGCGGCGGCGAAGGGAATGGAGAGCAGAGCGCCCCAGGCGGAAACGAGATAGAGCGCGCGATGATTGCGCTTGAGCCACAACTGTGCCAGCCAACCGCCGGCGATGGTGGCCAGCAGGCCGTCCATCGCGGTGATTTCGCCGGCGGTGAGGCCGGCGCCCGCGACGGAATATCCGCCAAAGCGGCGGAAAAAGGTGGGCAGCCAGGTGGAAATGCCGCCGACGGCGAAGGTCCACATGGCCATGCCGAGGGTGGCAGTCCAGTAGGCGGGATTGCGAAAAAGCCCCCGCAAGCTGGCGCGGGCGGCGGTCGCCTTCAGGGTGTCGGCACTGCCGCGCTGGGGCTCGCGGACGAAGAGCCAGAAGGCGAGAGCGACGATCACGCCGGGCGCGGCAGCGACATAGAAAGGCATACGCCAGCCGAAGTGCTCTCCCAACTCGCCTCCCAGCAGATAACCAAGAGCGCCACCCACCGGGATGGTGATGTAGAAGATGCTCAGAACGCGGTTGCGCTCTTCTTCCGGGTAAAAGTCCGCGAGGAGCGCCGGCGCGAAGATGCTGAAGGTGGCTTCGCCAATGCCAACAGCGGCGTGGCGAAGGAGCAGGGTGTCGTAGCTGTGAACGGTGGCCGTGAGCAGAGTGGCTGCGCTCCAGATGAGCGCGCCGGCCACGATCAGGGGCTTACGGGGAAACCGATCGCCGAGCCAGCCGGTGAGCGGAGCAATGCACATATACGTGAAGAAGAAGGCGGAGGTGAGCAGCCCGGCCTGCGCGTCGTCAATCCGGAAATCGTGCTGGATCAGGGGCTGGACGCCGGGCAGCACGTAGCGGTCGATGAAGTTGAAGAGGTTAAGGGTGGTGAGAAGGAAGAGGGCGATCCCGGCGGTACGGATGGCAGCAGGATGACGCGGACTTGCCGGTGTTGCGGAGCCGGACATGGATGGGTTGAGGATAGCAGGGCAGGGGATCGGACACTGGGCACGGGGCTCTTCGAGGGGGAATAACCGGTCAGGCTCGGGCAGGCTTCTACAAAGTGCTGTGATCGTGCAGTTCCGATGGCGGTTCCGGATATTCGAATCGCTCGTCGGTGGCTTCCTGGCGGACCGAACTGAGGGCGACGGTGACCTCGCGAATGTAGTAGAGGACGCCGATGAGCAAAGCGACCATCGCGACAACGAATACGGCGGCAGCGGCGAGAGCGGCAGGCTTCCAGTAGAGACCGAAGCCGAGCAGCAGGCACGAGAGAAGTGTGCCGATGAGGGCGACCAGGCTCAGCAGGAAGGTGCGGCGGATCATCTCCGCGCGTTGTTGCATGGATTCGATCTGAGCCGTGCAGGCATCGGCTTCCGCGGCATGGCCGTTCTTCAAGGCCTCGTGCCGGGCCTGGGCGTACTGGCGCAGCCGGCTGACGATGCCCATGAGGCGCACGTTGATAGAGAGGATGAAAAGAGCCGTGGCCGAAAAGAAAATGGCGGGCGCCACGAATGCCTGGAACAGTCGGCCGATGTCATTCATCAGGGTCAGGCTAGCGCGGACCGCGCTGCGATGAAGTGATCGTTGCCACAGATCAATGGCGGGCAGTGGCCTGGGTCTGAATGGACCAGAATGGGACCAGCGCCGGCCGCATTTCGATTTGCCGGGGTTAACCCTTCAGTTTGCCAAGGTGCCGGAAACCATCGGTTTGCACGAGCAGACCGGCAAAAAGCGTGAGGTTGTAGCAGGCATGCACGATGAAACCGGCGGCCACGGAATCGGTCGCGAGGCGGATGATGCACAGGATCACGCTGACCATGCCGATGAGAAGCAGTGGTCCCCACGAGCCGGAGACCTGCTGCGCATGCACCATGGCAAACGGGATCGAGGTGAGCACGATGGCGACGGGGATGCCAACGGCGCGGACGGAGGTTGCGCTCATCGCACCGCGGCGCTCGAGCCAGCGGAAGACGTTGACCAGGCTGGGCAGGAGAAACCCGCGGAAAGCCAGTTCTTCGGTGAGGGGGGCGAGGGTGATGCCGAAGGCCATCAGCATCCAGGCGCCCATAGTGGAGTTGGTAAGGTCCTTCAGAATGGGAGGGGCTTTTGGCATGGGCAGGAAGTTCCCGGCCAGCGTGATGACGAGTCCGGTGGCGACACCGAGAAGGGCCAGGCGCAGGAACCAGCGGCCGGCCGCGGCGATGTTCCAGTGGACGCCACGAGCCAGCGAGCGGCCCCACCACAAGGAGAAGACCAGAGCCGCCAATGCCCACTGGATGCCGTAGGCGATCGCCTGGGCGCCGATGGCGTAACGGACCTCATGTCCGACGCGAAAGATCACTGTCTGGGTGGGAAGCGTGCGAAGCAGGATACGCAGAAAGCCGAAGGTGACGATCCATCCGCCGATGAAGGCAGGTACGAGAAGGGCGAAGAAGACCAGAGAGTGACCGAGGTTGGGGATGAGTTTCGGCTGCGAAGGTGCGGGCGCAGGCTCCACGAGGGGGGCCTGCGGCTCCATTGGACGCCAGAGATAGCTCGTGCCGTCCTCAGGCGTAGCAGGAGGCTCAATATCCCCGGCGGCGTAGGGCTCAGCCGTGGGGATCTCCGGTTCTGAACCGGTCGGCAGCTGTTGGCTGAGGTCGGCGTCGTTCATTGCACCGTCTCTTTTTTCCTTTCGGCGGTTCGAGGGCGTCGGCGTTTTCCGTTAGCAGGGGTCGGCAGGCTGGCCGCAGGGCCGGTGGCTCCAGCATAAAAGGGCCGGAGAAATTGACCAGTATACGAATGGGGGATACCGGCCACCTGTTCCGGTGGACCCTCCGCAACGATACGGCCGCCGCCCTCACCGCCCTCGGGGCCGAGATCGATGACCCAGTCGGCATTGCGGATGACGTCGAGATTGTGCTCGATGATGATGACCGTATTGCCGAGATCGGTCAGGCGGTGGAGGACTTCGAGGAGCTTGCGGACATCGTCGAAGTGAAGTCCCGTGGTCGGTTCGTCGAGCAGGTAAAGCGTGCGGCCGGTCTGGCGCTTGGAGAGCTCGCGAGCCAGCTTCATGCGTTGCGCCTCGCCGCCGCTCAGGGTGGTCGCCGCCTGGCCAAGGTGAATGTATCCGAGTCCGACGTCGACGAGCGTTTCCAGCTTCTGGCGTGCCGTGGGAATATCGCCCAGCACAGGCAGGGCGTCCTCGATGGTCAGATCGAGGATATCGGCGATGGAATAGCCATTGAACTTCACCGCCAGAGTTTCCTGGTTATAGCGGCGGCCGTTACAGACCTCGCACTGGACATAGACATCCGGGAGAAAGTTCATTTCGATGCGCCGCTGGCCTTCACCCTGACAGGCCTCACAGCGGCCGCCCTGGACGTTGAATGAAAAGCGGCCCGCCTTGTAGCCGCGCTCGCGGGATTCCGGGAGCATCGCAAACAGATCGCGAATCGCGGTAAAGACGCCTGTGTAGGTGGCGGGGTTCGATCGTGGGGTGCGGCCGATGGGCGACTGATCGATGCGAATGGCCTTGTCGAGCTGGTCGAAGCCTTTGATGCGCGTGTGCTCCCCAGGCGCCTCGCGGGATCCATAGAGCTCCTTCGCGAGGGCGCGGTACAGGATGTCGTTAACCAGCGTGCTCTTGCCGGAGCCGGAGACGCCCGTGATTACCGTCATGACGCCGATGGGGAATTTAACGGTGAGATTCTGCAGGTTATGGCTGCGCGCGCCTTCGACGGTGATCCACTTGCCGGCGACTGCGCGCGGAACAAGGCGGTGCAGCGTGGAAATCTCGCCGGAGAGGTAACGCCCGGTCAAAGAGGCCGGGGTGCGCATGATGGTTTCGGGAGTGCCCTCCGCGACGACCTGACCGCCGAGGCGCCCCGCTCCAGGGCCGAGGTCCAGCACGTAGTCGGCATGGCGGATCGTCTCTTCGTCATGCTCGACGACGAGCACGGTGTTGCCGAGATCGCGCAGGGATTCGAGGGCGTGGATAAGCCGCTGGTTATCGCGCTGGTGCAGGCCAATGGAGGGCTCGTCGAGCACATAGAGGACTCCGCGCAGACGAGAGCCGATCTGCGTGGCGAGGCGGATGCGCTGACCCTCGCCGCCGGACAGGGTGGCGGCATTGCGGTCCAGCGAGAGATAGCTGAGGCCAACCGCGTCGAGAAACTGCAACCGCTCGACGATCTCTTTGCGCAGTCGCTCGGCAATCAGAGTCTCGCGTGCGGTAAAGCTGATGCCGCGGGCGCGCCCCAGCGCTCGCTCAATCGGCAGTGCGGTGAAATCAGCGATGGACATGGCGTCGATCTTGACGGCCAGCGATTCGGGCCGGAGCCGCCGGCCGTGGCAGGCCGGGCACTCCGATGCCGACATGTACTGCATCATCCACTCACGGTAGGAATCGGAGCGGGCTTCCTCCAGAGAATCGCGAAGATACGCCAGGACCCCGTGGAAACCCGTGCGTGGCGCTTCGGCCTGAGGCGGCCCGTGGAGCAGCAGGTCCTGCTGCTTCTGCGGCAGTTGCTCGAACGGCTTCTGCAGATCGATCTTGTAGCGTTCGGCCGCGATTTTCACAAGGCGGTGCAGGTACTGCGAGGCGGAGCCGGGACCCAGCGCCCCATCGAGCAGCGGTTTGGACCAGTCATTGATGACCCTGGCCGGGTCGAAGTCGTAAATGCTGCCCAGTCCATGACACTCCGGGCAGGCGCCGTAGGTGCTGTTGAACGAGAAACTGCGCGGCTCCAGCTTCGGCACATCCAGCCCGCAGTCGGGACAGGCCATCGATGAGGAGTACAACTGCTCGTCCTTTTGCGTCGCGACGAGGACCAGGCCGTTCGCCATCTGCAGGGCCTTTTCGACGGACGCCGCCAGAGCCTTTTCAATCCCCGGCTTGAGAACGGCACGATAGACGACCGCTTCAATGGTGTGATTCCTGCGCTTCTCCAGGTTCAGCGGCTCAGCCAGATCGCGGATTTCGCCGTCGACCCGGGCGCGGAAGCCCTGCTGGTCGAGCTTGTCGAGCAGATCCTTGAACTCGCCCTTGCGTCCGCGAACCACGGGAGCGTAGATGGTGACGCGCTCACCCACCGGGGTCCCTGACACGCCCGATTTTGGCGGATTGAGGCGGTCGGCGGGTGAGAGTGCGAGAATCCGCTCCACAATCTGCTCGGCGGACTGGCGGGAGATCTGTCTGCCGCAGTTGGGACAGTGGGGCACGCCGACGGAGGCGTAAAGGAGGCGGAGGTAGTCGTAGATCTCCGTGATGGTGCCGACGGTCGATCGCGGGCTCCGGCTGGTGGTTTTCTGCTCGATGGAGATGGCTGGGCTGAGGCCCTCAATGGAATCGACGTCGGGGCGCTCGATCTGGTCCAGAAACTGGCGCGCATAGGCGGAAAGGGTTTCCACGTAGCGCCGCTGGCCCTCCGCATAGATGGTGTCAAAGGCGAGCGAAGATTTTCCCGATCCGGAGAGTCCGGTGACGACGGTCAGCGCGTTGCGGGGAATCTGAACGTTGATGTCGCGCAGATTGTGTTGACGAGCGCCGCGAACGGTAATTTGGGTAATGGCCATGGACAACGGAGATGACTTTGGTAGTAGACGGGTACGCGAAAGTTGCAACCAGCCGGCTCGTTTACCAGTTGCAAAACGGGACGCCGCGGCTAAAATTGGGAAAGATATTCCTTTCCGTATCTTATTCGGCAATAGAAAAGCGGGTCAACGTGTGGGCTTTTCTGTTAAGAATGACATCGGAGCCGATCATTGGCCGATCAAGCGGAACGTGTCGGCGCATCTTAGTCTTGGGAGATCCGGGAATCCGGGTTCGTTTTTGATATGCAGGACGCAATGAATTTGCTGATGCTGGTGTGTGCGACGCTCGCTTCTTTAGCCTTTGGGGTTCTTCTGGCCTACGGGGTTTGCCGCGGGGCCTTCGCGATGCTGCGGCAGCATGCAGGCCTGGTAGCCGCGGAACGGGCGAAAGCGAAGATGGACCCGGTATCGCAGCCGTAGTTTTTTAGCCTGATCTTTGCACCATGGCCGGTGCGACTCTACTTTCCAGCAGAAAAGACCAAGCGTGCGGAATCTCGCCTGTCGGGTGTTATTCCGTGCGGAGCGCCTCCACGGGATCGACGCTGGCAGCGCGACGCGCCGGCCAATAACTGGCTACAACTCCACAGGACCCCAATGCCAGGACAACGAGCGCGATCGTGGCCATGTCGTATCCGGCTGCGCCATACAGATACGAGCGCATGAGGTTCCGGGCAATCCACGCCACGACCAGTCCAATGGCGGTGCCGGCGCCGAGCAGCCATAGCGCATGGCGCAGGATGAGCCAGATGATATCGCCACGCTGGGCGCCGAGGGCCAGCCGCACGCCCAGTTCGCGGGTGCGCTGGCTGACAGAGTAGGCAAGCAGCCCGTAAATTCCGGCGACGGCGATCAGCAGCGCTGCGAGGCCGAAAATGCCGAGCAGGCGTGCGGCCAGCGTTTGTCCCCCCAGGGAGTCATCCACCACCTGTTGCATCGGCTCGAGACTTTCGACCGCGATCTGCGGCTGAAGATCATGCACGTCGCGGCGGACGGCCTTCTCCAGCTGTTTCGGATCGAGATGCGTGCGGACGGCCAGATCCATATGGAATGTGGCAAGGATCGGATAGAACTCATCGGTGGGGATCAGCTGCTCCAGGTTGACGTCAATCTCGGGAACGGCAACCTGGCCGGGACTGTTTTGCCTGGCATCCTCCGTCACGCCAACGATGGTTCCCCAGCGGCGCGGCTTGCCTTTGTCTCCAACCTCGATTTGCTGTCCCAGAGGGTTCTCGTGCGGAAACTCGCTGTGGACGAAAGTCTGATTGACAAGAACCGCGATCGGCGTTGCCGGCCCATCCTCCTCGCCGAACAGCCGACCGGATAGAAGGCGAATGCCCATGGCCTGGAAATAGCCGGTGGTCGCGGCTCGAACCTGGGCGTGGACCTCCTGTCCGGGGGGCGGAGTGGGCCGGTCTCGGACCACCACATCGTCGTCGAAGTTCCACTGTGGTTCGAGGGGCCGTACCGTGGTGAATCCGGCCGTCACCACACCGGGAGTTTGGCGCAGCTTTTGTGCGAGAGGATCGTAGAACGTCTGGATGATGCTGGCGCCGGCTTTGGGGCTGGCGGTCAGTGTCCACCAGGCGCCATGGGTGGGCAGATACAGGGCGCCGGTCAGGATATTGCCGGTAGCGAAGCCCAGATCCGTGTGGCGCAGGCTGAGCAAAGTGCGCATCATCAAACCGGCCGCAATCAGCAGGGCCAGGGTCAGGCTGATCTCGGTGACCGCCATTGCATCGCGCCAGAGTGCCTGACGCCGGCTCGTTCCGGCCGCAGCCGTTCCTTCGCGCAGACCTTCCTGGGCGGGCACGTTGGCGGCATGCCATGCGGGCGCCCAGCCAAAGAGAAGAGCCGAGAGGCAGGACGCGAACAGAAGAAAGCCCAGTACCTCGCCGTTGACGTGGATGTCCGCGCCAAAAAGAACGGCATCGACGAGAAAGTGGCGAAGGAGTCGAAGTGTCAGCGTCGCAACGCCGAGTCCGAAGGCGGCGCCGCCAACACTGATCAGAAGACTCTCGGTCAGGAACTGCCGCAGAATGCGGACACGAGGCGCCCCCAGTGCGCCACGGATGGCAATTTCGCGACGGCGGCTGTTCGAACGAGTGAGCATCAGGCCGGCCACGTTGGCGCAGGCGATGAGCCACACCGCGAAAACCGCCCAGTCCAGCGCGAAAAGGGCGGCGCGGGAGTTCTGGGTGACGAAGGCGCGGTAATCGACCAGTCGGATGACCTCGCCTTTCATCTCGTCCTTCGGATAGTCGTGCAAAAGTTGCGCGTGGATCCCGGTCAGCTCCGTCTCGGCCTGCGCCGCAGTAATTCCCGGACGCAGGAGAGCCACTGCCTGGAGAACGCCGCTGCCTCGATCCTGCAGGGACGCGTCTTCCAGATTCAGGGGGCTGATGATCTCCTGGCCGGTGCCCATGGGAAAAAGCACGTCCGGGGGAAGTACTCCGATGATGGTGTAGGGGTCGCCATTGATCGGAATCGATCGGCCGACGATGGCGGGGTCGGCGTTATAAAACTTCTTCCATACCGCATTACCAAGCACCAGAACTCGCGTATGGCCAGGTTTGCCGTCGTCGGGCGTAAAGCCGCGGCCGAGCTGGGTGTGGAAGCCCAAAACCTCGAAGAGATTCGGGGTCGCCATGAGCTGGGGAACCAGTTGAGGATTGTCCGTGCCGCCCAGCGTGGGGAGCTGAAAGGTGTAAGCCGCAATCGCCTCGATGGAGTGCGCGCGGGCCGCATAGTCCTTCAGGTCGGGGAGGGAGAATGATTCGGAGGTGCTGGAGGCGCCGCCCTGGTGAAGGCTCTGCATGGCAACCAGGCGGTCCTGATGACCGTAAGGCAGGGCGCGCAGGACAACCTGCTCAATCACGGAAAACATCGCTGCATTGACGCCAATGCCGAGTCCCAGAGTCACGATGGCGGTAACAGTGAAGAGCGGTGTCTTGCGGAGTTGTCGCAGCGCGAAACGGATGTCCTGAGCCCACGAGTCCATGCTGTCGATTCTCCCTTGCCGGATCAGCAAATTGTATAGCGACGGCGCGTGCTGCCGGCGGACCAGCGACCGAGGCCTGTTGGTGGAGACACAGCCGGCGGCGTGCCTGCTGCTGCGCAATTCAAATCTCGTCGTGCTGACGATGTTCCGGGTTCAATCCTCCCACAGGGAGAAATACCTCAAAGGTGGTGCCGCTGCTCTCCGGCCGCGTTGAAGAACGGAAGCGGATGCTTCCCTGATGTTCCATGACCAGGTTTTTCGACACCCACAACCCCAGCCCTGATCCCCGCAACTCCTTGGTAGTAAAGAACGGATCGAACATCATCTTCTGTACGTCTTTGGGAATGCCATCTCCGCGATCGTGGATGGTTACGCGCGTGCCTTCCCGACCTGCACGGCGCACGGGACGAACGCGGATGCGGATCTCCGTGTCCGGCTTCGCTGCTTCGGTTGCATTCCGTACCAGGTTTCCAAAAACCTGGCGCAGCTGGCCCGGATAGCCATAAATCGTGAGAGATGGCTGCCGGTCATACACCAGGCGAACGCCGCGCGCGACGGCGGACCTCTCGAAAAGGTCAATGACATCGGCGACCAGGCTGCCGATATCGACTGCGACCGGCTTGAGGGTGTCGCGGTGAAAAGAGAGGATCTGCCGGGTAATTCGCGAAACCCGCGCCAGTTCCTCGTTTGCGCCAGCCAGGAATTGCTGGATCGTTTCCACGCTGGCGGAAGTCTGAGCCAGGTAAAGAAGGTTCGTCAGCGATTCCAGCGGATTATTGATCTCATGCGCGATGACATTGGCCAGCTTGCCTGTTGCCGCGATCTTTTCCGCCGTACGAACGGCGTACTCGGCCAGCCGCCGATCCGTCAGATCGGAAGCGATGAGCACCATGGGGAAGGGGTCCGCGTCGTCGCCGCCGACATTTCTGACACCGAGATGAACAACTTTATTGCCGAGGGTGAATTCCGCCGGCTCGCGATCGCGGACATTCTGAAACAGCGGCTCACTGGTTCCAATCAGGCGTTCCAGCAAAGCGGCGGCATCGTCACCGGGCCAGAGTGGATTGTCGGGCCCGCAGAGCACCGCAAAGGCTGCATTCCACCGGATCAGCCTGCGTTCCGAGTTGATCAGGGCCACGCCTTCGGAGAGCGCATCGAACGTCGCCTGCCATTGCTTTGCCGCGTCCCGCGCAATGCCTTCGGCCGTCCGCAGCCGCAGCAGCGATCGCACTGTAGCTACCAGCACGGTTCCATCGATCGGGTGAATGAGGTATCCGTCGGCTCCCGCCTCCAGCGCGCGCATCTTGTTTTCGCTGGAGGTCATGGAGGCCGAGATCTGCAGGATGGAAATCTGGGAGGTAACGGGATCGCTCTTGATGCGCCGGCACACCTCGAACCCCGAAATGTCGGGTAGATTGACATCGAGAACGATGATGTCGGGCAGCGTCGTTGCCTGAGCGAGCGCTTCGCTGCCCAGGGTCGCCTCCTGACATTCGTAGTTCGCCTGACTTAGGATGCGGCAAAGCACATACCGATTCTGTTCGTGGTCATCGACAATCAGGATGCGAGGCCGCCGTTCAGCCATGGGAATCCGATACTGCACCTACCGGCGCAACCCCGACGGCACTCAGCCAGTCAAGAAACGGCTGAGCAGAGAGCCGCGCCGACACATCTTCCTTGCGAACAATGCGGACCCGCCACGACTCCAGCTGCGCGCGTTCAGGTTCATTCAGGGATTTCGATGTATAGACCAGTACCGGCAGATCTTTTGTTTCCGGCCTGGAGCGTAATTGCCGGAGAACCTCGACTCCGCCGATATCGGGCATGAGCAGGTCGAGGATCACGGCGTCCGGCAGCTTCCTTTCGACCGCCGCCATTGCCTCCCTGCCATTTCTGGCCTCTTCGAACTGGAGCCACGGTTGTTGCAGAAGCTCGCGCAGAATGTATCGGGAGACATCGTTGTCGTCCACCAGCAGAAGCCGCCGGGTCCCGCTCCGGGCGGTCAGCCGCCGGAGTTCGCGCAGCAGGGTTTCGCGTTCCACGGGTTTGGGTAGAAAGAGACTGACCCCCGACTCTTCGGCTCTGGCGGACTCCTCGTAAACGCTGGTTGCGACCAGCGCCAGGGAAGGCAACCGCTCGCGGAGCCGGGAGAGAAATCCCCAGGCCATCTCCTCTCCGAGGTAGACGTCGGAGATGACGGCGACGGGCGTATGGCGAGCGATCCACATCTCTGCCTGCGCCACGCTGGAGGCGAGAATCGGCTGGAACTCCGTATTCCGCAGGTAGCTCTCCAGAATGTGCGTGGTCTCCTGGTTATCGTCGAGGACGAGCACCGGGGCCCGATGAAAATCGGGAGCGGGAAGCTTCGCCGCTTCCTCCGCCGCCATCGCGTCGCCCACGTAGATCGTCGGAATCGTGACGTAGAAGGTGGAACCTGCCCCGGGCGCGCTTTCTAACCAGATTCTGCCTCCCAGCAGGAGGGCGAGATTCCGGCAGAGTGGCAGGCCGAGTCCGGTGCCGCGGTGGCGTTCCTGGAGGGGGTTATCCACCTGGCTGAATTCGCGAAAAATGTGTTCGTGATGCTCAGGCGGGATACCGATGCCGGTATCTTCCACGCAAAAGAGAACGAAGCCGTCTCCCTGGGGCTCGGCGGAAACGCGCACGTGACCGGAGGGCGTGAATTTCAGTGCGTTCGAGATCAGATTCCGCAAAATCTGTGAGACCTTGCCCTCATCGGTATAAAGCTTCGGCAAAACGCTTGCATCTTCGAAGATGAGGTCCACGGAGGTGTTGTCGGCCAGCAGCGGTTTGAGCATGCCCTTGAGCGCGCTGAACAGTTCGTGCACCTCGAACTGCTTCGGGCGAATACGGATTTTGCCGGCCTCGACTTTGGCCAGATCCAGCAGATCGTTGACCAGTTCCTGCAGATCGCGGGCTGAACTCTCAATGAAACCCACCTGCTTCATCTGTTCGGCCGTGAGCTCGCCATCCATACGGTCCATCAGCAGGCGTGAGAGAGAAATGATGGAATTCAGGGGCGTACGGAATTCATGGGAGACATTGGAGAGGAACTTCGTCTTGAGTTCGGAGGCACGGCGCAGATAATCCGCACGCTCGTCGAGTTCCGCATACAAAGCGACGACGCCTCGATTGGTGTCCTCCAGTTCCCGGTTCAGCAGCTCCAGTTCTTCCTGGCGGCCGCGCAGTTCCTGAAGCGTTTTCAGCAGCTCCTGGTTCTGCTGCTCGATCTCCTCGAAAGGGCTGTCCGGCGTTCGCTCCAGAAGTTTCTGATTCAGCTCGCGCGCGGTGCGCTGGGTCAGCATCGCATGCTGGCGGGGGATGTGCTTGATCATCCGCACCGTCGTGCCCGCGGGGGTTGCGTCGATGGCAAAGTCATCCATGAGGCGGCGCGTGCCGAGGATGCCCATTCCCATGCCGGTCGTGGATTGATACCGTCCCTCGAGAACCTCATCGAGGTTCGCGATGCCCGGGCCGGAATCGGACACCATCACCTCAAGGTACTGAGGCTCGTCGAGGCCGACGGCAAACTGAACTCGGCCGTTCCGGGCATAGCGGAAGGCATTACGGGCGATCTCTGAGGTCGCCGTCGCCATCCGGATCTGATCCTGATTATCCAGTCCGAGTTCGGCCGCGACCTCGCGAGCGCGCTGGCGTGCCTGCACCACATCGCGTTCAGTGCGGAGCGACAGGTTGTAAACAGGGACAGACATCATTCATGCCGCCTTGACGACGACTACGCCGGCGTCGTCCCGCTGACGACGGAAATCGCGGAGCAGCGCCGCGCCGATGATGGCCGGATGACGACTCACGAGACCCGGATAAGTCGAGAGGTCCCATTTCGACTGCAGGCCATCGGAATGCAGGACGAGGAGAGAGTCGCGCGTCCAGGGCAATTGAAACTCCTGGAGGCGCGCGGTGACCATGCCCAGCGTTCCGTTATGGGAAACAAGGCTGCGCGAGGAGTTTCCGGTCACGACACTGGCGGAGATATTGCCCACCCCGGCATAGGTAAGGGTTCCTTCCTGGGGGCGAATCTCAACTACCGAGCCAACGGCCCCGCGGGTCTTCTTCAGGGCATCGTGAAGGCGGCCCAAAATCTCCGAAGGCGGCAGATCCTGGCGCTTGCGGAAGGTCGCGACGGCTTCCTGGGCCGCCTCGGCAGCGTCCCGCCCGTGACCCAGGCCGTCGGTCAGGAGCACCACCATGCGCCCCGGAGTGTGATGAAAGGCCCATGCGTCGCCGCAGAAGCGCTCGCCCGGATAAGGAACAGCAAGGCCGGCGATCTGCAATTGGTTCGATATCGGCCCGTCCCCCACTTCCAGCAAAACGATCGTCCCATGCTTACCCGTAAATACTTCGAGGGCGGTGGCGATGCGTTTCATGGCTCCCATGCCGCCCCCCATGGTGCCGGCGGTGGAGTAGCCGTCGGTCATCGCATCGGCGATGTTGGCAATACCGGCGCCCCGATCCATGGCCAGAATGCGAGCCAGGGCGTGATTTTCACCGTGCATGGACAGGATCACCAACTGGCCGCCTCCGCCGTGAATCAGCACATTGCGCGAGGCTTCTGTGGCCAGCAGGGCAAGCTCCCCGGACCGGGTCTCATCGAATCCGAGGCGCTGTGCGACCAGCAGAGCCCTGCGGCGGGCCTCGCCTACCGAGCTCTCGTCGGTGATGGGGACCCATTCGGTAGACGCTATTTCCATCGGACAACAGTGACCCTTGTGCCCTTTCCCGGCGCCGAGTCGATCGAGAACTCGTTCACCAGACGTTTACTGCCGCCAAGCCCCAGACCCATGCCGTTGCCGGTCGTGAATCCATCTTTGAGGGCCATTTCAAGGTCGGGGATGCCCGGACCCTGATCCTCGAACAGCAGCCTGAGGCCGACACGGCCGGCCATGCCTGTCTGTTCGATGGTCATCGACCCCCCCTTGCCATGATCGAGGGTGTTGCGCGCCAGCTCGCTCGCCGCGGTGACCAGTTTTGTCTGATCGATCAGAGTGAAGCGCAGCTCTGTGGCCCATTGGCGCACTTTTTGCCGCGCCAGAACGACGTCGGTGGAATTCCTCAGCGCGAGCGTTTCACGCCTGGTCTCGCTCATCGTCGCTCCCCGTGCGGAAACCCGCTCCCGCTCCATAGAGCAGTTCCATGCCGGCTTCCACGCTCAGAGCCGTACGCACACCCGGCAGCGACATACCCAGTTCGACCAGGGTAATGGCGACGGCCGGCTGCATTCCCACCACGATCGTTTCGGCCCCCAGAACCCGGGACATGGCTGCGATGTTGGCCAGCATCCGGCCAATGAATGAGTCCACAATTTCCAGCGACGAAATATCGATCAGGACGCCCATAGAGCCCCATTCGGCGATCCTGCTCGTTACATCGTCCTGCAACTGGAGGGCGAGCTTGTCATGCATATCCACCTGAATGGTGATCAGCAGCAGACTGCCCATGCGAAGAACGGGAATTCGCTCCACTCAGCCCTCCAGTTTGGCCAGCGGCCCGGCGAGAATGGCTTTGGGGGCGACGGCCGTCTGGCGGACGACGGTTCGCCCACTCATCTGGAGCGCCAGCGCAAACGCATCGGAAAGCCTGGCCCGGGTGGTCACGTCTTCCAGATTGATGCCCAGATGCACGATGGTCTGAGCGATCTGCGGCCGCACTCCACTGATAATGCATTCCGCGCCCATCAGCCGCGCCGCTGTAATCGTCTTCAGCAGATGCTGCGCCACGAGCGTGTCGACCGTGGGTACGCCGGTGATATCGATGATGGCGAACTTTGAGTTCGTGGACACCACCGTCTGCAGGAGGTTTTCCATGACCACCTGGGTGCGAGCACTGTCGAGGGTTCCGATGATGGGAAGCGCCAGGATGCCGTCCCAAAGCTTCACCACCGGCGTCGAAAGCTCCAACAGTTCCTGCTGCTGGCGCGAGATCATCTCTTCGCGATTCGCGATGTAGGCTTCGGTGGTGACCAGGGCGAGGCGGTCCAGCAGTTCGGTGGCGGTCCAGATGGTTTCGAACAGCTTGTCCGGCGATTTGCCCATGTCATGGCGAATCGCCGCGAAGAGAGGCTGCTTCAGCGAAAGGACATAGGTCGCCACTTCGGAAGCCGAAAATCCCTGCCGGGCGCGCGATGCTGAGATGCCTTCCAGCAACTCGCGAGCCGGCGCCCATCCCGCGCTCATTACGTCGGTCGCGCTGCTTTGGATGCCGGCGGTCACGGCGTTCAGAAGCATGCCGGACTGCTCGTCGAGTTCGGTTTTGCTCATCAAATCGCCGCGCTGCACCGACTGCCGCATGTCCCGAATCCACTGGGCGCGGATTTGTTCCTCGTTGCGAGAAATTATGTCGGCTAAATCGCTCATCAAAGCCCCCTTGCGGTCGCTGTGGGAATCTGTTCAGGAGAGAACCGGCTGGTTCGCGCTGCTGACGCTACTCTTTCTACTACAAAAGCCCGGAGAAGGGGCGAACCGGCCAAACCCCGGCCGGAAGGCGGGGAGGAGATCACGCAGCGAGACCGGATATCCCGCTCAAAACCTGCCGCAGAATCAAAATATCGTCGGCCTTGCATACATAGGCGCTGACCTTAAACATGCGGCAGACTTCCCGGTACTGGTCTCCGAGAATCGTCCAAACCACCAGAGGAATCTGTGCCAGCTGGGGATTGCTGTGCCAGAAACGGAGCAGCTCAAAGCCGCTGTCATACCCAAGATCGAGGTCCAGCACAATCGCGTCTGGTAGCGGCTGCTGTCCCTCAAGAGCCTGCTCCAGATACGCTCTTGCCATTACCGCAGAATTCCGTGCCTCGATTCTGGAAAATCCAGAGGCTTCCGCCGCCCTGGCGGCGATCTGGAGATCATTGGGATGATCCTCAACGATCAGCACTTGCATGTCGGGGCCCTTTCGGATGTCGGCTTAAGGTGCTCAGTCTAACAGGCCGAAAAAGGCTGCGTAAAGATTCGTTTCGGCGAGGTGGCCGCCAAGTTCCGCCTAAATCTGAGCATGCGGATTCTGGCGAGGAATGTTCTCACCTTCAGGTGGCCAACGCCGGAGAAATGACAGGCAGCAGCGGGGTTCAGCGGGTGGGGGTTGGTGGCGGCGGGTTGGCGGGTGGCTGACCCTGGCTGGCGGGGGGAACGATGCCGTTCATGCGGAGATACTCGACCATCTGCCCGTAATGGTCGTTGGTATGCCCGAGTACGAAGGTGGCCAGTGCGAGACGGGTGTTCATGGAAGGGATGGGCGGATGGGGAACGGGGCTGAGAGCGTTCTCTGTGGTGATGGTGGCGAGCGCTTTATGTCCCAGACTGAAGGAGTCCTTCAGGTACTGGACGATTTGCGCTTTGGTCCGAAGGGTGTCGGGGCCGTTGCCGGCGCCTGCGAGGGAAACGCCGGGGGGCGGCTCCTGCCCGAGGATGATGCTGTAGAAGCCGAAGTTGGCGGTGGCGACGTGCGAAACCTCGAGGGCGAAGGTCCGAACGCCGGCGAAGTTGCTGCCGGAGGGCGCGAAGTCATACCTGTCAGCCGGCATGGCTTCGGCGGCGGGGACAAACTGGTTCTCGACCGCGGTGAGTTGCGCGTCGAGGACCGAAGCAACGGTGGGCGCCGGTGCGGGGGCGGGCGTCGTGGTCTGGGCCGGGGAAGCTACCGCGACGAAAAGGAGCGTCACAGACGCAAGAAGGAGTCGAGGGCAGGGTCGCATAGGCTCGTTCATCATGGCGCAAAGGGAAGCGGGGGTGAAGGTCCACTTGCGGAGCGGCGGGCGATACCACGTTGGACCGGGAACGGTGGGAAGCGTCCGCGTCACTTCCGTCAGCCATCGCATTCTCGCTACAGGCTGCGACAGGCCGACTTTTCGTTAGTGACGATGAGAGAGGCTATTCCCCTTTCACCCGGGTGTAGTGGTTGATCCAGTTCACCTCCCAGGTCTTGCCGCCGTCCATGGAAAAGGCCTGCTCGGATTGCGCTGTGTCGGCGGTGATCTTCCAGATCGAGAACCGCACGAGCACGGACCGGCCGCCGATCGGCTCGTAGTCGTAGAAAACGGCGCGGCCGTCGTTAAATTTGCCCACTCCCGGGATACTGCCCAGCGTTCCGACCTGTGGCGTCGCAAAGTCGATGTTCCACTCGTGCATCACCGGGTTGAACCAGCGCAGGCCGAGCAAGGTTACCTTTCCGCCGGCGCCTTTCGCATCGTATACGGCGAGGTTGGCTTTGCCGCCCCAGACCCTGCGCACGACGGTGGTTCCATCCATCTCCACCCAGTCACCGGATCCAGACAGGGGATGGAGAAGGCGCTTCGAGTGGGTGTGCCATGTGCCGAGGTCGAAATCAAACTGGTGTTGTTCCGCCGTGGGAGAGTCGTCGGCGGGCGGGTCGGCGAGGGCCGTCCCGTTCTGGTCCTTCACTTGTTCATCGCGATTGAGATCGGCACGGAAGGAGAACTTCCAGGTCTGCCCGCCGTCGTTGGAATACGACTCTTCGTAGCGGTGCGAATTCGGCTCGACCTGCGACCAAACTCCGCGCACCAGGATGGTCTGGTTTTTGTAGGTGTCCTCACCGAAGAGGTCGGCGCGGCCATCGTGAAATGTCCCGATGAGAGGCGTCCCGAATACCGGCGTTTTGCTGTTGAGAAACGTCTGGCTCCACTGGTGTGCTGCCGGGTCATAAAGAAAGAGGGACATGCCTTCCCAATGGCCTTTCGACCCATCCGCTTCAATCTCCTCCAGCTGCGCGCGACCTCCCCACACCGTCCGCACCGTCACCGTGCCGTCCAGCACGATGGAAGGGGAGGACGGGTCGAAGGGATCCATCACGCGCCGGATATGCGTGTGCCAGACCCCCACGTTGAAATCGAAATCGTGCGAGCCGTCGCGCTGAGGCGTCGTCGCGCCGGGTGGCATCGTCTGACCGCACACGAACAGTGCAGGAAGGAGGAACAACAGCGCAAGAGAGGATCGTGAGCTTCTGAGCAAGGGTTTCATCCGGAATGCGGAGAGGGAGTGAAAACCGGCCAGCTTCGGGTTCATCATGACCGCAGTGTAGGCTGGGACTGAGGCACGCCGGTTCACGAATGAAGCCGGATTTTTCAAAGAGAAATCAAAGCTCGATCGAGACGGCCTTCCGCTTCGGCCAGTTCGAACTGTACCCTCTGGAACGCCTGCTGAAACGGCAGGGCGCTCCCGTCAGCGTGCAGCCCAAAGCATTTGACGCCTTGCTTCTTCTCGTGAGCCGGGCGAGACACCTGGTCAGCAAACAGGAATTGACGGGAAAGCTGTGGCCGGATGTTCATGTCAGCGAGCGGAATCTGACGAACACGATTGTGAGCCTGCGCAAGCTTCTTGGGCGCGATGCCGTGCGCACCGTTTCGAAGCACGGGTATCGATTCGAGCCGGCGCTGATCAGCGAGCCGGGAGTCTCGCCCGCAGTCTACGAAAAGTTTCTTCGCGCTCGGCAGTTGATCGAGCGTCGCTCTCTCGACCAGATGGACCTGGCCCGGGATCTCCTCTGGATCTGTCTGGCAGAAGATCCGTCGTTTGCCCAGGGCTGGGCATGGCTGGGGCGATGCTGCTGGTTCCTGGACAAATTCGGGCGGACCGCCTCTGCGAATTCGGATCTGGCGGGCGCAGCGTTACGACGAGCGCTTGGGCTCGACCCCGACCTCACCGACGCTCACCAGTTCTCGACTTTTCTCGAAGTGGACACCGGTCGCGCGGCGGACGCAGTCGAGCGGCTCCTGGATCGGCTGCAGCTCCGTCCCCGCGAGCCCGAGACGTATGGAAGTCTGGTTCAGGCGCTGCGGTTTCAGGGCATGCTGGAGGAATCCATCGAGGCCCATGAGCGCGCCATCGAGCTCGACCCCGGCGCGGCTACCAGTGTGGCGCACACGTTCTTTTTCAAAGGCGATTTTGCGTCGGCCATTGAGGCCTACAGCGGACGTGCTGCCTACTACCTCGATGCGGCTGCGTGGGCCGGGCTGGGTCACTATGAACGCGCGATCGGCGTGCTGCGCCAGCGTCTGAAAAAGTCGTCGCTGTCCACGGTCATGACCGCTCTGATGACTTCGCTGCTGGCCACTCTGGAAGGCCGGACGGAGGAAGCGGTCCGCGCCATGCAGAGTGCCGAAGTGAGCCGTGACCCGGAAATCGTGGCCTATTTTGCGCGGCATTACTCGTTCCTGGGTCTCGGTGAGGCGGCCGCGGCAGCCCTGAATCGAGCGGCAGATGAAGGATTCAGTTGCGCACCGGAAACGCTGCGCGGCGATCCATGGCTGGCGGCGCTTCGAAAATCAGGTCGATTCAAACTCCTCCTGCGTCAATCAGAAGCGCGCCTGAGGGCGGCACGTTCTCGGGTAGGAACCAGGTTCAGCGGAGCCACTACCGGGCGAACGGCTGAGTAGGGTCTGGACCTGCGCTGGACCCCACGCATTCCCAACAGCAACGGCAGGCCCTTCTGTTCGCGCAGAGAATCGTCAGGAGGACAGCGCGGAGATTGGGATCGGCGATTACCAGGACGGCGGCTCATCGCGCCGGCTCCATGAGTCGATTACACGATTCATGGGCGCGAGGTGCGATAAAGATTTGCAAAGATGCGTAAACACCAAGAGGCAGCCTCTTTGCAGTGCAGGCGATTGATCGCCAGCTCACGCCTGAGGCGCCACGGCCCACCGCTTCACTGCGATGGGCCGCGGACTGCGTAGCGTAGAAAGATATCTCCGCTACGGAAGCGGCGCTCCTCGAGCAGCTCGAGATCCAGCTGCACGCCAGCCGGGAGGTAGCGTTTTCCGCCGCCGACGATCACGGGGCAGACACGCATCTGGAACTCGTCGACAAGCCCCGCCTGGATGGCGTGCGCCGCGATTTCAGGACCGGCAACCGTGATGTCGCTCCCGGCCTTGGCCTTGAGCCGGCGAACGGTGTCGGGATCGAAGGTGCGCTCGATGGTTGTGCGGGCGCTGCGCGGCTCGGCGAGGGTCCTCGAGTAAACGATTTTTTCTGCTGCCTGCCACTGTCTCGCAAAGTCGAGCAGGAACGGTGGCTGATCGGGGAGGGTGTGCGCGGTCTCCCAGTAGACCATCGTCTCGTACATTCTCCGTCCGCAGAGATGGGTGCGGAAGGACGACACATGCCCGCAGATCCAGCGGTGCACCTCTTCATCTTTGGGAGCGCCCCAGGCAAAGCCGCCATGCTCGTCTTGTGTGTAGCCGTCGAGGGAGGTGTTCATCAGGTAGATCAACTTCGCCATGCGACTGACCTCTCAGGCACGTTCTCTCCGGTCAACGGCCGGTATGCATCCATCGTAGTCAAGTGTGAAAATGACGGGGGAGTTCTAGCGCGAACTCGCGGAGTAGAGGGTGTTGTGGGAAGGCAGGACAGCTCCGACGATGGCGCCGGCGACTCCGCCGATGACGGCTCCAACAGCGGCGCCCGCTCCTTTGCCGCCGAGAAACCCGTTGGACTCCCAGGCCCCGGCGGTGATGCCTGCTCCTGCGCCGGCGCCGATGCCGGCTGCGATGAGCGTATTGCGCAAACGGTGGCTGGTCTTCATGAGTTTTACGCTGCGGACATCCTGTTTCTGCAGGGTCCGATTCCCATTTGCCTGGGTGAACACGATGGCTGAATCGGAGACATTCACGAAAGCGCCTGAGCTCTTCTTTGCGGTGATCTCAACGACCTGAATTTTCTGACCGGGCGCGAGCGTCCTGAGATTGTCCCAGCTGGAAGGATTGGTTTGAGCGGACAACGCACAGGATGTGGCGATGAAACCGATCATCGGCAGGAGGTTTCGCATGGGTGGACGTGCTCCCTCGGGGTGGCGGCAAGCATAGCACGACGATCGCTTTACCAGGATGCGGGGAGGCCCATTTTCCGGACCAGGGCCCTGTAGCGCGGATCGGCGTGGAGGAAGTCGAAGGCCGGTTCGGACTGGATGAACAGAGTGTCGACCTGGTGCTGGCGATAGCTTTCTTCGAGAAGATTCAGCGTCTTTTCCCTGTCGTCCAGCTGGGCATAGTAGAGGGCCAGTTCGCCCGGAGAGACGTAGCTGGTCTTCGCCTGCATCAGCCGACGGTCGAGCTGCCAGTGGATGAAACCGGGAGCGCCGTCCTGTTCCCAGGCCCGCCGGAGGCTGGCAGCGGACTGCGGATAGCCGGAAGCCAGGTGCCATTTCGCCCAGGTGTCCACGGCATCGCGGTAATTCCCCATGCGGCGCTGCGTGTCGTAGAGATTGAAGAGGAGGTCAAGGTTATTAGGATCGGCCTCGAGGCGCAAGCGGATTTCTGCAAGCGCGGCATCATACTGCCCGGCTGCCGGATAAAGCGAGGCGAGCGCATAGGGACGTTCGAAGGGGTCCACTTCCATTGCTTTCTTCTCGATGGCGATGGCTTCGTCAAAGCGATTGAGAGCCTCGAGCATACAAGCGCGGACATAGACATATTCTGTGGATCGCGGATCCATGTCGATGGCGCGAAGGAACTCGCGATCGGCATTGGCGAAGTCCCAGCGGACGAGGAAGAAGGCGGCGCCCATGGCCCAGTGGGCATCGGCCAAATCGGGATCGAGCTGCATGGCACGCTGGGCGGTGTCCCACTCCGGCTGCTGGCTGGTGCGGGGATCGAGCACGTGGCCGGCGATGCCCTCACCGTAATAGACCGAGAGCCAGGCCCACGCGTCGGCGTAGTCCGGCTGGATCTGGGTGGCCCTCCGAAAATATTCGCCGGACTCATCCATGCGGTCGGTGAACCAGAGATACCGGCCGCGGAGGAAGGCGTCGTGGGCGGCGGGGTCGACATAGCGGACCGCGGAAATCGTTGGCGCGAGGTTGTGCAGGCGAATGGCGATGGCGCGGGCGGCGTCGTTGGGGAGGGCGACATCGTCGGCGTCGCGATCGTAGCTCTCGGCCCAAAGGTGGGAGTCAGTGCTCGCCTGGATGAGCTGGAGGGTCAGGTGGATCTGCCGCCCGGAGCGGGATACGGAGCCCTCGACAATACCGTCGACGTTAAGGGCACGGGCTATTTCCGGCAGGGGGCGATGGGCGCGCTTGTACTGCATGACGGAGGTGCGGGAGACGATGCGGAGGGTGGAATTTTTGGCGAGCATGGTGGTGAGTTCGTCGGTCATGCCGTCGGCGAAGTAGTCCTGGCCGGCGTCGCCGGAGAGGTTGTCGAGGGGAAGGACGGCGAGGGAGTGGATGGGCTCTGTCCTGTGGCGAATCCAGGAACGGATCGCCAAGCCGGTGGCTGCGGCGGCGAGCAGGAGGGCGGCGGCGACCCAGACAGCGTGGCCGGTGGCGGGGCGCCAGAGCGCTGCTGGCGGGAGGGATATCGGCTTGGAGCCGTTTGCGATGGGCAGGATTTCAGGGGTAGGCGGGCATGCGGGATTGCCGGCGTCGGGCACCGTGACAGGGGCGGCGAGGCGGTAACCTTTGCCGGTGACGGTGTGGATGTAGCGGGGCTGGTCGGGGTCGTCGCGGAGGGCGTAGCGGATTTTTCGGATGGCGGTGTTGATGCCGTGTTCGGTGTCGACGAAGACTGCGCGGTCCCACAGGCGGTCGGCGATTTCAGAGCGGGAGACGAGCTGGCCGTCGCGCTCGGCGAGCAGCATGAGGAGCTCGAGGGGCTTGCGTTCGAGGGACAGGGGCTGGCCGAGGCGGCTGAGTTCGAAGCGGCCGGCGTCAAGGGTGAAGTCGCCGAATTGGTAGACGACTCCCTGCATGGGGGAGCAGTATACCGCCGCTGGCGGACGGGAATCAGCAAGGTTCAGTAAGGACTGGAGTTGGCGCTTCACCCAAACTTCACCTCAGGCTTCACCCCGGCTGTCTTGCGCAGGGGCAGGGAACGCGGTTTGCTCAGGGTCCAGCCGGGACCCCCGGCAGAGGAGAATCCCCATGAAAATGCAATTCCGCAAGTTTGCGCCCGGATTCGGTGCGCTGGTTGTCTCGCTGGCTCTGGCGCCTGGTTCGTGGGCGCAGTGCGGCGGGCTCCACCTTCCGCAGGTTCATCCCAGCTCGGGTTCCGGCCTGGCAGCAACGCAGCAGCTGCTGCGCGCCGGACTGGTGGACATCGACGACGACGATCGGAGCGCCCCGATTGTCGGCTTCTGGCATGTGAAGTTCGTGGTGGGGTCGGGGTCGAGCGCTCAAACGATTGATGCCGGCTACTCCCAGTGGCATTCCGACGGCACGGAGATCATGAACTCCGGCGGCCGTCCACCGGTGACTACCTCGTTTTGTCTCGGCGTGTGGAAGCAGGTGGGGTATCGGCAGTACAAGCTGAACCACTTTGCGGCGTCGTGGGATCCAACCCCGGCGACGAACGCTCCCTACGGGACGCTGATGGGGCCGGCGCAGATTCAGGAAGACGTGACGGTGGGTCCGGATGGAAACCATTTCAGCGGGACGTTCACCATCGACCAGTACCTCGAGAACGGCAACCTGCAGGCCCATGTCGCGGGAAACATCACCGGGACGCGAATCACAGTGAGTACGCCTCACAGCAGCATCTTCTAGTCCCCTCCCCGTGCCTCTCGCTTCGGCCGCGTCTTCGGACGGGCCGGAGCCTTTTTGTTGTGAGACAGGCCGCTCAGGTTGAGGGAACGGCGACGGGCTGGACGGCATCGCGAGCGAGAAGCGCGTCGGGGAGAGCGGCGGTATCGGATTTTTCCTGGAAGACCTGGCCGGCGAGAAGGATGGCGGGGGCTGGGCCTGGCGTGAGCGCCGGCAGGTGGGCGAGAGTGGTGCGCTGGATCTGCTGCTCGGGCTGACCTGCGCGCGAAATGATCACGCAGGGGAGCGCGGGCGGGGCACCTTCGGCACGGAGGCGGGCGGCAATGGGGGCGAGGTCGCGTCCTGGCATGTAGACGACACGGGTGGGCGGAAGCGCCTCTGGCGAATCGGACGCATGGTGGCCGGTGGAGAGGACGACACTCGAGGCGGTCCGGCGGTCGGTGAGTGAGGTGCGGAGAGCGGCGGCAGCTGCGAAAGCGGCGGAGATGCCGGGGACGATGTCGAACCCGATGCCGGCGGCGGTGAGGGCGTGGATCTCTTCGCCGGCGCGCCCGAACAGGAGCGGGTCGCCCGACTGGAGGCGGACGACGGAGAGCCCGCGGCGGGCGAGGTCGATGAGCATGCCGTGGATTTGCTCCTGAGTGATGCTCTTTCGGCCGCAGCGCTTTCCGACATTGATGAGGAGGGCCTGAGCGCGAGCGAGGTCGAGGATGGCGGGCGGCACGAGGTCGTCGTGAAGGACGACATCGGCGGTGACGAGGAGGCGGGCGGCGCGGACGGTGAGGAGTTCGGGATCACCGGGGCCGGCGCCGACCAGCCAGACCTTGCCGGTTGCGCCGCTCGCGGAAGAGGCGACGGGTGTGTGGTCGGGGATCAAGGGCGTCATGCGGGGACCTCGCTGCGAAATTTCTCGATCTGCTGCTGGGCGTATTGGCGCGCGGGGCAGGTGGACGCTTCGCATAGCGGTCGATGAGCGAGCTCGTGGAGAAGCTGGGTACGGCCGGGCGCGGCTGGCGCTTTTGCGCGAATTGTCCGGCGGAGAGCGCCGAGCTGCTGGAGCCAGGCACCGAGGTCGGCGGGAAGCCGCTCGTCGATTTCGCGGCGGAGGCGCTGGGCAAGGGCAGGACTTTCGCCGGCGGTGGAGATGGCGATCTGGAGGTCACCACGGGCGACCGTGGATCCAAAATAAAAATCGCAGTTGGGTGGATCGTCGACCGCGTTGCAGAGAATGTTGCGGCAGAGTGCTTCCTCGTAGACGGCGTGGTTGACGGCAGAGTCGTTGGTGGCGGCGATGACGAGGAAGGCGCCGTCGAGATCGACAGGCGTAAAGAGGCGTTGGTGCCAGACGAGCTCGCCGGAACGGGCCAGTGCCTGTACCGCATCGACGGCGACGGGCGCGATGACGGTGAGCTGCGCGCCGGTGGGGAGCAGGCTCTCGATTTTGGCCAGCGCGACGGTGCCGGCTCCGATGACCACGACAGGCCGGCGGTCGAGGCGGAGAAAGACGGGGAGAAGTGTCATCCGGCTACCTCAGCGGGAACGTGGCCGGAGGGCTGATCACGCTCGACAGCGGTGACGTCTTCGCCGGCAAGGGCCGCGCGGAGGGTCTCGTCGGAGTGGCGGGCGAAGTACGCGCGGAGATTTTCGCTCGGCGCGCGGTCGGCAAGGTAATGGCGCAGGAGGCGCTCGATGGCATCGGGAACGAGCGTGGCGGGGGTGCGGAAGCCGACGGGGCGCGCGGTTGCGGCGTGAAGACCGACGGAGCCGCCGAGGCAGAAGTAGTACGCGTCGGTGAGGCGGCCTTCGTGCTTGATCTTTTTGCCTTCGAGACCGATGTCGGCGATCCAGTGCTGGCCGCAGCTGTTGGGGCAGCCGGTAACGTGAAGACGCAGCTGCTGATCGAACTGGGGCAGGCGCTCTTCCATCTCGTCGACCAGCCAGCGCAGGAAGCCTTTGGTTTCAGTGATGGCGAGCTTGCAGAATTCTGTGCCGGTGCAGGCAATGCCGCCGCGCCAGAACTGGGAGCCGTCGACGTGCAGGCCGATCGTTCCGAGATCGCGGGCAAGGTCGCCGGCGATGGCGCTGGGGACGTCGAGGAAGAGGAGGTTCTGCATGACGGTGGCGCGCAGACGGCCGCTGCCGTAGCGCTCGGCGAGGTCGGCGGCGGCGGCAAGCTGCTCGCCGGAGAGGCGTCCGCGGAGAACGGAGGCGCCGACGCAGGAGAGGCCGGGCTGTTTCTGGCGGTGGGTGCCGACGTGGTCGCGGAGAACGTCGTCGGGGATGGATTCTTCGGGGGCCGGATCGAATTTGGTTCCGAGGCGAGATTCAATTTCAGCGAGGAAGCGATCGGCGGTCCAGCCCTCTTTCAAGAAGAGATATTTCATGCGGGCGCGGTCGCGGCTCTCGCGGAGGCCCTGCTGGTCGCGAAAGATCTCAGCAATGGTACGGACAACGGAGAGCGCCTGATCCTGGCGGACGAAGGCGTTGAGGCGGACGGCGAGATGCGGCTCGGTGGAGAGGCCTCCGCCGACGCGGACCGAGTAGCCGATTTCATCTCCGCGGCGCACGGCGGTGAGGCCGATGTCGTTGATCTCCGGGTAGGCGCACCAGACGGGACAGCCGGAGACGGAGACCTTGAATTTGCGGGGCAGGTTGTAGAAGTCGGAATTGCCATTGAGCTCGTCAGCGACGGCGAGTGCGAGCGGGGAGGCGTCGAGGAGTTCGTCGTGGGCGATGCCGGCCAGCGGGCATCCGGTGACGTTGCGGACGACGTCTCCGCAGGCGCCGCGGGGAGACAGGCCGATAGCGTCGAGCTGGTGGATGACGTCGGGAAGCGACTCGACGGTAAGCCAGTGGAGCTGGATATTCTGGCGCACGGTGATGTCGAGGAGATTGCGCGCATATTGCTGGGCGATTCCGGCGATGACGCGGGCCTGCGAAGCGGCGAGGATGCCGTTGGGGATTCCGATGCGGAGCATGAAGTACTCGGTGGCGCGGCCCTCGCCGCCTTTGCCGCCGGTGACGCCCAGCCCGTCGCCCTGGGTGTAAATCCCCCACCACTTGAAGTAGAGGCTCCAGTCTTCGGGAATGCTGGCCCGGCCATCGCGGGCAAAGGCGCGGATTTCGTCGAGAGCCTCCCAGGGATTTTTCTCGCGCTTGAGGCGTTCGACTTTTTGAGCTTTCGTCTCTTTGGGGGGAGTGGCGGTGGTCATGGGTTCCTCATCAATTTCTTGAAAATAAAAAACCCGCGTCAGCAGAGGCTGAAGCGCGGGCTTATGGATGAAATGAACTGAAGAAGCTCAGCTACCCACAAGTCCGGCGCAGCGCACAACAACAGGCGCAACAAAGCACGGACATAGGGCACATCTTCATAGTTCGACTATAGAAACGATGGCATCAGACGTCAAACAGGCCCGTTATCCAGAGATGCGCGCAGGCGGTGCGAAGATTCACCAGGACGGAGTGGCTGGGCGTGCTCATGCGCTAAGTCGATCTCTTGCTTCGGTTCATCTGGCGTCGAGTGGCCTGCGGATGGGCGATTCAAGATTGTCATAGAGTTGAAACATTTCTGACAAGGGAAGCGCCGTCTGTCGATGCGCGTCTACTTTTCGCTTCTCAGCGACTCTGCGGCACGCTATTCTGCAGGTCCCCCGAAACGTTCCCGTGCTGCAACCTGGAGGACCCCATGAAGCTGCTGCGCTCTGTTGCGTCGGTTGTGCTCAGCTACATCGTTGTGTACGGGATCGTGCTGTGCAGCGATCCGGTGCTGACGCATTTCTTTCCGACCCAATATGTGCGGGGACAGGCGCCGCCGGTGTTTCTGCTGTGGACGAGCACGGCGATCTTTGGGGTGGCGTCGATCCTCGGCGGGTGGATGTGCGTCCGCATCGCGCCCTTTCGGCCGGGCGGACATCTGTTCGTGTTGTTTCTGCTGGGCGAGCTGGTGGGGGTGTACTTCTCCTGGCAGATGTGGGGGCAGGGGTACCCGCACTGGTATTCGATGGTGTGGCTGATTGTGTGGCCGGTATGCCTCTGGCTGGGCGGACTGGGACGGCGGTCGGCGCTACAGCCGCGATTCGCTACGTAGGTGGTCCGTGGGTGAAGGTGCCTACGGTAGTATCGAATGAGTGAACGGGAACCGATGGCCACACTCTTCCGCGGCCAGTCGGGTTCCTAGGTTTCTCTATCGGTGCGTGAGTCGCGGACCGAAGAACGACGTCCACGGGAGGAATGTTGGCCTTTATCGACCGCGTTATTCAGCAATCTCTAAGGCCGGTTCCACTCAGAACACTCATCCTGAGAAAGATCCTTCGCCGTTGGCCGATCGGGTCGTATGAGACTCGGGTTCGGACGGGCGCCGTGCATCGACCGAACTATGGGTGGTGTCTCTTCTTTGCAGCGCAGCAGGCAAAGCTGCTGGGATATTCCAGAGTTACCGCGGTAGAACTCGGGGTTGCCGGTGGCAATGGGCTGGTCTGTATGTGCCAGCACCGGAGAGAAATCAAGACGGAGTTGGGCGTCGAGGTAGTGGTAGTGGGCTTTGATGCGGGGAGCGGTCTGCCGTCATCTCAAGATCCCCGCGACGTGCGTTACTTCTGGCCGGGCGGCTCATTCCCGATGGATCGCGATGCGCTGGAACGACGAACAGAGGGACAGGCCTCTCTCGTTATAGGCGATGTTTCTGAAACGATTGCACAGTGGAATCCGGAGCCGGATGCGCCGCTGGGCGCGGTTCTCTTCGATCTGGATCTGTACACGTCCACGACGGCGGCTCTCTCGCTGCTGACAAAATCGAATGTTCTTCCCCGTATCTGGTGTTATTTCGATGACATCTGCGGCGGCCCGGAGAATCTGTTCACGGACCGTATTGGAGAGCGAGAGGCCATCCGGGAGTTTAATCAGAAGCCCGAGCGCGTTCAGCTCAACGACCATCTTTCTCCGGCTTACGCATTCAAAGGCGTCGCGCCCGAGGCATGGCATCAGCAAATCTACCTGTACCACCGGCTCAGCCATCCCCTGTACAGTCAATGCCTCTACGCTCCAGGGGAACGAGGCCAATTGTCGCTGACCTGATCAATTCGCGTATCCTGGGCCTTCTGTTCGGCTCCACCGGCAGGTTCGCAGGGATTGAGCATCTCTTACAATCTCTCTGTGGACTTCCAGCTAGTCAGCGACTACAAGCCGCGCGGCGATCAGGGGCGCGCGATCGAGGAACTTGTCACCGGCATTGAGGCCGGCGAGAAGCATCAGGTGCTGCTCGGGGTGACGGGATCGGGCAAGACCTTTACGGTGGCCAAGATCGTGGAGCAGCTGAACCGTCCGGCGCTGGTGCTGGCGCACAACAAGACGCTGGCGGCACAGCTCTATCACGAGTTCAAGCAGTTCTTCCCGAACAATGCAGTCGAGTATTTTGTGTCGTACTACGACTACTACCAGCCGGAGGCTTACATTCCGGCAGGCGATCTCTACATTGAAAAAGAAGCGACGATCAACGAGGAGCTGGACAAGCTGCGACTATCGGCGACGCGGTCGCTCTTTGAGCGGCGCGACGCGATCATTGTGGCCTCGGTGTCGTGCATCTACGGGCTGGGGTCGCCGGAGGCGTACTACGGGATGCTCCTGCTTCTGGAAAAAGGGCAGAAGGTGCGGCGGGACGACATCACCCGGAGGCTGGTGGAGATTCTGTACGAGCGGAACGACGCGGATTTCCGGCGCGGGACGTTTCGGGTGCGCGGGGATGTGATCGAGGTCTATCCCACCTACGACGAGAACGCGTACCGGATCGAATTGTTTGGGGATGAGATCGATTCGCTGGCGCAGATCGATCCGCTGTTCGGCACGGTGCGGCAGAAGTATGCGCGGCTGCCCATCTATCCCAAGAGTCACTATGTGGTGCAGCCGGAGCGGAAGAAGACGGCGATTGAGAGCATCCTGGACGAGCTGGCGGTGTGGGAGAAGGAGCTGGAGGCGCAGGGGCGCATGGTGGAGGCGCAGCGGGTGCACCAGCGGACGCGCTTCGATCTGGAGATGATCAAGTCGGTCGGGTACTGCCACGGCATTGAGAATTACTCGCGGCATTTCAGCGGGCGGCTGCCGGGCGAGCCTCCGCCGACGCTGCTGGATTATTTTCCGCGGGATTTTCTGCTGTTCATTGACGAGTCGCATGTGACGGTACCGCAGTTGCACGGGATGTGGCACGGCGACCGCTCGCGCAAGCAGAACCTGGTGGATTATGGGTTTCGGTTGCCCTCTGCTATGGATAATCGGCCGCTGAAGTTTGAGGAGTTCGAGTCGCGAACGAATCAGATTGTCTATGTGTCGGCGACGCCGGGGCCGTATGAGCTGACGAAGGCGGCCGGCGTTGTGGTGGAGCAGATCATCCGTCCGACCGGCCTCGTGGATCCCGAGGTGGAAATTCGGCCGGTGCGCGGGCAGATCGACGATCTGCTCCACGAGATTCGCGATCGCGCGAAGAAGAGCGAGCGCGTGCTGGTGACAACGCTCACCAAGCGGATGGCCGAGGACCTGGCGGGGTACTACTCCGAGGTGGGCGTGCGCTGCCGGTACATGCACTCGGAGATTGAGACCCTGGAGCGGGTGAAGCTGCTGCGTGATCTGCGCAGGGGCGAGTACGACGTGCTGATCGGGATCAACCTGCTGCGCGAGGGGCTGGACTTGCCCGAGGTATCGCTGGTGGCGATCCTCGACGCGGATAAGGAAGGGTTCCTGCGGTCGTCGGGGTCGCTGATTCAGACGATCGGGCGGGCGGCGCGGCATGTGGAGGGGCGCGCCATTCTGTACGCAGATCGCATGACCGACTCGATGAAGCAGGCTATAGGGGAGACGGATCGTCGGCGTGCTACACAGCGGGCCTACAACGAGGAGCACGGGATCACGCCGACGTCGATTGTGCGGAGCGTGGATATGTCGCTGGCGAAGATTCTGCAGGCGGAGTACGCGGACCTGGCGGAAGAGGTGGAGACGATGCCGGAGTTCGGGTCGCAGCAGGAACTGGACGCCTGGATCGCAAAGCTCGAAGCGGATATGCGCGAGGCGGCGAAGAAGTTTGAGTTCGAGAGGGCCGCGAAACTGCGCGACACGATCAGAGAGCTGCGGACGAAGGAGTTTTTGTTCAGCTAGCCCGGAGCATTCGCCACAGAGAACACAGAGGGGTTCCGGATGTGCCCCTTTGCATTCATCTTCCTCGTGACCGGTTGGCGATGACCTGTCGGAGAGCGGTTACCACAGAGACACAGAGGGATTCCGGGTGGGCCCTTGCAGTCGCGTCCCTGGGGATCGGCCGGCAATTTTTGCGCGGCCCGGGCAGCTAATACACGATCATTTCGCGATTGTGCTTCCAGGCGGCGTGGCTCTCGTCGATGGAATGCCGACGCTGCCTTGAATTCCGGACCTTCAACTCGGCGTGGATGCTCATGGTCCACGCAATTGCCATCATGGCGATGCCGACTACTGCAAATGAGGCGATAAAGACAGCGACAGTGGTGGTCATGGGGGTTCTTTCTCTCTGCTTTGCGTTCGTGCTGTCGATCGCGCAGGCGCTCCGGCAGGGGGAGGGAGGGGAAGCGCAGGGGCGAGCGACAGTCTTTGCCGTGGAGACGTGCACGACGAGAACCAGATCCGCGGCAGTCCCACGAAAGTTGCAGATGCGAGCGCGCTAGCGCACCGGGAGGCGCCTCATCGACCATCCATGGCGAAGGGGGCTTTGCTTCTTTCGCGGTCGGTCGAGCACGGCTGTTCCGGGCAGAACCCCGGGTCTTCCGCGAGATTCATGGAAATGCCTGCCGGGATCATCCCGTGGCGAGGCGTTCCACAGGCAGGGCAGGCATCAGCCCGATCGGTGATCTCCGCGCCACAGCATCCGCAAAATGCAGCCATAGTCTCGCTCCCTTTGACTCTGCGCTTTGGATGTTCGGCTGCGGCGGAACGGCTCAACAAGAAGGCGGCGCTCCTACGGAAACGAAATCGGTGGATTCCGGGCCGGTTCTTCGGAAGAAGGTGGACCGGTCCGGTTACCCTTCAGGCGGCCGTTTTCGGGAGATCGAAAGTTGTAGGGAGTGGTTACCTTTTTGCTGCTCCGCTCAGCAGACAAGTTCATAGGACGCGATCTATGATGCGCGACAGCATTTCTCGAAATCCCGAGGAGGCATCCCCCATGTTCTCCCAGGCCTGCGTTCGCAATCGATGGAGTGTCCTGTCCAGAGCCCTGTCTCTGGGCTTCGTGGTTTTCGCGATGTTCTCAGCGAATTCCTTCGCAGCCACCGACTGGAGTGCTATCCAGTCTGACCTGCAGGCGGACGGCACGCTCATGCCGGGCAATGTTCTGCGCTTTGAACTGGTCCGCCAGAATCTGGCGATTACCGTGAACGGCGTGGCGGTGCCCAGCTATCAGAATGCCGCAATTGCCAACGGATTTATTGCATTCCGCCCCTCGCGTAACGGCCGGTTCTTCATCGACGGATCGCTTCCTGCTCAGGAGACGGAGCTCAGCCCGCTGCTGGCGGCTCTCGGCGCCGACTCCCGCATTCAGGTTACCGCCATCGCGGGCCGATCGGTCCTCGAAACGCCAAGGCTCACCTGGGTCCACTTTGAGGCGACTGGCGATGGGGCCTCGATCGCGAGTTCGCTGGTACCAGCGCTTGCGGCGATCGGCGACCCCCAGCTCGATGTGATCGTCATTCCCGGGACCAACAGTGTCTTCGACCCCGCTTCCATCCTGCCTCCAAAATTTCTCAAGCTGTTTGATGAAGGCTTCGTGGAACAGCTGACAGACATTTTCGCCTTCTACCTGCCGCGTCCGGACGAACACGAGATCATGTTGGGCGATGAGCGCGCCGAAGCGGGTCTCGGCGTTGGCCAGAGCTTCTACATCCAGGTGCCTTTCTCAGGCGGGAGCAACGTGACGCTGAACCTGGACTTTGCGCTGCGCTCCGATGAGATCCAGCCCGTCGAGGCTGCCCTGCAGGCGGGCGGGTTCGCCATTACCTCGCAAACCAGCAATTTTATCGAGGACCATCCGCATCTGTACTTCGTGCACGCCAGTGGTTCCGGCGACGGATTCACTCTGGGCAACGCTCTCTACAACGCCATCCAGATCATTCAGTTCGGTTCCCGACGCCGGCACGACCACTTCTGAGGCTGTGCTCGCCGTTCAACCCTGGGCGGAGCGGTTGCTGTTCTTGCGAAAGAGCGGATAGAGGATCAGCCCCGCCAGGATGAGGGCGGTGCCGATCAGGGAGTTCTTCAGGTTCTCCGCGTAGGAGTAGACGAGGAGAACGGCGGCGGCGGCAACGAAGATCGCGGGGATGACGGGGTAGCCCCAGACGTGGAAGTTGGCTGCTCCGCGATCGCGGCGACGATAGTGGAAGATCGTGGTCGCTGTGATCATGTAGAAAAGCCACTCGGCGAAGATGGCCAGCTCGAAGAGCTGCTGGAAGCGTCCGACGGCGAGCAGCAGTCCTGTGGTGAGCAGCGCCTGGATGATGAGCGAGGTCGAGGGACTCTCGAAGCGGGGATGAATGTCGGCCATGCGGCGGAAGAAGAGGCCGTCGCGGGCGGCGGCATAGGGTACCCGCGCACCCGACATGATGGTGCCATTGAGCGTCACGATGATGCTGACGGCCATGGCGATGGAGACAAGTCCCGCACCCCAGGGTCCGGTGATGGCCTGAAGGGCGCTGACGGCGGGGCGCGGCGAGGCGGCGATTTGCGCGGCGGGGAGGATGTACTGGATGGCGGCGTTGGTGGCCATGTAAAGGACGCCGACGATGCCGAGGCCGGCGATGAGGGCGATGGGCAGGCTGCGCTCCGGATTGCGAACTTCGCCGGCAACCATGGTGAGGTCGTTCCAGCCGTCGTAGGCCCAGAGAGCGGCGATGAGAGCGATCATGAATCCGCCAAAACCGCCGTGTGCGCCGAGGAAGTGGGTAGCGAAATTGCTCCAGTGTCCGCTGAAAGAAAAGAAACAGAAGCCGGCGATGACCGCGATGAGCACGCCCTTGAGCCAGGTGAAGATGAGCTGGAACTCGCCGGCCTTGCGCATGCCGAGGTAGTTGAGTCCGGTCATAAGCCAGGTGGCGGCGATGGCGAAGACCTGCGACCAGGCGACGGCGAAGGGGATGTGGAAGGCGGTGCCATCGAGCCATTGGAGCGCCGGGAAGATGGCGAGCGTGCGGGCGAGTCCGGTGGTTACGCTGGCGATGGAGGCGGGCTTGGCGACGGCAAACCACGTCCACATATAGAGGAAGGCGAGCATGTCGCCGTAGGCGCCGCGGATGTAGACGTACTCGCCGCCGGCATAAGGCAGCAGCGTGCTGAGCTCGGCGTAGGTCGTGGCGCCGAAGAGCGAGAGCAGACCGCCGGCGATCCAAGCCAGGTAAACGATGCTGGAGGAGCCGGTGGCGCGCATCATTTCCTGGGGGACGAGGAAGATGCCGCTGCCGATGATGGTGCCCACGACGATAGCGGTGGCGTGCGAGGTGTTCAGCACGCGGGGAAGGTCGGGCGCGGACGAGGTGGGTCGCGGCGGGTTGGCGGGGCGCGGGGTTGGTTCAGGAAGGCTGGTCAAACGCGGGGCAGCTCCACGTCAGTAGTAGTACTTGAAGTCTTTCCAGTCTGCCTGATATGAGCGGAATCTGCCACGGCAAAGGTCGACGTCCTTGTGCTCCCAGGGCATGGCGAGGGGATCGTCGAGTTTTGCCATCACCTGACAGGAGGCATAGTACGGCTTGAGGTCGGCGAGCGATTCATCGGTGATCAGGATCATCTCCTGGCCGGTGTAGCCGTGCGGTCCCCACAGCCAGTAGGTCTGGTGGCCGCTGATAGCGACGGGCAGGCCGTACTTCGAGCCGAACAGGTTGATCGCGCTGGCCTCGCCGTAATTGCTCCCGAAGATGCCGGTAACGGCGCGCTCCTGCGGCGGCAGAGCGGTGTAGATCTGGGCGACCGTTTTGACCATTTCGTGCCAGCCGAAGCGGTCGGCGTAGAACTGCGGCAGAGCGGTGGGAGCGTGGTTCTCGGTGTCGGCGGGCTGGAAGTGCAGGGTCTTCATCCACCCGACGAGCTGCCGGGGCGCGAGGACGGGAATGGATAGAGGAACCGTGAGGACGAATCCGACGCAGAGCACCAGGGCATATGTGCTGGCCAGGGTGAGGCGTAGTCGGCTGCTGCGGCCGACCGGCAGGCGAGCCATCGCCCCGCCGGCGAAGTAGAGGGGATAGATGGGCGCGAGGTAATAATCCTTGGCGTGGAGGGCCATCATCAGCGGCAGAAAGACCAGATAGAGGACGCCGAGGAACAGGAACGGCCGGGCGCGCCGCGCGACGAGAAACCAGACAACGCCGGGGAGCCACAGGAAGACCGTCCATGGCGTGAGCATCATGAGCTGGCCGCCGAGGAAAGCAAGCGGAGACAGCTTCACATCCTTGCTGCTGTGGGAGACAGCGACCAGCCATTCGAGGGTGGGGAAGTGGTAGTGGATCTGCCAGAGCAGGTTGGGCAGCGCAACGAGAACGATGAGGGCGATGCCGACAGCGAACCAGCGGCTGGCGAGGATGCGCCGTTGCGGTGTGAGCAGCAGAGCGATGAGGACGGCGACCAGGAAGAAGACGATGGTGTCCTTGTTTTCAAGGCCAAGTCCGGCGCTGATCGCGAGAACGATCCACCAGAAGCGGACGAGCTTTTCCCGGCCAGGAACGCCGTGCTCCGCGGCGATCCGGATCAGCGCGAGTGCGCAGAGCATCCAGAAGACCGGCTCGAAGGAGTTCATGGAGAGAAAGCTGTCGATGCCGAGGTAAACGCCGGCGACCGTGATGCCGAGCATAGCCAGGGCGGCGGCGACCCGCGTTCCTTTCATTGCCCAGACGATGGCGCCGGTGAGGAAGACGGTCGCGGCTCCTGCGAGGGCAGAGATCAGCCGCAGGGACCACATATGCTGGTAGCCGAAGAGCAGCTCCGAGAGACGCGCCTGCAGGGCGACCATGGGCGGCTGGTCCACATAACCGAAGGCCAGATGGCGGCCGCAGATGAGGTAGTACATCTCATCGCGGAAGATGCCGTAACCGGCATGCTGCGCAAGCATGTTGCCAATGACCTGGATGGCAAGCTTGAGCGCGGCCAGGGCCACGCAAATCCAGACAAAGCGCTGGAAGCTTTCCTGGTGAGCGGTAGTAGCGGCGGTTTGCGTGGTCAAAGTGCTCATAAAGAAGAGGCGTCCGGGGTGGTCACCAGGCTTAGAATACGCGGTGAATCGCGAATCGGTTCCGTGCTCCGCGGGCTGGAGCGCGCCGCGCCGCAGCCGGCTCGCATCGCACCTTTCATGATGAACGTGTTCGAGGATCGCCGTCATGCGGGCCGTGCGCTCGCCCACGCCGTCCGCGAGCAACTGGATACAGCGGGCGCAATCGTGCTGGGCCTGCCGCGGGGTGGAGTGCCGGTAGCGTTCGAAGTGGCGTGGGCGCTGCACCTGCCGCTCGACGTCTTCGTCGTGCGCAAGTTGGGCGTGCCCGGCCAGCAAGAGCTGGCGATGGGTGCAGTCGCCAGCGGGGGACTGGTGGTGGTCCAGGAAGATGTGGTGCGCGCGTTCGGGATCTCTGCTGCCACCATCGACACGGCGGCGGCGACCGCGCTCGAGGAGATTGCGCGTCACGAAGCGCTGTATCGGGAGGGGAGGCAGCAGGCGCGGGTTGAAGGTCGCAGCGTGATCCTGATCGACGATGGCCTCGCCACGGGCTCGACGATGAGGGCGGCGGTGCGAGCGCTGCGTCCGGTGGCGGGGCGCGTGTCTGTTGCCGTTCCCGTAGCGGCGGCGGCAAGCTGCGACGAACTCAGGCGGGAGGTGGACGCCCTGGCGTGTCTCGAAATGCCGGATCCGTTCCACGCGGTGGGCGAGTTCTATCGAAATTTCGATCAGACTCCGGATGAAGAAGTGCGCGCCCTGCTGGCAGCGGCATACCACGAAGCGGAGATGCAGGACAAGAGTCCGTCTGGGCAGCGCCTCTGACATCGTTCCAATTCGGAGCCACTTTTGGGGACTCCATCTTGGTACTTCTGGTCTATCTTTGCCCCGCCGGTGCTATGGGAGATCCCCCAATGGACACTTACAATGAAGTTACCGGTTCCAAATCAAAGTTAAGGGGAAGCTGGTGCACGATTTTGAACACGTCGCAGAGGTTGTGCTTGCTTGCTGGCTGCTGATCAACATACTGGGCGTGGCACTGGTGGCAACAGGTTTAGCGCGGCAGTATGCCCGCGCAGCCCAGGAGCGGCGCGAAGAACAGGCCGGCGAAGTGGCTTTCGATCCGGCGCTGACCGTTACTGAATAACCCAGGTCCCGGAAGCCGTCGTGGTGCTGCCGTAAGTTCCGGCGCTGACATTGTTATTCCAGACGCTGCGGCCCGCCGCGGTGGGACTGACGCCCGAAGTCCCGGTATTGGTCAAATCGATCTGATCCTGGATGCCCATAGCCTTATAGCGGCCGGGATTGTTCTTGAGCGGCTGCGCAATATTCAGCGCCGAACAGCTTCCATTCACGCACAGGTCGTCGTAGTAAACGCAGCCGCGTCCGCCGCATCCCGTGTCTCCCGGCACGCGATGGCAGGTGAGGGAAACGTGCGTCGGATTGGTGGTCGACAGCGGGCAGCTGGTGCGGATCCCGGTGTCCTGCCAGCCGGTGCCGGCGCCACTGTCTACCTGCCAGTCAAGCCAGCGGTGCTGCTGGTTGCACTGCAGACCGCACATCATTTCCTTCTGATCGACTGGGTCGTAAAGGTAGGCGTCCATTTCATTATTGGCGATGGACCGCGCGTCGGCGGAGGGCTGGATAATTTTGTCCTGGGCGAGCAGCGTGCAGTCGTAACAGCCGGGGCCGCCGAAGATGAAGAGCTGCTGCGTCTCGCCGGAAGAGGCGGTGGTGGAGAGCGATTCACTCATCGGGTCTCCGAAGCTCCAGCCCCATGCGGAAGGCTGCTGCTTACCGACGCCGCCACCGCCTCCACAGGTGATGCCATTGGAGTCGCCGCCGCGAGGCGTGAGACATTTCCATCCGCGGGAGGAGGCCCCGGTGTCCTGAAAAGCCTGTCCAATGCGTGCGGCGATGACGCTCAGGGTTTCGGTCGCGGAGATGGCGATGGGCCGCGAGTATTCGGTGGAGGCGATATTGGGCGGCGAGCCGTCCGTCGTGTAAA
This sequence comes from Acidobacteriaceae bacterium, assembly GCA_035656855.1. Classification (GTDB taxonomy): domain Bacteria; phylum Acidobacteriota; class Terriglobia; order Terriglobales; family Acidobacteriaceae; genus Palsa-343. Next base: position 25,448 of record DASRRO010000069.1, on the reverse strand, counting down.
AGCAGCGGAGTCCGCGCGGGCAATGGATGGCGACCGTGACGGGATGGCCATAGGAGCCGGGCGGCGGCGAGAACGTGATGGCAGAGGAAGCCTGATCGGCGGGCGGGGTTGCAGGTGCGGAGCCGGCGGCGTCGCTTTGGCCGAAAGCGGCGAAGCTGGTTGAGACCAGCAGGAATCCGGCACAGAGGATGGTTCGAGTATGCATCGATTCAGTGATGGACAGCGAGAGTCCGCCACAAAGGTGGATGCCGCCAGTGGAAATTGGCTGCTTCGAGGGCACGGTGAAGGCTCGTGAAGCGCGGTCCCCACAACTAAGCCGGCATCGGGCAGGCATCCTTCAGCATCGCAGCGGGTCCGACCGCCGCGGCCGGCTCCGAGCGCCAACCGAATCCGATCTCACCGCGGCGCTGCGCGAGAAAACACGACAGCTTTCGTGCTCCCCGAAGACCACGAGCAGAGCAAAAACAACGCCGAAGAATACAGCCGGCCTGCCTCAGTGATTCAGCAGGTGATTGGCGGCGGCAACGTCGGATTGCAGCCGTGAGACGCCCGCATCCGCCTCGTGGAGGTATCCATCCGCCACCTGCACCATTGCTGGCGTGGGTGCCACCAGGGCCATACTAATCTGGCCCGCAATGGCGGATAACCAGGAGCGAAGCCGAGGCGGATACACCAGTGCGCCTTCGCCGGACTGGATCTGGAGATCGACCAGATCGTTGATGTCATGGTTGAGGCGGTCCAGCGCCGGCTGCGCCTGATTGTCGGATGCCACTGTCTTCTGGAGCGCGTCGCGGGCGTCGATGGCCTCGTTCAGGCCGGTATCGAGCCGGTTCAGCGCGTCGTGAATCCGCATCAGCATATCGAAACGCTGTTGCAGCCCCGCGTGTGTGGTTTGCAGCTGCGGGTCCAGTGTAACTGCAAATGCCTGTTTTTGCGTGGTATGGCCATAGGTCAGCGTCACGTAGTAAGTACCAGGCAATACTTCAGGACCTGCGGGGGGAGCAGCCGAAAAGCCGGAATTGTAGATGCCCTTCACTTCCACCGCATCCGCGTAAGTCAGATTCCACTGGAAGTGATTCATGCCAGCTTCGATCGCCGTCAACTTCTCTTCCTGTTGTTTTCGTGCCACTGTGGGATTGGTCGAAGTCGGCTCGGGTTTCGCTTTTGACTTCAGATGCAGCGAGTAACTATGGACCAACTTGCCGCTTGCATCGGTAAAGCTGAGACTCACCGGCGTGCTGCCGTCGTAGTTAGCCGGCAGGTTGAAATACACCGTGGCTCCTGCAGCCAGGTTCTCTCCCCCCGTGCCTCGCGGGCCAAAGCCGCCCCCACGGCGCGTAACCAGCCACGCCTGCTGCGGTTTGAACAGGTAGGAGGAGTCACTCGCCACCTTCGCAGTCCCCAGCTGCTCCAGGTACTGGAGGTTGTCCAGCACCCAGAAGCCGCGCCCGAATGTGGCCAGCACGATCGCGTGCTGCTCGCGTTGCATCTCCACATCGCTTACCCGCACTGCCGGCAGGTTAAGAGTCAACGGCTGCCACTGCTGGCCGCCATCCAGGCTGACGTAGACTGTTCCGCTGGTGCCCGCGAACAGCAGGTTGGAATCAGCAGGATCCTGCCGCACGCTCTCGACGTACTGGTCTTCCGGCAGCCCGGCCGTGATCTCCGTCCAGTGCTTGCCGTAATCGGTGGTCTTGTATACGTACGGCCGAAAGTCATCCCAGTCAAACCGGCTCGCCGACACATAAGCGGTGGCCGCGTCAGTGGGTGAAGGCTCGATGCAGGTGATCGTGGACCAGTCCGGCAGGTGCGGCGGCCGCACCGGGCTCCAGTGGCCGCCCCCATCGGTAGTTACATACACCAACCCATCATCCGAACCCGTCCAGATGACATTGTCCGTGTGTGGCGAAACGGCAATTGAGGAAACAGTGTCGAACATCTCCTCGCCAGTCACATCCGCGCTGATTGGGCCGCCCGGCCGCGCCTGCTTGCTCTTGTCGTTGCGTGTGAGGTCCGGACTGATCACTTTCCAGTGATTGCCTTCATCGAACGTCTCGAACAACACGTTCGCGCCCATCAACAGCTCTTTGGGATTACCGGGGGCAAACGTCACCGGGTGATGATTCCAGCCGTAGCGATATTTGATCTCGGTCCCCGCCAGACCAAACTTATATTCTGGCCAGGGGCTCACATTGGTGGCCAATCCTGTCCTGCGGTTCTCTCTCCACTCCATGCTGTAGTATCCGCTGCCGTAGGTGACCCAGGGCTGGCCTGGTGTCGGTACCACCCAGCTCATCTCTCCGCCTTGTATGTTTGTCCAAACCGGCGGAACAACTCCGGCAGCCACGGCGCTCGGCCCCTCGACCGAGCTGCGATCCTGCTGCGCGCCGTAAATATGGAATGGAAATTGATCGTCGAGATTGGCGTGATAAAACTGCCCGGTCGGCTGGTTGTCTTCGGAACTCCAGGACTCACCGCCATTCAGCGTGACCGCCGCGCCGCCATCGTTGCCCTCAATGAAAAGTTTGGGAGTATTCGGATTGATCCATAACACATGGTTGTCCCCATGCGGCGGATGCAGCGGGGTCAGCTTCTCGCCCTTGTCATGCGATACGTACAATCCGACATTGGGCAGATAAATTGTATCGGGGTCCTTCGGGTCCACATACACTTCGGTGTAATAGAACGCGCGCTGCGTGATGTCCATGCTGTTGTTGATCAGCTTCCAGCTCTCGCCCGCATCGTCGGAGCGGAACAGGCCGCCCGCCTGACCTTTGTAATCCGCCTGGATCAGCGCGTATACAACATTGGGACTGCTGGGCGCCACCGCCATGCCCGTCCTGCCAAAGATGCCGGTCGGCAGCCCCGGGCGGTGCGAGATGTTGGTCCAGTTGGCTCCGCCGTCGGTGCTCTTGTAGATGCCGCTGCCCGGCCCCCCGCTCGAAAAGGTCCAATGCGTCCGGGACATCTGCCACATCGAGGCGTACACCACGCTGGGATTGGACGGATCCATCGCCAGGCTGATCGCGCCGGTCTCATCATCGACATACAGAATCTTCTGCCAGGTCCGGCCTCCATCGGTACTCTTGAATACCCCGCGATCAGGATTAGCGCCGAACAGATGGCCCAATGCCGCGACGTACACCACATCTGGATTCCGGGGATCCACAAGGATCCGGCTGATGATGTGCGTCTCGCCCAGCCCTATAAATGTCCAGTTCTTTCCGCCATCGGTGGACTTATACATCCCCTCCCCCGTCAGGACCGTGTTGCGGGGAGCGGAATCGCCCGTGCCCACGTAGATCACCTTTGGATTCGAGGGCGAGATCGCCATGGCGCCAATGTTGTTGCTCTTGAAATTCTTGTCCGAAATGTTTTTCCAGTTCTGGCCGTAATCATCGCTCTCCCACACGCCCCCACCGGCCGTGCCCATGTAAAAGACGTTGGGGTCGGCCGCGATGCCGGCTACCGTAGTGACGCGGCCTCCGGTATAAGGGCCCACACTGCGCCAGCTCAGAGCACTGGCGAGCTGGCCTGGCGGCACGGGCGCCGCAAACGCCGCCGACAGGGCAACGGACAGACAGGGGAGCAGCAGAACACGGCGGGCTTTCAACATGGTGAGGTTTCCTCTTTCGGTAAATTCATTCCAGGCGCAAGGTTTGCCTGTCGCACAGATTTCGTTACCAGCCCTGCACGAAAAAATTCAGACTTGCATGATAAACCCCGCTGGTGAGGTCGAAGCGGCTGATCGCCCCCCAGGTTGCGCTTTCAGGGCGAAAACATCCCAGGAGGGTGAACTGCAGGCGAATTCGATCGGCGCCCGATATGCAGTTCGTCTGGTCCGTGCAGCGTGCTCGTGGCTTCTCCGAAGCTCGGCTCGTTCGCAGGACATTGGAATTAGCAAAGTCAGGACGATCGCAGGACCAGCGTTTCCAAATGCGCGCAGGAACAGGGACTGGCGGCGAGCCACGGAGTCTTCCAGACTCTCCTCTCGCTCGTTGCCGCCATTATTTTTTTGGCTGCGCCGAAGGCGGCATCATCCCGTTCAGTCTCAGGTAGGCAGCCATCTGGGAGTAGTGGTCCGCCAGGTCGGACGGCAGCAGCACCAGCGCCATCGCCCGCGGCATCGGGCGGTGGAACACGGTGATCGGCTCTCCCAGCTTCGCGTCCGTCAGGCCATCGAGCACCGGGCCGCAGAAGTCGAACGAAGCTTTCAGGCCCGCTACCAGTTCGGCCTTCGAAGCCGTCTCGCTTACATGCAACGCAACCGGCGCAGTTGTGCCCGACAGGGCCCCACACAGCCCTCCATTCGATTGCGCAACGTGCGCAACGAGCTTCCCGAATGTCCATTGGTCGGGCGTCGGGTGGTAGCTGTATTTGCCTTCGGGCATCTCTTCGGCCGCAGCGATCATATTCTTTGCATCGCGCTGGTAGAGCATCTTCGCGCTCGACACCACCGGGTTCGCAGTTGCTTCGGCGGACAGCGGAGCGGGAGTCACCTGCGCCAACAGGACCGGCTCAGGGACCAGGGTCATGACTGCCACCACGGACAAAACTCTCATCGAAACTCGCACCGGCGCCGCCTCCTCGTTATTGGTTCAGTTGTGCCGTGCCATCGTCAGAGATGCAGGGAAAATGGCTCGACAGCTTCAGCCGGCAATCATAGGGGCTGCTTTTTGCATATGTCAATTGCGTGGCAGCATCCACGCATCGCTTCCGGCATCACATTCCGGAAAGATCGCGCAGAGCCGACTTGTTCGTCTGATTTTGCTTTGCCCCTCAAAACCGCGCAGCGTGGTGCAGGTCATCTGCGGTGGGATTTTGGATTTTTCCCCGATCCCGGGTGCGCCTCTGCCACAGAGGGGGCGCGGGTCGTCGGTTCGACCCAGGCAATGAGTGCGCAGACAAAAGGGTCACGCGTATTCTCCGCGTGACCCGCTACGGGCTGATTGCTGCAGGTTAGTACTGCACAGACACGTTGACGTCGCCAGGATCCGACTTACCCCACAGAGCTGTCTGCGCGTCCGTCGTGTCCTTGCCCCAGAGCGCAGTTTCTGCGTCCGGAGTGTTCTTGCCCCACAGCGCTGTTTTGCCCCACAGCGCGGTGTAGCCATCGGGATCGCTCTTGCCCCAGAGGGCAGTCGAACCCCATACTGCATTGCTTTCGTCGCCGACAGTCAGGAACGCGCGGCTGCCATAGGCGCCGGTGGCCGACCACAGCCCCGAGGAAGTCCAGAGCGCACTGGGATCGATAACCATCGTCGTCTGCCCGGTTCCGTCGTCGTAGACGGCGATGGGTGACATGGCCGTGCCCGAGGGCATGCCATGGCCGTGGACCAGAGCCGCGCTCACCGTCGCTGCGATATCGAGGTAGCCCGCGCCAATCGTGAAGACATCGTAGTTGGCCTTGTAGACCAGGCCCTGGTCGGTGACGCTGCTGGTTACAGGGAAGTGGCTGCGATCGGAGCTGACCATCACCAGCGCCTTCGTCTGATCCGGAGTGAGCTGCGGTGCAGCCTGCAGCAGATCTGCGATGGCGCCGCTGGTGACGCCGGTCGCCATGCTGGTGCCGCTCAGCGGAAAGTAATTCGCCGAGGGTGCTTCCGCGCCATTGACACGATAGAAGGAATACAGCGTGAAGAACGACGGATTGTTCACAGCCAGTGAATCCTGCGGATATTGCAGGCTCGTGACCAGATTGCCGGGCGCAACAACGTCGGGCTTCACAACGTGATCGACGAACGACGGCCCCTTCGAACTGTAGCTGGCAATGACGTCGTCCTGAATGGACGGGGTCTGCATCGTGTTCATAGCTCCCACTGTCAGAGCGTATGGATCGTTGCCCGGCGCGTCGATTGTTCCGTATCCCTCAGGATTCAGATTCAGGTCGCGGCCGTCGTTGCCCGCTGCAACCACCACCACGATGCCGGCTTTCCATGCGCTTTCGACCGCCTGGCAAAGTGGGTCGAGCGTATAGCTCTCATAGATGGGCCGTCCCAGAGAGAGATTGATCACCCGTATGTTGTATTTGCTCTTAAGCGAGATAGCCTGCCCGATCGCGGCGATCACCGCGGAATCGCTGCCCGCGCCATTCTCGTCCAGAACCCGAAGATTAATCAGGTTTGCATTCGGCGCACTGCCCGTGAAAGTGCGGAAGTTCTGCGGTCCCGAAGACAAAGCGCCATTCCCGGCGATCAGCCCCGCGACATGGGTTCCATGTCCGAAGTGATCCAGTGCGTCGTGTTCGTTGGGTACGAAGTTCTGGCTATACACAATGCGGCCGGTTGCACCCGGCGCTACCTCGCTTAAGGACGCCAGCAGATTCGTAACCGTGCTCAGTGAGGGAAGACCGGGGTTGAGACCGAGATCCGGCACCGGCGTGATGCCGCTGTCAATCACCGCGACGCCGATGTTCGTCCCCTTGTAGCCCTTTTGCCAGACCGCCGGTGCGTTGATCGGTTCGGTGGTGAACTCAGCGGTCGTGATGGTGCCGGCATCCCGCGCGGAGAGAAGGCGATCGGGCGAGATGTATTTCACGTTCGGATCGGCGGCGATCGTGCCCAGCCGTGCCGGCGCGATGTTGGCAACGATAGCGTTGATCGGGCTCAAAATAGTCCTGAGCAGGCCACCGACGAGGCCAAGCAGCCCGGTCTCCAGCGGAGAGGGCGTGTTGTAGTACTGAATGATTACGGGCTGAGCTGTTCCCGAGGAGGAAGCCGCGAGATCGGGCGCAATCTTGCTGTTCGTGGATGCAAACGCAGTCGCCGCCAAAGCAGCGAGAGAACCGAGAACTATAGGCAGACGAACATTGGGACGAGACATGCTTACGATCTCCTGATCACCGAGGTAACTTATCGGGGTTCGGTTGTGTGAGCCGCATCCGCCTCTGGGGAGGCTGTGAAGGATGCACGCTCCTCACATGTCGTAAAGTATGTCGGTTCGGAGATTCGAGCAATGGCAGGGTTGTGGTAAGTAGGCCGGACCTCAGTTATCTCTCCGAGTAATCAAGTGTCTGTGGTAACTCGTCTGCCATCGCGTTGTCCCGAAAGCGCAGCAGAGTTCGCGGAGGAACAGGCAGAGCGCGCAGCAGCGCCAGCGACGCCGCGTGCCGCGCCTCTTCGAGTTGCCCCACGGGCAGGTTTTCAACGATCGTTCCTTCGTGAAGAACCGCCACCCGGTCGCAAAGTTGAATGACGGAGATCAGATCGTGGGAGATATAGAGCAGGGTCACGCCGTGTCTGCGATTCAGGTTTCTCAGCAAATCGATGATCTGGGACTGTGTCACTGGGTCCAGAGCGCTGGTTGGCTCATCGGCCACGATCAGCGCAGGACGATGCAGGAGCGCGAGGGCAATGAGAATGCGCTGGGCCTGCCCTACGCTGATCTCACGGGGCCGGCGGCGCAGAAATTCCGCGTCGGCGGGCAGATGGACCTCGGCCATCAACTCCCGCACCCGTTCGTCAAGCGCGGCCCGGCTGTGCTTCTTATGCGCCTTCCATGCCTCCTCAAAATGGCTGCGGAGGCTGACTGCTGCATTGAGGGCCGTCATGGGGCTTTGCGGAATGAGCGCAACCTCCCTGCCTCGGAGACTCCGCAGGTGCTTCTCAGACAGCTTCAGCAGATCGCAATCCCGCAGCAGCACTTCGCCGGAGACGCGCCCGCCGCGCCAGGGCAACAACCCCAGCAGAGAGAGAACCAGCGTGCTCTTTCCCGCGCCGCTGGAACCGACCAGACCGAGAATCTCCCCCTGCTGTAACTCGAACCGGATCTCCGAAAGGGTTGCCTTTTCGGAATATCCGGCAGAGAGGTGAACCCGCAGCAAAGCATCTTCGCTCATCGAGCCCCCTGCATGCGCAGCTGTTCGACGTTCCACGTGAGCGAAGGCTCCAGAACCGCGGGCTGCACCCCCATCAGCCGGGGAGAGAAAGCAACCAGCGCGTTGGGGTACACGAGATAGACGAAGGGCTGCTGCTCGGCGACGATTTGCTGCACCCGATCGATATCCTTCTTCCGTTCTGCCTCCACCGCGCTGACCGCCTGGTGACGCATGAGTTGGTCAATTTCCGCTTCCCACGATGTCGCCGGCGTCTTCTCGGAGGGACTCCACTGGTGATTCGGCGAGGAACTCAGCCAGATATTCATCATGGCGTTCGGTTCGGGGTCGACATTTTCAATGCCGAGCAGACAGGCTTCATAGTCCTGGGTGTGCATCAGGCGTTCAATGAGAGCGGGAAAATCCAGAGTGACAACGGTAACCTGCATACCGAGCGCCCCAAGATCCTGCTGGATGAGAGTCGCCATCTTCTCTCGCGCCGCGTCGCCCGAATTTGTCAGGATCGAGAATTTCACCGGGTGGTCGGCGCCGTCCATGAGGACAGATCCACGAAGACGGAAACCTGCCGCTGCCAATCCGGCTTTCGCCGCAGCAAGGTCCGTTTTTGGAGCGGAGAGGGAGTGGTTGTACCAGAGTGCATTTGCCGGGGAGATGAACGAGTAGGCTGGCGTGGCATGACCCAGATACGCAATGCGGGCCAGATCGGTGCGATGGATGGCCTGGGATACCGCAACGCGAAACATTCGGTTCTGAAACCAGGCCCGCTCCCACCCAGGCAACGGAGACGAAGGGGCCTGATTGAACCACATCTGCTCCGTATTCAGAGAGGGCCCGAGGTCCCGCACCAAAGCAGGAGCCCTCTTCCGCAAAAGCTCGAAATAGTCGGGGGGTAGCCTGTCGATCAGGTCGTAGTCGCCCCGCTCCAGGAGCCTGACCTGGTGCTCCATGTTCTCCTCAATGTCCAGTCGTATACCTGTTGCGTAGGGAAGCGCGTTGCCGGTCGCATCTCGTCCCTCGTAATGAGGATTGCGCCGCAGGCGAATGTAGAGGGAGCGCCGATAGTCGGCGACCACGAATGGTCCGGAAGTGACGCGTCCTTCGGAGGGGCGCCCGGCAGGCTCGATCGCGATCTCGTCGAAGACTTTGCCGATGGCGATCACGCGCTTCGGGAGGTGCACGACAACGGTTCTGTCGTTGGGCGTGTCCACAGTCACCTCGGCAGGCGAGACGAATTCCTCGGCCACGGGCGCCGCTGTCGCGGAAGAGAGAACCCGGCGCAGCGACCAGGCGGCATCGCGAGAGGTCAGGCTGCTGCCGTCGGAAAACACAAGACCAGGACGAAGGGAGAAGGTGAGCGTCTTTCCGTCCGGAGATATACTCCAGGTTTGTGCCAGTTCCGGTTCCATCTTCTGGGTGAGGCGGTTGAATCGCAGCAGGACGCCGGCGGTAAGATACCGCACCGTTTCCGATTCCTCATCGTCCACCTTGGCCGGATCGAAGGTTTTCGGATCGTAGCCGATCGTCCACACCAGCTCTCCCGGCTGGCGCGGTGCCGCCTGCGCCGCGACCGTGGCGGTGGATGCGACCGGCGCAAGCGCGGCCAGAGCCAGCAGGACGCCGCTCAGAGAAATGCACATGCGATCAGGCTTCAACGGCTGCTCCTTCGAGGAGAAGCAGGACGATAACCAGCAGGGCAACGGGAAAGTAGACCCATCGCGTCTGCATCAGCATCGGCGAATTGTTCATCTCGAACAGCATCCCTCCCCACGACGGCAGCGGCTCTCCCACGCCAAGGCCAAGAGCCCCCAGATTCGCCTCCGCCATCACAAACGCGGGGATGCTGATCAGGAACTGCGGCAGCAGCAGGTGGATAAGGCCGGGCAGAAGGTGCCGGACCATCCCCATCTGGTTCACCCCCCCGGCACGCGCATAGAGCATCCAGTCCGAGGCTTTCAGCTGCAGAGCTCCGCGATAAATGGCTCGCGCGCTGGCGGGCCATCCCAATGCCGCCAGAACCAGAAACGTGAGCGTTGCCGATCGCGCGGGTGTCGTGGTCAGCGGGAGTGCTGACCGCACCATCATCAGTAGAAACATCCAGGGCAGCGCGAGAAATACATCGCAAACCACCATCAGTCCCCATCCCAGGGAGGCGCGACCGAACGCAGCCAGCGTTCCGACTCCGGCGGCCGCCGCCGTGGTGAGCGCAGAGGCCGCAACCGCGCCGGCAAGGCTGAGCAGGAAGGCGGCAGCGACCCGCACAAGCCGGTCGCGGCCCAGTGCATCTGTGCCGGCCGGATGGCGCGCGGATGCGGGAGCCAGCGTCGCTTCGCGGTCCTGCCGGGCATAGCTCGCGCCCGGCATCGATACGACGACCGATGCAGCCACAATCAGCCCCGTCAGCAACCACAAAATCGGATGGCGGAGCTTCATGCGCTTTCCCACTCCGCCGCGCGCGGCGTGGCCATTCCACTGCAGGTCACCGCCAAAGCCATCACCATCATCACCGCCAGCAGTACCGGCAGGTCCCGGTTGAGAGCAGCGTTCCACGCCAGTTGGCCCACTCCTGGCACGTTAAAGATCACTTCTACGGGAACCAGAGCGCTCAGGGCCGTCACCACGGACAGAGAAGCCAGCGCGCCGAGCTGCGGTGCCAGTGCGGGTGCGATATAGGCCGCCAGCAGCCGCCTCGTGCGAATTCCCTGAGCCCGCGCCTGCAAAACATGAGGTTCCCGCCATGCCGTACGCAGCGCGCGATCGAGGAACTTGAAATCCCGCGCAGCCAGCAGCAGAGCCATTACCAGCACCGGCCCGCCGCAATCGGCAAGCAAACAAAATGTCGCCAGGGCAGCCGTGGGAATGGCCAGCAGCACAGTGGCGGGTGCCTGTCGAAGCATCGTCGGATTCCGGCCCGCACTGGAAAGCAGGGCAGCACACAATGCTGCCAGCCATGCCAGACCGATCCCCCGCGCAAGAAGACCACCACTCACCGCCAGGCGCGGCTTGATCAGCTCCGAGACGGGAATACCAAACTGCCGGGAAGTGCCGAAATCGCCGCGGGCGGCTTCTTTGATTTCATCCAGCAGCATCTGGTGGATCGAACGGCTGCGCGCGGCTTCCGCCGAGAGTTCGCTGCGCGCCTCGGCCGCGTATCGGCCATCCATTTCGCGAGTATCGCTGAGATAGCCGGGCGCGAAGCGTACCAGGATCGTCGAGCCGACGATCACCAGCAGCACGATAGCAAATGTTCTGCCCAGCCAGCGCAGGCCGGTGATGGCCGTCTTCATAACGCCGCTGACCCTGCCAGAACCGGCGCACCGCCGATGCGCTCGACGGATTCGTGCGCCACTCCCGGCTCGCGGGAAAGCACGTCCTGCACCGCGAGCGTGAATTCCAGCTGGACTGCCTGCAGCAGGAAGAGATGCTCCCTCGAAAACGCCGCGGGCTCGCGGGAATAGAGGGTCAGCGCGCCGAAGACCGAGCGGTCCGAAGCGAAGAGCGGGATCGAAAGGGCGGAGCTGCTTGCTGTGAACATACCGTCCGTCGCCAGCAGGCTTTTTTCGACGGTCGGATTCCCGTTCACGATCGGCCTCCCGCTTTCCACTACCCAGCCGGAGAGACCCATCCCCAACGCGAGGGGAACGTCGGAGAAGGCTGAAGCGCCGGGACCGTCCTTATAAACCAGAATCGCGCTGGGGTCCTGCTTGCGGAACACGGCAAAGCAGTCGCAGGCAATCAGCGGTCGAAGCCACCCGGACATCAGGGCGCCAAGTTCACCAACCCCCAGGTTGGTGCTGGCGCGTCGGTCAGCGAGGATGGCGCTCAGCTCACGGAGGGCAAGATCCCGGTCCCATCTCGTCATGGCGGTCGAAGCGGCCGCTAACCCGCCCCGCCCTGCGGCTGCGTTGGTTTGAGTCGCTTCGAATCCCGCCCCCGGAGCAGCGCCACGCTCGATGAACAGGTCGGTCTTCAGCGGCTCCATCTCTTCGCTTTGCTGGCGGGCCAGCTTCTCCAGTTGCGGATAGTGAATCTCCAGCAACTGGACGATTGCCGGATCGAACTGCGTTCCCGCCCTGCTTTTCATCAGCGCCATCGCCTCTTCAATAGGCAGCGCTTTGCGGTAAGGACGCTCGGACGCGAGAGCATCGAAGCAATCGACCGCCGTCAGGATGCGCGCCCCAATCGGGATCTCTTCGCCTCGCAGGCCGTCCGGATAGCCGCTCCCGTCCCATGCCTCATGGTGAGATCGCACGATCGGTACCACCGGATACGGGAATTTCACCCGCTCCAGTATGTCCGCTCCAACCACGGGGTGAATCTTCATCTTTTCGAACTCTTCCGGGCTCAGTTTGCCGGGCTTGTTGATGATGTACTCCGGAACCGCTAACTTGCCGATGTCGTGGAGAAAGGCCGCCGTGCGCAGCGCCTGCATCAGCGACGGCTCCAGCCTCATGATCCTGCCCAGTTCCTCCACATAGACCCGCACGCGCATCAGGTGATCGTGCGTGCCCTCGTCCTTGGCTTCGATGGCCATCGAAAGGCCCTCGATCGTCCGCATGTGCAGCGCCTCGACCTCCCGGATATGCTGCTCGCGATCGCGCACCGTCGCCATCTGCGCGCAATACGCCCGATACACCGTGTAGACCATCGGGATCAACAGCAGCGAAGTCAGCCAGCCGAACCGAATGCCGATAAAATTCGCCAGCACTGCCAGGATGGCGCCCACCAGATAGAAAGGCAGGTACCACAGGAATTCCTGCCGCCAGAGCTTGAATGGGGAGCTGTCCGATACCCAGCCCAGCACCAGAGCCAGCGGAACCGTGTTCGCCAGAAAATAAACGGTCGCAGCCAGAGCCAGCACCGGCGCACCCTCCGGATGAATCCGGTTGACACCGGCAAAGGTCCACCAGGCAAGAACGGTCGCGACGGTGACGTTCGCAACATTAAAGAGGATCTGAACGATGCTGAACGACTGGACAACCCTGAATCGGCACTGCGCGATTACGCTGCAGACTGCGAGCAATATCGCCTGTTGCGGAGAGAGCTGCAGGATTCCCAGGAAAATGAAGGGAAAATTGACCGACATGGTCCCTTCACTCTTTGGCATCGCTACCTTCATGCCCGAGCTCAGAAGCATCATGCCGAGGTAGACGAAGAAGTAAATCCAGTGCTGTGCCGCGTGCCCGCGAAGGACGGAAAGACTCGCGAGAGCCCCAGCCACGACAACCCCGACGAGAGCCTTGACACGGGTCGGCACGATTTTCTTCTCAGCCTGGCTTGAGCTGCGCTACATCACCGCAGCAAAGAATGTCTCTCGCGCTTCCTGGGGGTCACGCGGAGTTACGATCAGCTGAATGTTACCCGGGGAAAAGCGCTACCCCCAATCCTCCTTTAGTTGCAGCGGGATAACGCAGACGATACCCGATCCTCGAGCCCGTCGAAGCTTGGGAAGACAAAGGGGAAAAGCACAGCGTTTTGAGCCAGGATTCGACCACTCCTACCAGGCGACCGGCACCCTGAACGCCCAGGATCCCCGAGACGGCTCTGAATTCGGTCAGGACTCTGCCGGAAGTCGCTCTTGGCGCCCAATCAGGCTGGCGCCCCAGTTGGCTCACTCAACTGCAAGGGCACACTGGATTCACCCGAACAGATCCAGGAGTGAATCAATCTTTGGTGGGCAGTGCAGGGCTCGAACCTGCGACCTCCTGCTTGTAAGGCAGGCGCTCTAACCAGCTGAGCTAACCGCCCGGCGAGCCGGCATGGCGCACGACAACAGGACTGCTTGCGCCACGGGTGTTGTCCCGATTCTATCAGCGCGCCCGCAGGAGCCCGGTTCCGGCAACGGTTCCGATTCGGGGGAGTCGCGGCCCGGAGGACGCAGAGCCGATCGCACAAAAGAGGCACGCCCCGGGGGGCCGCCTGCACCAGGCGAGATGCGATAATCAGGGCAAGCTCACAGGCGAGTATTTTTGAACAGGCCTCTCCGGCCGCAGGTGTATGCGCCGCTTTCTCTCCCTCCGCGATTTTGACTGGACGCTGCTGGCTTTTGTGCTGGCGTTGTCGGTCATCAGCGTTTTCGAAATCTATTCCGCCACCCTCCACACCAAGTTTCACGGCTTCCAGCGCATGCAGATCCTCTGGATCCTCGGTGGACTGGGAGCCATGTTTGTGATGTCGGTGATCGACTATCACAAGCTCCTGAGCATCATTTACTGGCTCTATGGCTTTTGCCTGCTCGCCCTGATCACCGTACTGGCGGTGGGCACCCGCGTGAACGGCGGCAAGCGCTGGATCAAGCTTCCCGGCGGCGCCCACTTCCAGCCGTCGGAATGGGTGAAGCTGGTGCTGATCGTGCTGGTGGCCCGCTACTTCTCCAATCTGTCGGGCAAGGAAATGACCTGGCAGGACATCTTCAAGGCGATCGGACTGGTGGCGCTCCCCATGCTGCTGGTGCTCAAGCAGCCGGACCTGGGAACGGCGCTGACCTACACGCCGGTACTCCTCCTCGGTCTGTTTCTGGGTGGCATCGACTTCAAGCGGGGCGGCATTCTGTTACTGGTAGTGCTCCTCTCCGTAGGCGTGGTGTGGAAGAGCGGGAAGATTCTGAAGCCCTACCAGAAGGCGCGGCTGACGAGCTTTCTGAATCCCGACGCCGATCCGCGCGGAACCGGCTATCAGATCCTGCAATCCAAGATTGCGGTGGGGGATGGCGGCGTTTTTGGCCGCGGCGCCAATCAGGGAACCCAGACCCAGGGGGACTTTCTCCCCATTCCCTATACGGATTTCATCTTCGCGGCATTCAGCGAGGAGCATGGCTTCGTGGGCGCGATTCTCGTGCTCCTGCTATACTTCTTAATACTGATGCGTTTGATTCAAAACGCTCAGACAGCCGCGGACCTGCCAGGGTCGCTCCTGGTAATGGGCGTGGCGGCCGTCCTGATCTTTCAGATCGCCGTTAACGTCGGAATGGTTCTGGGGTTGATGCCTGTAACCGGAATTCCCTTGCCGCTGATGAGTTATGGGGGATCCTCGGTTTTGTTCACGTTCCTGGCTCTCGGCATGGTAATGAACGTCCGGATGAGCCGGTTTGTGAATTAAGCGGCAGACAGGTTTGCATAGTGGGGCCCGCAGGGCGGGCGCAGTTTGAGTTTCACGAATTTGAATAACCGGCCAGGGATTTGGACACGGGCCGGGCAGGATCAGGAATGAGCGTGAAGAGATGGGCAACGACCCCGCCAGAGCGATCGGCAGGAGCGGTCACAAACTCTCGACACGCGGACGACTTTCCGGTAGACATGATTATCCTCAGCACACTTTCACCGGTCTCCCCCCCTGGACGGTTCCCAGACAGTCCTCGTGCGGGCGGCTGGCGTTTGCGCGCGACCGATACCGGTCCGTCGTCCTGCATCTCCGATCCTTTCCGGTAATCCCGTGCCGTCTGCCCTGGCGATTTGAGGCAGAATGGCAAAAGAAATTTGCATATCGAGCACGCCGCATGAGACGCGGCTGGCGATTCTTGAAGACGATCAGCTCGCAGAGATCTACTACGAGCGCGAAAACGAATACACCTTAGCCGGATCCATTTACAACGGGCGTGTCACGCGCGTGCTACCCGGCATGCAGTCGGCATTTGTCGACGTAGGCCTGGAGCGCGACGCCTTCCTGTACGTCACCGATTTTCTGGAAGAGCAGGAAGAGTCAGAAGAATACGAGCGCGTCGACGGCGGCAATGGCCGCGAACGCAAGCCGAGTCGCGAGGGCCGCGAAGGGGGCGGACGCGAGGGCGGCGGGCGTGAAGGTGGCGGGCGTGAGAGCCGGGAAGCGCGCGAACCTCGCGGACGGGCCCAGGAACCGGAGGCGGAGCTGTCCGCCGCCGCCGGGGATGCACCGCGGCAGGAGCGCTCACCGGTCCGCGACGAAGGCGGAGAAGCCGGGGGGCGCCGCTGGAGAGGGCGCCGGGGACGCGGCTTCCGCGGACGCGGAGACCGCGGCGAGCGGGGTGACCGCGGTGAGGGCCGCTCCGAGCAGCGCACCCAGACCCACAACAAACTGGAATCGCCTGAGATTGTCGAAGAGGCCATCAGTGCCGAGCCGGTTTCGCGCCCGGAGCGCGGCGCGCCCGGCGGTATCCCGGCACAAAACCTCCCCATCGTTCTGCCGGGAGAGTCGCTGTCGAAGTACGGCGGGCGGCCGTCGGATTCGCGGCCGTCGGGCAACGGACCGTCGGGGCGTGGCTCCGCGCCCGTAAGCCGGGGATCTTCCCGGCCCTCGACACTGGTGGAGGTGCCGACTGGGTGGGACGGCGGAGCGGTATTGCCGGGCGAGACCCTTTCGCGGCGTCGCCGGGGAGCCGAGCCGGTGGCCAGTGCGGCGCCGGTTGCCGAGCCGGAAAGCCCCCAACACGAATCATCAACGGCAGGCGAGGCGCCCACTCCGGCCGCGCAGGCACCCGAGGCTCTCGCGCCCGTTTCAGAGTTGGACGTGCCGGCCCTGGAAATGGGTCTGCCCCCGGTGGCTGAGCCGCTGGTGGAGACTGTCGAGACCGTCGAGGAGGTACACGAATACGAGCCGGACGAAGCTTCGGCATCGCATCGCGTGGAGACGCCGCGCAGCGAGTTCCGCTTTTCCACCCCCGCGGCAGAAGAAGTTGAGATCGAAGAGGAGGAGCAGACTCCCGAACCCGCCCAGCCGCAGCCTGAGCGCGAAAAATTGGAGCAGGCAGCGGTATCCGAGGAGTCCGCGGCCGAAGTGCCCGCGGTGGGCGACCCTTCGCCGGAGAGCGAAGTGGTGCGGCAGCTCTTCGGCTATGCGCCCGGCGTGGGCGTTCTGGAAGAGGAGACGATCGACGAAGACGAGTACGACTTCGAGCCGATTCCCGGCCAGCACGACGAGCACCTGAGCGATGAGATGGAAGAGGAGACGCTCGACCAGGCGGCGACCATTGAGGATGCTGTCCGCGACGAGCACGTGGAGAGGCGGCTCGGCTACTCCACGCCGGCCGAGGACGGCGAAGGCGAAGAGGAAGAGACGGACGACTTCCAGACCGGCTTTGCCGAGACGGAAGAATCCGAGTTTGAGGGCGACGACGTCGGCGAAGATGAAGCCGAGGAATCCGGAGAAGAGACCGCGGAGGAGCCGGCCGCAACCGCCGAAACTCCGGCACGCCGTGAGGATCGACGCTTTGGCCGCCGCGGAGGACGCGGACGCCAGCAGCCGGGCCGCCGCCACGGCGGAGGTCGCCGGCCTAACATGCAGACTTCGAATCTGCCCATCATCAGCGAGCTGCTGAAGCCGGGGCAGGAAATCCTGGTGCAGATTGCCAAGGAGCCGATTGCTCGCAAAGGCGCGCGCATCACCAGCCACATCGCGCTGCCAGGACGCTTCCTGGTCTTCATGCCGACCGTGAACCATGTGGGCGTCTCGCGCAAGATCGACTCCGATGAGGAGCGCCAGCGGCTGAAGCGGATTCTCGTCAGCGAGAGGGGCACCGCTTCCGGCGGCTTTATCGTGCGGACCGCCGCCGAGAGCGCCAGCGAAGAGGATCTCCGTGCCGATCTTCGCTTCCTCATCAATCTGTGGAGCGAGATCAAGCAGCGCTCGGAGACAGCAAAATCCCCTGCGCTCATCTATCACGACCTCAATCTGATCGAGCGCATTCTGCGCGATCAGGTCAGCGACAACTTCTCCACCATCTGGGTCGACAGCGAGTCGGAGTACGAGCGCATTGTTCGCTTCCTCAACCGCTTCCAGCCCTCGCTGGTGCGCCGCGTGAAGCTCTACACCAAGGAGACGCCGCTGTTCGAGCAGTTCGGCATCCAGGAAGAGATCAGCAAAGCGCTCAAGTCGAAGGTTTGGCTCAAGTCGGGCGGCTCGATCGTGATCAATCAGACCGAAGCCCTGGTAGCCATCGACATCAATACCGGTAAGTACGTGGGCAAGACGGCGCGCCTCGAGGACACGATTCTGAAGACGAACCTCGATGCCATCCCGGAAATCGTGCGGCAGATTCGCCTGCGCGACCTGGGCGGCATCATCGTGATCGACTTCATCGACATGGACGAGCGGCGCAACCGGCAGAAGGTGACCCAGGCGCTCGAAGACGCGCTGAAAGCCGATCGTGCGCCTTCTAAAGTGCTGCAGTTTAATGACTTCGGGCTGGTGGCGATCACCCGTAAGCGCGTCAAGCAGTCCCTGGAACGGACCCTGAGCGTGCCTTGTCCCGTGTGCACCGGAACCGGCATGGTGAAGAGCCCGGCGACGGTGGCCAACGAAATCTACATCGAATTGCGCAAAATGATGCGTCACCTCGAGAGGAACGACGTCCTGCTGCGGGTGCATCCGGACGTCGTGAAAGTCCTCAAGGCCGGCAATGCGAAGTGGTTGAACGAGCTCGAGGAGATGATCGGCAAAACGATCATGGTCAAGAGCGATCCGGCGCTCCCGCCGGAGCAGTTCGATATCCAGGGGTAAAATGCCGAAGTGGGCCGGGTCCTGCCGGGGCCTGGTCCTTTCGGTGGTTGCCGGCCGGGCCTGCCTGTGGGCTTCGGGACTCGAATGCGGCTTTCCCGTTGCGAAAAAGCATCTTACTGTGCAACTTAGGACGAAATTCCGTGTCCAATATCTGCGGGCAGGCGTAACGCCTGCCATTTCCGGCTTCGTACTTTCAACGACTCTGAGGTGTTCTTAAAATGGTCGCGAACTCTGATCGGAATTGCCCGCTTCTGCGGCGCCTGTTGGTTGTTGCATCCGCTGTAGCCGTCAGCTGCACTCTGCCTGTCGCTGCTCAGACCGCTGCAACTTCAAATCTCGCGACGGATGCGCAGAGCTCTTCCAGCTCCGTCACCTTGCAGGCGTCTCTCAGCACCGACGATCTGCTGGGCGGATCCCCGACTCCCTATCACTTCTCTCTGGCGGCGGCGAACGGGTCTCCGCAGTACGGCGGCGGCCGCAACAACAGCCCCCGCTACCCCAACTATGAAAGCCGCGCCAGCCATATCGCGATCGTTGCGGGTGGCGGCTTTACCGGCCCCATCGGTAACGATACAAGCGGCTACGACACCTGGGGTTACAATCTTGACTTTGGCGGCGGCTGGAACTTCAACAAGAAATTCGGCGTCGTCTTCGAATACCAGTTCGACCGCAACAAGATTCCCGGTGCGACCATTGCTGCGATCGGTGCGCAGGGCGGCAACATCAACACCCACCTCTTCCTGTTTGACCCGATCTACTACTTCTATACAAGCAAAAAGACCGGTGCCTATGTGACGGGTGGCGGTGGATTCTCGCGCAAGGTGACGAACTTCACCGATCTGCAATCCGTGCAGCAGTGCTACTACTTCTGCTATTACGGATATGCTCCGGTGACTGTGGCCAGTTTCTCCAGCACCCAGGGCGCCTTTGATATCGGCCTCGGTGGGTACTGGAAAGCCTTTGGCCGCGACAGCAACGCCAAGCTGTTTGCTGAAGCGCGGTACGTCTGGGTGGATTCCCCGAAGCCCACGTCCTCGACCAACGGCGAAGGCACCGAAGGTCTGATCCCGGTCACCGTAGGCATTCGGTTCTAACCCTGTAACCCGGCTGGCGTCAGCCTCTCGCCTGGAAGGGGGAGGCTGGCGCATCCAGCGCCTGCTGCAGCCTAGGCTCCCTGGTCCAGCACCTTCGGCACTTCGATCCCTAAAGCCGTCGCCAGCGAGTGCTGGTGATCCTGCTCCTGTGTAATCACTTGCCGGATCTGTTCCGCCAGCGCATAGTGACCCACCGCTTCGGCCTGCTTCACCCGCTGCCGGTAATTCCGGATCGTCTCCGTCTCGTTGTCCAGATCGAACCGGAGCATATCTTCCGCCTTCTTCGACAGCTTCACCGGCTTCGGCGTGGCCGTCGGCATCCCGCCCAGATAGTCAATCTGATCGGCGAGAATCATCGCGTGCTGAAGCTCTTCGCTCGCATGCACTTTCAGCTCGGCGGCGATGTTCATCCACTGCGCCCCTGACAGTACGTTGCTGTACACCGTGTACGCGATGATCGCCTGATATTCGCGCGCCAAATCCTCATTCAGCGCGTCGATCAGTTCCTTCACTGCCTTCTCCTGCTGCTGCGCTTTCTGGTCCGCCATTGTCGCTCCTTGGTTGAGTAGGGTATCGCCGGTTCAGATGGCGCAAACACCATCGCGTGTTGTTCCGGCTCGAAAACGGAAACAGGCCCACTTGCGCGGGAAGGGATGGCCTGGAATCTCCACCATACCCCCGATCTCTTCCTCACTGTACAGCGGCGGTTCGGTCCGCGAAAGTTCCAGCTACCGGCACACCGCATCGAGCTCGCTCACCGGCTCCGCTTCGAATGCCGGATACTTCAGGTGCCGCGAGTTCATGAACAGGTTCGGAAAAGGGCCGCCCTCCGCCAGCCCGGCGTGTGGATCCAGTGCGTAGGCCCGGTTGCGCTCCACCCTCGCCAGCGGGGCAAAGTGGAACCCCTCCTGACGCAGCAGATGCAGCAGATCAGGCAGCATCAGCGTGGTGAAGTCCGTCGCGTGCAGCAACAGCACATTCGGAATCTCATGCCCAAAGGCGATCTCTTCCTCTTGCCGCCCCAGCCGAAGAAACTCCGTCGCAGTCTCCAGATAGCTCTGCCGCAGCCACGCGATCCCCGCGGCATCGCCCTTCGCCAGGCAGCGGTTATATGGATCGCTCCAGTCGTCATCCTGGCTCGTCAGCGTCACCTCGGCGATCCGATAACCGTGATCGTGAAGCCACCCGCGAACTCTGTCACGCTTTGCCAGCGTGTTCCCCTCCTCCAGATTCGGATAGCGGAACCAGTGCCAGTCCCGCCCCGCGGCATATTCGCGCAGGGCCGGTTCGTCGACTGCAATCTCGCGCTCGAATGCCGGCGCCGCGATGTCGTTCAGCGACGGGTGTGACCAGGTGTGGTTCCCGATATTCATCCCCGCCCCGATCCACACCCGCAGCGCATCCTCGGTGTCAGGATCACCGTCCAGGTCCACGGCGTTCACGAATCCGTACACACCCTTCAGGTGCCCGGCTCTGAGCTCATCGGCGAGCCGCCTCAGAATCTCCGCCCGCGTCACGCCCTCCGGCAGCCCCCCGGCCGCCGGCAGATCATCGAAGGTCAGCGCCACCGTCGGATGCCGTCGCAGATGCATGGCCCCTGTGCCGGAACCCCGCATGTTCGACAGAGCCGCAGCCACCGATGGCGACCCCAGGACCAAAATCCAGATCAGAAGGGAAGGGAACAGACAACCGCGCTTCACAGAACAATTTTCTCATCCGCGTTTCCCCGGCCTGGCCTCGACGATGCCCACATCACTTCCAACCGGATATACGCCGGTCAGGTGAAAGCCCGCTGCCTCCAGAAGCGTCCTCCATTCACTCTCACTGCGCTCACGGCCGCCCGTCACCGCCAGCATGTTGAGATCGCTCATCAGATGTCCTTCCAGATGCGGATCGGCCTGCGAGACCAACGGCGGCAGGATAAATTCGATGATCAACAGCGCCCCGTTCTCCGGCATGACCGCGAGGCAGTTCCTCAGAATCGCGATCGCCTCCGCATCCCGCCGCCCGTGCAGAACATGCTTCAGCATGTACACATCGGCGCCGCCCGGAACCGCCTGCATCAGATCCGCCACAATGAGTTTGCATCGGGACGCAACTCTCTCCTCCTTAAAGCGCGCCTTCGCTGCCTCGATGCTGGGCTCCAGATCGACCAGCATCCCCTGAACGCCGGGGTGCAGCTCCAGTACGGCCAGGATCAGGGATCCTCCGCCTCCGCCCAAATCAGCGACCACCTTTGCGTGGGAAAAATCCCACGCCTTCGCAATCGGAGCGTAATCCTCCGCCGGCGCCGTTCCCATCACCGCGCGAAAAATCGAGCCCGCCCCCGGATCCTGTGCCCAGCGCGACGGCACTTTCGGATCGCGCACCTGCGATGCCGGCTTGCCCGTGCGGATGCAGTCGGTCAGCAGCGACCACTCGTCGGCCAGCAGATCTGCCCAGAAAACAACGGCCGGCCATGCGGATGGCTCCACGTCCTTCCGCAGTGGACGACCCAGCGCAGTCAGCCGAAAATGTCGAGGCGTCGCCTCCTCCGTCACGCCAATGCTGGCCAGCGCCCGCAGCAGTCGATACAGAGCATCGGCATCCGCTCCACACACTGCGGCCACTTCATCCACACTGCACGCCTCTTCGCCCAGCGCATCAGCCACCCCCAGCCGTGCCGCCGCGCAAAGCACACGGCTGCGGGAATACGCCATCGCCATCTGCACCAGCGCCGCGTTCGGTGTCACATTACCAATGCCGCCCTCTGACTCAGCCATCGATCCCCTCGCAACTGCCGGGCAGGATTCAGAACCGCCGCCCCGTCACACAGCATATCCACTTTCCGCCGCGTCCATGAACCGCTGGTCCTGTCATTCCCTGAGGCCTCTCGATAGAATGTTCCGACTCAGCCTTTCAGAACTCTGATCGCAGGAGAAGGCTATGACCTTAGAAGTCGGCGGCATGATCGCGGCGGGCGTCGCCGCTCTGGTCGCAGGACTCATCCTCGCCCGCCCGCGTTTCCGCACCGCTGGCGGAGCCGGTAAGTTGATCACCCTCGGCCCCGCGTTCGAAGCCAGTGCGCTCGCTGCGTTTTCCGCCGAGCACTTCACCGCCGCCCGCGATCTTGCCCCCATCGTGCCCCACTGGCTCCCCGCGCCTCTCTTCTGGACATACTTCTTCGGCACTTGCCTTCTCGCCGCCGCCCTCAGTTTCATCGTCTGGCGCTGTGTGCGCAGTGCCGCCGCCCTGCTCGCCCTTTTCTTCCTGCTCGTCGTTGTCACCATCGACCTGCCCAGCCTGCCGCGCCACCTCCACGACCACATCTTCTGGACCCTCACCGTCCGCGAGACCGCCTTCGCCTCCGGTGCCCTGGTCCTCTCCGGCAGTCTTTGGCCGCGCGGTCATGCGGCGGGACAGGCACTCGTCCGCATCTTCCGCACCCTCCTCGCCGCGATCCTCGTCTTCTATGCCATCGAGCACTTCCTCTTTCCCCACTTCGTCATCGGCGTCCCCCTCGAAAAGCCAACCCCCGCCTGGATCCCCGCGCCCACGCTCTGGGCCTGCCTCGTCGGCATCGCCCTGCTCCTCGGCGCCATTGGCCTGCTCTTCCGTCCCACAATTCGCATCGCCTCCGCCGGGCTCGGCCTCGTCCTCTTGCTGGTCATTGTCCTTTTCTACGTGCCCATCCTCGTGCACGACTCCCACTCTCCAGGGCTCGCCGTCGAAGGCCTCAACTACGTCTTCGACACGCTGCTGTTTGCATCCACAGTCCTGCTCGCCGGCTTCGGCGCGGAACCAACGCCCGCCTGAGAACCAGTCCAGCCCACCGCCCGGCACGACACCGGGTGCCCCATTCTGGTTGCGCCCGCCGTCGGCGCAGCCAGGGTGCGGAAGTCCTCAAATATCGGAGTTCGTACAGAACTCGACTTCACAGCTTGCGGAAATACCCCATAATCGATGCTTTGTGTCAGCTCCGGTGAATCTCCCGGTGCTCAATGGTGGGTTTGTTCCATAACTGCCGCGATGATCAATAACACTCCACCCACAAGCGGCAGGAATGCACGCACGGCGCGAATGACGATGCTCGCCAGTTCTATCTTTCTGGTGTAAGGCCACACACCTGCCTTATCTTTCTCAGCATCGAACTCTTTTTGCCATCGGGCTCGATTGTTCTCCGCGTATCCAAACCGATTCCTGAGCCACTCGGCGAGGATATAGGCCGTGACCATATTGAACGCGATGCTCGCCAGCACTGTAATCAGGGACCATGTGGCGCTTTTATAGCTCAGGATCTTGCCGATCGATCCGAACATTAACCAGTTAGCTGCGATAAGGGCGTAGCACATCTGCAGGCTGGTTGACGAGACCTGGCCGCTCCAGTAATCGAATGCGCCCTCGATCTCTTTGAGAGCATCCTGGGGTGAAGCATAAGTTGCTACAGCTGTGCGCTTGCCCAGATTGCCGCCCCCGCTGCCCTCTCCTGACGTCTTCGCGCCTGTTCTCCCTGGATCCGTTCCGCCGGCCCGTTCCATGTCGCCCGCACCTCCTACCCCGCCATCTCCTTCAACCCCGCACTCACCTTTAGCCGCGGCTCCGTCACCCGCTGCACGTCCTCCACCGTCGCACCCGGCGCGATCTCCTCCAGCACCAGCCCCTCCGGCGTCACCTTGATCCAGGCCAGCTCCGTCGCGATCGTCTCCACCACCCGCACCCCGGTCAGCGGCAGCGTGCATCTCTTCAGGATCTTCGGCGCGCCCTCTTTCGTTGTGTGCTCCATCGCCACAATTACCCGCCGCGCGCTCGCCACCAGATCCATCGCCCCGCCCATCCCCTTCACCATCTTTCCTGGGATCATCCAGTTGGCCAGCGTGCCCTCCTCGTCCACCTCCATCGCCCCCAGCACACTGAGATCCACATGCCCCCCCCGGATCATTGCGAAGGAATCGGCGCTCGAGAAAAACGACGCTCCCGGCAGCGCCGTCACCGTCTCCTTGCCCGCGTTGATCAGGTCCGGATCCTCCGCCCCCGCCACCGGATACGGACCCACGCCCAGCATCCCGTTCTCCGACTGCAGCACCACCTCAATCCCCGGCGGCACGTGGTTCGCGATCAGTGTCGGCAGCCCGATGCCCAGGTTCACATAGAACCCGTCGCGCAGCTCCCGCGCCACCCGCTTCACAATCCGCTCCCGCTTGGCGCCTGCGCCCTCCACATCCCGCGCCCGCACCGTGCCGGCTGCAACCCTGCCCATCGGGCCCGTGCCTTTGTCGCCCGCGCCACCGCCGGCCGTCGAGGACACTCCCGAATTCGGTACATTAGTCATGTTGCTCTCCGCGTCCATGCAGTACGCCGTCTTCAATATACGAGCCCGCTCCCTCATCCGGGGAACCGTGCTCGTCATCGGCAGCGTCGTCCTCGCTCTCGTCCTGGGCGGGTTTCCCGACATCCGCCCTTCACCGCTGCTGCTCGTACCCACCTTGCTGACCGGCTGGGGCACCTGGGAGACCATCCGGTGCCTCCGGCGCCGCTGGAGTTTCTACCATGGCGGCGTCCTCCTCCTCCTTTACGCCGACATCCTCGCCCTCGCCCTCGTCGTCTTTCTCCTCCTTTACCCCTATGCTCAGTGGCTCCAGGGCCACTGACTGGTCGCTCATGGCAAAATGCCCGGCTCTGTGGAAATCTTGTCAAGTACCTTCGGTCACGGTACCTCCGCGTTCCGCATGATTCCGCACGACCTTTGCGCCATCTGCATTGGCAGTAAATCCACCCGGGCTTGGTATTCTGAAAACCTTAATGGCGCCTGTAGAATCAGCAACTTACTCATTCTGCAAAGCAACAAATAAGCGAGACCTGCCAGACTTGCAGCAGGAGTGTACAGGGCGTGTACGCCGCCGGAGCCTGAGAACCGTAACTTTCTCACACCCGGTATCTCTTCAATCCCGCCAACCCTCGCGGCGCCTCGTTGACGTGGCCGTGCTCAGACTAAACCCGCCAAGTCGCTTCACGTCCAGGCCGCCACCCGAATTTACTTCGGCGAGTTCGGAGCGATATTGCCGAATGACGAGGGC
>DASRRO010000068.1:0-1938 GCA_035656855.1 Acidobacteriaceae bacterium | reverse complement strand
TCCTCGCCGCCGGCCCGGACCTCATCGTTCCCTGCGACGAGCCCGCTACTATCGACCTGCAGCAGCTTGCAGAACGTGCCCAGGTAACACCGCACCTGGGTCCTGTTCTCAGCGCCATCGAACAGTCCCTGGGGCCTGCGGCAAACCTGAAACGGCTCACCCAGCGCGCTTATGTTCTGAAAGCCGCCGCAGACGGCGGAGCCGCCGTACCTGCCACCGCCCCTATTGCCACATCCGCCGATCTGCGAGCATGGCTGAACGTGAACGGCTTTCCCGCCTACATCAAGGCCGACGGCACATTCGGCGGCACCGGCGTGCGTCTGGTCCACACCTATGAGGAAGCGGACGCTGCCCGCCGCGCTCTGGACGCGCCGCCCGGCCCGGTCCGTGCCGTCAAGCGCATGGCGCTCAACGACGATTCGACGCTCGTGGAAGAGTTCATACATCGGCAGCGCCACCCCCTCAGCGTGCAGCATGCGGTCGCTGGCGGCGATGTCAACAGCGCCATCTTCTGCTGGCGGGGCCGGGTGCTCGCAAGCCTCAGCATGCAGGTCGTCGCCATCGGATACGAACTCGGTCCCTCTACCGTCCTGCGGCGCATTCAAAACGCCACGATGGATCGCACCGCGGAGATACTTGCCTCCCGGCTCAACCTCTCGGGCTTTTACGGACTCGATTTCATCCTGGAAGAGCAGACCGGCATGGCCTGGCTGCTCGAAATGAACAGTCGCGCCACGCAGATTCCGCATCTCGCTCTCGGCCCGGGCCACGACCTTCCGGCCGCCGCATTTGCCGCCGTCACCGGCCTTCCTGTCCGCCCCCGCCCGGCCGTGACGAATGCAGAGACAATCGCCCTTTTCCCGCAGGAGTGGAACCGCGATCCCACAAGCCCGCTGATCCGCAGCGCCTATCACGATGTGCCTTGGGAATCGCCGACGCTGGTGCGCGCCTGTATCGCCCGACCTTCGGCTCTCCGACGTATGATTTCCCTCAGCCACTGGCGCAAGCGAAAGCAACAGAAGCTCCGGATCGCGGGCTCGGCTGCGACCGAGATCGCCTCTCGCCTTCCTTGAAGTACTACTTCAACTATTTCGAGCTCACAATCCAAGCCCGCCGTCCACGCTCAGCACCTGTCCGGTGATGAAGTGAGGTCCGGTCGCGAAAAAGAGTACCGCCGCTGCGACATCATCGGGCGTCCCGTTGCGGCGCATCGGCGTCTTCTCCGCAAACTGCTCGTATCCCGGATCGACCTCACCATTCACGATCATTCCCGGAGCCACACAGTTCACGCTGATCTCCGGGGCCCACGCCTTGGCCATGGTCTTCGTCAGCATGTGCAGCGCAGCCTTCGACACGCAGTAGTGCCCATGCGTCGCCCAAGGATGCATCCCTCCCAGCGATCCGATGTTCACGATGCGGCCGCGGCGCTGCTTCAGCTCCGCATGCGCCGCGCGCGCCACCAGGAAGGGTCCCCGCGTATTCGTGTTCTGCATTGCATCCCACTGCTCCGCGTTGATCGATTCCAGCGGAAGCGTCTCAAACATGCCCGCGTTGTTCACCAGCAGATCAATCCTGCCCAGTTCGCGAATCGCCGAGTC
Source organism: Acidobacteriaceae bacterium (assembly GCA_035656855.1). Taxonomy (GTDB): domain Bacteria; phylum Acidobacteriota; class Terriglobia; order Terriglobales; family Acidobacteriaceae; genus Palsa-343. The sequence goes on along the minus strand of DASRRO010000068.1, from coordinate 340 downwards.
CACAGCGCGCTCGACGCAGGCCACATCGCTGACATCGCAGTGCACCGCCGCGGCCCGCACGCCGGAAGCTTTGATCGCCTCGACGGTAGCCTGCGCCTCCGCGCCCGAGCTTCGATAGGTGATCGCCACATCTGCGCCGGCCCGCGCCAGCGCCAAAGCCAGGCTGCGGCCAATTCGCTTTGCCGCGCCCGTCACCAGCGCGGTCTTCCCTTCCAGTGATTGCATATTCTGCAATTCTATCGGGCTGAAGCAGTCGGACTCATCGCTACCCCAACCCGCGAGTCCGCGCAGCCGTAGTACAGAAACCAGCGATCGTGAAACCACACCAGCCCTTCGGCGA
>DASRRO010000067.1:0-3892 GCA_035656855.1 Acidobacteriaceae bacterium | reverse complement strand
CATGGACCATTGACCATGCATCTCCCATGGGCTGCCTTTGACGGTCGCACTTAGCGGTGAATAATCGTTGATCAGGCCGCCGAAGTGCACGGGGCTGCGCTCCTGCGCCAAAGCGCAGGTGGCTGAAGCCAGGAACAGCAGTGAGAGCGCGCGTACTGCCGAAGTTAAGGTGTTGCTTTTCATGTAAAACCCTCCAGTTTGAAATTCAGGTTGAGACGCACAGCCACAATCGAACGCGGTGAAGGGTTCGTTCAAGCAGCAAGGTGCAGAATTGAGTCCTTTACCCGGTTTGCCGTCGAATACCGTCTTTTGCCGTGCCTTCAGGAGCCGCCGAAGGTACAATTTGGGTTCCCGGTTTCGTCACGGCTGCAGACCAACCCTGCGAGCGCAATCCAGGAGAGCGCAATGGGCGACCTATCCCTCAGCACACCTCCGTCCGAGAAGCAGCCCGAAGACCGGCTGGATTCGTGGAAGGAGATCGCGTCTTATCTCAGGCGGGATGTGACCACGGTCCAGCGCTGGGAAAAGCGGGAGGGAATGCCGGTCCACCGGCACCTGCATGACAGGATGGGTTCGGTCTATGCATCGCGGGCCGATCTGGACGCGTGGATGCTCGGGCGGAATCTTCGAACGGGACAGGAGAGAACGGGGCAGGAGAATGGGAACCAGCTCCTGCCGCCCAACCCTCCCGCGCGACTGCGGCGGTCGGCGCTATGGAAGTTCCTCTTGCCGCTCGCAGCCGTGGCGGCCGCTTTGGCGATTGCCGTCAGCCTCTGGCTCCAGACGACGGAGCGCTTCTGGCGAAATCCGATTGCGGACGCGCGCTTTCAGACCGTCACGGACTTCGACGGATTGGAGCAGGCCGCCGCAATATCGCGGGACGGCCATTTCATCGCTTTTCTATCGGATCGCGACGGTCCCGTGGATGTGTGGGTAACGCAGGTCGGTTCGGGTGTGTTTCACAACCTAACCCGCGGAGGCGCTCCGGAGATGGCGAATCCATCCGTCCGAAACCTTGCGTTCTCGCCCGATGGCTCTTTCGTAACCTTCTGGGCCCGCAGGCAAAACGGCTCGAGCAGCGGCGATATTGGCGTCTGGGCGGTGCCTACACTGGGCGGCGAACCGAGGCCATACCTTGAAGGAGTGGCGGAGTTCGACTGGTCGAATGACGGCTCCCGGCTTGCGTACCACACACCGGGGCCCGGGGACCCGCTGTTTGTCTCCAACGGCAGCCCGCAGCCGGATGCTCGGCCCATCTTTACCGCGCCTACCGGACTCCACAGTCACTTTCCGTTGTGGGCTCCCGACGCGGCGTACATTTACTTCGTCCAAGGCACCCTCCCGGACAAATTGGACATCTGGCGCATCCGTCCGGCCGGAGGACCTCCGCAGCGGATCACCTCGCACAATGCGCGTGTCAGCCATCCGGTCCTGTTAAACCGGCGAACGCTGATGTACCTCGCCAGCGATCCGGATGGGTCGGGGCCGTGGCTTTACAGCATGGACGTTGAGCGCCGCATCCCTCACCGGCTTACCACCGGCCTTGACCGGTACACTTCGCTCGCGGCCAGCGCGGACGGCCGCCGTCTGGTTGCCACGCTCGCAAGCCCGCGGAGAACACTCTGGCGCCTGCGGCTCGACGATTCGGAGGACAGTTCACCCGCGGAGAGATCGGCGGCCGCTCAAATCCCGCTGACGACCAGCACCGGGTTCTCTCCACGGCTGGGCCCAAATTATCTTCTGTATGTTTCTGCGGCCGCGGCGGGCGAGAGCATCTGGAAGCTTGCCAACGGAGCTGCCACCGAGCTGTGGAGTGGACCGGGAGCGCAGATCTTCGGCGGTCCGGCCATTGCCGCGGATGGACAGCGTATCGCATTTTCCATCCGGCAACATGGGCAGGCCTTCCTGTACGTGATGCAGGCCGACGGCACCAATGCGCGGATCATTTCCGACTCGCTTGATCTCGAAGGCGCTCCAGCGTGGGCTCCCGACGGCCAGTCGATCACCTCGGCAGCCGACGATCACGGCGTCACCCATCTCTTCCGCGTGCCGATCGACGGCCACGCTCCCGTTCCCTTCGTCCGGGAGTACTCGGTCGATCCCGCGTGGGCTCCCGACGGCCGACTCCTGGTGTATTCAGGACCCGATATCGGTACGACATTTTCTGTGAAGGCGGTTACGGATCAGGCCGCGCCGCATATCCTGCCGGCCCTCACCCTGACCCGTGGGGCCCGGCATCTGGCCTTCCTGCCTGGAGGACGGGCGCTCGTGCTTCTGCGGGGAGAGATTCAGCATAAAGATCTGTGGCAGATCGACATGGAGACCGGCGCCGAGCGGCAGCTAACCCACCTCTCGCCGGACTTCGACGTCCGCGACTTCGACATCTCTCCGGACGGTCATGAAGTTGTCCTGGAGCGGGTGCAGGAGCGCTCGGACGTGGTGCTGCTCGATCTTCCCCGCCGGTAATCCGGCACAACCGCGGCAGTCTCCGCGCTCGAATGCCGCCCGCGAATCGGTCTGGCAGGCAACGAAACGTCTTCAGCGCTTCAGGAACGCCAACAGATCGGCATTGATCGTTTCCGCTTGCGTAGTGGGCATGCCGTGCGGGAAATCCTTGTAGGTCTTCAGCGTTCCGTTCTTCAGCAACTTCGCCGACAGCGGCCCGGCGGCGGCATAGGGAACGATCTGGTCGTCTTCGCTATGGATCACCAGGACCGGAACGGTGATCTTCCTGAGATCTTCCGTGAAATCAGTCTGGGAGAAGGCAACAATGCCGTCATAATGCGCCTTGGCGCCCCCCATCATGCCCTGGCGCCACCAGTTCTGGATGACGGCCTCTGAGGCTTTCACACCCGGCCGGTTGAAGCCGTAGAAGGGCCCAGCTGCCACGTCGCGATAGAACTGCGATCGATTGGCGGCGAGTTGCGCCTGCAAACCGTCAAACACCTCTTTGGGAAGGCCAAGCGGGTTGGCCGCCGTCTTCAGCATCAGCGGTGGCACCGCGCTGATCAGCGCTGCCTTGCTTACCCGGCTTTCTCCATGGCGCGCCAGATAATGCACTACCTCACCGCCGCCGGTCGAATGGCCGACATGGATAGCGTCTTTCAGGTTGAGATGAGCCGTAACCGCGGCCAGGTCGTCAGCGTAGTGGTCCATGTCGTGGCCATCCGCGGTCTGTGTGGAGCGGCCATGGCCGCGGCGGTCATGGGCGATCACCCGATACCCATGCTGCAGGAAGAACAGCAACTGCGCGTCCCAATCATCGGCCGACAACGGCCATCCATGGCTGAACACAATGGGCTGGCCTGAACCCCAGTCCTTGTAGAAGATCTCTGTGCCATCCTTGGTTGTGACGGTGGGCATGTGGGGCTCCTTTCAGATTGGGTCGCCAACGTGCCCAATTAGACCACATTCGTGTGAGCGGATGCCGGCTGGATCGCATCGCGGCCAAAGATAGCGCCTGCGCCGCCGGGGATATATTCTAACCAAGCTATGGCCAACGTAAACTGGGCCGTCGCCGGCATTGGCGACATCGCACAGCGGCGGGTCATTCCCGCCATCCTCGCCGAGCGGCGCAGCTCGCTCTATGGCCTGGTCACGCGCACCCCGGGCAAAGCCGAAGCCTATCCCGCCGCGTGTGTATGGTCCAGCGTCGAGGAGGCTCTCGAGGACGATGCCGTCGACGCCGTCTACATCGCATTGCCCGTAGCCATGCACGCCGATGCCGCCATCGCCGCCCTGCGCGCCGGTCGGCACGTGCTCTGCGAAAAGCCCATGGCCATCAACGAAGCCGAGGCCGAGCGCATGGTCACCGAGGCCCGCATGGCCGGGCGTCTGCTCGGCGTCTCATACTACCGCCGGCTCTATCCCAAGCTGATCCGCGCCAAACAAC
>DASRRO010000066.1:0-26447 GCA_035656855.1 Acidobacteriaceae bacterium | reverse complement strand
CAGTCCGATGTAATACATATCGTCTCTGAGGAGCCTCCGAGGTTGTTCTCTGAATCAGCTTCATGGCTGAGTTCAGCCTTTCGCAACACCTCGTGCTCCTCCTCGACTTAGCATTCAAACAATCCATTAGTTTTGCCCCGCTGGGCGGCCATCGGCGTCAATCCCGGAGTATCAGCCTCAACCCCGCCACCCTCCGTCCGCCCCCAGGTTCCTTTCGTCATCCGAACCCGACAACCAAAGCCGCTCCACCGCGAAGTTTCCCTGTCTTCCTGGTATCATCAAGCCATGACGCAGCTCGATGTGCTCTACCGGTACGAAGGTCATCCGATGGAATCGGCCATGTCGGCGCTGGGGAATTTACGCGAGGTGTACGGCATTCGGAAGATCCGCATTGAGGAAGAGTGGAAGCGCATCCGCGTGGAGTTCGACGCCACCCGTCTGAACAAGGCCACGGTGCTCCAGCTGCTGCGGCGCGCCGGCATCGACATTGTCGAGGAGCTGCCTCTGATTCCGCCCCAGGAAGCCCCGCCCGCGGTCGCCGAGACAAAGTAAGAGAGCGCCACCCCTGACTTTCGTACCGCCCCACCCTCGGATTTTCCTTGCATTGGTGAACCGCGTTTCCTAAGCTGGAGAAGCAGAAGCTCTGGCGCACACGCGCTCAGAGCTTTTTGGCTTTTAGAACTCAGGAAAATCGGAGGAGCCCCCTCGTAAGTGATCCGCAATGAATCAACTGCAGCGCAGAGGCCCCCTCGGCCCCGTGCAGGTTGCTGATTGCGCATCACTTGCAAAAAAGTTGACTGCAAATTCCAAATAAATTTTTCGTAGCCCGCGCTGCCGCCGACTCGAATCTCAGCCAGCGCGCCGCATCCGACTCCACAGGAGGAACAATGCGACATAAGCTGCTGGAAAAAGAACCACGGACGTACGCGGTGATCTTTGAAACGGGGGACGAGCTGGCCAGCGGGCTGAAGAAGCTGGCGGAAGACGAAAAGCTGGAGGGGTCGAGCTTTCACGCGATCGGGGCGTTCTCAGCGGTGCGGCTGGCGTGGTTCGACTGGGAGACGAAGGGGTACATGACGTCAGTGGATTTGCAGGAGCAGGTGGAGCTGGTGTCGCTGATCGGGGATGTCGCGCTCAACGATGGGAAGCCGACGGTGCACGCGCACGTGGCCATCGCTCGACAGGATGGAACGATGCGCGGCGGGCATTTGCAGTCGGCGACGGTGCGGCCGACGTGCGAGGTGATTCTGACGGAGAGCCCGGAGGCGCTGCGGAAGCAGGTGGATCCGGAGTCGGGGCTGCCGCTGATCAGGGTATAGCCGGTAGCCAAAAGCTCTTAGTTGTTGCGGTTCTTGCGCATGTAGACTTCGAATTTCTTCGCGGCGCGGCGGCGTTTCCAGCGGTAGTAGCGGTTGCGGAGGCCGTAGACGGATTCCGAGCCGGCGATGGCGAATCCGCGACGCGGGGAGAATTTGATGTAAAGGAATCCAAAGAGGGCGCCGCCGAGTTGTGAAAGGGCGAAGACCTTTTCCGCCGAGAAGAGCATGGCCAGGGCGATGAGCATGTAGACGGCGACCAGGTACTTCGCCTTGATGGTCATGGGCAGGGGGAACATCATGAATTCCATGTCGGCGTAGAGGACGCCAAAAGCGATGAGGAGGCCGAAGATGCCGCCCCAGATGCCGATGAGGGAGCCGGCGGACTGCGGAAGGACGAGGTAGAGGGCGAGGGTGGCGAGAGCGGCGCCGAGGACGGAGACGAAGAAGAGCTCCGCCATCCACCGGGGACCGTGGTTCTGCTCGAGGAAGCTGCCGAGGAACCAGAGGGAGAGCAGCTCGAAGGCGGTGTTGAGGATGCCGGCGTGGATGATCCAGTAGGTACCGAGCTGCCAGATCCAGCCATGGTGGAGGACAAGGGCGGGGTCGAGGGCGAGAATGCCGGCGATTTGCGCGGCGAGCAGGCGGTCGGCGACGCCGAGGATGAGCAGCAAAAAGTAGGCTGCAAGGTTGAGCAGGACGAGGCGGCGGGTGAAGCCGCTGAAGCTCGGGAAGCCGAGGATTCCTGGGGAGAGGCGAGGCACGGATTTATTGTCTCATTGGCTGTGAGTCGGTCGTGGAGCCGGCCAGGGAACGGCGGCGGGGCTGCGATGACCTTTGGCGTCGACGGCGCGGACGCCGAAGATGACGTTGTCTTTGGAGACGGGAATCGTGATGGCGTAGTGGCCGCTGGTCGCGGAGTACTGGCCTTCAGGGACAGAGGCGAGGCGGTCGGCGGGGATGGAGCGGGTCCAGTCAGGCGCGGCGGTGGGGCGCCAGACGATTTCGTAATGCGTACCGGACGGAGCGCCGGGGGCGGCATCCCAGACGATCTCGGTATTGTTGTCGAGGCCATGGGTTGGGGTTACGGCAGCGAACTGCGCGTGCACGGGCGGCGGCGGCGCGCTGGCGAGTGAGGCCATGGTGGCAGCGTTGAGGCGGGCGACGCGGCCGATGTAGTCGAAGTTGTCGTACTGGATGAGGTCGCCGAACTGGACGCCGTTTTCGACGCGGACGTTCTGGTGCTGGTGGTTGAAGTCCTCACGCCACTCAGTGAAGCGGACGGCAGCGAAGCCTTCCTGGTTGAAGGAAGAGTGGTCGCCGCCGCGCAGGAAGCGGTCGTGGCGAAATTCCAGAACGGGCTCGAGGCCCGCAGCGAGGACGCGTTCGGAGTAGGGCGAGGGCGCGCCGGAGTAGGTGCGGCCGACGTCAACGATGGCGCGGGCGAGCTCGCGAGAGGGCGAGTCGCTCTCGTAGCCGAGAGCGAGGTAGCGGCGGATCTCTTCGGGCGAGGCGTTGGCGGGAACGTTCTCTGAGAAGACGCGGACGGCGTGAGGATCCTGGAACTTGTCGCCGGGGGTTCGATTGCCGCCGACGATGTCGTTGTTGAGGGCGCCTTCGAGCTGCCAGTTTTCCTGTTTGGCGAGTTCGGCGAGATGCTTGCTGCCGTAGAGGCCCTGCTCTTCACCGGCGACGGCAACGAAGACGAGAGTGGCGGGGACTTTGATCTTCGAGAGGACGCGGGCACATTCGAGTGAAACCGCAGTACCGCTGGCATCATCATTAGCACCGGGGGCTTCGCCGTGGGTATCGAAGTTGCTGCTGTCGCGCGAGTCGTAGTGTCCGGTGACGAGGAGCATGCGGGCGGACTGGGCGGGATCGGAGCCGCGGAGGATGGCGTAGACGTTGGTGAGGGTGGTGGGCTGGGTGACGCGGGCACCGGGGCCGGTTCCGGGCGCCTGGGTGAAGGTATCGCGGCGGACTTCGAGGCAGCCGTGGCAGGCGGCAGAGATCTGCTGGAACTGCGTGGCGATCCAGTCGGCGGCAGCGGTGACGCCAGTGTTGGGCGGCAGGTCTTTCTCCATGCTGGAAAGAGTGTTGCGATTATGGAACGAGACGAGGGTGGCAATCGTATGCTGGATGTGCGCGGGCGCAATTTGCGCGAGGGCGCGCTGGATGGCGGGGTCGACAGGCATGGGACGAATCGGGGCGCCGATGGCATCCAGATCGCGGTGGGGGGCATCGGCTGAAGAGGCGCGGGTTTGTGCGCGAGCGGTGAAGAGGAGGGCGGGCAGCAGCAGAGCGCAGGCAAAAGCGCGTCGGGATTTCATGACTATCGAGTATGCCCTGGAGTTGGCCGATAAAGCACGCTTGACGGGCAGGGCGATTCTCTTCAAAACTAGCGAAGGCAAGGGGGACGGGGAGGCGCGCGAACCGGGAAGAGGCGATTCGCTGTGGGCGAGAGTCGGCGCGGTCCATGCAACCTTTTCATCCGGGCTGCGTCTTTCGGATGGATTCGTAATCATATCTAATCGTTCTCCTGGTGGAGGGATTCATGATTTGCCCTGAATGCGAAAGCGCTCTGGACTTCGACGAAGAAGAAGTGGAAGAAGGCGACGTCGTGGTCTGCGACGAGTGCGGGACCGAGTATGAAGTCGTGGCGACCGACCCACTGGAGCTGAGCAAGGTGGAAGAGGGCTACGAGGACGAAGAAGAACCAAAGGAAGAGGAAGAGGAGTAGCGATGCGGCAAAAGGCACGGGCATCCTGGAAAGAGCCGGGCGCGCGGATGGTTTGGTGTGCGGCGGCGCTGGCGACTCTGGCGGTGTTGCTGCCGGCGGCAGGCGCGCAGAGCTTCGGACTCAAGAATGTGCAGGGGAAGGTACTGAACGGGCAGGACGCACCGATCAACGGGGCGATCGTGTACCTGGAAAACAAGAGAAACAACAACATCAAGACATTCATCTCGACGGACAACGGGAGCTACCGCTTCGCCGATCTGCCGGCGGACACGGACTATTCGTTGTGGGCGGCGTTCCACGGGAAGAAGAGCAGCCAGAAGACGGTGAGCTCGTTCGACACGCGCAAGCAGGTGAATATCGATCTGAAGATCAAGTGAACAAGCAGGTTCAGGGGACGGGGTTCAGGGTTCCTGCATATCGGCATTCGCAGCGGGCGTAATTTCCGGACGGTGGCCACTCCAGCACGGACCTTTACCGTCTCCATCGTGGAGAACCGAAGATGTTCGAGAGATTCTTCGATCGTTTCGCAGGCGCGACGCTCAGGTTGTCGCTCGCCTTGTTTCCGATCGAAGAGACGCCCACCCTTCCACAGTCGCCCTCTGACCGGGTCGAACAAAGTGGCAGGACTCCTCCACCTGATGATGAAACTGAAGGCATCGATTAACCCTCCGCGGAGGAAGCGTGGGACTGTTTCGCAGGAAGCTGAAGCAAGAGCACAAGGTGATGATGCAAGCGGAGCGCGCACAAGGCGCGCTTTTGACCGAATACCATCGACCCACGCCGGAATGCCCACATCCCGAGAGATGGAGCATGTACGACTCGATGACTGCGGAAGTGGAGGTTTTGGAGTTCCTCCGAACCCTTGTCACGACGATTAAGCCCGATGTCGTCGTGGAGACGGGGTCCTTTCTCGGGGTCAGCACGATGTGGATGGCAGAGGGGCTTGATCGAAACGGGTTTGGAAAAATTATCAGTTGCGAACTGGACCCCATCGTCTTTGTAAAGGCAAGAGCTAACGTCGATCAGTCGAAATACGCTCGCCTGATCGACATGCGGAACGAGTCGAGTCTTGATATTCGGGTTGACGAACGCATTGATCTCCTCTTCAGCGATAGCGACATTTCCATCCGCGAATTAGAAATCCGACGCTTTATCCCGCAAATGAACCCAAACGGCATCATTTTGATTCACGACGCCAGCTCCCATCTCAGAACTGTGCGCGACCTGGCATTGCGGCTTCAATCAGAAGGTCTTCTGTCTGCGCTTTTCCTTCCCACACCCCGCGGGCTCGTGGTGGCGCAGAAGCGAGAGATCTAATTGCATCGTTCGATCAACGCCGGGCCGTTCCTTTTTATCCTTAAGGGGGTTGGAAAAACAAACGCCACCCTTGCGGGTGGCGTTTGATTTTGCGGGCGGAAGAGCGGGTTACTTTTCGCGCTTCCAGTTGACCAGGTCGCCGAGGGTGGTAGTGGAGCTGGAGACCGGCTGCTTGTAGGCTTCCACGTCGGCGCGGCTGGCTTCGTCTCCGCTGACGGCGCGAATGCTGAGGGCGACTTTCTTTTCTTCCGGGTTCATGCGGATGATCTTGAAGTCGCTTTCCTGGCCCTGCTCCAGCTTGAGGGGAGCGCCGTGGCCGTCGGTGGCTTCCGAGACATGGCAGAGGCCTTCGACTCCTTCGGCGATTTCGACGAAGGCGCCAAACTGCGCGGTGCGCAGAATCTTGCCTTTGACCACATCGCCGACGCGATGCTGGGCAAAGAACGTCTCCCACACATCGGGCTGCAGCTGCTTGATGCCCAGAGACAGGCGGCGGTTCTCCGGCTCGACGCCGAGGACGACGGCGCGGACCTTTTCGCCCTTCTTCAGGACTTCGGAAGGATGCTTGACGCGCTTGGTCCAGCTCAGGTTGCTGACATGGACGAGGCCGTCGATGCCGTCTTCGATTTCAATGAAGGCGCCGAAGTCGGTGAGGTTGCGGACGCGGCCTTCCACCGTGGAGCCGGTCGGATACTTGTCGGCCAGGTGCTCCCAGGGATTCTCGAGGAGCTGCTTCATGCCGAGGGAGATGCGGCGGTCGGCGGGATTGACGGCGAGGATGACGGTCTCCACTTCGTCGCCGGGCTTAACCAGCTTCGAGGGGTGCTTCATCCGCTTGGACCAGGTCATTTCAGAGACGTGGACCAGGCCTTCGATGCCCTGCTCCAGCTCGACGAAGGCGCCATAGTCAGTGACGCTGAGGACGCGGCCGCGGACGTGGGCGCCGATGGGATAGCGCTCGGCGGCATCGAGCCACGGATCAGGCGTGAGCTGCTTGAAGCCGAGGGAGACGCGCTGCTTCTCTTTGTCGAACTTAAGGACCTTGACCTGGATCTCATCGGCGACATTGACGAGGTCGCGGGGGTGGGTGAGGCGGCCCCAGGACATGTCGGTGATATGGAGGAGGCCGTCGATGCCACCGAGGTCGACGAACGCGCCGTAGTCGGTGAGATTCTTCACGGTTCCGGTAAGGACGGCGCCTTCTTCGAGGTGCTCCAGGGTCTGGGAGCGGCGGGTGGTCTGCTCTTCCTCGAGGATTTCTTTGCGGGAAACGACGACGTTGCCGCGCTTCTTGTTCAGCTTGATGACCCTGACCTCAATCGGCTGGCCGATGTAGGCGTCCAGATTGCGGACAGGCCGGAGTTCGAGCTGGGAACCGGGCAGGAACGCTTTGATACCCACATCCACCGTGAGGCCACCCTTGACGCGGCCGACGACCGTGCCGGTCAGGGGAGTCTTCTCGTTGTGCGCCTTCTCCACCGTGTCCCAGACGCGCAGCCGCTGGGCTTTCTCATAGCTCAGCAGGTAGCCGCCTTCGGGCTCCTCGCGCTCGATGACGACTTCGATGGTCTCGCCGGGGTGCACCTTCGGCTGGCCGGTGTAGTCAGTCACCTGCTCGAGGGGGATGAGCCCTTCGGACTTCATGCCGACGTCGACGACGACATGCTTGTCGGTGATTTTGATAACGGTGCCGGAAACGATGGCGGAATCGTCGAAGGCCTGCGCGGCGGCTTCAGCGGCCTGCTCACGGTCAAAGGACTCGAGAGCGGCGGCGAAGTCTTCCATGCTGAGATCGGGCTCTTCGTGATGCTCGTCGTGTTGTTCTTCGAGCGAGACGGGGGCCGCAATCGCTTCAGGCGCGGAGGCTTCGGGGTTGTGGGTGGACTCGATCGACGGGGAGGACTCCGCCGGGGCATCAAGAGTTGGGGTTTCCAGTTCGGTGTTCAGAGGGTTGCTCTCGGTTTGTTCAGGATGGGCGACGTGTGCCATAGCAGACAGCTCTCGGGATTATGCGGCGGCTCCCGGATTCCGCCCCGCAGCGGGAAATCTGACCGATCCTGCCGTGGCCCGATCTCAGGCTGCAGCTTTCTTCGTCGTCAGCGGCGGGCTTGGGACCCGGGCGCGGTTCTCGGCGAAGTTCGGGGATCGTCGCGGCTATTCTGTCCTGATCCAGGCGGAGTATCCCATGGGGAGACGGTGTGCGGGTGATCGCAACATCAATCTCCAGACTGGAGCATCCGGCAGGGCTGGGATGAACAGGAGTGGCGATCGGGGGCCAGCGCAATGAATCCCGAACGGCGCAGACCCTCTGTGAAAACTATAGTGCCGAGCAAGGGGTGTGTCAATTGAAGGAACGTGAAGAAGGCGAGAATCCACAGGACTTTGGTTACCCGGGAACGGGCCATCGGTGATCTGAGTCACGGCAAACGAAAGAGCGGCCAGAGCCGCTCTTCTCGTTGCATGACCGATGCCGGGGGACGGGGTGTGGTTGCGGAGGAGCTCCTTCGGGGGGGAAGCAGGCTTACTGAGGAGGCGCCTGACCCTGGGGTGGATTGGCTGGCTGGGCGGGAGGCGGAGGCGGCGCGCCGCCATTCGGTCCCATTCCCATGTGACGATCGTGTCCGGGACCCCGCTGGTCGCGGCGGTCGTCCCGCATCCGATCGCGATGCTCCATCCGCGTCGCTTTCAGCTTTTGCCACTGCTCGGGGGTGAGCGCCTTGCGCAGGTCGAAGAGCATGCGCGCGTCAGCCTTCTCAAGATCGGCGCGAGCCTGGGCGACGGCATCGATCTGGGCGAGGATTTTGGTTTCGTCGGGCTGGTCGGCTTCGATCATGGGCCGGAACATGACTTCCTGCTTTTCCAGGTTGGCATTCAGATCGATGAGCTTCAGACGGTGCTGAAGGAAGATGTCGTCCATCTGGTGCTTCTGCTGGTCGGTGAGGCCGATTTGCTGGGCGAGCTGGGGGTCGTTCCACCAGCGGCCATGCTGGCGGTCGTGGAACATGTGCTCCATGGGAGCGGGTCCGCCGAAGCCAGGACCGCCCGGTCCTCCGGGGCCACCAGGACCGCCGGGGCCGGGACCATCCGGTCCCTGGGCAAAGGCCAGGCCACAGGAAAGAACTCCGGCGAGAGCGGCAACGACAAAGTGCTTGCTGCGATTCATTGTTTTTTCTCCGATACAGAGGATTGAGTGGCTGCCGTCTGAGCGCTCAGGTCGGCAAGAGGCTCGAGGGCGTCGGGCACGGTTTCAGAAAGCTGGCTGTCGATCTGGTTCATGAGGACGGTGTCGTCGACGGAGGCACGCGCCGAAGCGGGATCGGGAGTGGTGGTGTTCTCCGCCTGGAGAACCGCCGCATGGTGACTGTGAAGATGGCCGTAGACGGGGAGCAGAATGCCGGCGGCCAGGGCTGCGCCGACCGCCGGGCCCACGAGCAGGCGGAGGCGGAAGGGAGACGCGGAGCGCTGCACGGCCGGGCGCGGATGCGCGGAGGATCGTTCAGCAAGGTGCGTCATAGCGGAGCGATACAGACTGAGCGCTTCGGCCAGCTCGCGGACTTCTTCGCGCGACTCCATAGCTTCGATTTCCCCGACTTCTTTTCCGCGGAACTTCATCGTTTTCCTCCCATGCGCTCGCGAATGAGAGCGAGCGCGCGATACAAGTGCGACTTCACCGTGCTCAGGTTCATATCCAGCGCGGCAGCAATCTCGTCCAGCTCCATCTCCTCGACAAAGCGCAGCGCGAAAACGGTGCGCTGGTGCGCCGAGAGCTTCTGCACGGCCTTCCACACCTCGGCGACCTGACGCTGGGCCACCGCAAGGCTCTCCGGGGTGCTGCGCCCGTCCGGCAGCCAGTCGCTGATGTCGACGACATCGAGTGCGGCGCCCCGGGTCTTCTGCCAGAAGCGCAGGCTGCGGCTGCGGAGGTGATCCCGCATCAGGTTGACGGCAATGCGGGTCAGCCAGGTGCTGAGGCTGGAATCGCCGCGAAACTGATGGCGCGCTACCCAGGCCTTGAGGAAACACTCCTGGGTGATCGTTTCCGCCGCATCGCTATCAGCCATGGAGGCGAGCAGGAAGCGCAGGATGCGCGGCCGATAGACGCGCACCACTTCGTCAAAGTCGGCCAGTTCCAGCACGGCCTGCTCCCGTTTTTCAATGACCAGGTCGTTCCCCGCGATCTCTTCCATGCGCCGAGATAGACGAGATTTCACGGGGCAAGTTTACCCAGTTGCGACAAAAAAGGGGGGTGGCCGGCCCCGGGGTTTGATGCGCGGGCCGGGAGGCGGGCACGTTCGGGTCCTGATTTGGTCTGCTACCCTGTCGGCCATGCGTCGTTTGCTGCTGTTCGGTCTGGTAAGTTGCTTGGCTTTCTGCACGAATGCTCGGGCGATGGGTCCTCTGAACCCCGATCTGAAGGCTGCAGCGTGGCCGGCATCCTGGATCGCCAGCGCCTCCGCGGTGCCCAAGGCGCCGGGGGTCTTCTACTTCCGCCGGGAGATGACGCTGGCGAGCGTGCCTGCCCACTACTGGGTCCACGTAAGCGCCGATAACCGTTTTGTGCTTCATGTGAACGGACAGTATGCAGGCGAGGGTCCGGCGCGCGGCGATCTTTTCCACTGGCGGTTTGAGACGATCGACCTGGCGCCGCTGCTGCATTCCGGCAAGAACGTGGTGGCGGCGGTGGTGTGGAATTTCGGCGAGGAAGCACCGGTGGCGCAGATGAGCAACCGCACCGGCTTCCTGATGCAGGGCGACTCGCCGGAGGAAGCTGCGGTGAATACCGGGACCGCCTGGCGGGTCCGCCAGGAACCGGGACGCGGGGCTCTGGTCCATGCCGGGCTGCATGGCTATTACGCCGCGGGCCCTGCTGAGACGGTCGACGGGCGCTTGCTGGACTGGAACTGGGACCAGCCGGGCGACGATACCGGATGGGAAACGCCGGCGCTGATTGGCCGCGCTGCCACGCGCGAGGCGCAGGATGCGGACAATAACTGGGAACTGGTGCAGGATCCGCTGCCGCCGATGGAGCATCGTCTGGTGGACGCAGGCGCGCCGGTGCGGATGGAGGGTTTGCCGGGACTGCCCAGCTTTCCTGCCGCTCCGCTGACCATCCCGGCGCACGCGCATGTGGTTCTGCTGCTCGACCACCGCGTGCTGCAGACGGCTTATCCGGAGCTGACGGTGAGCGGCGGGCGGGATGCAACGATAGCCGTCACGTATTCCGAAGCGCTGTACGACGCGCACGGAGACAAGGGCAATCGCAATGAGATTGCCGGGCGGCACATTGAGGGAATCACGGATCGCTTCATTGCCGGCGGTGGCGACGGGCGCGTCTTTCAGCCGCTGTGGTGGCGGACCTGGCGCTACCTTCAGCTCGACATCACCACCCAGGACGCGCCGCTGCGGATCGATTCCCTGCGGGCCTGGTTCTCGGCGTATCCGTTCGACGCGAAGGCGGCGATCCGCGGGGACATTCCAGAGCTGGAACCGCTGTGGCAGACGGGGTGGCGCACCGCGCGGCTGTGCGCGCACGAAACCTACATGGACGCGCCCTACTGGGAGCAGCTGCAGTATGTGGGCGATACGCGCATCCAGGCGCTGATCTCTTACGTGATGACGGGCGACAGCCGCCTGGCACGGCAGGCCATCACGAATATCGACGACTCACGAACGCCGGAAGGGATTACGGAGAGCCGGTATCCGTCGGGACTGCCGCAGTTCATCCCGCCGTTCTCGCTGCTGTGGGTGAGCATGCTGCACGATTACTGGATGTATGTGGACGACCCGGCGCTGGTGCAGGAAACGCTGCCGCACACGCGCACGGTGCTTGACTGGTTTGCCGCGCGGCTGCGTCCGGATGGGCTGCTGGGCCGGATGCGGTGGTGGGAGTTCGGCGACTGGACCCGCGACTATCCCGACGGCTCGCCGCCCCAGGAGGGCGACGGCGGCTCCGCGTTTCTGACGATGCAGTTCATCGAAGCGCTGCAGGATGCTTCGGAGATGGAGGCGCGGTATGGAAGCCAGGAGCGGGCGGGCCAGTATCGGGCGATCATCCGCAAGGCCAAACAAGCGCTGAATCAGGAGACCTGGGATCCGCGGTACGGGCTGTACGCCGACACGCCGGCGAAGAAGAGCTACAGCATCGAGGCAAACATCCTGGCGGTGTGGCTGGACGTGGCTCCTCAGGCGGAGCAGAAGGCGATCCTGCGACGGCTGCTGGGCGCGAAAGACGACCAGGCCACGACGGTGGATAGCAAGACGGTGCCACCGCTGTCCGCGCCGAGTTACTACTTCCGCTTTTATCT
The DNA here is from genome assembly GCA_035656855.1 of Acidobacteriaceae bacterium. Taxonomy (GTDB): domain Bacteria; phylum Acidobacteriota; class Terriglobia; order Terriglobales; family Acidobacteriaceae; genus Palsa-343. Next base: position 14,769 of record DASRRO010000066.1, on the reverse strand, counting down.
GGCGCGCGCGCTGGAGCACGCGGGCCTGGGAGACGAGTACGTGAGCCAGCTTGCTCCGTGGTATGGAATGCTGCGTCTGGGTTTGAGCACGTGGGCCGAAACGCCGGAACCGACACGCTCGGACTGCCATGCGTGGAGCGCGAGCCCCAACTACGACCTGCTCACGCTGGTGGCCGGGATTCGGCCGGGGACGCCGGGGTTCCGGACGGTGCGGATCGAACCGCATCTGGGCGGCTTGCACCAGCTGGATGCCCAGATGCCGGATGCCGGCGGGATGATTCACACCGTCTATGCGGCCGAAGGTGGGCACTGGAAGGCCACGATCTCGCTGCCGGCCGGACTGACGGGCACCTTCGTCTGGAAAGGAGCCGGCCACCCGCTGCAGGCGGGGACGCAGACGCTGACTCTGCCCTGAGGGGGAGCAGAAATGCGGTCGCGTGCAGGAGTCCGTGTCGCTTGTTGAGGGATTTTGGTGGACCTGGTCGGGATCGAACCGACGACCTCTTCCATGCCATGGAAGCGCGCTCCCAGCTGCGCCACAGGCCCACAGGCGGGACTGTTCTATTCTGATGGAGCAGGAACGATTCGTCAATGAAACCAAGGCCGGGGTCCGGGCCGCGAACTGTGCCGAGCAGCGGCAGCGGAATGCCGAACACCCAGGTCAGGAGTCAAAGTGGAAACCATTAAGCAACCGGGAGAAAGCCCTCGGCATCGTCGTGGTCATATGCTCCCAGCCCGTACTACGTTTCTCCTGATGTTGGCGGTGCTTCCCTGGTCTCTCACGGCCCAGAGTGCTGCGGCAGATCCCGCGCCTGCGGCGATGTCGGGCACGCTGCGTCCGGCCTTGTCGCAGGTCAACCAGGCGGTCTCCAATCTCGACATCCGGCACTGGAAGGCGCCAGGTTCGGTGAAGTCGGCGGCGTCTGGAGATGTCTCCTCCATCCAGCGGGACATGTCCGGAACCCTGGCGAGCCTGATGAGCCAGGCCGAAGCCGCGCCGTCCTCGGTTCCCTCCTCGTTTGCGGTGTACCGCAACGTGGATGCTCTCTACGACACCCTGCTGCGCGTGGTGGAAACGGCCGACCTGTCGGCGCCGGACCAGGATGTAAGCGCGCTGGAGGGCGCATTGAGGCAGCTGGAAGCAGCGCGAACCGATCTGGGTGAGCGGATCCTCGCCGCGACCCAGGCACAGCAGAATGAGGTGGTTCGCCTGCGGACGGTAATCGCCCGAGCTGCTGCGGCGCCGCCTCCGCCGGTGAAGACCGTGGTGGTAGATGATGGACCTGCGAAGAGGCCGACACCGGCCCATCACCACACGACCAAAAAGCCTGCGCCGAAGCCCACGGATTCGAGTGAGAAGCCGAGTCCGCAGTAGCACTTTTGCGGGATTCGCTCTCGTTTGCGGGAACCCTGCCGCCGGGCGCCGTGTCTAAAGGTACAGAGTGAGTGAGGCATCCGGTTCCGGCAGTAACCCCGGCACGCTGACCGGCGTGCCGGGTACCGGATTCCGAGGCCAGGACCGGCAGCATTCCTGCTAGGCTGAAAGGAGCACGAGGATGCAGGCGGGTACGGCCGTGGGGAATCTGGCAGGCGTTATCGGTGTTCATCCCGAAGAAGCTGCGGTGATCGAGCAGCTGCAGGCGGGGTCCGAGGAGGCGTTTGCTTGGCTGATTTCCCGGTACCAGCAGCCGCTCTACAGCCTGATTTATCGCGTCCTGCCCAATCCCGGCGACGCCGCCGACATCACCCAGGAAGTCTTCGTGAAAGTCTTTCGCGGCATCGGGCGCTTCCATGGCGAAGCCAGCCTGCGCACGTGGATCTACCGCATTGCGCTGCATGAGGCGCTGAACCAGAGGCGCTGGTGGTCGCGGCACCAGCGGCAGGAGCTGGCGCTGGACGCCGAGAGCGACGATCAGCATGCCGCGCCGATGGAGAGCCTGATCGATCCGCAGGAGTCGCCGTTTGACGCGGCGGCGCATGCCGAAGTGGCAGCCCGGGTGGAAGCCGCGCTGCGCGAGGTGCCGGAGCCGTTCCGGACGGTGGTGGTGCTGCGCGACATTGAAGGGTTTGGTTACGAGGAGATCGCTGAAATTCTGAATGCGAATCTCGGCACCGTGAAGTCGCGCCTGATGCGCGGCCGGGCCCACCTGAAAAGCCGTCTGACGCCCTACGTGGAAGCGGCGAATCGGCGGCGTTCTCCTTCTTCTGTTGCTTCTCTTCCCCCCGCCTGCTCCACTGAGGAGGCTGTATGAGTTCGTGCGAGTCCATTCGCGATCAGTTCTCGGCGTATCTGGACGGAAATCTGACCGGCGTTGCGATGCAGTCGGTGGCATCGCATCTGGACCGCTGCCGGGACTGCGCCGCGGACTTTGGAGAATGGCGCAACCTGCAGCAGACCCTGGCGACGCTGACCGCGGTGCGGCCGCCGGTGGACCTGGGGCTGCGGATTCGCGTGGCGCTCTCGAAAGAGAAGGCGCGCACGACCCGGAATCTGCTGGCGGGCTGGAAGGTCCGCTGGGAGAATTCGGTAGCGCCGTTTCTGCTGCAGGCTGGAGCGGGGCTGGCGAGTTCGCTGGTGCTGGTCGGGACGATGGGGTTTCTGATCGGAGCGTTTGCCGCGCCGGAGCCGGCATCGGCACGCGACGAGGCGCTGGGCATGGCCACCGCGCCGCGCTTCCTGTATTCCGGCGTAGAGGCGAATTCGGGAACGATGGACGGCAAGGGAACGCCAGTGACGGTCGAGGTTTACGTGGACGCGCAGGGACGCGTCTACGACTACGACATCGTGTCGGGTCCGAGCGATTCGGCAACCAGGGCGGAACTGGAGACGCTGTTGCTCTCGAGCAAGTTCCAGCCGGCCCAGTGGTTCGGGCAGCCGGTGCGCGGTGTCGAAGTGATGACGTTCTCGAGCGTCTCTGTCCAGGGATAAGGACAGAGATCAGGGGTTACGGGTTACGGTATAGAGGAATTCGAAAGGGAGAGCCCGCGCGCAGCCGGGCTTTTTTCTTTTTCCATCGAAGTTCAGAATCACGTCTATGCGAATCGCGGTGGTCTCGGACATTCACGGGAACCTGACGGCGCTGGAAGCGGTGATCGCGGACCTGCGGTCAGCGGCGCCGGAGGTAGTGCTGCTGGGAGGCGATCTGGCTGATGGTGGAGCGCGTCCTGTGGAGGTGCTGGACCGGGTGCGGGCGCTGGGATGGCGCGGCGTGCTGGGCAATGTGGACGAGATGCTGTTCCGGCCGGAGGCTCTGGAGACATTTGCCTCTCAGTCGAAAGCGCCAGCCGCGATGTGGGAGGCGGTGCGGGCCAATGCTGCGGCTACGCGGGCGGCTCTGGGCGAGGAGCGGCTGGCGTGGCTGCGCGGATTGCCAGGGGAACTGCGTGACGACGGTTTTGCTCTGGTGCATGCGCGGCCAGGGGAGTGCTGGCGGGCTCCCGGGATTGACGCGAGCGAGGAGGAGCTGGCGGAGGCGTATGGTCCACTGGACGCGGCGGTGGTCGTCTATGGGCACACACATGTGCCAGGGGTGCGGCGGCTGGGTGACGGGCTGGTGGTGGTGAATGCCGGGAGCGTGGGGCTGCCGTTCGACGGGGACGCGCGGGCGTCGTATGCGTTAGTGGACGACGGGGCGGCGGTGATTCGGCGCGTGGAATACGACGTGAGTGCGGAGCTATCGGCGTTAGCCGCATGCGAGTTGCCGGGGGCAGAGTGGACGGCGAAGATATTGCGGGCGCGAGGAGCGGTGATGCCGTAAGGACCAGCGGTGGAAGCGAAATGTCCGTATTGCGGGTGACACGGCACGCGCTCAGATGCCGTTTAGTTCTACCCGGAATGTCGACATCCAGGAAGTTTCGGCGGGCGGAAACAAAAAGCAACCGCAGATCCCTCACTCGCCAACCCATCTGCGATGGGGCCCAAAACGCTCGCTTCGGGATGACAACTCGAGATTATCGGTTGATGAGTGGATGGTCGGCGATACGGAAGTTTCGACCTGCGGACGAATGCCGAACGGCGACCGCAGATCCTTCCGCCCCTTGCTTTGCTTCGGGTCTTCAGGATGACAGAGCGCGTGGGTGGGTCTGGTTGCCGTGGGGTCGGAGGCAGGGAAACTTCGAACCGCGGAGATCGAGGTAGCTTATTCCCTGGGTAACTTATTTCCTGGGCCGGTGAATTCTCAGTCGCAGGACTTCCCGTGAGCCGGAACTTCAGGGATGAAGCGCCGGTCTAGTTGAACGGAAGAGACGCAGCGGGTCTTCCCAGAGCCATTTTCTCGGGGCAGAGGTGCTTCGCTTCCAGGCGAAGGCGCTCGGCCGGAGTGTGGTATCCACCGATGGTGCCCATGCAGAAGCGGCACACCAAAAGGGTGGACACTTTTCCCCCCATGCGAACCGGGGGAAGCTGACTCGGAATGACGTGCGTGGTCTTGACGGAAGGATTCATCGCTTACTCTCCTCAGAGGTCGCGACGTGGCGGGCCCTGACGCCGTGCAATGCTCTTAACGCCCATAGTATGGCAGAAATCCTGCGCAAAAACGCTGGGTGTTTCGTGAATTTCGCAAGATGACGTTACTACAGGGCAACGTGCAACGGCTTACATGCAGAGAAGCAACGACGTGGCGCTTGACAGGTGCAGGCTGCAGGCAGGTGAGCACGCGGTTGTCCGGAGGGAGGTCAGTGCCTTAAAGAAATTTAATGGCGGGGCCGATAGAGGCGGCAGGAGATTTCGATGACCACGATGGTGACCGTTCACGCCAGTCCGATAGTGCTGGTGGGGTGCGCGGATGCGGAGACGAGCGATGTTCTGACGGCGATTCTGGAGTCGTGGCACTACGCAGTGGAAGTAGCGGCAAACGGGACGGATGCGCTGGCGCGGCTGACCGGGCCCACGCCACCGGCGCTGGCTCTGCTGGACATGGACCTTCCGGCACCGGACGGGGCGGAGATCGCGGCAGAACTGCGGCAGCGGAAGGAGGCGCGCCCCGGCTGGGTAGTGCTGCTGAGCCGGCAGGCGAGCCGGGAGCGGGTGCGGCTGGCGCTGGAGTCCGGATGCGACGACTTTCTGCGGCTTCCAGCCGACGCCGGCGATCTGAAGGTGCGCATTCGGGTGGCGGAGCGGGTGCTGGCGCTGACCGGCCAGGTGCAGAAGCAGTCAGCAGAGCTGCGCTACCACGCAACCCACGACGGGATGACGGGGTTGTGGAATCGCGAGGCGCTGCTGAGCCTGATCTTTCAGGAGACGGACCGGGTGCAGCGGATGCGAACGCCGCTGAGCCTGATGCTGCTGGATCTGGACGATTTTTCGCGGGTGAATCACGACTACGGATACGAGGCTGGGGACCGGGTGCTGGTGGAGCTGGCAAACCGCTTCCGGCGGCAAATGCGCAGCTATGACCTGATCGGGCGGTGCGGAGAAGATGAATTTCTGCTGGCGCTGCCAGGGTGCACGCTGGAAAGCGCGAAAGCGCTGGCGGGGCGGATCCGCGAGCTGATTCTGGCCAGACCGTTTGCGGTGGGGCATGAGGCGACCACGCTGACGGCGAGCATTGGGGTGGCAACTAGCCGGGGGCGGTCGCCGCTGATTGTGCTGCGGGAAGCGGAGCGGGGGCTGGCGGAAGCAAAGCTGGGCGGAAAGAACCGCGTGTGCGGAGACGGGCCGGAGGTGTACGACACGGAGGAGGCGGCGATCGTGGCCGATCGGGAGGCGGTGTGACGCAGCTTCTGCGGGGTGACGCCGGGGGGGGGGCACGACAGGGTGCTGAGCGGATGATGCGGGAGGAGAGCGGAGTCACGGCTCCGCTGCAACCGAGGGAGGGCGTTCTTCTTCTAGACCAGACCGCGCAGGCGGGCGATGAGCTCGTCGGGGTGGATGGGTTTGGGGAAGAGCTCGAAGTGGTATCCCTTTTCCTCGGCTTTGCGCATGAGCTCGCTGGTGGCAGCCTGGCCGGAAAAGAGGAGGATGCGGGTATGGGGGAACTCGCCGCGCAGGCGGACACCGAGGTCGACGCCGTTCATGCGGGGCATGAGCACGTCGCTGAGGACGATATCGGGCTGAAAGCTGCGGGCGATCTCGAGGGCGTCTTCGGCACTGGTAGATTCCATGGCTTCGAAGCCGTGGCCGTTGAGGATGGCGGTGACGGTTTGGGCGATGAGGGGTTCATCGTCGACAACGAGGACGCGGAGCTGTGAGCGCGCGGCCTGGAGTCCGTCGGACTTTCCATCTTCGGGCAGGGGCGGGATTGGCCCGTCGAAGGGTAAAAAGACAATCTGGTCGAGCACGGTTCGCCTCCTGAACCTACATGAGCCGCGGCGGAGGGGCGCTGGGTTTATTTTGGGGATCCGCAACGGCCACCATCGGCAGAAATATCCTAAATGTAGTTCCGTGATTTGTCGGCTCGATATTGCTGACAACGCTGACGGTCCCTCCCCAGGACTCGACAAATTGATGGACGACCCAGAGGCCGAGGCCGGTGCCGGCGCCGGCTTTGGTGGTGAAAAAGGGCTCGAAGAGGCGGGACAGGTTGGCAGCCGGGATGCCGGTGCCGGTGTCCTCGACGGTAACGACGAGGCCCGGCTTCTCAGTGGCATCGCAGATGGACAGTTTGAGGCGGCCACCCTCGCGCATGGCGTCGATGGCGTTGGAGATTAGGTTGGAGAAGACCTGGTGAAGCTCTCCGCGCAGGGCGCGGACGCTGGGGACGACGACGAATTCCTTGACGAGCTGAATGCTGGAGCCGCGCAGGCGGCTGTCGTAAACGGTGAGAACTTCTTCGAGGAGGGCGGGCAGGTCGATCTGGGAAGGGACGGAGGTCTCGCGGTAGAAACCGAGGGTGTGGCGGGCGATGTGGGAGACGCGGGTAAGCTCTTTTTCGGCGGTGGTGAGATATTCGCGGATCTTGTCGATTTCGGCGCGGGAGGTACGGGCCAGGTAAATCAGGTTGAGGACGGACTCGAGCGGATTATTGATTTCGTGGGCGATGGTGGCGGCGAGGCGGCCGGTAGCGGCGAGCTTTTCCGAGAGCAGGAGTTTTTCCTGCTGAACGCGGCGCTCGGTGATGTCCAGAGCAAAGACCGAGAGGCCGTCGGAAGCGGGGTAGATGTTGGCGTGGATCCAGCGGCGGGAGGGCGGGTAGTAGTCCTCCACCTGCACGGACATGCCGGTTTGCATGGCTTCGCGAAAGGCGCCAGCAAATTTTGTCTCGGCGAGAGACGGGGCCACCTCCCAGGCGGATCTGCCGAGGATTTCTGCAACCGGTAAACCGGTGAGGGCGGCAGCCTGCTCGTTGGAGTAGATGATGCGGAAGTCCCGGTCGAGAAAGACAAAGCCTTCGGAGATGCTTTCGAGGATGGAGCGGTACTGGCGCTCGGCGTCCTCGGCTTTGGTGCGCAACTGGTGTTCGCGGCGGGTGAGCTCGACGCGGAGCCGATGGGTGGCGATATGGGAGCCGACGCGGGCGAGGAGCTCGCGGGCGGTAAAGGGCTTGACGAGGTAGTCGTCGGCGCCGGCTTCGAGGCCTTCCGATTCGGCTTCCTCGCCGGCGCGTGCCGAAAGCATGACGACGGGGACGGCGGCGGTAGCAGGATCGGCGCGCAGGGCGCGGAGCAGGGCGAAGCCGTCCATGTGGGGCATCATCACGTCGGTGAGGACGAGATCGGGCGGATTCTCGACGGCAGAGCGCAACGCCTGTTCGCCGTCGGCGACGGCGGTGACCTGATAGCGGCGGCCGAGGAGCCGCTGCACGTACTCGCGCATGTCGCGATTGTCGTCGGCGAGGAGGACGCGGGCCCTGGCAGCATCGGGTGGCTGGGGCGAATCGAGAAGAAGCCCGAGGTCCTCGTTGGCAAGATCCCTGACCATCTGCTCTTCGCCGGGCAGGCCGCCGGGGAGCCAGCGGAGGGCTTCCTGGACGTAGGGCGCGGCTCCGATGGAAACACTCTCGCCCTGACCGGCCGCGGCAATGCGTTCCGGCGCGAGATGGGCGCTGCCAAACGGGATGCGGACGCGGAAGGTGGTTCCCTGCCCCATGCGGCTCTCGACCAGGACGGTGCCGCCGTGCAGACGGACCAGCTCATCGACGAGCGCGAGGCCGATGCCTGTGCCCTCATGGGTGCGGCCGGTGGCGCCCTCGATGCGGTGGAAGCGCTCGAAGATGCGGGGCAGCTCGGACTCGGGAATGCCGGTGCCGGTATCGCGAATGGCCAGCTCGGCGGAGTCCTCGACAGCGCGGACGGTGAGCGAGACGCCGCCATCGAGGGTGAATTTGAACGCGTTGGAGAGGAGGTTGAGGACGATCTTCTCCCACATATCCAGATCGATGAAGACCGGAACGGGGAGCGGTTCGCAGTCGATCTGATAGAGAAGGCCGGCGCGTTCCATGGCGGAGCGGAAGACGCTGGCCAGTTCCCTGGTGCGCGCGGCCAGATCGACAGGGCGGTAGAGCGCCTGCACGCGGCCGGCTTCGATCCGGGAGAAGTCGAGAAGAGTGTTGACCAGCTTCAAGAGACGGAGTCCGTTGCGGTGAACGGTGGCGATGTGATGCAGTTCGATGGGGGGCAGCTTGCTGGCGCGGGTGTTGAGGACGTCTTCGAGCGGGCCCAGCATGAGGGTGAGCGGCGTCCGGAATTCGTGGCTGATGTTGGAGAAAAAGATAGTCTTGGCGCGGTCGAGGGCGATAAGAGCGTCGGCACGGCGGCGCTCCTGCTCGTAGGCCTCGGCGTTGGCGAGGGCTGCGGCAATCTGGCCGGCGACCAGCTCGATGAAGCCGGCACACTCGGCATCGAACTGACGGACGGGGCTGAGGCCGGCGATGAAGAAGCCGGCGGCACGGCTCTGGCCCTGTTTCTGTAATGGGACAAGCACGGCACTGGAGGGTGGCAGGTCCCAGGCGCCGGTGGGCAAATCGGGAAAGGTCTGCTGCAGGTCCTCGACGATGACAAATTCCCGCCGGTCGAGCAGGTCGGCGACCGGCCAGGGAACGTTCGGGTCACTGAGGCGCAGTTCCTCGGGAGCGGCGGGATGGCCGCTGTCAATGCCGCTGCGGGAGACGAGGCGAGCGCAATCCTCGCGAAAGAGATAGGTAAGCGCGAAAGGGAGATCGCGCGGATTCTGCCCGAGGCATTTACCGACGGCCGACAGCACGTCGGCTTCGGCGATGGCGCCGCTGAGGCCGGCAGACAGGGAGCGCAGAAAAGTAAGGCGCCGCTCGCCGATGACCCGTTCGGTATCCTCGGTGACGACGCAGAACATGCCCATGATGCGGCCGTCATCGCCGCTGAGCGGGCTGTAGGAAAAGGTGTGGTAGGTCTCTTCGCGGTAGCCGCTGCGCTCCAGAAAGAGGAGCAAGGCCTCGTCCCAGGTGGCTTCGCCGGTATCGAGGACGCGCTGGATGCGTGGCCCGACATCGTTCCAAATCTCTGGCCAGACCTCGCGAGAAGGTTTGCCCAGAGCCCAGGGATGCTTCTTGCCCAGGGTCATACGGGCATAGGTGTCGTTGTAGAGGAAGGTGAGGTCGGGGCCCCAGCCCATCCACATGGCATAGCGGGAGGTGAGCAGGATACGGACAACGGTCTTGAGGCTCTGCGGCCAGGAATCCGCTGGACCGAGCGGGGTCTGCGCCCAGTCCATGCGGCGCATGAGGGCGCCGACCTCGCCGCCGCCGGCAAACAGATCCAGGTCGTCAGACGGCCGCAGCAAAGGCTGCCGCGACGAGCGTCGTTTTCCGGCGGCGAGGTCTACCATCGACTCGGGAAAGGCGCCCGCTTCTCCTGAATTCACGCAACAACCTCAAATGGCTTAAGGGCCCCGGCGAGACGAGGGGGAGCGAACACCGAGCATTGTAGAGAACTCGAAGCAGAGATGCACAGGGAGGAGACGGGGTTGCCGGAGTGTGGCGGAGGATCAAAACCCTGGCGGTTTTTCCCCGGCGACGCGGAAGGCGGCTTCGAGCGCGATACCGGCGGCGCCCAGACGGCCCTCTTCAAAAGGCGGTGCGATCAGCGTGACACCATGGGGAACGCGGCGCGGCGGCGAGAACTTCGGCAGGGGATGCGCGGGGTCAGGCGCCCAGTCACTCCGCGCTTCAGCGACCTGGATGAAACCGGCGCGCAGAGTGAGCGAGGGGTGGCCGGTGAAGTTGGTGATGGTGAGCATCTCGTCACGCAGGGAGGGAACAAGCAGGAGGTCGACGCGGGTGAATAGATCCGCCATCGCATCGGCCACCTTGCGGCGAAGGCGGTCGGCCTGAACAAAGTCGACGGCGGAGAGGAAGCGCGACTGGCGAAAGCTGTTGGGCCAGGCATCGGGGACCTGCATACGGAGGGTATCGACCTGATGGTTGAGGGTGATCTCTTCAAAAGCCGCAGCGGCTTCGGCGAAGAGGATGATTTCCAGCGAATCGTAAGGCCAGTCCGGGAGAGAGACTTCGACGGGGTTCATGCCGAGCTGACGGACGGTGGCGAGGGCGGCGCGATCGACGCCGGTGGCGGGCGGCTCCTGCATCCACTTTGGAAAATAGCCAATGCGGAGGCCGCGAACGGAGGCGGCGGCGAAGTCCAGGCGGCTGGGGACGCTGTCGAGGTCGCCGGGATCGGGGCCGGTGATGGCGTGCAGGACGAGCAGGGTGTCCTCGACGGAGCGAGCCATGGGACCGAGCTTGTCGAGCGACCAGCAAAGTGTCATCGCGCCGGTGCGGGGAACGCGGCCGAAGGTGGGGCGCAGTCCTGTGACACCGCAGCGCATGCTGGGGCCGATGATGCTGCCGTTGGTCTCGCTGCCGATGGCGAAGGCCACCAGTCCCGCGGCCGTGGCGGCACCGGGACCGGCGCTGGAGCCGGAGGAGCCCTCTTCGAGGAGCCAGGGATTCTTTGTTTGGCCGCCGAACCAGACATCGTTCAGCGCCAGCGCGCCGAGGCTGAGCTTGGCGACGAGGACGGCGCCGGCGTTGGTGAGGCGATCGACGACGACGGAATTCTTCGCGGGAATGCGATCGCGAAAAGGCTCGGCGCCATACGTGGTGGGGATGTTCGCAGTGTCGAGGAGGTCTTTGACGCCGTAGGGAATGCCGTGCAGCGGGCCGCGATAGTGGCCGGCAGCGATTTCCGCGTCGGCGCGGCGCGCCTGATCGAGAGCGAGATCGGCGGTGAGGGTGATGACGCAGAGAAGCTTTGGATCGAAGCGGCGGAGGCGATCCAGGTAGATTTTAGTGAGTCGCTCGGAGGTGAGACTGCGCTTCTCGATCCAGCGAGAGAGGCGGGTGACGGGAGCGAAGGCAATGTCTTCGTCGGAGGCCGGCAGCGGTCCGGGATCGGCGGCGCTGCGGACGAAACGATCCTGTGCGGGACCGGGAGAGATGCCGGGCTGAACAGCCTGAATGCGCGACCAGGGCTGCACGATGGCTTCGAGCGTCACCTTGCGCGGGCCGGTGCGGCGCTCGTAGAGCGGGGCCATGGATTCGCGCCAGTTGGCGGCAGCCTCGGCGCGGTCATGCGGCGTCATCTCGACGCGGACCAGCTTTTCCGCCTTGGCGAAGGTGGCGGGGGAAACCTCCGGGCCAACGGCCGGCGCGGTGCCAAAGGCGGGAGGCGTGCCGGGTGCAGGCGCGGGCGGAGTCTGCTGGGCGTCGAGCGCTGGGATTGCGGGAGCAACGGCCGCGGCCAGGAGACTGGCAGAGGATTGACGGAGGAAATGGCGGCGGGAACGGTCCATGAGGTCCTCGTGAATTTCAGTTCGGACTATAGCGCAGGCGATGGAGCGGAAATTCCCACATTGGGGGTGCAGGGGGTAGACGATCTACGCAGCAGGGGGGTAGAGTGTCTACAACATGAAGAAGGAAAAGGAACCGTATCAGAACCGGATCGAGCTGTTGCAGGGAACGCTGGACATGCTGATTCTGCAAACCCTGCAGTGGGGCTCACAGCACGGGTATGGCATCAGCCAGGCGCTGCGCAGCCGCTCCAGTGAGGTGCTGCAGGTGGAAACGGGCTCGCTGTACCCGGCGCTGCACCGAATGGAGCGCTATAAGTGGATCGCCGCTGAGTGGCGGAAGACAGAGCAGAATCAGCGCGCGCGCTTCTACCGGATCACAGCGGAGGGGCGGCGGCAACTGGCCAGCGAGCGGGCGAAGTGGAGCGGGATGGTGGAGGCGATCGCTTCGATTCTTGAGGCGTAAACGGCAAGGAGGACGCGATGAGCCTGGGATGGCGGATTTTCCGGATGGACGGGCGGAAGTCGGAACTGGACGAGGAGATGGAGGCGCATCGGCGAATGGCGATGGCAGATCACGTGGAGCGAGGCGAGCAGGAAGAAGACGCGCGGGCGGCGGTGGAGCGCGAGATGGGCAATGGTCCGCTGGCAAAAGACGTGACTCGCGAGGCATGGGGATGGACCTGGGTGGAGCGCCTGTTGCAGGATGTGCGTTACGCGGTGCGGCAGATGAAGCGCAGCCCGGGATTTGCGGCAACGGTGATCGGCACGCTGGCGCTGGGGATCGGCGCGGCTACGGCGATGTTTACCGTCGTCGATCATGTGCTGCTGCGGCCGCTGCCCTACAGAAATGCGAAACAGCTCGTGGTGCTGTCGGAGCATGGGCCGGATCCGCGCTTCGGCAGTGAGGCATCCTGGCTCGATCTTTCGCAGTGGCGGGCGGCGAGCCACTCCTTCGAAGACATCGGGTTTTCGACGGGGATGATTGGCCGCAATTACCTCACCGGCAACGCGACCGCGCTGCAGGTGGACGGCAAAGAAGTGAGCCCGAATCTGTTCGCGCTTCTGGGCACGAAGCCGGCTCTGGGTCCGGGACTGATCGCGGAGCAGCCGGGATTCGGCGCGGTGAAGAACGCGGGCTCCATCGTCCTGAGCCATCAGGTGTGGGAGAGCGCCTACGGCGGCGACAAGGGAATCATCGGCCGCAAGGTTCAGGTGAACGAAAAGCCTTACACCGTGGTGGGGGTGATGCCGGTGGGATTTCAGTTCCCTTACGACAATTACCCGGCGGGGCAGGTGTGGATCGCACGGCAGCTGGACGACAGCGACAAGCAGCGCGGCGACGACGCGGATATGTACACGGCGGTTGGGCGGTTGCGGCCCGGCGTGACGGTGGCGACAGCGCGAGCAGAGATGGCGACGATTCAGAAGCAGGTGGCCGCGCAGTATACGGATCCGGAGAAGCGCGCGGGGCACAGCCTGGTGAAGGTAGAGCGCTACGGCGACACGCTGGTGGATGCGGATATCCGGAAAGCGCTGCTGGCGCTGCTGGCAGCTGCGGGCGTTCTGTGGCTAATTGCCAGCGTGAATGTGACGAATCTGCTGCTGGCGCGGTCGACGGCGCGGCAGCGGGAGATCGCCATGCGCGGAGCGCTGGGCGCGAGCCGGCGGCGCGTGCTGCAACAGATGATGGTGGAGGGCCTGGTGCTGAGCACCTGTGCGGCGGCGCTGGGTATTGCGCTGGCGCTGGTGGCCGTAAGGGTGACGGGCAGCGTGGCGTCGGACCACCTGAATGTGGATTTCTCGACGCACGTGAACGGGACAATTCTCGCTGTGCTGTGCGGGCTCACACTGGTTTCGGCGGTCGTGTCATCGGTATGGCCGGCGCTGGTAGCGGTCCATGCGCCGATTGAGCCGGCGCTGAGGCAAGGCGGGCAACGGACGGGCGCGGGGCGGCGGCATAACCGAATGCGCAGCGGACTGGTGGCCATCGAAGTGGCGATGTCGCTGACCCTGCTGGTGGCCTGCGGCCTGTTGCTGCGGACCATCTACACGCTGCGCCATGTGCCGCTGGGGTATCGCACCGATCACATCCTGGTAGCGAACCTGTCGATCCCCTCCTATCAGTACACAGACAAGAATGTGACGACCACTTTGTATGAGCCGCTGCTGGAGCGGGTGCAGCATCTGCACGGTGTGCAGGCGGCGGGCATGATGAGCGAGGTACCGCTGGGTCAGACGTTCAACATGATGCTGTCGATGCGGGTGAATGGCCAGATGATCACGGCGAATATGAAGCCCGTTTCGCCGCAGATTCAGAAGATCTTCGCATTTCCGATGCTGGCCGGGCGCTTTTTCAACGATGAGGACACAACGACGTCGGCGCCGGTGCTGGTGGTAAACCCCGCATTCGCGCGCGAATTTGCTCCGAACAAGCACGACCCGCGATCGGTGATCGGAATGGGAGTGTGGAACATGCGCAAGGGCGCGCCCGAAGCCCGCGTCATCGGCGTAATGGATGACCAGCGGCAGCACGATATCGCTCGGCCCTCGCAGCCGGAAGTGGATTTCTGCCTGTGCCAGCTAACGCCGGACAGCGGCGTGTACCAGCCCGCGACGATCGCGATGGATCTGGCGGTGCGGACGCAGATGCCGGTGCGGGAGATGCTCCCGGAGATCCGCGCAGCTCTGAAGCAGGCTAGTCCGGAGCTGGCCAATTCGACCATCTCGACGATGGATCAGATTGTCGAAGACTCCTTCGGGAGCCAGCGGCTGGCGGCACATCTGCTGGAGATCTTCGGTGGATCGGCACTGCTGCTGTGCGTGGCGGGGCTGTATGGGCTGCTGGCCTATGTCGTCACGCAGCGGACGCGGGAGCTGGGGTTGCGCATCGCTCTGGGCGCGCAACGCGGGGATTTGTCCTGGCTGGTCCTGCGCCAGGCAGGCACGATGCTGCTGCTCGGCGTGGCGGTGGGCTCGGCGCTGGCGTGGGCGTCGGCGCGTCTGGTGCGGGGATTTCTTTATGGCGTTGAGGCGCATGATGGCTGGACCCTCGCCGGAGCCGCGGT
>DASRRO010000065.1:0-18647 GCA_035656855.1 Acidobacteriaceae bacterium | reverse complement strand
CCAATCCGCGTAGTGGCGGCGGGAACCCCAGCATGAACAGTGGCCTTCCTGCCGGCTATACCTGTCCCACCCACGTTGGCAACCCGAAGCAGTGGTATAACCCCTGTGCCTTCGCGAACCCGCGCCCCGGCAGCGATATTGTCGCTCCGGGAACCGCCCCCACCGGCAACCAGATCGTCGGCCCGGTCACCGATCCTGCCACGGTCCTGCAGTTTGCCGGCGGTCCGCTGCTTTCCGTCTACGGTCCCCCTCTGCGGCAGTTCAACCTCTCCATCTTTAAGAACTTCACCACATGGCGGGAACAGAGCCTGCAGTTCCGCACCGATGTCTTCAATTTGTTGAACACTCCATGGTTCGCCGTTCCGTCGTACAGCAATGACGGCGCGTTCGGCGGCCAGATTACGAGCACGCGGGAAACCGGCGCTTTCACGCCCGATCCGCGCTTCTTCCAGTTCGCGATGAAGTATCAGTTTTGAACCGGTGCACGGCTCCGGGGATGGTTGCTCGATCGACGTGCCAGCGCCGGTTTGCGCTGTAAGCTCGAAACCATGAAGGCCCGCTCACGGCCGTGTTCTGCTTTGCAATCGGCGAGCTGCTTCGTTTTGCTGGCCGCCGCAGGCCTCGGTTTGTCTCCCGCGGCCTGCGGCCAGACCCGCGCCCGGATCGCAACCGCGGACGTCGCTCTCGTACTCTCCGCGGGACCCGGCGCGCCGCAGCTCGATTCACTCCAGGGTCCGCATCAGCGGGTATGGACGAACGCACTCCCCGCCGATCTTCCTGCCTGGGTGGAGCGCAGCCGCAGGCGCCTGCCCCTCACCTGGACGCTCAACGCCGCGAGCAGCCGCGTGAGCCCCGATCGCGTCCTCTTCGTCTACGAATCCCCTCAGCCACACCTCCGCCTCCAGTGGGAGTGGACTGCGCGTGCCGGATTCGGCCCTGTCGAACACACGATCGTCGTCGAGAATCTGACCAGCGAGGAGTATTGGCTTCCCATCTTTGACAGCCTTCGTCTCGACTGGCGCCTGCCCGTCGATAGCAGACTGCAGCATTTCTATGTTGAGAAGGGTGCAGGCGCTCCTTCCGATGTCGGGACCCATTTCGTCGCGGCCGCCGACGGTTATGACTGGACCGGCCACTCGACCACCTTTGCGCATACTGCGCCGCACGAGCCGCGCGAAATCATCCCTTATCAAGCGGTGTACCAGGCAACCGGAGCGCAGGCCGGCTGGTTTTCCGGCATCGAGTTCAGCGGACGCACGCGCATGCGGCTGCAGCGAGGCGGCCGCAACCTGACGAGCCTCATTGGCCTCGATCCGCAGCCCGGTCCAGCCATGACCCGGCTGGTGCCCGGTGGCAGCTTCACTGCGCCTACCGTTTTTCTGGGCGCCTTCTCCGGTGGTCCTGATGGCGCCGGCAACCAGCTTCGTCCCTGGGTACGGTCCGTGCTGGGCTCGCCCCGCACCTGGTCCGATCCACTCTACCCCCTCGTGGTGAACAACAGCTGGGGCGTCGGCATGGACATGAATGAAGCGACCGCGGGCCGTATGATCGCCAGTGCTGCGTCGCTCGGCTTTGAGATGTTTCATCTCGACGCCGGCTGGTTTCGCGGCGTCGGAGACTGGGTTGCCAACCCGGCAAAGTTCCCTCATGGAATCGCCGCTGTTGCCGACCAGGCACATCGTCGCGGCATGCGCTTCGGACTGTGGGTTGACTGGTCCCAGGCCGGCCTCGACGCCGAACCCGGCGCGCTGAATCTGCGCGAGCCTCGCGTCCGCGACTGGCTCGTGGCCGATGTGGCGACGAACTGGAAGCCGCAGGACTTCAAAGGCCAGACCATCGACCTGGGCGTACCCGCAGCCCGCGATTATGCTGCGCATGAGGTGGATCGGATTGTCACGGACGATCACCTCGACATGCTCGAGCACGACGGCTACCTGGTGGCTCAGGGATGTACTCGCGACGATCATCCCCACGCTCCACCGGATTCCCGGCACATGCTCGTGCAGCACTACGACGGCGAAGACATTGTCCTCAGTTCCAACTCCACCGACGTCAGCTATCACGCAGTCGAGGCGTATTACGCCATCCATGCGCAACTGCGCCGCCGGCATCCCGGTCTGCTGCTCGAAATCTGCAATGACGGTGGCCGCATGGTGGACTTCGGCAGCGCCGCCCACGGCGACTACTTCTCGATCACCGACAGCTACGATCCGGTTTCTAACCGGCGCGCCTTTTATGACGCCAGTTTCGTGTTGCCCCCGGCGATGCTCGAAACTTATGTCGACAAGCAGCCCACACCCACCCTCGCCCGCTTTCTCTATGAGCTGCGCAGCGGAATGATGGGCTGGGTCTCGGTCATGCAGGACACCAGCGCGTGGACCGCGAAACAGCAGGCAGCCGCTCGCGATGCCATCGCCCTGTACAAAGAGAAGCTGCGTCCGCTCATCCGCGATGCTCAGCTCTTTCACATCGCGCCCCGGCCAGACGGCGTCCACTGGGACGGGATGGAGTATTTCAATCCGAAGCGGCAGCAGGGCGTCGTTTACGCTTTCCGGGGTTCAGCCCCGGGAGAATCCGAGCACAATTTTGTCCTCGCCGGATTGACTCGAGACGCGAAGTATCGAATCCACTTCCAGGACGGCAGTTCTCCCGACACGGTCCTCTCCGCAGAAGAACTTCAGACGGAGGGACTGAGGGTCGCACTGTCCTCTCCTCTCAGCTCCGAACTGATCTTCATGGCAGCGGTTAAGCATTGAGTCACGGCCCGACACCCCGATGAGGACCATTCACTGATCAAAACAACCGCCGGCGCCCGCACGATTGCACACATCAGGGAAGTGGTGAAGCCGGCTTATCGTCACGGAACAGGAACCCGTGGAAGATTCGGATCCCCCCGTCGGCGCCCGAGAGAAACAGAAGTCCCCTCCGGGCGCCATGGTCGTGCGGCGATCCCCCGAATTCGGGACGGCGCGATCTCCCGGCGTACCCGAACCCCCGCCGTGCTTACATCTTCGCGACGTCAATCTCCGCGTGCAGAGCCAGCGCCCGCGACGAGCCGCCCACGCTGAGGGTGCGCTCCCCGCTGGCCGTCATCCATTTCTGGTCCTTCGTCGACCAGTACTGCAGCTGCCGCGGCAGCACATGCAGCGTAACCGTCCGCGTTTGCCCGGCGGGAATGTTCACGCGATCGAACGCGACCAGCGCCCGCACCGGGAACTGCACCCCCTCCGGTATGTCATTGGGTGCGCTCAGATAAACCTGCGGTACCTCGTCGGAGTCCACGCTGCCGGTGTTCTTAATCGCAACCGTCACGTCCACACCGCCGTCGTCGGCCTTCGCCGTCTTCAGCCCGGAGTATTCGAACGTCGTATAGCTCAGGCCGTACCCGAACGGGAACAGCGGATCGATGTTCTCCTTATCGAACCAGCGATACCCCACGTTCACGCCTTCGCTGTAAGTCGTCTTGCCATCGACGCCCTTGTGGCTGCGCTCCGGATAACGCGGATCCGTCGCCGGATAATCCGTCAGCTTTTTCCCCCAGGTCACCGGCAGCCGGCCCGCCGGACTCACTTTACCCAGCAGCAGGTTGGCCGTGGACCATCCTCCCTCATCGCCCGGCCACCACATTTCCAGCACGCCCTTCACCTTGTCCACCCACGGCAGCGCTACCGGCTGGCTGGTATTGAGCACCACGATGGTGTTGGGATTCACCGCCGCAATCTCGTCCACCAGCTGGTCCTGATCGCCCGGCAGTCCAAAGACCGGCGTCAGCCGCGTCCACACAAACACCACGGCCACCTTCGCCTTCTTCGCCGCGGCGATCGCCGCCTCGTGATCCGCCGCCCGCTTCTCCGGCGTGTACCAGTTCAGCCGCACCTGCACCGGCGAGCCCGAGCTGTCCCGAGAGGTGGCGATGTCAATCGCATGCGGACCCGCGCTCAGTTGCACCGCCCGGCGCACGTTATCCAATCCGTCCGGTGTCGGCACCACGTTATCCTGGTTGGCCTGCAATATGTCGCCGTGCACGCCGCCCTGAGACGCGCCCGTCCCCGCAAAAGGCTTGCCGTCCAGCAGGATCCGCGCATTCGCCCCCATCGCCTGCAGGTAAATCCAGTAGTCCCCGGCGTGGGGAGGCGTCAGCGTCCCCTTCCACGTCACCGTGGAATTCGGCGGCAGCGCTTTCCCGTTCTTCTTCGTGAAGTTCAGCTCAGCATCCGCCTGCTCCGCACCTCCGCCGGTTCGCAAAAGGCCAGGCTTTCCGTCATGGCTCAGCGCACTCGCCGGAATCGTTGTGCCCGTCATGTCATCCGCTACCGCAAACTGAATGTTTGAATTGCCCGAGACTTTCTTCATCGCCGCCAGCGGACCCACTTCCCGCCACGGCAGTCCCACGCTCCGCTCGCCGTTAATGCCAATCGAGTCCACCTGCCCCGCCGTAGGACCGATCAGCACCACCGATCCCAGATCGCTCGCCTTCAGCGGCAACACGGCATCGTCGTTCTTCAGCAGCACCGCGGCGTCTTCGCCCGTCTTTTCAATAATCTTCGCGTTCGCGTCTACATCCTGCGGAGTCACCGTGTGCTTCTGCATCCCGTTCATGTAGCCGAACTTCACGATCTCGTAGAGCACTTGCCCCGCGGCCCGCGTAACCGTCGCCTCGCTCACCGTGCCGTCTTTGAGCGCCGCGCTCATCCTCTCCGGACTCAGCTTCACTTCCTGGTCGCCCCCACCCTCGTCTTTCGCCGTGGGCTCCTCCGGAATATGCCCGCCAAACATGTCGCCAATATCCTCTGCCGCGTGCGGCGGTGGAGGCGGTGGCATTGGTCCCGGACTGAAGAACGACGGAATCCCCAGCCCCGAGCCCGGCATTTCCATGTCCAGGCCGGCATTGATGAAGTTCACCGCGTGCAGCGCGCCCCAGTCCGACGTCACAAATCCTTTGAACCCGATCTGGTCCCGCAGGATCGTCGTCAGCGTGTCCCTGTTCCCGCACGCGTACGTCTCGTTCAGGCGGTTGTACGAGCACATAATCGACGCCACACCCGCCTTCACCGCCGCGTCGAACGGCGCCACGTACACCTCGTGCAGCGTCTGGTCATCGACATAAATGTTGCCGCTGTCCGAGTCATACGCAACGTAGTGCTTCACCATCGCCATTTCATGCTGCGACTGGATGCCCCTGATCTCCTCAGCGCCCATCACGCTGGTCAGAAATGGATCCTCGCCGAACGTGTTGTATCCGCGTCCGAACTCCAGATCGCGATCGATGTTCACAAACGGCTGCAGGCTCACGTCCATCCCGTTCGCCCGATCCTCTCGCCCGATCACCACGCCGTTCTCTTCCGCGTCCTTCGCGCTGAAGGTCGCGGCCACCCCCATCGTCGCGGTCTCGCCCTGGCTCGGCACCCGCGTCAGCGCACCCGGAGGTCCGTCAGCCATCCGCAGCCCGGGAATTCCCAGCCGCGGAATGCCCCCCAGATAACCCGCCTGCCCCTGATACACGCTCGGATCTTCTTTCACGCCGTGGATCAGCGTGAGCTTTTCGTTGAGCGTCATCCTGCTCAGCAACTGGTCTACCCGCGCATCCCCGGTCACCACCGGAGCCGTCTGCGCCGCCGCAATCGTCCATGATGGCATCAATAAAGCCGCCCCCATCAGGACTGGCCAACCCGCGCTGCGTCGATTCATTGGTCCCCCTCGCCCTTCTGTTGCCGAGCCACTGGCTTGCCGCGCACAAGCGCACGCGCAGCCGGAGAACGCCCATCCGGCCGTTCTCACACCGGCGAGAAGTCTACAGCATTTCTCCGGATTTGATTCCACCGGGATCATGGCCGGAGCCCCGAGTGAAACGATTGCGCAGGCCTGTGGCTGCCGTTACTGCTGGCTCGCCGGTGGAACGCTCAAGCCGATCGCCCGCGTCGAATTTCCGCTCGCCCCGGCCTGGACGCCCTTTCCGTTGAATTCGCTTCCTTCTGGCCGTAAAATTGCTATACGGCCCCCTTATGCTCAGGCTCACCAAAAAAGCCGACTACGGCCTCATGGCCCTCAAGTACCTCGCTGAGCATCCCAACGAAGCCTCGCTCAGCGCCAGAGACATCGCCCAGGCCTACCACATTCCGCCGCAGCTGCTGGCCAAGATCCTGCAGCGCCTGGCGAAGGTCGGCATTCTGCAGTCCCACGCCGGCATGAGCGGCGGCTATTCGCTGCTGAAGAATGCCCGCGATATCTCCGCCTTTGAGGTCATTCACGCCATCGATGGCCCGCTTTTCATCACCTCCTGCGGGACCAGCGACAGTGGCTGCGACCTCACCGACAGCTGCACCATCAAAGAACCACTGGCGCGCGTCAATGACAGCATCTCCGAACTGCTCCGCCGGATCAGCATCTCCGATCTAGCCGAGACTGCCGATGCCCCGCACGCCAGGTCCGGTTCCGAGTTGGTTACGATTCAGCTGTAGCAGCAGAAGCGACGGGCAGTCGATGAACCTTCCGATCTACATGGACAACCAGGCCACCACGCGCATCGATCCGCGCGTGCTTGAGGCCATGCTGCCATTTCTCACCGACGTGTATGGGAACGCCGCCAGCCGCAGCCATTCCTTTGGCTGGACCGCCGAGCAGGCCGTCGAAGCCGCGCGCGGGCAAATCGCTGCTCTCCTCGGCGCTTCGCCCAAAGAAATCGTCTTTACCTCCGGCGCCACGGAGAGCAACAACCTCGCCATCCAGGGAGCCGTCGAAGCCGCTCGCACCGCCGACCCGGCGCGTCCGATCCACATCGTCACCCAGGCCACCGAGCACAAAGCCGTCCTCGACCCCTGCGCCTGGCTCGCCAAACAAGGCTGCCGCGTCACCGTCCTGCCCGTCGACGAGGAAGGCCGCATTCGCCTCGACGATCTCCGCCACGCGATCGAGAATCAAAAGCCCCTGCTCGTCTCCATCATGGCGGCCAACAACGAAATCGGCACATTGCAGCCCATCGACGAGATTGGCGCCCTCTGCCGCGAACACGGTGCGCTCTTCCATACCGACGCAGCCCAATCCGTCGGCAAGCTCCCCATCGATGTGAACCGCGGCGCCATCGACCTGCTCTCCATCTCCGGCCACAAAATCTACGGCCCGAAGGGCATCGGCGCCCTTTACGTTCGCCGCCGGCTGCCCCGCATTGCGCTCGCTGAGCAAATGCATGGGGGTGGTCACGAGCGCGGCCTCCGCTCCGGCACCCTGAATGTTCCCGGCATCGTCGGACTCGGCCACGCCTGCGCTCTCGCCGCTGCAGAGATGGAGTCAGAGGCGCTTCGCCTCGCCGCCCTCCGCGACCGCCTTCAGGCCAAACTCCTCGCCGGCCTCGATCAGGTCCAGGTGAACGGCTCCGCGCAGCATCGCCTGCCCGGCAATCTCAACATGACCTTCGCCCACGTCGACAGCGAGTCGATCATGATGGGCTTGCGCGATGTCGCGCTCTCCAGCGGATCGGCCTGCACCTCCGCCGCCATCCAGCCCTCGCACGTCCTCCGTGCCCTGGGCCTCAGCGAAGAGGCTGCGCACAGTTCGCTGCGCTTCGGACTGGGCCGCTTCAATATCGAAGAAGAAGTGGACTTCGTCGCGGAGCATCTCATCGACGTGGTCCGCAAACTCCGCGAGCTCTCCCCCGCCTGGGCCGACATCACCTGAATTGATTGCGCCCTGGGTGCCCCATCTTTGTCGCCAGCATCCGGGCGACAGGGTGGGCGAAACTTCACTCCGCTTGCAGCACCACGCACTTCAGATACTCCGTCTCCGGAATATTCAGCACCACAGGATGGTCCGCCGCCGCGCCCCTCACTTCCAGGACCCGCACCCGCCGCCGCGCATCGCCGGCCGCTCCCCGCAGTGTCTCCATAAAATCTCCCAGGCTCACATGGTGCGAGCAGGAGAAGGTCATCAGCCGTCCGCCCGGCCGCAGCATCTTCAGCGCCCGCAGATTCAGCTCGCGATACCCGCGCAGCGCTCCCTCCACCGCGCGCTTTGTCTTCGCAAATGCCGGCGGATCCAGCACGATCGTCCCGTATTGCGACCCCGCATCGCTCCAGTCGCGCAGCAGCGCGAAGGCGTCCGCCTCCACCCAGTCCACTTCCGCCGCGCCCAGCGCTTCGCGGTTCTCCTGAAGGTTCTTCTCCGCCACCTCCAGCGCTGCCCGCGACACATCCACGCCCGTCACCCTCCCGCACACCCGAGCCAGATGCAGTGCAAACCCGCCCTGGTAGGTGCACACATCCAGCCCGTCGCCCTGCGCCCATCGGGCCGCAGCCGCATAGTTCTCACGCTGGTCAAGGAACGCCCCGGTCTTCTGCCCGCTCGTCGCGTCGAAGTGGAATCGCAGCCCGTTCAGCTGGAAAATCGTGCTCGTCACCGGATGCTCGGCATTCCGCGCATACAGCGTCGCCGACGCCGGTACACTCAGTTGCTCCAGCTCGCGGATCCGCGGGTCCTCACGCTCCAGAATCGTCTCTGGATCCACCGCCTCCCGCAGCGTCTCCGTCACCGCCGCCCGCACTGCATCCGTGTCCAGCGCCTTATGCCGCAGCTGCACGATCACCAGCCCGGCATACCGATCCACGGTGATCCCCGGCAGCGCATCTGCCTCGCTGAAGACCAGCCGAGCCGCATCGTTCTGCTCATCGAGCATCCCCGCTCGCCGCGCCATCGCTGCCTGCATGCGTTCCCGCAACAATGCGAGCCAGGCTGCCTCATCGGCAATCAGCTCCGGCGAAACCAGCCGCAACGCGATCTCCGACGCCGGACTGTAAAGCGCCGTTCCCAGCAGGGCGCCCCGCCGATCCGCCACCGGCACCAGCCCCGCCGCCATCTCGCCTTCCGGCCATCCCTCCACGTCCGACCGATAGACCCAGACGTGCCCCGCCTGCAGCCGGTCGGCCGCCCTTCGCGACACGCGCACTGCTCCCTGCACCTCGGGTCCCAATGCCGGCCCCGCTGCCCCGCCGGCGTTCACTCCGTCCCTGGACGTCTCCGCCCTCGGCTTTTTCGCAGCCGACTCCCCTTTCGAGCGTGCGTCGGCCATCGCTTTTCGGGTAGCCTGCTTCTTCCGGGATTGCTCTTTGCGGGAAGGTTCGCGTCGGGAATGAGGGGACATCGCCATCGGCCTGGGCGCCGAAAATCAATTCCGGCTACCTGTATCCTCGCACAGCCAGAACCGTTGGCCGTACCGGGACGGGTCCGCCGGCGCATCGCCTTAATCCGGATGGGCCTGCCCTGCCTTCTCGCCGCCGCCCTCATGCCCGCGCTCGCAGCCGCCCAGGTCGCCGCGCCCCAGGCCACCCCATCCGCGGCAGCACCCGGACACGCCGCCGCCCCCTCAGCCGGCCCACCGCCAGCCGCACAATCCGGACACATCCCACCCGCAAACGCCACCCCTGCCCCGCCTCCAGCCCCATCGCAAGCCGGCCGCACCGCGGCAGCCCCCTCATCTACCGGATCCACCGCACCCGTCGTCTCGTCAGCCGCACCTACGCCGCCCCCCATCCCCGTCAAAACCGAGACTGGCCGCCTCAACAACGCCTCGTTCCGCATCGACATCCCTCAAAACTGGAACCACGGCCTGGTCCTTTACTTCCACGGCTACCAATCCACCCCGGAGGTCTTCGACCCCAAATACCCGCCCACCCGCGTCCTGCAGGAGATCCTCAACCGCGGCTACGCCATCGCCCGCTCCGGCTATGCCACCGGGGGATGGGCCGTTCCCCAGGCCGCCGCCGCGACCGAAGCCCTCCGCCGCTACTTCCGAAAAAAATACGGCGCCCCCCGCGAGACGTTTGTCATGGGCCACTCTATGGGCGGCCTGCTCACCCTCATGGATATTGAGACGGATCCGAAGGATTACGCCGGCGGACTTGCCCTCTGCGGCGTCCTCGCGCCCGCCGACCTCGTGATGCAGCGCGCCTTCGCCAATCGCGTCGCCTTCGACGCCTTCTTTCCCGGCGTTCTCCCCGACGTGGACCACATCCCCGCCACCTTCGCGATGAATGACATCCCCACCATCACGAAGGTGCAGAAAGCCCTCGACGCCAATGCCGAGCAGGCCGCTCTCGTGCGCCAGCTCGCCAACATCCACACCAATCACGGCCTCGCCGACGTCCTCGTCTTCAACACTTTCGTCATCGAGGACCTCCGCCTCAAATCCGGCGGCAATCCCTTTGACAACCGCAACCTTATCTACAACGGCACCGCCAACGATCCGCTGCTCAACGAGCGCGTTCACCGCTACTCCGCCGACCCCGACGCTTACCGATTTCTCGCCACCTGGTATTCGCCCACCGGCAGCCTCCACCGCCCGCTGCTTGAGGTCCACACCATCTACGATCCCCTCGTCCCCGCCTTCACCACCGCCTGGTACGACGAGTTAACGCGCCGCCTCGGCAATGGCGACTCCTACGTCGAGCAATATGTCGACCGCGACGGCCACTGCAACGTCACCGCCGCCCAAACCGGCCTCGCCTTCGACGAACTCCTCGACTGGGTCCACAACGGCAAGCGCCCCACCCCCGGACTCCTCCCCGGTAGCCCACCCCCGCCCGTGAAGACCCCGCCCAAGCCAAAGAACCCCGGCAAGCCCGAGTAGCCGTGATCTGCACCCTGTACCCCGTACCCTGTGATCTGCCCCCCGCACCCTGCACCCTCAACAACTCCCGCCTATAATGGGTTATGGCGAGTGTCGAGTCCACGGCGCTTCCCGCTGAGCGGGTTTCTGACCTGTTCCGGGATAAGTTTGGCCTGCTCGTGGACACCGTTCGCCGCAATCGCCCCACCGACGACATCAACATCATCCGCCAGGCCTGGCAGTTCTGCCTCGAGCATCACAAAGGCCAGCTCCGCGCCTCCGGCGAGCCCTACGTCCTGCATCCGCTTGAGGTCGCCATCGTCCTCGCGGAGATGAAGCTCGACTCCACCGCCATCGCCGCCGGCCTCCTCCACGACGCCGTCGAAGACACCCCCGTCACCACCGAGGACATCACCCAGCGCTTCGGCGAGCAGGTTGCCCACATCGTCGAGGGCGTCACCAAGATCGAGAAGATCCAGTTCGCCAATCGCGAAGACCGCCAGGCCGAGAACGTCCGCAAGATGCTCCTCGCCATGGTCAGCGACGTGCGCGTCGTCCTCATCAAGCTCGCCGACCGCCTGCACAACATGCGCACCCTCGAGCACCTCGAGCCCGAACGCCAGCGCGCTATCGCCCGTGAGACTCTCGATATCTATGCGCCCCTCGCTCACCGCCTCGGCATGGGCAAACTCCGTGGCGAGCTCGAGGACCTCGCCTTCCGCTGGGTCGACCCCATCACCTGGGAACAGCTCCACGCCGCCGTCGAAGCCCGCCGCTCCGAAGGCGAGCAGTTCCTCGCCGGCGTTGAAGGCCTGCTCTCCGAGCGCCTTCGCGAAAACAACATCGAAGCCCGCGTCGAATGGCGCATCAAGCGCCTCTACTCCATCCATCAGAAGCTCGTAAAGTCCCGCACCTCCATCGATCAGGTCTACGATCTGCTCGCTCTGCGTGTCATCACTTCCAGCGTGCAGGACTGCTACGCCGTCTTCGGCATCATCCACAGCATCTGGCGCCCCGTCCCCGGCCGTATCAAGGACTTCATCGCCATGCCCCGCCCCAATCTGTATCAGTCGCTACACACAACCGTGATGGGCGAGGGCGGCCACCAGTTCGAAGTCCAGATCCGCACCGACGAAATGCACCGCATCGCCGAAGAAGGCATCGCCGCCCACTGGAAGTACAAGGCCGGCGGCTCCCCGGTGAGTGCCCGCGACGAGCAGCGCCTCGCCTGGGTCCGTCAGCTTGTCGAGTGGCAGCGCGACATGACCGACCCCAATGAGTTCCTGTCGACCCTCAAAATCGACCTGTACCCGGAGGAGGTCTACACCTTCACCCCCAAGGGCAAGGTCGTCGTCGTCCCCCGCGACGGCACCCCCATCGACTTCGCCTTCACCATCCACACTGAGGTGGGAAACACCTGCGTCGGCGCGAGAGTCAACGGCCGCATGGTCCCTTTGCGCACGAAATTGCGCAACGGCGACATCGTCGAAGTCATCACCCAGAACGGGCACACCCCCAGCCGCGACTGGCTTACCTTCGTCAAGAGCCCGCGCGCCCGCAACAAAATCCGCCACTGGCTCAACGAGCACCAGCGCGAGCGCGCCATCGAAATCGGCCGCAAGCTCCTCGAGCGCGAGGCCCGTAAATACAAAATCGGCCTCTCCCAGTTTGCTGAGGCGGATTACGCCCGCATCGCCGCCGACTACAGCGTCGCTACTCCCAACGATCTGATGGCCGCCATCGGCTTCGGCAAATACTCCGCGCGCCAGGTCCTCAATCGCCTCGCGCCGGGCCTTTTGCACCAGCAGGAGCCCGAAGCTGCGGCCACCCCGGCCACCACGCCCGGCAGCGAAGCGATCCGTCGCGCCGCCGCTGTCAGCGGTACCGATTCCCTCATCGTCGAGGGCCAGAACGAGTTGCTCGTCTATCGCGCGCGATGTTGCAACCCCATCCGCGGCGAAGAAATCATCGGCTACGTCACTCGCGGCAAAGGCGTCGCTGTCCACGCCCGCAGCTGCCCCAATGTGCAGAACCTGCTCTACGAGGCCGACCGCCGCATCGCCGTCGAGTGGGCCCTCACCCCGGAACAGAAGTCAGGCCGCCTGCAGACCTATCCGGTCAAATTCACAGTCTTCTGCGATGACCGATCCGGCATGCTCAAGGAAATCACCGCCGTCATCAGCGACGAGAACACCAACATCCGCTCCATGGAAACCCATCCCCGCGAAACCGGCGACGCCCTCATCGAGTTCGTCGTCGATGCCGAAGACGTTCGCCACCTTACCCGCCTCGTCCAGGCCCTCCGCCGCCTTCCCGGCGTCCGCGACGTCCAGCGCTCCCAGAAACTGTAAGCGGGCTCCCCAGGAATCCCACTCCCTCTGTGCTCTCTGTGGTGAGGTTTTGCGGTTGTGACCTCCATGCAAGACCGCCTTTGGCTTGAGTGGGAAGGTGCCACCGCTTTAACTCTGTCCGCTATCCGCTGTCCGCTGTCTCCCGCCTTTGGCTCTCACCACCACCTCAATATTTCCCCGCGTCGCATTCGAGTAAGGACACGTCCGGTGCGCCGCCGCCACTAATTCCTCCGCGCTCTTCTGGTCCTGCTCCGGAATCGTCACGTCCAGTTCCACCCGCAGCGTGAAGCCCTCACCCTGCCCCTCGTCATACGGACCCACGCCCACCTGCGCCCGCACGCTCACCACCCCGGTCTTCTTCTTCGCCAGCTGCGCCTGATACTCCACGGCCCCTCCAAAGCACGCCGCATACCCGGCGCCAAACAGCTGCTCGGGATTCGTCTTGTCGCCCCGTCCACCCATCCCCGGCGGCAGCGCCAGATCTACATCCAGCAATCCATCCGAGCTGCGCACATGCCCGTGCCGCGCCCCCTCCGCCGTCACATCCGCTGTGTAAAGAACTTTCATCTCTGCTCCTCCGATGTTTTCTGTAACCTGCAACCTGTAACCCGCTACCGCCCCGCCTCAATCTTGCCCAGCAGTCCCTCCAGCTCCGCCGGCAACTTCGACTCCAGATGCATCGCCTTCCCCGTCTTGGGATGCGAAAATTCCAGCTCCGCCGCATGCAGAAAATTTCGCCGCAGCTCCAGACTCTCCAGCTCCGGATCGGTCCGTTGCCGCGAAGGGCCGATCACCAGCCGCGCCGGCGCCCCGTACACCGTATCCCCCACCACCGGATGCCCAATCGACGCCAGATGCACGCGGATCTGATGCGTCCGTCCCGTCTCAATCCGCACTGATACCAGCGTGAAGGCTCCAAATCTCGAGTTGATCCGCTGCAGCACCGTGTAGTGCGAAACCGCCGTCCGCGCGCCCGTCTGCCGCCTCGTCGTCATCCTCGTCCGCCGCAGCAGATCCCGCGCAATCGGCGCGTCAATCGTTCCCCGATCCTGCTTCATGTGCCCGTGCACCAGCGCGATATACGTCTTCTTCATCGCCCGCTGCGCAAACATCGCTGCCAGCTTCGCATGCGTGGCATCGTTGCGCGCCACTATGATCAGTCCGCTCGTCTGTTTGTCCAGACGATGCACGATTCCCGGCCGCGTCTCTCCGCCCACTTGCGACAGCGTCTGATACCGGTGCAGCAGCGCGTTCACCAGCGTCCCCGCCTCGCTCTCCGCGCCCGCTCCCGCATGTACCGTCATCCCCGCCGGCTTATCCACGACTGACAAATCCTCGTCCTCGTACACCACCGTCAGCGGAATCTCCTCCGCATACGCCCGCAGCGGCCGCGGCGTGGGATCCCCCAGCACCTCCACCGCTTCGCCGCCCCGCAGCCGGTACGAGGCGCGCGGAGTCTTGCCGTCCAGTCGAACTTTTTCCTGATCGATCAGGGCCTGCACCCGCTCCCGGCTCACGCCCTCCATCTGCGCCGCCAGCCAGGCATCCAGCCGCTGCTTCGCCGCTTCCGCGGGCACTGTATACGTAACAATCATCGTGATTTTTATTCCGCTTTGCCCGGACCCGTCAGCCCCGGAATCCACGCCGGCAGATTCGGCTGAGGCGGAGGCGGTGGCGGCGCCGTCGACGGCACCCATCCCCGCTGCACCAGCCAGTTCCGCAGCAGCGCCGGCCACGTCGATAGCGGCAGAATCGACCCGCACAGCCCGCATCCGTGATTCGCGTAGTCGTAGATGTGCAGCTCCGCCGGCACCTTGGCCCGCTCCAGCGCCCGGTAAAAATCCAGAGTATTCTCCACCGGCACAATCGGATCCCTCGTCGTCGCGAACAGGAACGTCATCGGCGTCTCCGCCGTCACCGCGAACTGGTTCGAATACCGCTTCTCCAGTGCCGGATTCACCTCCGGCCCCAGCAGATTCGTGCGCGAGCCCGCGTGCGCCTCCGGCAACACCATGCTGACCACCGGATACGCCAGCACCATAAATGCCGGCTTGCAACTCTCCCGGTCCACTGTGTCTGGCTTCTCCATCGGCACTGCATCCGCATCGCAGTGCGTCCCCAGTGTCGAAGCCAGATGTCCGCCCGCAGAAGATCCCCACACCCCCAGCCGCTGCGGGTCGATTCCGTACTCCGCCGCGTGCGCGCGAATCAGCCGCATCGCCCGCTGCCCATCTTCAATCTCCGCGGGATAGTGATACGGCTTCACTCGATAGTCCAGCACGAACGCCGGAATTCCCTGCGCGTTCAGCCAGCCTGCAATCTGTACGCCCTCATACCCCATCGCCACGTGCTCATACCCGCCGCCGGGAATCACCAGCACCGCTGTGCTCGTTGAGCGCGTCCCTGGCAGGAACGGATACAGCCGCGGAATATCCGCCTCTGCATGTCCCAGCGCGCCCGGCACGCCATTCGGCCACAGATAGACCGGCTGCGGCATGCCCGCCGGCAACGGCGCACCCGCAGGTTGCGCACGTCCGGCAAGGGAAAATCCCATCAGCATCAAGCTCAGAAGAAAGAAAAACCCACGCAACCGCATGCGCTCAGTATAGGCACCTGCCCACGGGACCGCGATGCTCCGCACTTGTGTCTGCATCACGCGCAGCCACTGGACCGCCCTGGCGCCTCCACTCTGTCAGTGGCCCGGCAGCAGGTGTCCCATCATCCCCTGAAATCCGCTCCCCGCATCGCCGCCCGATCCGCCTTTGTCCTTGCCCCACGTCCAGTACATCCCCAGGTAGGCGTAGTTTTCCGTTTGCCCCGCGACCGAATGGCCGTAAGCAAACAGCAACTGCCGGTGCTCGCTGTGTTTGAAGTGATACGACCCGCCCAGGTCGATCATCGTCGACGCCTGCGTCTGCGGCGCGGCCACGCCTTCCTTGCCGTGCGCCACGATCTCGCCGCCAAACTCCATCGTCTCGCCAAACGTGTACTTCACCAGAAAACCGCCGTAAGGAAAATCGCGATACCCGGTCTGCGGCACCACCGTCTCGCCCGCCCCGCCGTCCAGCAGCCAGTGTCCGAAGTTTTTCTGCAGCCACAACGGCAGCCGGTACCAGACCTTCCCGATCCCCAGCCCCTTGTCGTAATCCCCGGTCGGCATCTCGAACATCGTGAAGGTGCCAATCTGCGGCACGTACTTGCTCTCCTTGATGTACGCGATCTTTGCCCCCAACTCTGTGTCCGTCATACCAAATTCCGTCGGCCCCTGCCCCTCGTCGGCCGCCGCATACGCCGGATGATTCAGCGGCCCCGCAACCCCCAACGGCAGAATCGCGTGCAGCTGCACCCGCGGAATCGCTCCCCAGTTAAACTCGAACGCCGGCCCCATCGAGTCCACCTCCACCGGCGTCCCGTCCGTCGAACCAAATATGTAGAACTCATAGTGGTGCAGGTCCACCGGCACCGGATCGTCCGTCTGATACGGCGGTCCCTGCCCCCACGCGGCCGCCGTTGCCGCCAGCAGAAATAGAGTGCACGTCAGCAAGTGGTGCCGGCGATTGCGTCTCATTCCAGGCATATCCCTCGGAGTCAAATGTGGTTCAATCACCTGCCCAGCAGCAGGTCGCCAAACGGCGGAAACGTCAGCAGCAGCCCCACTCCCAGCAGAACCCACGCCACCGCGCTGATCCTGCCCAGCGCCACCGTTCTGCCCCTCCACACTCGATGCCAGACCGCCCACGCCGTCAGCCAGCACACAATCGCGGTGGTCGCCACGCCCGACAGCGGACCCGTCGGCCGATAAAACGTCAGCAGACGCGCCACCGTGCGCGACCCATCGCCCGCCACGGCCACGACGCCCAGTACAAAGCATCCCAACCCCGCCGCCAGCATCGCCGCCGCCGCCGGCCCATTCGCGACCGGCTCGCCCGCGGATCTCACCGCGCCTCTCGCGTCAGCGTAATCGTCGCCCCACCCTGCACCGGAGCGTGCTTATTGAGCATCGCCCCGAAAAACCCCGCCACGCCCGCTGCCAGAAAAGCCGCCACCGCAAAGCTCACAATCTTCGCTCGAATCCTGCGGTGCTCCTCACTCGCTCCTTCATAGCGCAGGAACACCCACGCCACCATCGTCATCAGCATCGGCGCCATCCACGCCACATGCTCCTTCCACTCCATCCCCAGGCTGTGCCAACCCGCGGTCCGCGGATTCGCCTGCAGCAGCCGCTGCGGATACGACGCCAGATCCGCCACGCCGGCCGGCGGCGCCGCGCGATACCACGGATACACCACATAAGCGCCGCTCAGCACCGCCGCCCATCCCACCGCCACCATCACGATCAGATAAGCTCGCTCCCGCCGCCGTGCAGTCGGCGATAACTCTCCCTTGCTTGTCCCCAGAGATCGATGCAGCAGCACCAGCACACCGAAGCAGGCCATCAGAAAAAACCCGCCAAACAGCATCCCGTGCACCATCGTCATCAGCTCGCGGACCGTGATCTGCATGGCACTCTCCTGCGGCGTTTTCCGGGCCTGGACCCGCATCATACCCGCTCGCACCCCTGCCAGTCTCCGGCATCGCGCTCTTTGGATTGTTAAGAATCGATGACGAAATTCAGACCGCCGCGTCTGGCTCCGGATGGGCCGAAGCGTTCGCCTGATTGCCTCGCCGCAGCCATAGCGCCCCGCCCGCCAGCACCGCCACAAAAGCCAGCGCCTGTCCCAACGTCAGCGCCTGTCCCAACGTCAGCGCCCCGCCCAGCAGCCGCTCTCCCGCCGTATCCCCACGCAGAAACTCCAGAAAGAACCGGCCGACCCCATAAAGAAACAGCCACGTCCCGGCCACTTCGCCGGCCCGCGGCCTCCGCCGAATCATCGCCAGCAGCAGCCCGAACAAGACCAGCGACAGCACCGCGTCATAGATCTGCACCGGTTGCAGCTTCACCCGCATCGGCGTCTGATACCACAGGTAGGCAATCACATCCCGATAGGTCACGCTCCACGGCAGCACGGTCCGCCTGCCCCATGCCGCTCCTCCGCAGAAGGCTCCAATCCGGTTGATGGCAAACCCCAATGCCGCCCCGGGAACCAGCGCGTCCGCGGCGCGCCGCAGCGGCAGTCCTTCGGCCAGCGCATACAGCAGCGCCCCTGCCGCGCCGACGGCTACCCCGCCCAGCGGAATCCACGCTCCGGGAATATTTGCCAGCCCCAGCATCCAGAACGGGTGTGCTCGGAATGTCCGCAGGTGCGCCAACACCATCAGCAACCGCGCACCAAACAGCGCTCCCAGAATCGCAATCAGCCCCAGGTTCCAGATCTTTTCGCTGCGCAGCCCCAGCCGCTCGGCCATTTGCACGCTCACCGCCAGCGCAGCCAGCAACGCCGCCGCCGTGAAGACGCCGTAGGTCGGAATCGCAAAATGTCCGAAATGGAAGAGGACTGGAAACACGCGTCGTGCTGAGAGAAGGGAAGAGGTCTCTGACGCAGCCGTTTTCCCGCGTTCAGAAGTAGAAAACCGGCCCGCTTGGCCGTGGGGCGATGCGCTGGTGAACCCGTCCTAAGACGGTGGGAACTCTCCGCGGTTCTTTAGGCATTCCGGACTGGCGGACACTGCACACCGAACCGATTTGTCGAGTCGAGCTCCCTGTTCAATGAATGTAGGTTCATCCAGCGTTGACCGCCCTCACCTGCTTTGCAGGCCGGTCT
>DASRRO010000064.1:0-48642 GCA_035656855.1 Acidobacteriaceae bacterium | reverse complement strand
CCATGGCCTGGGTGCCTCCGTAGGCGGGGGGTGCCTGCGGAGCGGATTGGGATTGGGATTGGGCTGTGTTGGAAGACAGGAGGAGCGCCAGGCATGTCAGGAGCAGGATGCGGGCTGGCGTCATGGGAAGAACAATACCGGCGGGGGAAGGGAGTGTCTATTGAGAATCCAACCTACCCGGTTCACAAGACGAAGGTTTGCGTTCACAGGCGCGATAATGCGATGACGATGCCCACGATAATTCCGGTCAGCAGGTTTCCGAGAAACACTCCAAAGATCACGGTTCGCAACTTTGTCGGCGTCGAATTGACCACCACCACAGGCTTTGCGTGATCGTTGATTTCGTCAACTTCCAGCTTCTCAGCCGCACCGACATTGAGAACTTCCCCAGTTTGAAAGTTGAATACGTTTCCCCGGCCCATATAGATTCCGGTACCGCTTCCCCAAGTTGCGGTCCAACGCACCTCATTCCCAACTGTGAGCACGTGCTTTGGTGCCGATTCGACAGTGGCCATGGGTCTTTCCTCCCGTTCTCAGTTTCACGCCGCGAACTGCCGTCCGCAGTCCGCGTACATTACCAGCACTTACGCGTTGTAGGTGGAGGAGCTGACGCGGCCGCCGTGGCCGGTCCAGTTGGTGTGGAAGAATTTGCCGCGGGGCTGGTCCACTCGTTCGTAGGTGTGGGCGCCGAAGAAGTCGCGCTGGGCCTGGAGAAGGTTGGCGGGGAGACGGGCGGTGCGGTATCCGTCGTAAAAAGCGAGCGCGGTGGAGAAGGCGGGGGCGGGGACGCCGAGAGCGATGGCTTTGACGATGGCTTTGCGCCACGAAGCCTGGTAGTTGTTGAGGACGCCGGAGAAGAAATCGTTGAAGAGAAGGTTTTCGAGGGCCGGGTTTGTGTCGTACGCGTCCTTGATTTTGCCGAGGAAGCGGCTGCGGATGATGCAGCCTCCGCGCCACATGAGGGCGATGCCGCCCATGTTGACCTGCCAGCTGAACTCCTTCGCGGCCTGGCGGAGGAGCATGTAGCCCTGCGCGTAGGAGATGATTTTGGAGCAGTAGAGGGCGCGGCGAACGTTCTCGATGAAGTCGGCGCGATCGGCGGTGGCGGCCTGGCCGGTGGGTCCCTGAAGAATCTTCGACGCTTCGACGCGCTCTTCTTTGATGGCGGAGAGGCAGCGGGCGAAGACGGATTCACCAATCAGCGTGACAGGCATGCCGAGGTCAAGGGCGCTGATGGCGGTCCACTTGCCGGTACCTTTCTGGCCGGCGGTGTCGAGGATTTTGTCGACGATGGGCGAACCATCTTCGTCTTTCCTGGAGAAAATTTGCGCGGAGATCTCGATGAGATAGCTGTCCAGCTCGCCCTGGTTCCAGTCGGTGAAGATGGCCGCAAGCTCGTCGGGAGTGGCGTTCAGTGCGTGTTTGAGGATGTCGTAGGCCTCGCAGATGAGCTGCATGTCGCCGTACTCGATGCCGTTGTGGACCATCTTGACGTAGTGGCCGGCGCCGGCGTCGCCCACCCAGTCGCAGCAGGGAGTTCCCTGGCCGTCGGAGGTGGTGGCTTTGCCGTTCGCGTCCACTTTGGCGGCGATGGCCTGGAAGATGGGTTTCACATGAGGCCAGGCTTCGGGATTGCCGCCCGGCATGATGGAGGGACCGAAGCGCGCGCCTTCTTCGCCGCCGGAGACGCCGGTGCCAATGAAGAGGATGCCTTTGGCGGCCAGGTCTTTGGTGCGGCGGTTGGAGTCGGTGAAGAGGGAGTTGCCGCCATCGATGATGATGTCGCCCTTTTCGAGGAAGGGCAGGACGTGATCGATGGTCTGGTCCACGACGTCGCCGGCCTTGACCATCAGCATGACGCGCCGCGGGCGTTTCAGCAGGGAGACGAACTCCTGAATGGAGTGGGCGCCGACCACCTGGGTTCCTTTGGCCTCGTTGGCGAGGAAGTCGTCCACTTTGGAGACGGTGCGGTTGAAGACAGCGACTTTGAAGCCGTGGTCATTCATATTGAGGACGAGGTTTTGTCCCATGACGGCGAGGCCGATGAGGCCGATGTCGCAGATGGCGTCGGGCATAGTGAGTCTCCGGGGTGCGTTTGGCGCTTTGCGACGAGGATAAACCCGGGGCGGACGGGTGGGGAGGGTACGAAAGGCAGGGTGGGATTTCGGAAGCGGGTGAAGTCAGGGGTTGTCCGTGTTGGCGGGCGGCGGCACTTCGCCGGTGTGCATGACTTTCTGGAGAACGTCGGAGGAGA
Source organism: Acidobacteriaceae bacterium (assembly GCA_035656855.1). Classification (GTDB taxonomy): domain Bacteria; phylum Acidobacteriota; class Terriglobia; order Terriglobales; family Acidobacteriaceae; genus Palsa-343. Next base: position 46,388 of record DASRRO010000064.1, on the reverse strand, counting down.
TCTGTTCGGCTGCGGGTCCGGAGGGCGAGGGCGGGGGATTTCCGTTGGCGCCGACCGATGAGGTGAGGGGTGCTTTTCTTCCGCTGGGCGGGCCGAGCTTAGAGCTGAGGCGATCCAGATTGTCAGGGACGAGCCGCTCGGCGAATCCGGCGAGAAAGGACCAGACGAAGAGCCGCGCGTAGTCCGCACCGGAGATGGGGAGAGTGGTCCAGGTGAAGGTGAAGAAGGTGAGACCGGCGCGATGGTGGGTGGCGGGCGAGTAGAAGGTTGGGAAAATCGAGCCCTCGAGAATTCCGGCGATGAACATCAGCGTGAGGACGATGGCGAAGACGGCGCCGAGCAGGGGAGAGAGCCACAGGTAATAACCGGCGCTGTCGAGTTCGAACAGGGTGACCAGGGGATCGCCGTCGTCGGGGATGCGCTGCATGCGGCGCTGCGAACTGACGAAGCCGCCCAGGATGCCCAGGTAGAGCACCCCGGCGATCATGGCGAAGAATTCGGCTTTGTAGTGATAGCAGGCAACGTAGATTCCGGCGAACGCAGCGGTATACACGACCACATAAGCAATGCAGCGCAACGTGAGAGATTTGCGCAGCCGCTCGCGCATGGGGATGAGCGAGTAATACCAGTGGAGCACGTCGAGGATGCGGCCGAGGTCGGCGCGCAAAAGGGCAAATTTGGCAGGAGTGTCCGAATCGCGGGGAAAGTCGGACTCGACGTACCTCTGAAAGACGCTGGGACAAGCGATCTCGCGGAGGCGCTCGCGGACGATCCAGGCGTTGCGGTTGACGACCTCGGGAGGCTGGAGGGAGAAGACGATGTTTTCGAGGAGGAAGATATCGCCCCAGGTGAGGTCGTCGGGGCGTGCCGTGGATTTGGAAATGACAGCATCGGCGCGCGGATCGGAGGAATTGACCGTGACGTAAAGAGAGACGAGGTGGTCGAAGTAGGACCATCCGTAAGGTGGGACGTTGGGGGGCTCGCGGAGATTGAGGGCGACGCCGAGCTTGCGGGCGAACCTGTGCCAGTCGATCATGGCAGCCACCTCCGGGGAAGAAGCAGAACGCCAGGAAATTTGAGACAGAGAGCAAGGGCGCAGAGCGGGTGCGCGGAGCGGACCCCGATCATACTCCGGCTGGAGGTAGATGCTGAAGGGAATCCTTGGGGAAAATTTCGCGAGCCCGCCGGTTACCACAGGCAGGAGGCCGGTTAGCGGAGGGGTTAATATCCTTCGGCTTTGCCGTAGTTGTGGCGGTGATCCTGCCCACCGCTAAGTTCGCCGGTACGCGGATCGACGGCGATGCATTCGCCATCGCCCCAGTGGCGTCCGATGCGGAGGGTGTATCCCATACCGCGGAGACCGTTGAGGGTAGCGTCGGAGAAGCCGGGTTCGAGCATGACGGTGTCCGGCAAATATTGATGGTGGAAGCGGGGGGCATCGACGGCCTGCTGAATGTTGAGGCCCTGGTCGGCGACGCTGATGAAAATGTTGGCGACGGTCGTGATGATGGTGGCGCCGCCGGGGGTGCCCAGGACGTACGCTACCTTGCCGTCGCGGAGGACGATGGTTGGGGTCATGCTGGAGAGCGGGCGCTTGCCGGGGGCAATGGAGTTGGCCGGTCCCTGAATGAGGCCGAACATATTCGGCACGCCCTGCTTGGAGGCGAAGTCGTCCATTTCGTCATTGAGGATGAAGCCGAGGCCGGGGACGGTGACGCCGGATCCGAAGGCGTTATTGAGGGTGGTGGTGACGGAGACGGCGTTGCCGTCGGAATCCATGACGGAGTAGTGGGTGGTGTCGACGGATTCCTGGCGGACATCGGCCATGGTGGGTGGCGGCGGCAGGAAGCCGGCGGGTCTCTGGAGGTCGGCGGAAGGTGTGGCTTTGTCGGGATTGATGGAGGCGCGGAAAGCGTCGGCGTATTTGCGGCTGAGGAGCTTATCGACAGGGATGTGGACGTAATCGGGATCGCCGAGGTAGCCGGTGCGGTCCATGTAAGCGCGGCGGAAAGCTTCCAGGATCAGGTGCATCTCCGGAGTGGTGCGGTCGCCGAGCGCGTGCAGATCGTAGTGGTCGAGCATGTTCAGCATTTCAATCAGGGCGATGCCGCCGGACGACGGTGGGGGCGCGCTGACGATCGAGTAGCCGTGATAGGTACCGGTGACGGGCTTGCGCTCTTTGACCGTGTACTGTGCGAGGTCGTTGGCGGTGATGAGACCGCCGCCCTCGTGGACGGCAGCGGCGATCTGGCGGGCCATGGCGCCCTGGTAGAAGTCTTCGGGATTATCCGCGATGCGGCGGAGGGTTTCGGCGAGTTCGGGCTGGCGAAACGTGTCGCCGGACTTATAGAAGTCGCCGTCGCGCTGGAAAATTTTGCGGGAGGCGGGGAACTGGGTGAGGACAGGATCGTGGAGCTCAGCAGCTTCCTGGTCGGTGAGGACAAAGCCATCGGACGCGAGGCGGATGGCGGGGGCCATCACCTTTGTCAGAGTGAGGCGGCCGTAATTGCGTTCGGCGTGGACGAGTCCGGCAACGGAGCCGGGAACGGCGATGGCCCGATAGCCTGTGATGCTGGCTTTGGGAATGACGTTGCCGCTGGCATCCAGGTACATGTTGGCGCTGGCGGCGAGCGGGGCTTTCTCCCGGTAGTCGATGAACAGGTCGCGTTCGCCGTGGTGGCCATGGATGAAGGCCGAGTGTTCGTGGATGAGCATGAAGCCGCCGCCGCCGAGATTGCCGGCGAGAGGATGAACGACGGCAAGGGCGAAGCCGACGCCGACGGCGGCGTCGACGGCGTTGCCGCCTTGCTTCAGGATCTGCACGCCGGCATCCGTAGCAAGATGATGAACGGTGACGACCATGGCATGCGGAGCGCGCACGGGCTGGTCGTTGGTGAGCCGGGTCGCGGTATCGGGGTCAACGCCGGCAGAGGGTGAAGTCTGCGCGGGAAGGGGAACTGCGAGAGCAGCGACGAGGCAGAGAGGGAGAGCAAAGGCGGCGGGGCGAAAGCAGTTGTTCTTCATGGGGCTGGAGAGTCGTGCGATGGGGAGGATTGTACGGCAGACGAGGGAGCGGGGGCGAATGGGAGATGCGGGGGTAGTGGCTCAGTTTGAAAGTAGCCCGACAAGCGCGCTCATTTCCCAGGCGTGATCGCTGAGGCCCGCTTCCATTGCGGGCGTCACACGAAGAGTCTGATGGATGCGGACAAAGTTGCAATACATAAAGTGCAACGCGACTGCATAGGCGTGATTTTCCAATTTCTTCGAGAACCCATTAGTCAGGCGGGTAAAGCGTCTCATGCTCATTCGCATCGTGAGATTCTGTCGCTCGACATAGGACGTGCTGACATGCTTCGGATCGGGGACACCGCTGATGGTCTTCATGTCGCAGCCGATACAGGCTGCGGGAGAATAGCGGCGCTGTTCTTCACTAGTCGGAGCACCAAAAATCTTATGGAGCATAGCGTAATCAGCATCGCCGCCAAACGCCTCCTCTACCGCCTTGAGGTACGGCTTGTGAGCATCCGTGGTGATCTGTGGGTTTCCGGTAATCCGAACGGCGCAATCCATCATGAAGTCCCGCGCCCAACCCGCTCCACGTCCCCCAACCAAGTAGGACACAACCAGCTTCGTATCGGCATCCAAGCCAACCCACGTCCAGACGTCACCCCACCCAATTTCCTTTTTGGCGGCGCTGACATTGCGAGCCTTCGCGCCTACATAGGCCCAAATCTCATCGCACTGAAGTCTGCGGACGCGAATGTTGCGCACATGCTCGTCGTGATAGGCCATGCACGCTTGGCCCAGGTCAACCAGCAGTTTTGTAATCGTGTTTCGCGCCACGCCAGTCATCCGAGACACCGCGCGGAGACTGTTGCCTTCAACCAGTGCCGAAACAATCCGGATTCGCTCGTCTTGCGTGAGCACGTTCATAATTGATAATTATGCTTGAGTATTATGAAATAGTCAAGCATAAGTGTCAAGTTGATTCCTCTCGCACTTCGTAATTACCAAGGGGTCAGCACCATGGTACTTTTTAGGTGTAGGAGAGTGCCGGGGAGCGTTATACACTCGCATACGCAAGGTCGAATTTTCGCTTGTCTGGCTTACTGTCTTGGTGTATATTGCCGACCCAACAGACGTTTCGCATCCAGATGGGTGTTGCAAGCGTCAAATCATCAGGGGAGTGTGGATGGATCTGAACGTGCGCGCGTTCCGTACTGTACAAGCGGCGTTATCAGAGCCCAACCTGCCCAGCAAACGCAAGGAATCTTCTCGCAAAGGCGGCCTACGCGGCGGTCCTTCGCGTGCCAAGTCCGTAAGCCCCGAGAGGCGAGTAGAAATCGCTCGGAAAGCAAGTTTAGCGAGATGGCGATCTCGGCCAGAACGCCTTGCTGCAAATACTGAAAAAAAAGAGACTGGCCGAAAATCATGAACAGCGCACTTGCATTGGATGAAGGGTTGATTTGCCGCCCCGAGAGCCCAGAAGGACTGCTGTCCTTTTTGGTCTCTCGCGCAAAAAGCGCTCCGCGCTCATTGACGCCTTCCGTCTCGGAGGTGCTTAAGGGGTGCGCGGATGCTATCAATCAGATTCTCCGCACTGCCATAGAAACGCGCAACGCGACAGAATTTCAGCGTGTGTTCAATGAGTCGTTCCCCAAATATGCCGCTTTGTCGATGGCAATCTCGCACTTTGCGAGCGCCGTGATTCAGCGACCTGTGCGAGAGCAGTTGGTCCGGGAATCGATCTGCGAGATAGAAGCAGATTTCCGCGAGAAGGGCTTGGCAGTCTTCGGTGCGGCTGTACGCGACCAGGCAATGTTCACCGTTTGGACTCTTCGGAAGATCAACGAATTGACGACCCAGATTATCGCCATTCCGACGGACCCTGCACGAAAGAAGGACGACGAGGAATGCTCCCTGCATTTCAACCTGAATGCTCTTCGGGCGCAGTTTAGTCTCGATTGCCTCAATGTCGCCCTAGATAATGAGCAGGCGATCTACCCCGAGGTTCTGGAACAGCTAATCGACGGCCTGCGCTCAATGGTGGACGCCTATACGTGGGCGAGGCGCGGCTTGGAAATCCGGGTTCCCTCCCAAGAGGGTTCTGCGGAGGGAACGCCAGCCAGTGAGGAAGACGCTGCGCTGATGGACTTTTCTTTTTCAGAAGCTTCGGAGTGGGTTAGCTAGACGAGATGCGTTGATGGCTCTAGGCGAGAACGACCCCATCGATCAAGGCGAGGTTTTTTGGATAACCCTCCCTAATCGCGGCGGTAGAGAACAAAGCGGACGGCGACCCTGCATCATCATGTCCCGCACCGCTCTGAATCGGGGAAATCCGGTCATAGCTGTACCTATGACCACAACTACAAGCAGGGCGAACTCTTTCAACATTGCGATTCCAGTTAAGGAAATCGTAAAGGACGTGAACAGCCGCGCGGCAATCGCGGACAGCGTCGCCCTGTGCGGTCAAGTTTTCATGGTGGACAAGCGCAAACTGGAGGACAAACTAGGAAAGCTTTCCTACAATGCAGTCCTCGCTGTGCAATTGGGTCTGAGCTACGTCTTCGACATCCGCTAGAACCAAACTGAGCCACTACCGATGCGGGGTCTGGATTGATTCTGCTGCAATCGGCGCATAGACTGAAGGAGCCTGTCCCGCAAATCGTCAGTCAAAAAGAATATGCCGCTGTTTTCCCGCCGTTGGTCGCTGTCACTCCTGGTTGCCGGAGCTGTTGGAGTGGCTCCGTGTCTCGCACAGCAGAGTTCGAGCGCTCCGCCGTCGTCCGGCTCGGGACAGAGTTCGTCATCGCAGATCGCGGTTCCGCTGACAGAGGGGGAGCCGGCGGCGCGGACCTCGCAGACGGGGCTGTCCGCGGCGCCGGCGCTGATCGATCCCGCGGGGCCGACGGTCAGCCTTGAGACCAGCGAAGCGATGTTCGACGTCGGTGTGGCGCTGAATGCCTGCGGCTACGACCGGGGGCTGGACGAGTCGGATGCGGTGCGTAAGCGAGTGCGCGGCCAGTTGAACCAGGCGCTGGTGGGCTCGGCGCGGGGGCGGGACGATCGCGACAAGCTGTGTTTGTTCATCGATCAGCACCGGCTGGAAGATCCGGCGCGAAGCCTGGCGCAGTATGTGTCGCTGGGACTGTATCTGACGGCGCCCCCGAGCCTGACGCCCAACGTGGATCAGCAGGATCTGCCTCCCGATGCGAACGGAGTGATCGAGGTGCTGCCGCTGGTGCGGCAACTGGCCGAAGATATCGATCTGCACCTGATCTGGGTGGAGAACCGCGCGGCATACGACGACATGACCAACCGTCTGCACGGGCCGCTGACCAAGATGATTGTGGACACCAATTACTACCTGAAAATGCCGGCCTCGACGTACAGCGGGCGGCATTTTCTGGTGGTGCTGGAGCCGATGCTGTCGCCGGCGGAGACCAACGCGCGCATCTACGGGACGAATTACGTAGTGGTCGCATCGCCCAGGGACGGGCAAATTCCGATGCAGCTGGTGCGGCACGCGTATCTGCACTATGAAATCGAGCCGCTGCTGTACGCGCATGAGAATTCGATGGACCGGATGATGCCGATCCTGAAGGCGGTGCAGGATGCGCCGCTTTCCTTCGAGTTCAAGAGCGATCTGGTGTCCCTGGTCATCGAGTGCATGATCCGGGCGATTGAAGCGCGGACCATGGACACCGGGGTACCCCAGGTGAAATTTCCCGCGAACACGCTGCGCGGCGATCTGGGTCCGTATGAGCGGGCGAAGAGCCTGGCAGAGCAGAAGCGGGATGCGATCCGGCAGCAGCGGGTCGACCACGACATGACGCAGGGGTACGTGCTGACACAGTACTTCTACAACCAGCTGCGCACATTTGAGAAGAATCCGGAGAGTCTGGACGAAGCGATCGGGCCGATGGTGTATGGGATGGATGTGGACCAGGAGATCCATCGGGCGAAGCAGATTGCCTTTGACCCGCAGGGCGAAGGCGACATCATGACACGGTCCCCGCAGAGGCCGCCGCAGGCGAAGGAACTGGATGTGGCGGAGCTGAAGCTGATAAAGGGGGACGTTGCGGGCGCGCAGGCGCTGGCGCAGAAGGCTCTGGATGCGCACAGCGGGGAGCCGGGACGAGCAGACTTCATTCTGGCGCGCGTGGATCTGATGAACGGGAAGATGAACGACGCGGAGGCGGCGTTTCAAGGGACGCTGACGGCCGCGAAAGATCCGCGGATGCTGGCCTGGTCGCACATCTTTCTGGGACGCATTAAGGATGTCGAGGGCGATCGCGACGGGGCGATCGCCGAATACAAGGCGGGGCTGACGGTGCGCGACGGACAGCCGGATACAAAAGAGGCGGCGGAATCGGGACTGAAGAAACCCTTCGCGCTGCCGCATCAGGCAGAGAATGACAGCAGCAGCCAGGCTGCGCCTCCCTCTGCACCGCAGGGGAGCCAGCCGCATCCGCAATAGCGGCGGCGGGGAAGCCGAGCGTGAGGACGCGCTTCTACAATCGAAGGAGAGACAGCAAAGGCGCTGATGGAGTCCACACATCCTTCGGGAAGTTCTCAGGACGCGGAACGACCGCCCGAGGCGGCATGCCCGCAGGGGCTGGAGGCGAGACTGGAGTATGGCTTCGCCGACAAAGCTTTGCTCACGCTTGCTCTCACGCACAGCTCGCGAGTGCATGAGCGGGGCGAGGGCGAGCCGCAGCCGGAAGATAACGAGCGCCTGGAATTTCTGGGCGACGCGGTGGTCGGTATGCTGGTGGCCGAGGCAGTTTACCGTCGTTACACGGAACTGAGCGAGGGAGCCCTGACCCGGCTGCGCGGCACACTGGTGAGCCGGCGGCATCTGGCGGAGGTGGCCAGAGGACTGGAACTGGGCCAGCATCTGTTGCTCGGGCGCGGCGAGGAGCGAAGCGGCGGACGCGCGAAGGCGGCGCTGCTGGCGAATGCGATGGAGGCGGTGATCGGAGCGATTTATCTCGACGGCGGACTGGAGGCTGCGCGGCGGCTGGTGGAAGCGCGGGTGGTAACGCCCGCGGTGGAGGCGTTGCGGGTGGCGCTGACGGCAGGCGGCGGGATGGGCGATTTCAAGTCCGCGCTGCAGGAGTTGTTGCAGGCGCGGCGCCAGGGACAGCCGGAGTATCGCACGATCCGGGAGAGCGGGCCGGATCACGAGAAGGAGTTTTTTGTGCAGGCGCGGGTGGTGGGCGCGGTGCTGGCCGAGGGATCGGGATCGACGCGAAAACGGGCCGAACAGGATGCGGCACGCCGCGCTCTGGAGAACCTGCAGGCGGAGGGAAAGCCGGAATGAGCGAGGCTCCGCAAATGCCCGAGGAACAGGAGCCGCAGGCACGAAACCAGCGGATCGGCGAGCTGCGCGCACTCGTGGCGCAGAGAGAAGAACTGACTGCCAGGCCGGAGCAGGAGGAGTCGCCGGTGGTTCCGGCGGCCGCTCCGCGCGTGAAGGTGAGAGCTTACCCGGGCATGATGGAGATGACGCGGTCGCTGCTGGTGGTGCTGGTGGTCGCGCTGTTCATCCTGACGTTCATCGTGCAGCCATTTCGGATTCCGTCCGAATCGATGGAACGGACGCTGCTGGTGGGAGACTTTCTGCTGGTGAACAAAGCGATCTTTGCGCCGCCAGGACCATGGGGCTGGCTGCTGCCCTACCAGAAGGTCGCGCGCGGTGACGTGGTGGTATTTCACTTTCCGCCGCATCCGCCGGAACACGTGGTCAAGCGGGTGATCGGGTTGCCGGGGGATCACATTCATCTGCAGAACGGGTTGGCGTGGGTGAACGGACAGCCGCTGGACGAGCCTTACGCGGTGTTCGAGTCGGCATACGCAGACGACTTCCGCGACAGCTTTCCAACAGAGCTGTACACGGATCCCGGCGTGGATGCGCAGTGGTGGATGGAGATGCGGCGCAACGTGCGAGAAGGGGATCTGGTGGTGCCGCCGGACGAGTATTTCGTACTGGGGGACAATCGCAATTTCAGTCGCGACAGCCGCTACTGGGGCTTCGTGCCGGAAGATCACATAGTGGGTCGCCCGTTCATCATCTACTTCTCGCTGCGCGAGCCATCCACGACGGATGTAGCAGAGTCGCCGGATGATAGACTCGGACAGAAAAACGATCCGCTGAGCCGGATTGAGGATTTCGCGCGCTGGAACCGCATCTTGCGCGTGGTTCGCTGAGGATAGCCGGAGCCCATGGCAGAAATCCTGGAAAAGCAGGCCAAACAGAAAGAGCACCATGAAGAGACGCCGCTGGAGGCGTTTGCCTCGATCTGCGGCGTGCTCGCGGTGGGCCTTTTCATCCTGACATTCATCTTTCAGAATTTTGCCATTCCATCGTCGTCGATGGTATCGGCTCTCCTGGTCGGCGATCACGTGCTCGTGGATCGGATCACCTTAGCGCCCCCGGCCCACTATGCGCCGTTTGTGTATTACCGCGATGTGCACCGCGGAGACATCGTCGTCTTTTATAAGCCCACTCTCGAGCCGGATGGAGAACATCTGTTCCTGGTGAAGCGGGTAATGGGGATTCCAGGGGACCGCATCCATCTGCGCAACGGGATCGTGTACCGCAACGGAGTGGCGCTGGACGAGCCGTACGCCGGCAAGCCGACCGACGGCGACTACGTTCCTTACCGGGACGATTTTCCGGCCATGCCGCCGGCGGAGAGTCCGGATGTGACAGCGGAGTGGGCGGAAGCGCTGCCGGCAACCATTCAGGGGCAGGATCTGGTGGTTCCCGCCGGGCTGTACTTCTGCATGGGCGATAACCGCACCGTAAGCCTGGACAGCCGCTACTGGGGTTTCGTGCCGCGCAAGAACATCGTGGGGCGGCCCTTGTTCGTTTACTGGTCGTTTGTGACGCCGGAGTCCGAGGAGAACAGGACATCGGTGGGCGACCGGGTGGGATGGATCCTGCATGAGACGATCCACTTCTTCGACCAGACACGCTGGCGGCGAACCCTCCATCGAGTGAAATAGCCATGAGCCGCGTGGAGGAGCTGCTGTCCTCCGAGGAGTCGGGACGGCGGGGTGTGTCCGCCTGGTGGAAGCTGGGTGCCGCCGGGGCGACGATCCTGCTGCTGGTGCTGGCGATTTTCCTGCCGCCACTCATCAATCTGGGCAAATACCGGCGGTCGATCACTGCGAGCATGTCGGAGGCGCTGGGACGTCCCGTATACGTCGGCAGTATGCAACTGCGGCTGCTGCCTATGCCCGGCATCGTGATGAGCGACTTCACCGTGGAGGAGGATCCGGCCTTCGGGGCAGAGCCGGCGCTGCATGCCAACTCGGTGGTGGCGTCGCTGCGCATGACGTCGTTGTGGCGCGGGCGGCTGGAAGTGAGCCGCATCAGCCTGGATCAGGCGAATCTGAATCTCGCGCGCAATGCCGCGGGACAGTGGAGCGTGGGTTCGGTGCTGCTGCGGGCAGCGCAGATTCCCAACGCGCCGACAGGGCAGCGGCATGTCGGGGCGCGGCCGCGGTTTCCGTACATTGAGGCAACCGACGCTCGGATCGACTTCAGGAACGGAGTCGAGAAGCGGCCGTTCTCGCTGATGAACGCCGAGTTTTCCATGTGGCAGGCGAACGCGGACGAGTGGCAACTGCGGCTGAAAGCGCAGCCGGTACGAACGGATCTGGAGCTGCACCTTTCCGACGCCGGCGAGCTGCAGGTAGAGGGATCGCTGCGGCGGGCGGACGATCTGAACGAGATGCCGGTACGTCTGCGGGCGGAGTGGACCGGTGCGCAACTGGGGCAGGTGAGCCGGTTGCTGGCGGGCTTTGACAGCGGGTGGCGTGGCGATCTCCATACCACGACGACGATCGGCGGAACGGTGGGCGATCTGCAACTGCAGACGCGGCTGACCGTGAGCAATTTGCGGCGACAGGATTTTCAGCCGGTGCGAACCCTGGATGTGGATGCGACCTGCCAGGGCGAATACCGGCATCCGCGCCGAACTCTCGGAAACATTACCTGCTTCTGGCCGGTGGGCGGTGGCCACCTGCTGCTGACGGGAAGCGCCCAGCCCCTCGCGCCGCTGGAAGCGCATCTGCAGCTTGAGGTGAATCAGGTGCCGGCGGAGTTTCCCCTCGAGGTACTGGGGCTGATGCGGCCAAACGCGCAGAATGTCACGGCGACGGGGGCGCTGAACGGGAGCTTTTTCGTGGGCCTGGGACAACAGCCATCGGTAGCAGGAGCGGCGCGGGCAACGGGTGTGGTTCTGAAGTTTTCAGGAGGCGCCCTGGCCGTCCCGACCATGGATTGGGTGGCCGCACAGCCGCAGCCGGCGGCGTCGAAGCGGGCGCGAGCTGCGACCAAAGTGACGGCGACGCCGGCGAGGAAGCCGGATGCGATTGCGCTGCAGCCAGTGGCGATTGCGATGGGCGGAGCGGAACCGCTGAAGGCGGATGGCTGGGTCGATCGGACCGGCTTTCATCTGCATCTCGCGGGACAGGCGAGCGTGGCGCGGCTGATACCGGCGGGGTCGAATTTTGGATTGCTGGGGAATGCGCTCGCGCTGGCAGCGCCAAAAGGACGGGCCGAGATCGACACGATCACCACGGGGAACTGGGTTCCGCCTCTGATGGGGGGCAGCACCGGGATTGCGACGACCGGAACGCTGCATCTGGAGGGGGCGGAGCTGCGTGCGGGATTTCTGCGAGCGCCGGTGGAAGTAGCGTCGGCGGAGGTGGAACTGAAGCCCGGCGAGGTGTTCTGGCAGAAGGCGGATCTGCATTTCGGCGGGTTAGATCTGCAGGCTTCGGGGGAATATCCGGCGGTGTGCAGTCAGTCGGCAGCTTGTCCGGCGACGTTCGCGCTGAGCGCAGGGGCGCTGAACGCGGCGAAAATCGAGACCGTGCTGGCGGGGCAGCCGCAGGGCATCCTGGGAGAGATTCTGACGAGTGCTCTGGGCGAAAGCAGCAGTCGCGCCTGGCCGCCGCTCCGGGGCACGATCGAGGCCGCGTCATTGGAACTGGGGAAGATAACGCTGCAGAACGTGGCGGCCTCGGTTGTATTGGACGGGAAGACACTGACGCTTGCCTCCTTCGAGGGCGGGGCGTTGGGCGGGAAACTGCAGGCGAGTGGATCGATGGACGCGAGCAGCGGAACTCCGCAGTGGGCGCTCGATGTGCGCCTCACAGGGGCAAGCCTGCAGGCAGCGGGGAAGGTCTTCGGCGAGAGTTGGGGATCGGGAACGGGTTCGGCAGAGACGAAGCTGACGATGAATGGCTATCAGAGCGCGGATCTGGCCTCGTCGGCGAGTGGAGACTTCCATTTCATCTGGCAGAACGGCGGCTTGCCAGGAGTCAGCCTCGCGAGCCATCCAGGCAGCCAGGCCGTCCTGGAGCATTTCGATCACTGGTCGGCGACCGGAACGATCGCTAACCAGACGCTGACCCTGACCGAGGGTGGCGTGGCGCGCGCAGGGCGCGCAGATGCGGTGCAGGGAACGATCGGCTTCAACCGGAATGTGAATCTGACCATGGAGACCCGGCATGGGCGGGTGCGCATCGGCGGGAGTCTGGAACATCCCGTCGTGCGCTGATCCGCCCCGGCGAATCGCAGACAGAGGACCTGCGGGAGAGCGCGGTTCTCAGAAGCCGCCTGGGGAACTGGTCTTCAGCGTGGTGCGGTGAATGCTGTCCTCAACCTCGGGGACAGAGCCGTCGTTGAGATCGACCTCAGTGGGATTCTGCGAGAAGGTCATGCGGTGGGTGATGCGCGTGTGCGAGGGGACCTGCACCCAGTCGGTGATGGAGGCGCTGTAGCCTTTGAGGGTGAGAGGCACCAGGGCCGACGCGTAGCCGGCGTTCGCGATGTCCACAGCGACAAGGTATTGCTGATGCGACTCCGGGCTGGGGTAGACGGCGGCGATGGATAGATCGGGCAGGCCGGTATCGCGGTAGACCCAGTCTTTGAAGAACCAGCTCAGGTCCTTTTGGCCGGAGAGAAGATCGGCCGAAGCGAGGGGCGTGAGGATGCGCTCGAAGTAGTCCGGCGTGGTGTCCTGCGCCGGATCGTAAGACTGCAGGGCGCTCTCGAGGGCTTTGTCGCCGGCGAGATTGCGGAGCATCCAGAGGACGTATGTGGCTTTGGTGCGGTAGTAAATGGATCGCACCGCATGGAGCAGGTCCTGCCCGGAGCCTTCACCGGGCGTCGCGGGTTCGGCGATAGCGAGAGCCGGGCGTTCGGCATTAAGGTTCTCCATGGCGGCCGTTTGGCCCTGCTCTGACTCAATCCACAAGGTGCTGAGGAAGTTCGCGACTCCTTCATTGAGCCATGCACGCGGCGAGAAGAAGGCAGCGTGGGCGAGGGCGTGTACAACGACGGGCGTGAGGTGCGCTGGATCGTCGGTGGAGAGAGGCGTGACGAGCAGGTCACCGGTCTCGGCGGGCGCATCGTCAGATTCCGGCAACTCGAGGATGGTAGCCGGGGCGTGGGCCTTCTTACCGAGCCAGGTCTGGACGAGCGGCTGCACCAGAGCGGCGGCGGCGATATAGCGCTGAGCGCTGCCGGAGTCAGTGGACGGAGCGAGAACGCGCAGCCCATGGTCCTGAACTTCCGGATTATCGGTAAGGAAGAGGGATGGAGCCTCAAAGCCGAGGCGCGTGGCCGGCAGCGATGCGGTGATGACGCCTGGAAAAGACGCGGTAGGCATCGCGGCGGGTTGGGCCAGGGCGACGGAGTGACCGTCGAGGATGGCAGCGGTGGGCGGCTCGGAGTAAAACTCGTCGCTGACGCGAATGGCGGCAGTGGCGTCCTGGTCGAGAAGCTTCTGGCGGCCGATTTCCGTGAAGAAAGTGTCGCCCTTGCCGAGCGCAACGGGAACCGAGACGACCGGATACCAGACGACGTTGCCGAATCCGCGAAGGCCGGTGAAGGACGCAGAGATGCGATCCCAGTCGGAGGCTTCGGCGGTGGCAGCGGGCGCGCCAATGGCGGTGAGGCGTCCGGAGGAGAGCGCGATGGTGCCGCCGTAATCGACGTCGAGGGTCAGGCCGGCGCTGGGAGCGAGAGGCTGCGGCAGAGCGATAACCGCTTCGGTGAGCCGGCCCGTATGGTCAGCGTCGCTGGCGAGGGGGGAGGCCCGGAAGGATAGCCGCTGGCCCTGGAGGCCGATGGTTTCAAAGTGCAGCGAAGAGGAGAGCTGGAGCGGTATTTCGCTCAGGGGTGAGGCGCCCTGGTTGCGCAGGGTGACGCGGGCGTGCGCTTCCAGAGACTGATCGCGCGGGGTGAGGTGCAGGTCGAGATCCCAGGAGGTAATGGCGATGGACCGGCGCAGGGCGTCCGTGACAAGGTTGGCCGAGATAGTGGCCGCTGCGGATTTTGCTTGCGTTTGCGGAGGCGGCCCGGAGAAGAGGACCTGTCCTTCCGGGCTGGGAGCTTCGGCAGGTTTTTCGGATTGCTGTGCCAGACCGAGGGAGCAAGCGCCGAGAATAGCGAGAGCAGCGAGACGAACCAACTTCATGAACCGAGACCTTTGGTTGTTTTCCGTGGTTTCTCCGAACGGCTTTCGACGGGAGCAGGGGCGCGGCGTTGGCGCGCGGCTTCAAACAGGACGACGGCGCCGGCAGCGGAAACGTTCAGTGAATCCACGCGGCCGGCCATGGGAATGCGGAGCAGGTGATCGCAGGTGCGGCGAACCAGGTCGTGCAGGCCGGCTCCTTCGCGTCCAAGAACAATTACGGTATTGGACGTGAAGTCGTAGCGGTCGTAATCCTGCGCGCCGCGCTCATCGAGGCCGACGATCCAGAGATGGTGCTCCTTGAGGGTTTCGAGGGCGCGAACGAGGTTGACGACGCGGGCGATGCGGAGATGCTCCGTGGCTCCGGCGGAAGCTTTGACGGCAACGGCGCTCAGAGGGGCGGAGCGGCGTTCGGTGAGGAGCACGCCATCGACGCCGGCGCCTTCAGCAGTCCGCAGAAGCGCACCGAGGTTCTGCGGGTCCTCCACTCCGTCGAGCGCGAGGACGAGGCGCGGGGCTGTACTCGTGCTGGAGCCGGTGAGCAGATCTTCCAGATCGAGGAAGTCGCGCTCGCGGACGATCGCGACGACGCCCTGGTGAGCAGAGGTTTGGGCGATTCGGGTAAGAGCATCGCGAGGTTCTGTGCGGACTTTGACGGCGGCGTCGCGGCACAGCGCAGCGATGGCGGCGAGACGGGGATCCTCGCCGCCGCGGTAACGCTCGGTGGCGACACAAACGTGGTCGAAGCGGCGGGATCCCGAGCGCAGAGCCTCTTCGACGGCGTGAAGGCCGTACAAAATCTCCATCGTTTCCCCAGTTTATCCTTGCTGGAGGTTCTAAACAGGTTGATACTAGAAGAGTTACAGACGCGTGGACTGAGCAGCGCGAATCAGGGAGCGGAGTGCGGCGGATGGATCTGACGCTAAAGATGGAAAAACTTGTTCAGGGCAGCGTCTTCCGCGGGGATTTGTCCGTCTCTGAGACTGATATGAACGCCGCCACGCTGCAACTGGCCGAGCAGGTACGCAGGCAGAATGTCCGGGTTGCCGAGGGGCTGAAGCGGCACGATGCGCAGCTGCTGGATGAGCTGATCGTGGCCTATCAGCATCGGCTGCTCCGCTATCTGCTGTATCTGACCGGGCACCGGGAAATCGCCGAGGATTTGTTCCAGGAGACCTGGATGCGCGTGCTGGTGCGGGGATCGCAGTTCAACGGCAACTCCCGATTCGACACCTGGCTGTTCACGATTGCGCGCAACCTGGTGATCGATTACCGCCGCCGCCGCTCGATGGCAAGTCTCGAGGAGATGTGCGAGGCGAGCGACGAGGAGCGGCCATTCGAGATCGCCAGCCAGGACAAGACGCCATTCGAGCACCTGGCAACCCTGGAGAATGGCGAGTTGGTCGCGGCGGCTCTGCTGACGCTGGATCCGCTGCATCGCGAGGTGCTGGTGCTGCGCTTCCATGAGGAATTGTCGCTGGAAGAGATTGCGCGGCTGACACGGGCTCCGCTGTCCACGGTGAAGTCGCGGCTGTATCGCGGGCTGGCGGCTCTGAAGCCGCATGTGGCGACAACCCGCTCCGCAACCACTCCTTCTGACCGGGTGGAGGCGCTATGAAGAGAGATGCCATCCATTCGAAAAGCGGGACCCAGGCCTCTATCCCCGATGTGTTGCTGCGCACGCGCCGCTCAGTCATGGAAGCGGCCAACGAGATGCAGATGCAGCGTGCCAGGCGGCGCCGGCAGATCGGCATCGCTCTGCTGGTATTTGCCGTGCTGGTGGTGCTGGTGACGCCGGCGCTGTGGAGCGCGGCCACGGAGCTAACCTCCGGGGAAGCTTTCTTCGACATGCCGGTGATGCTGGTGACGCTGACACTGGTGCTGCTGTCAGCGATCTTTGCCGTGTTGCTGGTGAGCTGGCGGGGACGACGTCTCCGCGATGAGCAGCGGTAGGGAACGGGGCGCAGGGTCGTCGCATGGAGAACCAGGTACAACAGCACGAGAGTGAAAAAGCTGAGAGCTTCTCCGGGGAGCTGAGCCTCATTCCGCTGTGGTCGGTGGCCGCGGCGGTACTGGCCTTCACAGCGATGGAGTGGGTGATGTGGGTGGTGGTGCCCGCCCATCGGCGTCATCCTCCCAACCTGCCGTTCTGGTTCCGTTTCTATTTCGATATCAGCATTGGGGCGCTCGCCGCGCTCTACATGCTCATGATTGGTTACATCAGCCGGGATTCCCCGCGCCGCGGCATGAGCACGACGATCTGGACGGTCGTGTGCGTGGTGATTCCCAGTGGGATTGGTGCCGTGCTCTATTTCCTGTTGAGGCAGCCGATTCTGTCGCGGTGTCCGGCGTGCGGAACCCGCATCGAGAGCGACTATCACTTCTGTCCGCAGTGCGCCTGGCAAGTGGCGCCGTGCTGCGGCAATTGCCACCGTACTGCGCGGATTACCGACCTGTATTGCGTCCACTGCGGGCATCACCTCATGGAAGACCATCCTCCGGCGCGCCTTCACGCCTTTGCGGAATAGTCGACAGCGCCTGGCCGGTATTCGTTGCCATCTCTGAGCATCGCCAACGGTGATTCCTATATTCTGGAACGGCCACAGGCATTTCTATGTCCATGACCGCTGTCATTGTCGACGATGAAGAATTGTCACGCGAAGAGCTGAAGTATCTTCTGACTACCGCCGGCAGCGTGGATGTGCTGGCCGAGGGGAAGAACGGCGTCGAAGCGGTGGAGCTGATCCGCGAGCATCATCCGGACGTCGTGTTTCTGGATGTGCAGATGCCGGGCCTGGACGGCTTCGCTGTATTGAAGAAGCTGCTGGAAGTGGCCGACGGGGAACAGCTGCCGCAGATCATCTTTGCCACGGCCTTCGACCAGTATGCGGTGCGGGCCTTCGACGTCAACGCCATCGATTATCTTCTGAAGCCGTTCGATCGCGACCGGCTGCTGCAGGCCATTGAACGAGCGCGGCTGCGATTGCAGGAGCTGGGCCAAAGCGGCGAAGCGCGGCGGAGTAGTGGCGACCTGCGGATGGACGCACTGCTGAAGCTGATCGAGCAGCAGCAGGCGCCCAAGCCGCACAGCGGCAAGATTGTCCTGCAGGCGGCGGGCGGCCGGCTGCTGCTGGTGGATCAGAAGGACATTTGCTTTGCCTCGATCGACGAGGGAGTCATCACGGTGGCGACCCCGTCATTCGAGGGACAGTCAAAGTGCCGCACGCTCGAGGAGCTGTTCGATTTGCTCGATCCGGCAGTCTTTTGGCGGGCGCATCGCTCGTATCTGGTGAACATCAACCACATTCGCGAAGTGGTGCCGTGGTTCAAGAGCAGCTATCAGCTGCGCATGGCGGACAAGAAGCAGACGGAGATTCCGGTGAGCCGGGCACAGACGCGGCGGCTGCGGGAGCTGTTCAATCTCTAGCGCCGTTCAGGCGTGCCTGATGGCCGCTGCGCAGCCTCTGTGTCCGCTGCCTCCGGAAAAGCTGGCGCAGGCTATCGCGCTGAGCCACTCGCGAACGGCGCTGTACTTTGCCGGAACAGCCTGGGTGGTCTTTTCGCTGTGGCTGCTGATGCGCTTGCGCGCCGGTCCGGCGATTGCGCGGCTGGCGGAGCGGCTTTCTCGCCGAGCCTGGGTGCAGGGGCTGGTGGTGGCGCCGGTGTGGCTCCTGATCCTGGCAGGAGTTGACCTGCCGCTTGCCCTGCTGGGCCACCATGTGAGCCGCGAGTACGGCTTGTCGATCGAAGCCTGGGCCGCGTGGTGGCTGGACTGGGCCAAATCGACGGCGCTGACCGTGGTAGTAGGGACCGCGATTCTGGCGGTGCTCTACGCCCTGATGCGACGCTCGCCGCGGCGCTGGTGGATCTGGTTCTGGGCCTTCACGGTCCCGGTGATGGTGCTGCTGGTGTTCGTAGCGCCGCTGGTCATCGATCCCATGTTTAACCATTTTGAGCCGCTGGCGAAAACCGATCCCGCGCTGGTGCAGCGGCTGGAGCAGGTCGCGGCGAAGGGCGGCCTCGATATTCCGCCGAGCCGAATCTTTGTCATGGACGCGAGCCGGCGCGTGACCGGGGCCAACGCCTATGTGACGGGACTCGGAGCCTCAAAGCGCATTGTTGTTTGGGACACGACGCTGAAGATCGAGTCTCCGAACGAGATCCTGTTCACCTACGGCCATGAGCAGGGCCACTATGTGCTGCACCATGTCGCCTGGGGGATGGCATTCTCGGCGATCGGATTTCTGGCGGCGTACGGAGTTGGCTTCTGGTTGCTGCGATGGCTGGTGCGCCGGCGCGGCGCGGCGTGGGGCGTTGACGGCGCGGCCAGCTGGTCGTCCGTGGGTGTCGTGCTCTTACTGGCGACGGTGCTGCAATTCCTTGCCGAGCCGGTGGGGAACAGCATCAGCCGGCGGATCGAACACGATGCAGATGTCTACGGGCAGGAAGTGATTCACGGGCTGGTGCCCGACCCGCAGGCGACGGCGGTGCACTCGTTCTGCAGCGACGCCCTGGTTTGGCTGGATAATCCCTCGCCGAACCCATTTGTGGAGTTCTGGACTTACAGCCACCCCTCCACGGAACAACGGGCGCAGTTCGCAGCCGATTACGACCCGTGGCTGCCGGGGCGTGAGCCACGTTACTTCAGCAGAAGGTAAGGTGCGCTGCTTAAGGGGCTCCGGGGCCGCCACCCTCTTCAATGGCGACGCGATCGACGATGCGCTGAATGAAGACCACGTTGATGTTGACGTGGCGGGCGACATCAGGAACGAACTCTGTGACAAAGTTGCCCACAGGCGCGGTGGCCCAGCCGCTGGCGATGCGCTCGGCACTGGGACCCCAGCCGGTGCGCTGATAGGGAACGTAGCTGACGTCGACGGCTTCGTCGATCATGGACCCGACAATGGTGGAGTAATTGGGCATGGAACGGCCGGTAACGCTGTTGGTCCAGAAAGGCTGGACGAGGCTATGCACGGTTCGCCGGATCAGCGAGGCGTTGGGCTCGCGATGGTAGTGCGGATCCTGATGGTCGATGGACGGAATCATGAAGGTGCCGACGAACTCCCCGGTCAGGTCTTCGGTAAGGGTGACGCCGCTGAGTCGGGCCCAGCCGTGGAATCCGGGACCGTAGGGTGAGTGCGAGTCAGTGGCGACGGTAAGGAGCGAAGTGCCGCCGATGGTGAGCAGGTTGAAGGGGTCGGCAACGCCGCGCCAGGCCAGAACAGCGAGTTCCCCGGGCGTGTAGACGTGAATCGCGTTCTGATCGAGGTAGGTCCCGAAGTCCTCGGTGCCACCGGGCTGGCAGCACATGCGGGGCGAAGCGAGCTGGCTGCAGGACTGAGCCGAGCAAGGTCGCGGAAGCGGGACGTAGTTGGGCTGGAGGCCAGGCAGAAGGCGACCGGCGCTGCGCGGAGATTCGGGCGGGAAGGTTTGTTGGGGAGCCGGATCCGGAGCGGTGTCGAATGAAGCGCGGGCGACGAGGTTCGGGCGCGGCACAGGCGCATCGGGGAGCGTCAGCTGGGCGCGGGCGGGCGCTGTCACCGAAAACAGGAGGACGGGCCCGCACCAGAGCGGGAGACGAAGGCGCGGCAATAAGCGGTTCGGCGGAATGGGCATCGCGCAGGGCGTCTTCAGGGCACCTTGCTTTCCATACAGACGCATTTCAGGGCGTTTGGGACTGCCGCGCGTGCACGCTCGCGCGGTAGCGGCGCCAGGCGTTGATGGCATCGGGCCAGAATTCAAGGAACTCATTGTTTCCGGTTGTGCCGGCGATGGACACCAGGAACGTCTCAAGCACCACGTGACCGTTGACGCTGGGCGCCGGATAGTAGGTCATGGTGAGAGCCGAGGCGGCGAGATGGCCGAAGATATCGGCTTCGTTGAAGCCAGGATGTCCGGAATCGCGCTGGGTGACGAAGGCGCGCTCGGCGGCCCAGGCGATGCGGCTTTTCAGGCCGCCCGAGGCTTTGCGGAGGTAGCGCGGGTCGGAGCGATCGAGGGCCGGAAACAGACCGAGAACGAAAAACCGCATGGAAGCCTGGCGGAGAGCATCAGCGCCGAGGCGGTCGCCGAAGGCGCCCGAGTCCACCCCGTATTTGGGATTGCCTCCGGTAAGCTGGCCGAATCCGGCGGAAGTGAAGACCGGGATCAGGGCGGAGGGGACCAGGTCGCGATGGAAGGAGAAGACGATCTTGTCGCGGGCCGACAGAGGTGGGACCTTCTCGCCCGGATCGATATATTGGGCCCACTTTCGCTTGGCGCGCGGCGCGTGCTCAATGGAGGAAGCCGCTTCCGGCGAGGCCTTGGTGGGCAAAGACTGCCCGAAGAGCCAGGCGGAGGAAGCGGGAGCTGCGGCGGATGCGGCAGGGCGCGGTTCCTCCGGCAGCGACCCGAGGGTTTGGGCGGAGGCCCTGAAAAAGAACGGGAGAAGAAGGGCTGAACCCAGGAGAAGAGAGCCGGTTGGCCGGAACCATTTCAGGATGTTCACGTTTCCCTCATCGTGGATGAGGGCTGCCAGGCCCAGGGATGTATCGGCGGCGGCGATTTACAGGAGCGGGTTGTTTCTGCTGATGCCTGCCGGAATGACCTGGCGATTGACCCTGCCTGGGCGCTTCGCAATACTGGACAGAGAGGCAACGGAAGGTTATGAGCACAGGGAACCCAGGAAAGTTTGAACAGTTTGGACGTAAGGTGGATGAGCATCTGGGCGGCTGCGGCGATCGGATCGAGGACGACGTGAAGCGGGTGATCACCTACCTGAACGACAAGGTGGTGCCGGAGGTGCGGGAGAACTCGTCGAAGGCGCTTCGGGTGGCAGCAGAGCAGTTGGGGCGGCTGGCCGACAACCTGGATCGCCGGCGCGGAGCCTAGCACGGACAACATGGCGCATTCTTTCTCTCTCCCCCGCAGGTTTTCTCTGTTCGCGACTGGCAGCGTCATGGTGCTGCTGGCCGTGGGTTGCTCGCACAAACGCCCGGTGGCCTATACAGCGCCTGCTCCATCAGCTCCCGTAGAGGTCGAACCCAGCCCGGCGCATCCGGTGGCGCCGGCTCCCACAGTGGCTCCGACGCTGAGCGCGGATGAAGCGTTCGTCGCGGCGCACCAGCCGATTGCCAGCGAGACGGGCGTGGCGAGCTGGTATGGACCGCCGTACCACAATCGGGTTGGCGCGAACGGGATGGTTTACGACGAGAATCAGCTGTCGGCGGCGCACCGGACGCTGCCGATGGGATCGCTGATCCGCGTGGTGAACTTGAAGACGGGGCAGTCGGCCGTCATGCGGATTACCGATCGCGGGCCGTTTGTGGCCGGGCGGATTCTCGACCTCTCTGTGGCTTCGGCAAAGGCTGTGGGGCTCTGGCGTGCCGGCACCGGCCAGGTGCGGATCGATGTGTTCAGCACGCCGAAGCCGATCGACGTGGGCGGGCGGTGGTGCGTCCAGATTGGGGCCTTCAGCCATGCGGGAGAGGCGAAGCATCTGCAGGCGGAGCTGGGCCGCGAGTATCCGGGAGCGAACGTGATCGAATTTCAGGGCCCGACCGGGTTCTGGGTGCGGATCCGGCCGGAGGGCGACGATCGGTCCGTGGCGACGGAGATCGCGAACCGGCTGAGGCCGACTGAGGGCGAGGCCTGGCTGGTCCGGCTGGATTGAGGAGCGGCGCGGGGTGGGATTCCGAATCGATCCCACCTCTGACTTTGGTACCGTTGGGGCGTCCGATTTCCATTGCCCCAAGCCCGAATGACCTCTACGCTCAGGACAAGGAAAGCTCTGTTCCGCCCACGCGAACAGAGCTTTTGCTCTCATGGCGAACGGATGCCACCCGAGGTCAACGGCGCCCGAGTTCTGAGCAGGGTCCGGCATGGGTTTACCCAGGCGAGAGTCCCGCAGGGTAATACCCAAAAGGTATTACCTTCGATGTCCTTCAGAATCAATATTTGGGCATACACGGTCCCCCCGGGGGGGTGGTCATTCCATCGCGGGCGTCGGTTCGTGCATCGCGGGGGTGCGATTGGCGAGCCAGATGCCAAGAAGGATCAGGGCATCGCCGAGGATCTGGAGCGGCGACTGGCGCTCGCCAAAGATCAGCAGCGCGAAGACCGCAGTCAGCGGAGCCACGCCAAGCATGGTGACGGATGTCGTCGTAGCCGGCAGGTGTCCCAGAGCCCAGGTAAGGGAGAAGTAGCCGGCGATCTGGCAAATGAAGGCAAGGCCGAGCAGCGCGGCGAACTCAGGCCAGCCAGGAATGGCCAGCGAGACGTGTCCCAGCAGGGCGACGACGAGGAGCGTCGCCGCTGAGGCGGAGGCAGAAAGGGCGACGAGGATGGCGGAATCGCAGGCGCCGCGAACCCGCTCGGTAACGACGAGAAAGAGAGCGAAGCAAAACGAGGCGATAACGGCAAGGCCGTCGGCGGCGGAGGCGGAGGCGAGACGGCGATGGTCGACGGCGACGATGAGCAAGGCGCCGGCAAGAGCAACGGCGAGGGCCGTCCAGAAGCGGAGAGCGGGACGACGGCGGGTAAGGCCCCAGGTGATGAGTCCAACGAAAACGGGCGCGTTATTGCCGAGGAAAGTGGCGTTGGCGGCGGAGGTATGGTTGACGGCGATGTTGTAGAGACCGATGTCGCCGGCAAAGAAGATGCCGCCGAGGAGCGTTGTGGCGACGACGGGACGGGTGAGCTGGGAGCGTTCGCGGCGCGTGAGGAGAAACGGCCAGAGCGCCAGGGCCGCAAAGAGGACACGATAGAAGGCCGAGGCAATGCCCGGCATGTGCGTCCAGCGGACAAAAATGGCGGACCAGCCGATGGCGACGACGCCGGCAGCGAGAGCGAGAGTGGCGGAGCGGCGGGGCACAAATGCAGGGTACAGCGGATAACGGAGGGTTGGGAGGCAGGGCGCGGCGCCAGGTGCGCTGGTAATCTGGAGCTTATGCTCGACCTGGGATTTGTAAGGACGAATCTGGAGCTGGTGGAACGGAAGCTGCGGGAGCGCGGACAGGATCCGGCGGCGCTGCTGGGGGATTTTCGGGAGCTGGATCAGCGCCGGCGCGGGCGGATTACCGAAGCAGAGCAGCTGAAGGCGCAGCGGAACAAGCTGACTGAGGAAGTAGCACGGCTGAAGCGGTCCGGCGAGGACGCGACAAGCCCGATGGAAGAGACTCGGGCGTTGAAGACGCGCATGGAGGAGCTGGAAAAAGCCGCGGCCGAAGCGGAAGAGCAGATGCGCGCGGTGCTGACGCGGATTCCGAACCTGACGCGGGACGAAGTTCCGGTGGGGAAAGATGAGCGGGACAACGTCGAGGTAAAGAAGTGGGGAACACCGCGGACGTTCGACTTTCAGCCGAAGCCGCACTGGGAGCTGGGCGAGCAGTTAGGAATTCTGGATCTGGAGCGGGCAGCGAAGATCTCCGGCGCGCGCTTTGCGGTGTACTGGGGCGATGGGGCGAAGCTGGAACGGGCGCTGATCAACTTCATGCTCGCAGTCCACACCCAGGAGCATGGATATACGGAGGTGCTGCCGCCGTTCATGGTGAACAGCAAATCGCTGTTCGGGACGGGGCAGCTGCCGAAGTTTGCTGAGGATCTCTTCCGGTGTTCGGATGCAGAGGACTTCTCGCCGGGCACGTATCGGGACAACGATCACTGGTTGATTCCGACGGCGGAGGTCCCGGTGACGAATCTGTACCGGGATGAAGTGCTTGAGGAGGCGGAACTGCCGGCGTTGCTGACAGCGTACACGCCATGCTTCCGGTCCGAAGCGGGATCGTACGGGAAGGACGTGCGGGGGATCATCCGCCAGCATCAGTTCCAGAAGGTCGAGCTGGTGAAGTTCACGAGGCCGGAAGAGAGCGACGCGGAGCACGAGAAGCTGACGCTGGATGCGGAGAACATTCTGGAACGGTTGGAGTTGCCATACCGGCGGATGCTGCTTTGCACGGGCGATACGGGCTTCAGCGCAGCGAAGACTTTCGATCTGGAGGTTTGGCTGCCGGGCCAGGGGCTTTACCGAGAGATTTCGTCATGCTCGAATTTTGAGGCCTTCCAGGCGCGGCGGGCGAATATCCGCTACAAGCCGAAGGGCGGCAAAGCAATGCTGCTGCACACGCTGAACGGCAGCGGTCTGGCGGTGGGACGGACGTGGCTGGCGATTCTGGAGAACTATCAGCAGGCGGATGGAACGGTATGTGTGCCGGAGGCGCTGGTTCCCTACATGGGCGGTCAGCGGATGATTACGGCGCGGAAGGGGGCGAAGAGATGAGCAGGGAATGGGGGAAGGAACGCGGCAGCGGACGAGGGCCGATGAGCTACCTGTGGTGGACGCACGACCGAGGGAGTGTCCACTACGACGTGATGGTGACGCTGATTCTGGCGTTTATCTTTTTGACGCCGCGCTTCTGGAATTACGGCGACACGCCCAAGCCGGATTATCCCGCGGGGCAGATTCGCGCGTCGGTGAATCCGGCGGGCGGCCTGATTTATGAGGTTCCATCGAGCATGGTGGCGGTGCCGGGAGGCGTTCCCGCGGATGCGGATCTCGCAGCGGCCATTGCCCAGGTAGCCGGGCCGGTGACTGTGGAGCGCAAACAGGCGATGAAGGAGATTGGCGGACGGGTGGTGGCGTGGAAAGTGTGGGTGGAGAAGCAGGCAACAGGCAACGGGCAATAGGCAGCAGGAAAACGCTTTGGAGCGGCTACGGGCCTGGCCCGGCATCGGACAGAACACTACCGGAGCGGCGGGGAAGCCAAAGCGGGTCATGCGGGTGAAAGGGATGGCAGGCAGAAATCTGTGACAGCGCATCTTATAGGTCAGGATGGGAAATAGGTCACTTGTGTTGATGAGAACGATCCGAATGGGTTTGGTGGCGACCGCGATTGCGATGGTGGTGGGCCTGGGGCTGGCGGGTACCGATCTGCGGGCACAGAAGTCCGACTTATCGTCGGTGTTGCAACAGATGGATGCGTCGGCGGCGAAGTTCCAGGACGTCAAAGCCAGCATCGCGGTGGACAACTACACCGCGGTGGTCCAGGACCACGAGAACCAGCAGGGCACGACGGCGTTCCGGCGAACGAGCGGCGGCATGGAAATGGTGATGCACCTGAAAGCGGCCGGCGGGCAGCCTTATGCGGACTTGCTGTATAGCAACGGGCAACTGAACTACTACAACCCGGTGCAGAAGCAGGAGACGATCTTCTCGGCCGGCGCCAACAAGCAGGAATATGACAGCCTGCTGGCGACCGGGTTTGGCGCGACCGGCAAAGAACTGAGCGCGGCCTGGACAGTGACGTTTCAGGGCATGGAAAGGGTCGGGGGTGTGCAGACAGCCAAGCTGGATCTCGTGTCGAAGGACGCGAAGATTCGTGAGAGCTATAGCCACCTGACGCTGTGGGTGGATCTGAGCCGGGACATTTCAATGAAGCTGGTGATGTTCCAGCCTTCGGGAGATTCACGGACGGCAACCTACTCCGATATCCAGTACAACAGCCATCTGAAGAGCGACCTCTTCAAGCTGAATATTCCCAAAGGGACGCCGGTCCAGAAGCGGTAAGCGTTCGACCCTGCGCCAGTTGAGAACTTAGAGAAGCAGCTGGTTCCCTTTCGCTGCGGTCAGTGTCCGTTCGGGATAACAGTCCAAATTAAGTGCTCTTCGTGTGCATGATGGCGATTTGGGTGTGGCCGTCGGTGGCGCTGGTGTTGGTGCTGATGGTGACGACGACACTGCTCCTGCTGTCGGCACTGTTGAGTGTGAGGATGGCGCCCTGGTCATTCTGGAAGACAGAGATGCCCTCGCCCATCTTGCCCTTGTAGTAGGAGACGACGTTGTCCAGTGTGTCGTCGGTGGAGAAGACGGCGGAGACAGTGGAGCCTTTGGCAGTGGCGATCTGCATGCCACCTTCATGGCGGGTGGCGCCGGGATAGATGTCGATGCCGAGGTCGGCGGCGCTGACCCTGGCGGCGTTGCCGGCGGTAAGGGTGCCGTCAGGCGTGGAGATCTTGACGGTGCCGTTGTCTCCTCCACTGGCGCTCAGGCTCCCCTGCGGTGTGGAGATGCTGACGTCGCCGTTGTTGCCGACATGCACGTGACGAGAGACTCGCCAGAGTCCGAACATAATGAGGGCCACGCAAAGGATGCCGAGGCCGACGAAAGCGCCGACGACGATGAGGATGACTTTGAGGGCGCCTCCGCTGCGCTGCTGGACGGGCGGCGCGTAGCTCTGCTGGGGAGCGGCGGTCGTCCACGCAGGCGAAGCGGCAGCTCCAGCCGGTGGAGTTGGCACGGGTGTCCAGCCGGATGATGGAGCTGGACCGGGCTGCGGGGGCGGAACGGCGACTGCGCCGATGGGGTTGCCGCAGGCGGTGCAGAACTGATTGCCTTCAGGGATCGAAGCGCCGCATTTCGTGCAGAAACTGGCCATGGTCATTGCCTTTCCTCGGAATGGATGCCGGGTGTTGCAAAAACTGCAAAGGGTGCCAGCCCTGCCGGGTCAGGGCAAGGCTGGCGGATGGGGCGTCTCTCCGAAGCGGCTACAGAGAGGGGTTGCCGGCGATGCTCTTCGCGATGCCGGCGGCAACCGGAATCTCGACGGTCCTGCCCTGGTAAGCCGTCACCATGAGGTAGATCCAGAGGATGAGGGTGATCAGGCTGACGGCCAGGGAGATGAGGGACCACAGCGAGAAGAAGCCATAGGAGGCAAACCATCCGAAAGTGAGCACGATGCGGATGATCATGAGCCCGCCAAAGACCACGATGGACTGAGCCGCATGGAAGCGGACGAAGGGCCGCTTGTCGATGAGCAGGAAGATGATCCCGGTGAGCCAGCCGAGGAGATAGCAGAGCAGACCAGCAACGTTCTCAGTGAGGCCGCTGGCGGCTGGGGCGGCCATGGGGGTGAATGGAGGTCCGGCAGCGGGGGCGGGGGTTCCCATCGTGACCGGGCCGGTTGAAGCTCCGCACTGGGGGCAAAAAGCGACCCCGTCGGCGATCGAAGTTCCACACTTTGCACAAAAAGCCATACGTCACCATTTCCTTTCCGAACGTGAGGAAACTGCTGGCATGCGACAAAACTGTGGGGAGTAGCCGCCGGGAACTGGGACCGGGAACAAAGAGAGGCTTTCGGCTGACAGACACTATACCCTCCCTCATCGCGATGGTTAAGTCTTTTTCAGAGGCGGTGGGTAGACGGGGTGTCCAGGCAGGAGGCGGGCCACGCGGGAGCTGAACCGGGGCAGTCCCGCTCATGGCGTACGAGCTTCAGGCAATGATATGCTTGCCAAAAGCAAGCACAGTTGACGCTGATCTGAGGGTGCCATGGAAGCTAACGAGGGTGCGGTGCAGGCGGTGCGGCGGTTCACGCGGTTCTATACAGCCGCATTCGGGACACTGGAGGAAGGGCTGCTGCGGAGTCCGCTGAGTTTGCCGGAGGCGCGGCTGCTGTATGAGATTGCCAGCGGTGAACAACCGACGGCGACGGAGATTGCACAGCGATTGCGGCTCGACCTCGGGTATGTCAGTCGCCTCGTGAGCCGGCTGGAAGGGCGGAAGCTGATCCGGCGGAAGGCGTCGGCACGAGATGCCCGGCAAAGCCTGATCTGGCTCACCGCCGCAGGGGGAAGGATGTTTGCGACGCTGGATCGGCGGTCGAGCGATCAGGTGGAGGCCATGCTCGCTCCGCTGACCGAGGAGCAACGGGGGACGCTGGCGCGGTCGATGAGAGCGATGGAGGGGATGCTGGGCGGGGAGGCGCCAGAGAGGCGGGAGCCGTTCGTGCTGCGGACGCATCGGCCCGGAGATATGGGGTGGGTGGTATGGCGGCAGGGGCTGCTGTACGCGCGGGAGTATGGGTGGGACGAACGATTCGAAGCGGCGGCGGCACGGATTGTGGCGGATTTTGTGGATCAGTATGAGCCGGAGCGCGAGCGGTGCTGGGTTGCGGAGCGGCAGGGGGAGCCGGTGGGCTGCGTATTTCTGGTGCGGGAGCGCATCGCGAAAGAGACGGCACGGTTGCGGCTGCTGCATGTGGAGGCGGCGGCGCGAGGGCTGGGCCTGGGAAAGGCTCTGGTGCACCAGTGCACGGAGTTTGCCCGGCAGGCGGGGTATCGCCGGATCGTGCTGTGGACCAACAGCGTGCTCACAACCGCGCGGCACCTGTACGAGAGCGAGGGGTACAAGCTGGTGGAGGAGGAGGAGAAAGAGAACTTCGGCAAGAAGCTGACGTCGCAGACCTGGGATCTGTCCTTATGAGTCGGCGGTGAATCGGGCGAGGCGATTCACCGTCCAAAAGGAAAGGTGCAGGTACGGCAGTCTATTCGTCGGGGTCGTCGCCGATGGGCATGCCGGGAGGAGCCGGAATGGGTTTCGCGGGAACGAATTTTTCCGGATCGTTGAGGAACTGGCTGATGCGGGCTGTTTCCAGTTCGTGGAAAGACTGGTCCTGGTTGGAACTGAAGACGCGGAGGTGATCGCGCAGGGAAGTAACAGCGGCGCGGACGGTGGCGCGGGTCATCGCGGAGGATTCTGGACTGGCACCGAGGGCGAGGAGCGCTTCAACGATTCGATCATCGACGGCGTATTTGACCTGGACGGCCAGGCCGGAGGCGCTGTCGGGTGAGCCGGTGGACTTGAGCGCGGCGTCGATGACGTCGGTGAGCGAAGGCTCGGCGCTGTCCTGGGCATGGTACTCAACGAGGCGATTGGCGCGCTCGGGATTGAAGACGAGGGCGAGGGTGAGGTCCGCGGCGGATTCGGCGGCAGCCACCGGATCGAAGGTGAGGCCGGTGGCGGAGGGGAAGCTCTCCTGGGTGCGGGGCAGTCCGGGCGGACGCGGTGGCAGATATTTCAGGATCGATTCGGGCAAGGTGAGGATCGTGGGCGAGAGCGTCTTGAGGACGGCGTCGAGGGCGGCGCGCTGGTCGGCGGGCGAAACGATCTTTGGAAGCATCTGAGCATCGCCGCGGATGTTGTAGCGGTAGTCGAGCCCACCGATCTCTTTGGCGGCGGCTTCAGTCTGGTAGCGGTGGAAGAGGTAGAGCGGGACGAGGGTGTCCTCAAGCTGGGCAAGAGGCATGCCCTCCTGGATGGCGTCGGGACCGAAGCGGGCGAGAGCGGCGGCGCGGACCTGCAGGACGCGGTTAAGCTCGGCGGCGGGATCGGTGCCGTTATCCCAGAGATGGGCGTGAGGATGGGCGGATCCGAGAGGGCGGGCATCCTCGTCGGTGATAAAGATGAGGCCGGTCTTCTCGGAGTCGGCGAGAATTTTGTTCAGAGCCGAAGGTTCTTCGGCGGGATGGCCGTCGTGGTCGAACTCTCGATAGCCGTAGTCGATGGAGACTTTGTCCCAGGTGCCGATGCCGACGGGATATGCGTGCGCGAGGTCCGGAACACCGTCGGGGCCGAGGGTGACCCACGGGTGCGGGTAATCCATGACGGAGACGGTTTGGTCGGGCGGGTGCGGAAAGCTGCTGGCAGCGAAATTGTGGGCGAGGCCGAGGGTGTGGCCGGTCTCGTGAGCGGCCAACTGGCGGATGCGCTGAAGAACCATCTGAAGAGCGGGGTCCTGGGCGGGATCGGGTGCGGACTTGCCTTCACTGTAAGGAGCGAGGAGAGCCTGGGCGATGAGGTAGTCCTGGCGGCCACGGAGGCTGCCGAGAGTAACGTTGCCCTTAATGATTTCACCATCGCGGGGATCGACAACAGCGGCGCCGTAGCTCCAGCCGCGCGTGTAGCGATGGACCCACTGGATGATGTTGTAGCGGATATCCATGGGGTCGGCGCCCTCGGGGAGAACATCGACGCGGAAGGTTCCGGGAGCCCATCCGGCGGCCTGGAAGGCCTGGTCCCACCAGCGAGCGCCTTCGACCAGAGCCTGGCGGATGAGCGGAGGCGCGCCGCGATCGACGTAGTACTGGAGAGGCGTGACGGCTTCACAGGCGTGCGTGCAACTGGGGTCTTTTTTTATGAGGCGATGACGGATGATGAACTGCTGCGCGATGGGCTCGCCGAGGGGCGCGTCGTAGTCGCGCCAGGTTGTGGGGAAATAGCCGGCGCGCGGCGAGAAACGGCGCGGCGTGAAGCCGGGCGGGGGCAACTCGATGAACATTTGCCGTTCGCTGATGGTGACCGCGCGGACGTCGGGCGCGATCTCCTGAATAATGTGGCCCGGAGGCGTTGTCTCCTGTTGTGGTCCGGTGGCGAAGGTCAGCTCGGATTCAAGCACGGTGTTTTTGGGGAAGGCCTTCGTATCGTCGAGGACAATCGTGGAACGTGCTGGATCGATGTGATAGGCGCCCTGTTTGCCGCGGGCGAGCGCTTCACCGACGTGATGCGCATCGGCGAGGGCGAAAGGTGTTGCATCGATGAGCACTGAGCCGTCGGGATCTTCCGCTTCGATCGTGAAACCCGCGAGAACGGAGACGGGGAAGGACTCATGGACGACGGCCTGGGCAGCGGGTTCGTCGGAGGTGGAGCGGAACTTCTCATTGGGCTCGACAAGGAGGAGCTTCGGTCCGGTGCGCTCAAAGTGGACGATGGCTCCCTGGCTGATCTGGCCGCGGTCGAGGCCGTAACCGCCCAGTTCGCTGGAGCCAACGCTGGATGGCGTCGAGGTGGTGTAGAGCAGATCGGCAGAGCGGGTGTGACCGGCGTTGGCGGTGAGGGGGACCTCGAGGTAGAGCTTGCCGGATTTGGCGTCCCAGTCGAGCGGCAGCAGGCCGGGGAAGTGCTGCATGGAGGCAGTGCGCTCAGCGAGGGACTTTGCGGGAGCGGCGGGCTGCTCGGCAGCGAAGGCAGAAGCGGCAAGGGCGAGAGCGATGGAGAAGGCGAGCTGGGGATGGAACGGTCGAGCCATGAAACTTTGTAGCACAGAAACCTTCTGAAACCGGGGACGAGCAGTCCGCTGATGAAATGCCAGGCGGCTTCGGCCGACGGTGCAGGAAGCGAGTCCGATAGAATCCTGAGGAATGACGCAGACGCCAGAGGGGGAGAGCCCGGAAGCGCCGCGACTGGCGGCCCGCCTGGGCCTCTTCGACGCGACCATGATGGTGATGGGCGGAATCGTCGGCGCGGGCGTCTTCATGAATCCTTATGTGGTGGCCCAGCGGCTGCACTCGCCGGTCATGATTCTGGCAGTGTGGTGCGCCGGCGGATGCATCGCGATGCTGGGCGCGTTTATCTATGCAGAGCTCGGCGATCGGATTCCGCAGACCGGCGGTCAGTACGAGTATCTGCGGCAGTCGCTGCATCCGGTATTTGGATTCATGTATGGATGGGCACTGCTGCTGGTGATCCAGACCGGCGGGATGGCTGCGGTGACGGTGACGTTTGCGCGGTATTTTCTGGAGCTGACGCAGGTGCATGCGTCGGAGCACATGGTGGTGATTGTGACGCTGGCGCTGCTGACGGCGATCAACTGCCTGGGCGTGCAGATGGGCGGGCGGCTGCAGAGCCTTCTGATGGTGCTGAAGATCGCCGCGATTGCGGCGCTGGTGGGGGCGGGGTTTTTCTTTGTGCGAACGCCGCAGCCGCTGTTTCATCCGGTGCTGGACCGGCCGATGTCAATCGACCTGATCACCGCGCTGGGCGCGGCGATGGTGCCGGTGTTGTTTTCGTATGGCGGATGGCAGACGACGAATTTCATCGCCGGAGAGATTCGGAATCCGCGGAAGAACCTGACGCGGGCGCTGATGATTGGCGTGGCTGCCGTGGTGGTGCTTTATGTGTGCGTGAATCTGGTGTGCCTGCGGACGCTGGGCGTAGCGGAGCTGGCGAAGACGAGCGTTCCGGCAAGTGCGGTAATGCGGATTGTGGCGGGAGAGCGGGGAGCCCGGCTGATTGCGCTGGGGATTGCGGTGTCGACGGTGGGCTTTCTGAGCCAGTCGGTGCTGACCGGGCCGCGGGTGTATTTCGCGATGGCGGAGGATGGGCTGTTCTTTCGCAGCGTGGCGTATCTGACGCGCAGGACGCGGGTGCCGGTGGTGGCGATTGTGCTGCAGAGTGCGTGGACGGTGGTGATTGCGCTGACCGGGAAGTACGAGCAGATTCTCAACTTTCAGGCGCCGATTGATTTCACGTTTTTTGGGCTGAGCGCTTGCTGTTTATTTGTGTTGCGGCGGCGGGACCGGACGGCCGAACCAGCTGAGCGCGGATTTCGCGTGCCGGGGCATCCGTTCTCGACGGCGGTGTTTGTGCTGGCGTGCTGGTTCATTGTGGCGAATGCGCTGTGGCGCTATCCGGTGAACAGCTCGATTGGGTTTGTGATTCTGATTCTGGGCCTGCCGGTGTATGCCGTGTGGGCGCGACGGCAGAAACGGGAGGAAGGACGATGACGATGACGCGGGCGATGGCCTCGGAGTATCTGGAGTGGGCGAAAATGTGCTCCGCCGCAAAGTACAACCTGGCGACGAGCGGGATTATGGGGTATCCACTGGCGGAGCTGCCGGTGAAGGTAGAGGACCTGGAGATTAACGGGCCGACGCAGTACGGGTATGCGCCGCTGCAGGAGCGGCTGGCGCGGCTGAGCGGCACGAAGCCGGAGTGTGTGGTGGAGGCTGCAGGGACAGCAATGGCCAATCATCTGGCGATGGCGGCACTGGTGGAGCCGGGTGACGACGTGCTGGTTGAGCAGCCAACGTATGGGCCGATTCTGGAAGTAGCTTCCTACCTGGGGGCCGGGATTCTGCGATTCGCGCGGAGAGAGGAGAACGATTGGCAGATCGATCCGGAGGACGTACAGCGGGCGATTACGCCGAAAACGCGGCTCATTTGTCTGACGAATTTGCATAACCCGACCGGGGCGCTGACGGACGAGGCGACGCTGGCGAGGATCGGTGAGATTGCGCAGAAGGTGGGCGCGCGGGTGCTGGTCGACGAGGTGTACCTGCCGATGGTGTACGGGCATAAGGTGCGGTCGTCATTTGCTTTGGGCGAGGTGTTCGTGGTGACGACCAGCCTGACAAAGGCCTACGGGCTGAGCGGCCTCCGATGTGGATGGATTCTGGCGGAGCCGAAGTTGGCGCATCGAATGTGGAGGCTGAACGATCTGTTCGCGGCGACGCCGGTGAATGCAGGGCGGCAGCTGAGCGTGATCGCGCTGAATCATCTGGAGAAGATTGATGCGCGGGCACGGCGCATTCTTGATGCGAATCGAGCGAGCCTGAACAACTTCTTTCAAACGAGAAAGGACCTGGGCGGTTTTCGCAGCCAGTGGGGAACGGTGAATTTCCCGAGACTGCTGCGCGGCTCGGTCGATGCGTTCTGCGATTTTCTGCGCGAACGTTATGAGACGAGCGTGGTTCCGGGAAGATTTTTTGAGATGCCGGACCACTTCCGCATCGGGATGGGCGGGGACGCGGCGATGACGGCGGAGGGCCTGAAACGGTTGGGCGCGGCGCTGGATGAGTTTGGGGCGCGCCAGGCGTGACGACAGGGTCTCCTGTGCGGATCGGGATCGACTGGGGCGGCACAAAGATCGAAGCTCTGGCGATGACACCCGATGGGCGCGAGCTGGTGCGGCGGCGCATCCCAACACCGCGCGGCGACTATGAAGGGTCGATCCGCGAGGCCGTTGCGCTGGTGGCTTCCATTGAGACGGAAATCGGATGGACGGGCCCGATCGGCGTCGGTATTCCGGGAATGGTGGTGCCGGACACGGGTTTGGTGCGGAATGCCAACTCAACCTGGCTGAACGGACAGCCGCTGGAACGGGATCTGGC
Organism: Acidobacteriaceae bacterium; assembly: GCA_035656855.1. GTDB lineage: Bacteria > Acidobacteriota > Terriglobia > Terriglobales > Acidobacteriaceae > Palsa-343. Next base: position 12,186 of record DASRRO010000064.1, on the reverse strand, counting down.
ACGCGCCCTGAACAGACCAGTGCGCTGTGTGAACGACGCGAATTGCCTCGCCTTGTCCGAAGCTGTCGACGGTGCCGGGGCGGGACAGCACGTTGTGTTCGCGGCGATCCTGGGGACGGGATGCGGTGCGGGCCTGGCGATTGGCGGCAAGGTGCACAGCGGGATCAACGGAGTGGCGGGCGAGTGGGGGCACAATCCGCTGCCCTGGCAGCGGCCGGAGGAGTATCCGGGAGATCTCTGCTATTGCGGACAGAGGGGCTGCATTGAACGCTGGCTTTCCGGGCCGGGGCTGGAGGAGGATTACCGGCGATCCGGCCAGGAGCTGCTTTCCGGTGCGCAGATCGTTGCCCTGGCCGATCAGGGAAACTCGGCCGCTGACGCTGCAGTGGCCCGCTACGAAGACCGTTTGGCACGCGCTCTGGCCCAGGTCATCAACCTGCTCGATCCGGACGTCATCGTTCTCGGCGGTGGGCTGTCGCAGATCGAGCGGCTGTATACGAATGTTCCGCCGATGATCGCTTCATCGGTCTTCGGAAAGAGCGCCAGGACGCCGGTAGTGCCGGCGCGGCACGGGGATTCGAGCGGGGTGCGTGGGGCTGCGCGGCTGTGGTCCTCCGGGACCAGCGCCGCAACCGCTGCGCGGCCCGATTGAGCCGAGCTCCCATCCTTTCAGTCGAGAATCAGGGAGCCAGAGTCGGAAGGTTCTGAGGACGCATGGGGAAGGTGAAGCGCGCGATTCCGCTGAACAAGAGGCTGATGCCCACCAGCGTGCCCACGGCCCAGAGAGAGCTCGCCGGCCAGTGGAAGAAGATGAGGGCAGCCAGCAGCAAAGAAATCACTCCGTCAATAAGGAACCAGGCCGAACCGGGATTGCGGCGGACGGAAGAGAAGAGAACCAGCTCGAAGATGCCTTCAAAGGCGATGTAGACGGCAAGGACGAGGGTGAGGGCAACGACGCCGGCGACGGGCATCATGAGCATCCAGACCGCGGCGATGATGTAGACGATGCCGATGAGGGCTTGCCAGAGGATCGCTCCGGCGCGGCGCTCCGACCAGGCATAGGTGAGATGGGCAAGGCCACCAAGCAGGATCAGCCATCCAAAGAAGATGCTGGCGGCGATGCCGGCAAACCAGGGCGCGGCAATAGCCAGCAGGCCAGCGATGATGAGCAGGATTCCCAGGAAGATGGACCATTTGCGAGAGGGGTGCGGTGCAATCATGTGCGGATCTCCTTAGGCGAAGCGTTCACCAGAGGCAGGAGAAGAAAGCGCTCCTGCCGGAATGGAGCCCTGGAGCCGATGGAGGCCTTTTTACGGAAACGGGGGAAGAGCCTGGAGGCGCGGGCCGGAATCGAACCGGCGCATAAAGGTTTTGCAGACCTCTCCCTTACCACTTGGGTACCGCGCCCTGAAGAGAAATTCTAAACCCGAGGGAAGACGGGAGCCAGCGCGGAGTGCGCCGGCGACAGGCTGGAGCGGGAGACGGGACTTGAACCCGCGACCCTCGCCTTGGCAAGGCGATGCTCTACCACTGAGCTACTCCCGCATGGTTCTTCCTGAGTATATCGGTCGTGTGGAGAGGGGTCAACGCGGACGCGTGAAGGGCGTCCCCGTTGACCGGGTTACTGTCCGGCCTCGGTTGAGGCCGGGGCTTTCTCGGGATAATCGACGCGTACCGCGACGATTTCGTACGGGTGGAAGGGTACTGTAACGTGGTCGCCGGTGACGGGCAGGGGCTCGCCTTCGGGCTTCTCCATCAGATTCGTTTCGACGGCGGCGGTGGCTCCGGAGGGCACGCGAAGGTGGAGTTCGCCGCCTTTGCCGGCCCACTCATAAAAGTGGAAGATGAGCGCGTGGCTGTCCTCGGCTTTCTTCATGGCGGTGAGGACGAGGTCATCCGGCTGGACGCTCACGAAGGAGTGCTCGGCGGGCAGTGAACCGGTGTGGGACTCGACCTGCATGGCCTGCAGATGGTAATTGAAGTCGAAGCCGTGGCGGACGGTCATGGCCTGCTTCCAGTCGCCGGCGTGCGGGTAGAGAGCGATGCGGAAATGGTGGTGGCCGCGGTCGGCGTTGGGATCGGGCCAGGTGGGCGAGCGCAGCAGCGACAGGCGCAGAAGATTGCCAACGCTGTCGTATCCATATTTCGATTCGTTGATCAGGCTGAAGCCGTGCTGGTCGTTGCCGAGGTCGGCCCAGCGCTGCGCTCCCGCCTCAAACTGCGCCTTCTCCCAGCTGTTGTTGCGCGTGGTGGGACGCTGAATGGTGCCATAGGGAATTTCGTAGGTGGCAAAAGGGCTGGTGGCGGAGAGCGCAAACGAGTCCTTGAGGAGCACATGCGTCTCATGCCAGTCGATATCGTTGACGACGACGACCTGATCGGAGCCGGAGTCGAGCTGGATTTCCTGGACGAACTTCGAATCTTGCCAGTGACGCGTGACGCGGACAGCGCCGCGCATCGGGCCGTGGTCGACGACTTCGACGGAGTCGGCCTGGGTGAGGAGCGCAGGCGGCCGATCGAGCGTCCCGGGATCGATGTTCCAGGCGTCGTAGTCCTTGGGCGTGTCCTTAAACGCCTGCAGCTCATTGCCGCAGGAACCGGCGGCGAGTGTTTCGAAGTTGCCCTTCTTGTCGTAGAGGCTGGTGATGCAGCCGGTGTGCGGGTCGACCACGACGCGGAGGTCGGCATTCTCCAGGGTTGTGCCTGTAACGCGCAGTTCACTGGCGAAGGGACGCTTGCCGGGAACGACATGGAGCACGGCATAGCCGAGCGAGGGTACATCGTGCGCCTGGATGAGGAGGTGGAATGTGCTGGTGGAGGCGTCCTTTGAGAGCACTTCGGAGGGCAGGACTACGCCGTGTGCGTCGAGAACAGAAACTTCGGAGGCGGGAGAAGGCATCTGGACGTCGACAGTGACGTTGCCGGAGCGAGTCCAGCCGAGCGGATTGAAGGTGAGCACGGGCACACCGGCTGTGACGTGTGTGTCAATGTGTTCGGCGATGGTAGCGAGCGCCTTCTGAGAGATGGCGCTGGCGGAGCGGTGGACGTCTTCGTATTGCTTCTCGGCGTCCTGATAGATGACGCCGATGCCGGAGCCAGCGGCGAGGTCGTGAAAATCGTTAAACGTAATGGTCTTCCAGTCGTCGGTCAACTGGTCACCCGGATACTTGTTGCCGTCGAGCCAGGCGAGGGAGGCATACTTCTCGGCATTGAGCGTCCACTCGGGGGCGTCGCGCAGGTTCTTCTTCATCTGGGCCTGCGTGGTGAAGACGCCGCGGTGGTACTCGAAATAGAGCTCGCTCTTCCAGGTGGGAATGGCGATTTTGCCGGGGACCGGCGCGGGCTCGTGATAGCCCTCGGCGATGGTGCGGTAGTCCCAGGTCGGCGAGTTGGGAGCAAGCTCCCTGGAGATTGCCGAGAACCAGGGGCCGGCAGTGCCGAACTGTTCCTTAGGAATGACTTTTCCGGGCTGCATCCAGTGGACGCCTTCATCGAGCATGGAGCGCGTGGGGCCGCCGCCATGATCGCCGACGCCAAAGAGGTCCATCATGTCGGTCATGCCGGGGGCATAAGTGCGCGCCTGCGCGAGGTCGACGGAAAGTCGAACGGGATTGAGATTCGTGTTGGCGTAATCGTGCGGGAAGTAGGTGAGGACCTTGCTGCCGTCGGGCGACTCCCACCAGAAGAGCTTGAAGGGAAGCTGATTGGTGTCGTTCCAGGCCATCTTCTGTGTGACGAAGTAGTCGACGCCTGACTTTTTGTAGATCTGCGGCAGCTGCCAGTTGTAGCCGAAGGAATCGGGGTTCCAGCCGATCTTCACGTCGACGCCGTAGTGCTGTTGATACCAGCGTTTGCCGATGAGCAGGGAGCGGGCGGTGGATTCACCGTCAGGCATGTTGAGATCGGGTTCGACCCACATACCGCCGACGACTTCCCAGCGGCCTTCCTTGATGCGCTCTTTGATCTGATCGTTGATCTCCGGATAATCGCGAGCCATCCAGTCGTTGTAGGCGGCAGCCGACTGTGTGTAGGTGTAACCGGGATACTCGTTCATCAGCTGCAATGCAGTGGAGAAGGTGTTTTTGACGGTTTGAACGGTTTCGGTCCACGGCCACAGCCAGGCGGCATCGATATGGGAATTACCGGTGAGGTGAAGGGTGGCGCGATCCATCATCGGCTTCAGGGCTGCGAGGGTGGACTGGGCGGAGCGGAGGGAGTCGTCGAACTGCTGCTGATCGGCCGTTGCGAGTGCCTTGAGATCGACCTGGCTGATGGCTTTGTTCAGCGTGGCCTGATCGGAGGAGGGATTCTTTGAGAGGCTCGGGATGAGAACGAAGGCCGACAGAAACTGCTCACCCATATCCTGGGGACTCGGGCGGCCGGCGGCGAAAGTAACGTTCATGGGGCTGCCGGCGAAGTGCTTTTCGTCGACGGTGGGGAGCAGTTTGACAGCGATCAGGACACGATCGCCGGGCTTGGCCTGATCGAAGAGGACGATAGGCTCAAGGTCGTCGCCCATCGCGACGCGGCGGCCGTTGAAGTAGATAATCTGCGGCAGGGGTCCATTAGCCCAGGCATTGAAGCGGAACCAGATGCGAGTACCGGAGAGATCGTAACCGTCGAGGTTCTTAGGTACTTCAACCCATTGGCGAAACCAGAGAGCTTCCTTCGCATAGGTGGCGTCAACTTTGGCAACGGGCCAGGATGAGTCGTCGAGGGACGGGTCTTCTGCGTGGGGTAAATCACCTGCATGGTAGCGCCACTGGCCGGAAGGCAATTCGCTGAGGTTTTCAAGCTGCGCGACTACCTGGCGCTGCGAATCCGGCAGGCGCTTTTCAATGTTGAGAGCCTGCTGCAGAAATTGCGCGTGAGAGACAGCAGATACAAGGAAGACGAAGAAGACGGTACGGCCATGCCTGAACACAGTCATTTCCCTCGGTGAATGCTGATTACGTCGCCGCCGCTACTGCGGCCCAGCCGTTGAGGATAACACTTTGCAGAACTACAGATGCAGCATTCGCCACGCCTGCCTGGTCTCGTCCCAATGAATCCGGTTAGCGGACGTTGATGGTCGCGCTCAGGGGCAGATTGGCGGAAGAATCGCCGATCATCAGCTGGATGGGCTCGGTCTCGACCTGAAAGGCATGCATACTCACATCCCAGTACGCCAGGCGGGAGGCGCCCAGGGAGATTGAGACGGTTTTGGTGCGGCCTGCGTCGATCGTGACGCGCTGGAAGCCTTCCAGTTCTTCCCCAGGACGTTCCACTGCGGAGTTGCGGTGCTTTACATAGAGCTGTACGACCTCATCGCCAGAGCGGCTGCCCGTGTTGGTGACGTCGACCCTGACGCTTACGGTTCCATCTTTGGCCAGGTGATCTTCGCTGGTGCGGAGGTTCGCAAAGCGGAAGGTTGTGTAGCTGAGGCCGAAGCCGAAGGGATAGAGGGGTTCGCCCTTGAAATACATATAGGTATAGCCATCGCGGATGTTGTAGTCCATGCGCGGCGGGAGTTGGTCGGCCGATTGGGGCCAGGTGCGGACGAGATGGCCGCCAGGATTGGCGTCGCCAAAGAGGACACGGGCGAGAGCGGTGCCTTCATCCTGCGAGGAGTGCGCCATGGTAAGGATCGCCGGCACATTCGCCTGAGACCAGTTGATAGCGAAAGGAAAGCTGGCGATGAGCGCGAGAACGGTGTGGGGGTTCTTGATCATGACCTGCTTGACGATCTGTTCCTGGGCGAGGACCATCGACTCGCGGTCGCGGCCTTCACGGCCATCGCTGGGTGCGGTGCAGGGGAGGGTGATGCCACCACCTTCGGTGGGTGTGCTGTACCAGGAGTGGCCTTCGTCGCCACACGTGGGATTGTTGCCGACGACGACGACGGCGAAATCGGATTCGCTGGCTGCTTTCAGGGCGGCGCCTTCGCCGTCGGGCGTGTCGTAGGCAGCGTAGGTGACTTTGACGCCGGCTCCGACTTCGTTCCGAATGCCCTGCAGCGGGGTGACGGTGTACGGCGGCGTGCCACCGTACCAGTCCCAGTGAACGATGTCAGCGAGAGGGCCGATGACGGCGATGGATTTGATCTTGCTTTCATCGAGCGGAAGGAAGTTGTCCTGGTTCTTGAGGAGGACGACAGACTCGATCGCCAACTTCTGCGAGATGGAACGGTCGCGCTCGGTGTTCCATGGCTCGGGAGAGCCCTTGATTTTCGTGTACGGGACCATGTCCGGGGGGTCGAGAAGGCCAAGTTTGATCTCGATGCGGAACTTGCGGCGGAGGGCTTTGTCGATGTCGGCCTCGGTGACGGAGCCATCCTTCAGCGCCTGATGCAGGGGGTCCCTGTACGTGTCGAGGTATTGGTTGATACCGGCTTTGAGGCAGGCGACCACGGCCGCTTCCTGATCGGGGAAAAGGTGGCGCGGATTGACCAGTAGCTTGACGGCGCCGCCGTCGCTGGAGATCACGTCAAGTCCCCACTGATCGATGAGGATGCTGCGCAGGATGGGATTGACAGCCATCGCCGTGCCATTCCAGGCGTTGTAGGAGGCCATGACGGCTTTGGCTCCGCCGTCGAGGAAGCTCATGCGGAAGGGAACCGAGTAGTACTCCCAGAAGAGGCGCTCGTCGAAGTCCGACGAAGAACCGTTGCGGTTGGTCTCATTCTCGTTGGCAAGGAAATGCTTGAGGAGCGCGGCGGCTTGCCAGTAGTGCGGGTCGTCGCCCTGAAGGCCGTGGACAAAAGCGGTGGCCATGGTGCCGTTAAGGAACGGGTCCTCGCCGTAGACTTCTTCGCTGCGACCCCAGCGTGGATCGCGGTCGAGGTCGGCCTGGGGACCCCAGAGCATGAGGATTTGCCGGTTGTATTTCGGGGTCTGGGTGATGAAGCGCGCCTCATAGCCTTCGACGCCCGCGGCCTGGCGGACCAGGTCGGGATCCCAGGAGGCACCCATGCCGGGCGGCTGCGGGAACTGTGTTGTGGTGATGGGCTGCCGCCCGGCGCGTGGCTCGCGCTGGACGACGCCGTGGATACCCTCAGAACTGCCGATGTTGGGCACGCCAAGTCGCGGCACGGCTGTGTCGGTCCCCAGGCAGTCGATTTTCTCGTCGACCGTCATGAGCGAGAGGAGGTTGTCGATGCGCTGCTCGGCGGGAAGGCGGGGATTATCGAAGGGATAGCGCGATTGCTGTTGAGCGAGGAGGGAAGAAGCGGACAGGGCCACGGAGCAGAGCAGCACGACGAATTTGTTCATGGGCGCATCCCGCGTTCCTTCCTGCGCCGCCGGAGAACTCCGGCGAGAGGAAGGTCTTTGACCGGACCAAGGCTACCATGTCTGAAGTCCGCTGAAACGGTTTGGTAGAGGGTGGTGACGATAACGGATGAACGATCCGCCAGAGCGTGGAGCGTGGTTTCCAGTGAACTTTGTGGCAACGCGGTTCAGATGTTCCTGGCGAGATATTCCTCGAGGTTCGTCATCTGTTGCGTCCAGCCATCGCTGTTGCGGAGGTAGGCCTCGCTGCGGCGTTCGTCGGGGAGATCGCTGAAGCCGGATTCGGTGAGCGTGACCCGGGTGCCGGCGGCAGTGGGCTCGAGATGGAATTCGACGAGCGTGGGTGTTTCCTCGGAGTAATCAACTTTCGGATCGACGGCGTATGGATGCCAGGTGAAGGCAAAGAATTGTTCAGGGTCGATTTGCTGGATCACCGCGCGCCAGGTGAGGTGTTCGTATCCAGGGTAAAGGATCTGCCCATGGGATTCCTCGCCGACTTTGAAGGGCTCATCGAGCTTCACGCGGAACCAGGCGCCGAATTCGTTGTAATCGGTGACTGCGCGCCAGACGCGGGAGACGGGGGCGCGAAGATCGGCAGATTTCTCAATACGGTCGGGGGTGCGGGTGGCAGCGGTGGCAGTTGGGGGCATGATCAACCTCCGAGTGTCAGTCTAGAGCGAAAAAGCAGGACAGGCACTGAGGTATGAGATGAATTTGGTGGTACGAAAAGGTGTCCGCCGACGGACGGTGTCCGCCTGCGAACAGGATGTTATCAGGCGACGGTGAGCAGGATGGGCTCGGCTTTGGTGATCACCAGGGTGTGCTCATAATGAGCGGCGAGGCCGCGGTCGGCGGTGCGGACGGTCCAGCCGTCTCTGGCGAGGACGGAGAGGCCGGAACGGCTGGCAATGATGGGCTCGACGGTAATGACCAGACCATCCGTGAGCACGTCCGTGGCCGCGGGATCCGGCCAGTTGGGAACGCTGGGCTTCTCGTGGATGGTGCGCCCAATGCCGTGTCCGCAGAGGTCGCGGATGACATGGAAGCCGCCGGCGTTGACCTCGCGTTCGACTACACGGCCGATATCGCGGACACGGTATCCGGCGCGAGCGACCTGCATCGCGGCGGTGAAGGCGCGGCGGGCGCAGTCAGCAAGGCGAACGCCAATGGCGGACAGGTTGATGGTGTCGCCACCGACGATGACGCTCTCGGCGGCATCGGCCATGAAGCCATCTTTCTGAATGGTCACGTCGAGCTTGAGGAGGTCGCCGTTGCGGAGCTTGCGTCCGGAGGGTATGCCGTGGACGATCTCGTCATTGACGCTGATGCAGGAGACTCCAGGGAAGTCGTAAACCGTTATGGGTCCGGAGACGGCGCCGTTTTCGCGCATAACCGCAGCGCCGATGTCGTCGAGATCGCCGGTGGTGATTCCGGAGCGGACCGATGCTTTCATCGCCTCCAGCATGAGGCGAACGATGCGGCCGGATTCGCGCAGAGCGGCGAGTTCTTCAGGAGTGGAGATGGACACAGCGGGTCTCCTATTCAGTATTGTCGCAGCAGCGGCGCTCATTCTCCCAGCAGCAGGCGCTCGCAGGAGCGGGCATGGCCGGTGGCGGGATCGGCGTCGATGAGGAGCGCGGCCATGCGAGGGTCGCCTTTGGCGGCCTCGAATTTGTTGGGCAACCCGGTCAGGAAGCGCTCGAGGACGAATTCTTTCTGGACACCGATGATCGAGTCATAGGGACCACTCATGCCGACGTCGGTCTGGTATGCCGTTCCGCCGGGAAGGACGCGGTTATCGGCCGTAGGCACATGGGTATGGGTGCCGATGACGGCGGTAACACGGCCGTCAAGATACCAGCCGAGGGCGGCTTTCTCTGAGGTGGCTTCGGCATGGAAGTCGACCAGGATGATTTTGGCAGTAATGGATTTGAGAAGAGTATCGGCGGTGCGGAAGGGGTCGTCGTTACCGGGCATAAAGACCCGGCCCTGGAGGGAGATCACAGCGTATTCGACTCCAGTGGGGAGGGTACCCTGGTAAACTCCATAGCCGGGCGTGGTGGGGGCGTAGTTTGCGGGCCGGAGGACGCGGCGGGGACGCTCGTGGCTGCCGGCGGGAACGGATTTGAGATAGTCAAAAATTTCTTTTTTGTCCCAGATGTGGTTGCCGGTGGTCAGGACATGAGCGCCAAGGTCGAAGAGTTCGTCGGCGATTGGCGGGGTGATGCCGAAGCCGCCGGCGGCGTTTTCGCCGTTCACGATGACGAGTTCGACCGAGCGGCTCTCGATAACATGGCCGATGTGGGCGCGCACAATACGGCGGCCGGCGCTCCCGAAGACATCGCCGACGAAAAGGATATGCATGGACTCAGGTTACAGCGTGGCTGGGGCACGGTACAGAGGAGAACTGCCCGAAGGTGCGGATGGGCGGCAGACAGGGCACGGGAGTTGTTACAGATTTCATCGAATCTTAGGCATAACTCACAAAAAAGCTGTGGTAGGGTGAGTCATGGCCGCTAACACTCGATTCTCCACTGGTGTGCACGCGCTGGTCCTGCTGGCTGCCGAGCCGGATGGATTGCAGACCTCAGAAGACATTGCCGGACGATTGCACATCAACCCGGTGGTCATCCGTCGCGTCTTTTCTCTGCTGCATCAGGCGGGGCTGCTGGAGAGCCAGAAGGGCCCGCATGGCGGCTCGAAGCTGGCTCGCTCTCCGAAATCAATTACGCTGGCGGACATTTACCAGGCGCTGGACGGAGGCGAGCTGTTCCACACCGGGTCACTCTCCGGAGCGCAGACGGCGAAAGTGGGCGCGGCGCTGAAGAAGGTCTTCGCGGGCGCTGAGGGCGCTCTGCGCGAGGAACTGGACAAGACGCGACTGAGCGACCTGTTAAAGAAGACCGGGAAAAAGGGAAAGAAGTAATTCAGGCTGTGGCATCCGCAGCGGCCAGCAGCTTCCTGGAATCCCGCAACCAGCGCAGACAGAGCCAGACGGCAATCACGATTAATGACAGAGTGAGACCGGTCCACAGACCGGAGAGCCCCCATTTCCCTTCAAAGCAGAGCAGAGCGCCAAGGGGAAGACCCAGAACCCAGTAGCCCATGAAGTTCATGAGCATGGGGAAGCGGGTTTCGCCGAGGCCGCGGAGCGCGCCAGTGGAGACGGTCTGGATTCCATCAAAGATCTGGAAACCGGCGACGATGGCGAGGATGTGCGCACCGAGCGCGACGACGTGCGGGTCGCGCGTCCAGATATGGATGATGGGGTTGGGGGCGACGAGGAAAAGGAGCGCCATGAGCGCCATGAATCCCGCGCCGAGGCCAATGGCAAGGAGGCCGGCGCGACGGGCGCGGGCGCGATTGCCGGCTCCGATCGCGTGTCCGACGGCAACGGCGGCGGCGGCAGAGATGCCCAACGGCACCATATAGGTATAGGCCGCGCAGCTGAGGACGATTTCGTGCGTGGCCAGAGCGATGGGGGTAAGGTGCGAGGCCATGACCGTGGCTGCGCCGAACGCGGCGACTTCAAGAACCACCTGCGAGGCGGCCGGCAAGCCAAGCTGGAGAAGGGCGCGCATGCGGGGCCAGTCCGGTGCGGGCCAATGCCGGAAGAGGGCATGGCCGCGATCGGATTCGTGATGCCAGGCGGCATACACCAGGACGGCAGCCATATAGACCCTGGCAAGGACAGTCGAGAGAGCTGAGCCCCGCACTCCGAGGGCGGGCATGCCGAAGTGGCCGTAGATAAGGATCCAGTTGCCGGCAAGATTGACGAGGTTGGCGGTGATGAGGGCGAAAGCGACCGGGCGCACGCGGCCGACTCCCTGGAGATAGCGGCGAAAGCCGCCATACACAAGCAACGGGAAGGTGCCCCAGTTGAGCAGGTTGACGTAGGAGCGGGTGAGGCCGGCAACGGTGGGGTCGACGCCGTGACCCGTGAACAGGCGCGCGGCGACAAGCATCGAAAGCATGAGCAACGGTGTGAAGGCGAGGGCGACATAAATGCCCTGTGCGAGCGAGCGATGGCAGTCGTCGAACCGGCCAGCGCCCCATGACTGGGACACGAGGGTGTCGAGACCGAGGAGCAGGCCGATGCCGAACAGGGAAGGCGCGTAGTAGATCGCGTTGCCGAGGCCGACGGCGCCGATGGCGTCGGGACCGAGGCGGCCGACCATGATGAGGTCGACGATGGTCATGGTCATCCATCCAAGTTCAGAAAGCACTACGGGAATGGCCAGAGCCAGGAGCGCGCGCAGTTCCTCGCCGAGGTGGGACGAGGGCCGATGCTGTTCAAAGACAGCGACAGGCACGGTCTGACTGTGATTCTCGGAGGACATGAGGATGGACTATTGTAGAAGGCCGCGTGCGGGGTCTTGACGAGCGTGGAAGGCGCGCGGCGTGTGGTAGATTCGAAGGTAAGCGCCTGCCTACCGCGATCGCGGAGAGATGGCCGAGTGGCTGAAGGCGCACGCTTGGAAAGCGTGTTTAGGGGAAACTCTAACGTGGGTTCGAATCCCACTCTCTCCGCCATAAATCTGCTTAAACCGTTGATTCTAATTACATTGTGATTGGAATTACAGGGGTGCGGCAGGGCTATTAGCAGGACAATTTGGGACAAAGGCCGTCGTTACTGCTGATGGTCTGAGGTGTCCACTGGGCAACCGCAGAGGTGCGTTGCTCCAGGCATGCTGCACATGAACCCCCCCACAGATGAGGCACAGGATCATATCCTCACGGTCGCGAATCGTGCCGCATTCGATGCACTTCCGATATTCGGTAACAGTGTTGGCTACGTTATCCTAGGCAAGAGTTGCAGACATTTCCGTTCTCCGTTCGATGGTTCGAGTGGTTTGAACTGCTGATGAACGGAAGCATAGAACGCGGGTTCAGATCAGTCAGTCCCACGAAAGTTTCC
>DASRRO010000063.1:0-7076 GCA_035656855.1 Acidobacteriaceae bacterium | reverse complement strand
CGGTCGCCTGGACGAAGCCGGCCAGATTCTGAATCGCCTGCGGAGTGATCCCCCGGTGTTTCGCCGGACCATGCCCGGTGTCCGGAGCAACGGCCTGCTGCAGCACATCAGCCTCATCGCGCTCGCGCGTCGTTTGGTTCTCCGTTTGCGCGCCCTGCGGGGTCCAGTAGCTGTATTCGCTGGTGTTGCCGCCGATACGCAGCACGCCCGAACCGCCAAGCCGCCGGATGAATCCAATCAGCTCGGTGTTCTCCGGCGAGAAGAACGTTGGGTCGCCGAGCTGGGCGGCTTCATAGCTCAGCCCGGTGAAGTCCGCGGGAATTGGGTTGCCGCGCCGGTGCCGATCGAGGGTGAGGCGAACGGATACGGGCTCTCCCCAGGAGGCACGCCGGGCGAGAACCGCAGCCGAGGCAAGGGCTGAGCTCTTTAAGAATTTCCGGCGGTTCATGGTCAGAATTCGACCACACTGGTTTTCGTCATGCAACATTGCCGCTGCTCCTGTCGTTTGCTGCAAAAAAAACGCAGTGGAGCGGTTGCCCCACTGCGCGGAGGAGTGTGACCAGAATTAAAACAGAATCTTTCCGCCGAACTGCAGCTCGCGCGGATCGTAGGTGTTAGTCACCTGCCCATAGGTGCTGTCGTTCGTACCCGAGTCAATCGAGTTAAATTCGGTGTGGTTGAAGGTGTTGAACGACTCGATGCGGAGCTGGAAGCGCGGGCCCTCCGCATTGGTGGTAAAGGGGAAGTCCTTGTAGAGGGAGAGATTCCAGTTAAAGAATCCCGGGCCGACCACTGCATCTTTGCGTGCGGTGCCAAAGCCCTGGTTCGCACCGCCGTTCCATGGGGCGACCGGGTCGGCGAAAGCAGAGGTTGTGAACCACTGCTTCTGCGCCTTCGGGTAGCCGCGCGCACCGACGACGTTGGGTCGGTTGACTGTGTTGCCGCCGAGGCCCAGGGTATCCGGCCCGTTGTAGTAGATGTTTGCGGGACTCCCCATTTCCGCCTGAGTGACACCGGAGAAGGTCCATCCGCCGAGCGCGGCGCTGGTGATGCCGTTGGCATGCTGGAAGAAGGGGACGTTGTAAATGTAGTTGGCGTTGAAGATGTGACGGCGATCGAAGTTTCCGGAACCGCGGTCATATTTCGGGTCGTAGGGATTGGAGAGGGTTCCGCCGCTGCCCGCCTGATCGGAGGTGGTCAGGTCCGCGCTCTGAATGTCGATTTCATGCGAGTAGGTGTAAGCCAGCTGCACGCTGAGACCGTGCCGGTTGTCCATGCGCAGCGCGGCCTGCAACGCGTTGTAGTTAAAGTTGGTCGCGTTTTCTTCCTGTCGCATGTTGCCGTATCCGCGATAGGGGCGATAGAGGTTGGCATCCGAATTCGGACAGGTAGCCACACCGTTCACCGGAACATAAGTTTTGCAATTGGTGGCCACTGCCTCGCGTTGGGGCAGCTCGCTCAGCGCGAGATCGTTAATCTCCCGCAGATCGTCCTGGTTCCAGCCGGTTGAGCCGACATACTGGACAGCCAGTACCACTGAAGGAGCCAGCTCGTGCTGCACGCCGAGACTGAACTGCGCAGTTCCCGGGTTGGGATAGTAGTAATTCAGATTCGACATGCTCGCAGCCGCGATCGGCACCGTGGAACTGGCTCCGGTGAGATCGTTCGTGTGCGGATCGGAGAAGTACACGTTATTCACGCTTGGCTGATAGGAGAAGGGCGGGTTGGTGCTCAGGTTGTAGATGTCGTTGCCCTGCACCCGCTCGTAGAACAACCCGACACCGCCGCGCAGCACGGTGCGGCCGTTGCCGAAGAGGTCATACGCAAAGCCCAGACGTGGTTCCGGTGTGAAGTAGTCGTTCATCACCAGCCCGCGGGGAACGCTGCCCGCACCGGCAAGCTCCATTCCGTTCAGGTAGTAGGTGTGACCGTTCACTGCGGAGAGGCCCGGACTGGGTCCGCTGCAGCCAGGATCCGCCGGTGAAGTGCAAAGGGTGCCGGCGGTGGAGAAGACCGCTGCGTTGGCCGAATCGTAGGCTGCCGGATTGAAGTTCGCGACGCGGTTGTTCTTTTCGTAGACGTGCGGCAGAAGGTCATAGCGGAAGCCCAGGTTGAGCGTCAGCTTGGGCGTCACATGCCAGTTGTCCATGGCATAGAAGGAGTACGTGTTGTTCAGCCAGTGATCCGTATTCAGGGTCTCCAGCTGAGCGTAGCTGCTGGCGAACCCCAGCAGGAAGTTGACGTAGGAGTCTCCTGAGAACTGCGAACCGTTGAAGGTGTAGTCGCCTTCGGTATCGGCCTGTTGCTGCTGGTTCTTGTCCTCGCGCATAAACGAGAAGCCGAACTTCATCAGATGCTTGCCTTTGGTCAGGGACAGGTCGTCGCGAAGCTGATAGTCGAGATAGGAGTTATGCCACGGCCAGTAGATATCGGTCCACGTGGTGTTGAGAGGACCGCCGCTGAAGGCGATCTGCGGCATGCGATTGTCGGCGTTGTTGCCGGAGAAGAAGCCGGTGGCGCTCCAGCCGCTCGGCTGGGCATAGATGCCGGCGGGCTGCACGCTGATGGTGTTGCCGTTGACGTAGAGCCCGGTCTCATTCAGCAGGCTCGGTGAGATGGCCTGGGTCAGGCGTACGGCGGCGCCCCAGGAGGGATTGTTGAAGATGTCGCCGACGGTCGTATAGCTGTCGCCGCTCCACATGGTGGGGAAAATCGTTTGCGACATCGCATCGTGAATCCAGCTGCCCATCAGGTGGTATTTCTGCGAGAAATTATGGTCGATGCGCACCACGTCTTCGCGCACATAGGTCGGCTGCTTCGGCGACGCCTGATAATTGTCTGTTCCGACGTTCGGCTGGGGAATCGCGCCGCTCCCCATCATCAAGACAGCATTGGGATCCAGCAAATTTGCCGGGATGGTGTTATTGGGGAAGGGCTGCCCCGGCGTCAGCCCGTCGGCTGCGTACACAGCCAGTTTGGCGGTATCGGTGGTGGCCGGCACGACGGGCGGTGTGCCGCCGTTGAAAGGCGTATAGGTCAGTGCGGACCCGGTAGCAGGAAAATCGCTGGTCGGAACCGTCGGAGTCACCGTCGGGTTGGCGCCCTGAATGAACCGCCGCCATTCCTCGTTCACAAAAAAGAAGGTCTTCTGCCTGTCGGAGTTGAACAGATGCGGAATCCATACCGGGCCGCCGATGTTGCCGCCGAAGATATTCAGGCGCAGCTCCGGCGTCGCGGTGTGATTTTGCTTGGCGAAGTAGTAGCCGGCATCGTAGGCGTCATTGCGGTTGAACTCCCAGGCGCCGCCATGAAACTGCCGTGAACCGCTCTTGAGATCGATCAGAACAGTGCCGCCGGAGGAGATGCCGTAATCCGGCGAGTAATTGCTGCTCAGCACCTGGAACTGCGAGATGGAGTCCGGTGAGGGCAGGGCATCCAGCTTGCCTCCCGATCCGCGGTCGTAGACTTCGCCGCCATCGATCAGGAAATTATTGTGATCGGGCCGCATGCCGTTGAAGCTGATGGTAGCGGTGCTCGTCTGCGCGGCCACTCCGTTAAAAGAAGGCAGGTTGCCGGAAACACCCACGCCCAGGGTTGTCAGGCTGGTGATATTCCGGCCGTTCGTGGCGATGTTCCGCACCTGCTGGCCGGTGATCAGGCTGCTGACCTCGTTGGTTTCCGACTGGACCTGCAGGGTATTTGCCTGAACCGTGACGGTCTGGTTGTTGCCGCCCACCGACAGACGCGCATCTTCGCGGTAGGTTTGCGCCACGTTCACCACAATGCCTGATTTTTTGTACGTCGTGAATCCGGGTGCGGAAACCGAGAGATCGTAATGCCCGACCGCCAGACCGGGCAGGTTGTAAAGCCCATCGCTGTTGGATGTTGTTGTCTGCGGGCTTCCGGTTTCCTGATTGGTGATGGTCACTTTTGCACTCGGAACCACCGCCCCGGTGGGGTCGGTGACGGTGCCATTGATCGTCGATGTCTCCTGCGCCCATGCCGCCCCGCACCACACCGCTCCGGAAAGTATGATTGCCAACAGGCAGGACAGCGGCATCCTGATCCGCTTCAGCATAACTAGCCTCCCAAATGACTGCGTGTCTCGAGTGTTGTTCGAGTTATCCTTGTCTCTTAAGTAAGAAACCTTGCATATATACTGGAACGACAACAGAGCTGTCAAACGGAGACGAGGCTGCGAATAATCGTAAACAAGGCTAGTGAACAGTTTTAGTGGCAACGGTTGTGTGACGCCAAAGAGCGCCAAATCGAGATTGTCAGGCCGCGCAGTGTAGTAAGAACACAGGGACGTAGCAGGGGAAATAACATAGCCGAGACGGCGCCATTCGCATCGCGGCCCAATGCCGGCACAGCGCAATGTAAACGGTTGCGCGACAATGGGCGCCGGAAAAGGCTGCTTCTCAGGGAAGGGTCGGCTCGGGACCCAGCCAGACGGGTTCCGGTTCGAGGCGGATGCGGAACTTCTCTTCTACTCCGGCAAGGATGGAATTCCGCAAAGCTACGATATCCTGAGCCGTCGCGCCTCCCCGGTTCACCAAAGCCAGAGTGTGCCGGCTGGAGATCCCGGCTCGTCCCATCGCAAACCCTCTGTGGAACCCTGCGTGTTCCAGCAGCCAGGCGGCGGGGATCTTCACGAGTCCTGGTCCTGCCGGATAGTGAGGAGTTGGGGTCGGCGATTCGGCTGCAATTGCGTCATAAACCGCCTGGGCAACCACGGGATTCTTGAAGAAGCTGCCTGCGCTCCGGCAGTCCGGCTCTCCTTCAACCAGCAGCATGCCTTTGCCGTGACGAATCTCGCGGACGGCCGCCGCCGTTTCGGAGAGGGTCGGTTCCCCTGATCGATCTCGAAAATAGCGCTGCAGATCCGCATAGGCCAGCGATGGAGCCGCGCCCCGATTCAGCCGATAGTCAACCCGGGTCACAATGTACCGTCCCCGCTCCGTGGAGTTGAAGATGCTGCGCCGATAGCTGAAACCGCAGGCCGACGCAGGCATCTCCAGAAATTGCAGATCCCTCTGGTCGAGCACGCGCACCTGCTCGATGGTCGCGGAGACCTCCTGGCCATAAGCGCCGACATTCTGCACCGGAGTTCCACCCACGGTGCCGGGAATGCCGGCCAGACACTCAATGCCTCCGAAGTTCAGCGCCACTGCGTGCGAGACAAAGTCGTCCCAGTTCTCGCCGGCACCAACGCAAAACCGGTTCTCGTCCAGGGTTGTGCCGCGTAGCGCAATATGGACCACCAGGCCGGGAAAGCCTTCATCGGCAACCAGCAGATTGCTTCCACCGCCCAGCACGAAAAGCGGAAGACTCCGTTCGCGGGCAAAGCGCAGCGCCTCCATAAGAGCGTCTTCGCTCTCCACCTCGGCAAACCACCGCGCCGCTCCTCCCACCCCAAGCGTCGTGCGCGGAGCCAGAGGAACCTGTTCCTGAAGC
The DNA here is from genome assembly GCA_035656855.1 of Acidobacteriaceae bacterium. Classification (GTDB taxonomy): domain Bacteria; phylum Acidobacteriota; class Terriglobia; order Terriglobales; family Acidobacteriaceae; genus Palsa-343. Next base: position 1,619 of record DASRRO010000063.1, on the reverse strand, counting down.
TGCATGCAATCGAGATATATCAGGTTGCTGGCAAAAGGCCGACCGGGTCCATACAATGAAGAGGATCGGTCAGCCCCAGTCGGGACCGGAGGAAACAACAGAAATGTATCCAGAAATCATGCTGATCCCCATGCGCGAGGAACTCACCCGCGCCGGAATTGAAGAGGCCCGGACGGCGGAAGCCGTCAATGCCGCCATCGCGAAACCGGGCACGACCATGGTCGTGGTCAACTCCATCTGCGGCTGTGCTGCGGGCAAAATGCGCCCCGGTGTCCGTATGGCGCTGCGCAATCCGGTGCTTCCTGACCACTCGATTACCGTTTTTGCCGGTCAGGACCGCGAGGCCACTGAGCGGGCTCGCGGGTATTTTGAGAACAACCCGCCCACTTCGCCGGCCATCGCCATCCTGCGAGACGGAAAACTCGTGTATCTCATGCAGCGCTTCATCATCGAGAACAGCGCGCCGCAGGCTATTGCTGAGGAGCTGTCTCGGGCGTTCAACGAGTTTTGTGCGAAGCAAACGGTCTAACCGGACGCCGACCGCAAAGCGGACAGGCTGCGCTGCGGCGCAGCCTTTTCATTTGGCCGATTCGGCCTGAGACAGAACTCGCCGGCGCGCCGCGGAGTTCATCTCCGTGCCACCCCGATCGGATGCCTGATAGACGCTGACCTGATTGCGTCCCTCGCGCTTGGAGCGATACAGCGCCTCGTCCGCGCGCAGCAGAAAGTCCGTCGTGCTGTCCCGCGGCTCGCTGACCGCCACGCCGATGCTCCCGGTCAGAGTCACGCTGCCCGGCAGTTCGCCCACATTGGCAATCCGCTGGCGGATGCGCTCAGCGGCAACCCGCGATTCCTCCAGGGCCGCATTGCGCAGCAACACCACAAATTCCTCGCCTCCGTAGCGGGCCAGCACATCCGAAGGTCGCGTACTCTCTCGCAGGGCGGTCGCGATCCGGCGCAGCACATCATCGCCGGCGAAATGGCCAAGGGAATCATTCACCTGCTTGAAGTAGTCCAGATCGATCAGCATTAGCCCCATCACGCCACCGCTGCGCTCGCAGCGGAGCAGCTCGCGGCGCAGGATTTCCTCAAAAGCGCGGCGATTCAGCAGCCCTGTCAGCGCGTCGGTCTGGGCCATTTTGCTCAGGTCCAGCCGGTGCACCGTGAGCGCCAGCCAGAGCAGCGCGATCACGGTCGCCAGTGCCAGAATCATCGAGAGGTAGCTGAAGCCGACATTCACGAGATCCGGATGGATGAAGTTCACCCCTACCAGCGCACCCGCATGGTAATCGGACACGAACCAGCCGATCTGCAGTGCGGTGGAGACAGTCAGCAGCCAGGCGCAGGCTCGTGCTGCCGGCCGGATGGTCGCGTCCCTTTCCCGAAGCAGGCGAACGGCCGTCGTCAGGAAGATGGCGCCCATGACCACCGAATGGACCAGAAGCCGCCCCAGAACGTCGTCGCGGTGGTAAGTGAACCAGAGGAAGGGAGGAAGAGCCAGGAAGACCACTACACCCGGCCAGGGAAATAGCCGGGGGGGTTGCTGCAGCACATCGGCTGCTGCCAGATACAGGTAAAGTCCACCCACAAAAAGGAGAAAATTCGGTGCGACCAGGCTG
>DASRRO010000062.1:0-12851 GCA_035656855.1 Acidobacteriaceae bacterium | reverse complement strand
TGCGTGGAGCGCGGTCGGGATGCGCCGCTGGAATTCGACAAGATCGGGAAGCTGGGTCCGCTGCTGCAGTTGTTTACGGGGGATGGGCATGGGCAGGCGGCGCTGGTGGCGTTCGATTCGAATCCCACGTGGGTAGAGCCGTTCACCGACAACAGCGATGCGATCACGCACGACCTGGCCAATATGCCCGCGGGCAATGGCGGAGCGGCGATTCTGGATGCGGTGGGGTACTCAGTGAATCTGCTGGAGCAGCAGCCGGTGGATCATCGGCGGGTGCTGCTGCTGATCAGCGAGTCGCGCGATCACGGGAGCCGTCACTTTAATGTGCCGGAGCTGGTGGAGCGAATCGGGACGAGCAACACGCTGGTGCTGAGCCTGGTGTTTTCGCCGTCGAAGGCGGAGATCATCGACTGGGGGAAGGGGAAGACGGACGGCGGGACGGAGCTGAATCTGCTGGCGCCGCTGATGATGACGATGAATGCCATGCGGCGAAACACGCCGAGGACGCTGGCGGCGCTGAGCGGGGGTGAATACGATCCCTTCACGAAAGAGAAGGGGTTCGAGCGGGACGTGGCAGAGGTGGCGAGCCACGCGCGGAATCGGTACATCCTGAGCTTTCATCCCACGGATCTGGCGCCAGGGCTGCACACGATTGAAGTGAAGCTGACGCAGAATTATGGGGCGCATGTGGTGGCGCGGAACAGCTACTGGGCGATTCGGCGCGATGAGGCAGGGCAGCCGCAGTAGCGAAGCGCGAGGCGGCGTGGGCGCATCCAAAAGAGAGTTTCTGAAAATCACTGAGAGCGAGGGATTGCCGATGGGCGAGCATGTGAAGCTGCGGGCCGCGGATGGATTCGAACTGGATGGGTATGTGGCGCGGCCGGCGGGCGAGCCGGTGGCCGGGCTGGTGGTGGTGCAGGAGGCGTTCGGCGTGAACCGGCACATTCGCGAGGTCACGGATGGGTGGGCGGCGGATGGATTTCTGGCGGTGGCGCCGGCGCTGTTCGATCGCGTGCAGCGCGGGGTGGAGCTGGGCTATGGGCCGGAAGATTTGCAGAAGGGGATGGCGATTATCCGGCAGGGCGACACGGACGATCGGGTGATGGATGTGGCGGCGGCGCTGGAGTACGCGCGGCGGGAGACGGGGAGGAAGGTCGGCGTGATCGGGTATTGCCTGGGCGGATCGATGGCGTGGCTGGCGGCCATGCGGCTGAATCCCGACGCGGCGGTGGGTTATTACGGGAGCATGATCGCGAAGTATGGCGGCGAGCCTCTGCGCGCGCCGGTGATGCTGCACTTCGGGCAGGAAGATACGCATATTCCGAAGGACGAGATTGAGGCGAAGGTGGCGGCCGCGCATCCCGAGGTGCCGATTTACTTTTATGCGGGCGCGGGACACGGGTTCAACACCACGGATCGGGCGAGCTACAACCCGGAGGCGGCAAGGCTGGCGCGGGAACGGTCGCTGGAGTTTTTGAAGAAGAAGCTTAGCGTGTAGCGGACAGGCGGCAGTCCACAGTCCACAGTCCACGGGGCACACTTATCGGGATGGCGGCAGAACCGGCACAACCAGAGAACGGACGAAGCTCCGCGGCGACAACGGCCAGCGGCTACTCGCACGCGTGGCGGGCGCTGCGGCACCGAAATTTCCGGCTGTTCTTCGGCGGGCAGACCATCTCCCTGGTGGGCACGTGGATGACGCGGATCGCGACGGCGTGGCTGGTGTATCGGCTGACGCATTCGGCGCTGCTGCTGGGGATGGTGGGCTTTGTCGGGCAGATTCCGACGTTTGTGCTGACGCCGTTTGCCGGGGTGATCGTGGACCGGATCGACCGGCGGCAGGTGCTGATCTGGACGCAGACGCTGGCCATGTTGCAGTCGCTGCTGCTGGCGTGGCTGACCTTAAGCCACCGGATCACGATCGCGGAAGTCCTGGTGCTGAGCGCGTTCCAGGGGCTGATCAACGCGTTCGACATGCCGGGGCGGCAGGCATTCATGGTCCAGATGGTGGAAGAGCGAAGCGATCTGTCGAATGCGATCGCGATCAACTCATCGATGGTGAATGTGGCGCGGCTGGTGGGGCCGTCGCTGGCAGGGCTGGTGATCGCGGCGAGCAGCGAGGGGTGGTGCTTCCTGATCGACGGCGTCAGCTATATCGCCGTGATTATCTCGCTGCTGATGATGCGGGTGCAGGCGGCAGCGGTGCGGCGAGCGGCAGCGGGGATGTTCCACCAGCTGCAGGAGGGATGGGCTTATGTTTCCAGTTTCACTCCGGTGCGGACGATTCTGATCCTGTTTGGGCTGGTGAGCCTGATGGGCATGCCGTACATGGTGCTGATGCCGATCTTTGCGGCGCAGGTTCTGCATGGCGGAGCGCACACGCTGGGCTTCCTGATGGGCGCAGCAGGCGCGGGGGCGCTGATCTCGGCGTTTTCACTGGTGCTGCGGCGGAGCGTGCGGGGGCTGACGCGGATGATCCCGTTCTCTGCGGTGGTGTTTGGCGCGGGACTGGTGGCGTTTGGATTTTCGCGGTGGCTGCCGCTGTCGCTGGTGCTGATGCTGTTTGTCGGGTTCGGCATGCTGCAGGGGATGACGGCCAGCAACACGATCATCCAGACGCTGGTGCCGGAGGACAAGCGGGGCCGGGTGATGAGCTACTACACGGCGGCGTTTGTGGGGATGGCGCCGTGGGGAAGCCTGCTGGCGGGATCGATGGCGCACTGGATCGGCGCACCGCGCACGGTGATGTTCACGGGGTCGTGCTGCATTGCGGGTGGGATCTGGTTCTGGACGCGGCTGCCGGCGATCCGGCGGGAGATGCGGCCGGTGTATGAGCAGCTGGGGATCATCACGCCGATTCCGCAGCCGGTGCAGGAGCAGGCGGCGAACTGACGAAGCGGGCAGCGAAGAAGACGTCAGCTAAGAGGCGGTCAGCGGCAGCCCGGTCAGCAACTACGCGCTTCGCGGGATTGGGGCTATTCGTAACGCAGGGCTTCCAGCGGTTCGATGCGGGTGGCGCGGCGCGCGGGAATCACGCTGGCGATCAGGGCGGATACTCCGAGAACGAGCATTCCCAGCAGCAGGGGCAGGAGGTTGCTGGTCCGACCGCTGGTGACGATGTGAGAGAGCGCGCGTCCAGCGGCAAGCGAGGCTACGATCCCAATCAAGGCGCCGACGGTGACGCTGATGGCCGATGACTGGAGGACGAGGCGCAGGACGTCCGCGCGCTTTGCGCCGAGCGCAATGCGGATTCCGAATTCATTGGTCCGCTGCGCCACCGTGCAGGAGACGACGCTGTAGAGTCCGACGGCAGCCAGCAGCAGGGCCAAAGCGGCAAAGGCGCCGAACAGCCACGAGATGAGCTGGCCCTGTGCGTATTCCTGTTGTGTGGTGATCCACTGCTCAAGATCACGGACATTGCCGGCAATCTGCTGATCGCGGTCAACCGAAGCGACGCTCACGCCGATCGCGTGGAGCAAAGCGAGCGGGGGACCCTGGGTGCGCACAAGCATTTGGGTGAAGCCTCCAATGCCGAGCGTGAAGGGCACGAACGCTTCAGGATCGACCGGTTTATCGAGGCCCTGATCGAGTTTGTCGGCAACCACGCCAACGATTAACAGAGAACCATCAGCGCCGGGAGCCGTCACGACCTGCGGCGGATGGGCAGCGAACATTTGTGGAGCACGGAGGGAGTGGCCGATCGGATCGGAATGCGGAAAATAATGGCGCGCGAAGGCGCTGTTGACGACGCAAAGCTTTGCGCCATTGTGATTCTCCGATTCGGTCCAGAGCCGTCCCTGCAACAGCGGAATCCTGAGCAGGCTGAAATATTCGGGACTCACGAGGTTCATCCGGACCAGCTGCCGGGTGGTTCCGGAGGCGCCGGGAATCTCGACCTGGGTGGAAAAGCCGTTGTTGGGCGGGGTGGCGTTTGAGGACACGGCGACCGACTGCACTCCGCGCAGGGTCGAGATTTTGTCACGCAGCACCTCGATGAGAGCCGCACGCTTCTCCAGGGTGGCGTAGGCGCTGGTGCGCAGGGGGATGCCGACCGACATGACGTTGTGTGGGTCATAGCCAGGCGGGGTGCGGGCGAGTCGAAGGAAGGCGCTGATGGCAAGCATGGACGTGGTGAGCAGCACGAGGGTCAGAGCGATCTGCGTGCCGATGAGGAGATGGTGGGTGGTGCGCCCGGCCCTGCTTCCGGCAATGCGGCGAGAGCCTCCCTGCATGGCGTCGCGCACATCGGGCCGGGAGAGGCGAAGAGCCGGGGAGAGGCCAAACAGGATTCCGGTGACCAAAGCGATGACGACGCAGAAGGTGAGCGCGGGAAGGCTGATCTGAATGGCGGCTTCATGGGGGAAAGCATATTCAGGCAGGAGGCTGCGGATGAGGGAGACCAGAGAGTAGCTGAGCCCGGCTCCGAGAGAGGCGCCGGTCAGCGAGAGCAGCAGCGATTCGGTGAGGAGCTGGCGCACGATGCGGGTGCGGGAAGCGCCGATGGCCGCGCGCAGGGCGAACTCGTGCTGGCGGGCGGTTCCGCGGGCCAACAGGAGAATGGAGACATTGGCGCAGCCGATGGCGAGAAGCAGGGCAACGGCTCCGAAGAGAACGGCTAAGGTGGGCCCGAGGGCTTTCACGAACTGCTCATTCAGGCCGATGACGTGGAGGGGACCGGGATCGGGAGGGAAATAAAGAGGGGTTTGCCGCTCGAATTCGTGGATGAGCGGCTGCATCTGCTCGGCTGCGACTTTGTGAGAAACGCCGGGACGGAGACGAATTTCGACGGTGTTGGGATCGGAGGCCGCGGTCAGCTGCATGGGCAGATAGACATCGGCGTCGTTCCAGGTGAAGCGGCGCGCTGCGACTCCGACGATGGTGTAGGGGTTCCGCGCCAGTTCAATGGTTTTTCCGATTACGCCTGGATTGCCCTGATAGCGGCGCTGCCAAAACGTGTATCCCAGGACCACGACGGGCTGCGGTTGCCGGCTCCCAACCGCGTCCGACGGCTGGAGGCCGCGGCCCAGGGCGGCGGGGACGCCGAAGAAATGGAAGCCGTTGGAGGTCATGAAGCAGGCCTGGACGTCTTCGGGCAGGTCTCCACCGGTGACCGTCAGATTTTCCTGACGGGTGAGGATCGAGTCCTCGATCGCGGGGACGGTGCGGAGCTGCTGCCATTGGGGAACGGTGGTGGCGAATCCGCGGTATTGGCCGGAGGCAGCCAGATCGCCGAGGGCCAGGTGGGCCATGCGGTCGGGGTTGGCGTAGGGGTAGGGCTGCACCACGACGGCCCACACGACGCTGAACACGGCCGTCGTTGCGGCGATTCCGCAGGCGAGGGACAACAACGCGGTTGCGGTAAAACTGAAATTCCCCAGCAGCTGACGCAACGCGTAACGCAAATCCTGGCCAAGTGAGCGCATGTGCCCTCCGGGAGAGCGCGGGAAGAGCGCATTCAAGGTGCACGCCGATGGCCGATGGAGGCGGCCCCCTCCATGGCGTTAAGTGCTTGAATGGAATTACGTTTGGCTGAAAAGTGAACGGCGGCGGCTGTCCAAAGGCGAACAATGCAGTGCGGAAATGAACACGCGCCGACGGAGGGCGCTTGCCGGTGCCATTCGCCGGTTCGCCGGCTTTCTCGTCGGGCCGGATCGCTCAGGGTGCGACGGTTCGCCGGCTGTCATGCATAACGAGAAAGCAGGGCAGGCCGGGAGAACAGGATGCGGGCAGAAAAAATCCCCGGCCGCTTTTCCCAGGCGCCGGGGATTCAGGGAGGCTCTTCGTTTACAGAGACAGAATAGGCGGGTTGGGGCGGGAGCGCTTCGGGCCAAAGATTGCATTTTCAGTACAACTTTGGTTGGAGGGTCGGGTTGGTGAAGACATTCCAAAATGGGAACGGAGGGGAAACGGGGATTACGTCCGCCGTTTTCTTCCGCTGGAAAGGCGCCGCACGCAGAAACGACTGCGTACAATGCGGCGCTTTTCCCAGGGGGAAGGCACCATGGCGCTGCGGGTGCTGCAAATCTGTCTGGCCGGGATGGACTGCGTTTACGGGATGCTGCTGCTGGCGGGGTATGGCCGCAGCGCGTGGCATGTGACGGCGTGGCAGCAGCCGGGGCTGGCGCTGATTGTCTTCTCAGTGCTGCCGGCGAGTGTTCTGGCGGTGCGTTTTCCGGCGCCGGCGGCGATAGGGCAATTCGCCTGCGCGTTCCTGGGACGACAACTCCTGTACAACGGCCCGTGGCCGGACCTGCGGCTGTACGGCGCTCTCTCGATGACGGCGGCGGTGGCCATTGTCGCAGTCGCCGTTTTTCGTGGCGTTCTTGAAGTCACGCGCGAAGCCTACGGGGAGGCGGAACACCAGGACGACCGGTACGTTCCGGAGATCAGCGAGGACGAGGCGGAGCTGAAGGTGGCCGCGGCGGGCGGCGGGCGGAATCAGCTTTGGTTCTGAGGGCAGCCTGTCGCCGGTAGCGAGCGGCCTACCGGAGAAGACACAGAGATCACAGAGGGCTTCGGTGAGAAACCCGACGGGTCTGTTCCGCAGCGGGCATCGACGGAATTCGTCGCTCCGCTCAGAATGACGACCCGATCCGGTCGATCAGCTCTGCTCGAGAACAGCGGCCACTAAGCGTGGCGGGCGGCTGTCTTTTCGCGCGAGGTCTCCTTTTCCTGATGGCCGTTGGCTCCGTTAGCCAGCTGCTGCTGTTGCGGGGTGAGCAGAACGCGGCGCAGCGCGCGGATGAGCTCGGGGCCGGTTTCTTCGAGTTCGCGGAGGTGCCAGGCGGCGAGCGAGCCGAGGAGCTTGTCGCCGAGGGGCGTCATGCGAAGCAGGATGCGGCGATGATCGGTGGGATCGGGGCAGCGGCGCAGGAGGCCCTGTTCGATAGTGCGGTCGACGAGCTCGACGGCGCTGTTGTGCTTGAGGAGCATGCGGGCGGCGACATTGGCGATGGTGGGGTCGAGCTCCTCGGGCATGCCCCAGATGCACTGCAGGAGCTGATACTGCTGGGAGCGGATGCCGGCGGCACCGGCGGCGAGGCTGCTGAAGTGGAGGAATTTTCTCAGCTGGAAACGAAATTCCGCCAGGCGGCGCATCTGGGCACGGGTGAGAGGGGCAGGTTCTTTCGATGCGGGATAGGTGTGCCGGCTGGTGGCGATGGAAGCGACACCGGGGCTTTCGCTGAAATTCATGCGTCTATCGTAGCACGATATATCGTGCTACGACATTTGGGGGTCTTCGGGGGCGCTTTCGGGATCGCCGGGATCGGCAAGGATGGCGCGGGCGTCGGCCTCATCGTCGGAGCGAACCTGGAGCTGGAGGGGGCCGAGGCCGGGTTCCATGATGCGGGCGTTTTCTCCGGAGAGAAAGACGTCGATGCCCGCGGATTCGAGGCGCCCTTTGGCCATCTCGGCTTCGAGGGGCTCGGTAAAGCTGGCAATCGTCACAACGTTCGTCATATTTTCCATTGAGTCGGCGCTCCCATTCCGTTTCTTATCATCTTAGTCAAGGAAACCCCAGGGGTGATCCTGTTGCTGCGGAGTTCTCCAGTGAGATTCCTCGTCCTCTTTCTTCTCGGATGCCTCGGCGCGTCGGTTGAGGCGCAAGACGCCGAGGCTCCGCCCGATCTTCTTGTCGAGGCGGGGCACTGCGTGGCCACAGCCGATGGAGACTGGTTCGATCTTTCCCGGGACGAGCCGTACTCGGTGGAACTGGGCTACATCGAGGGGGAAAAGTCGGATTCCGGGGGCGATCCGCTCTACCTGATCGACTTCACGACCCCGACCCACTCGCAGGGATTCGGTTTTGCTTTCGAGACTCGCGGCAAGGGCTCGCATCGTGAGCTGAGGCTGGAGTTCCGCACGCGTTTTCAGCAGACGGTTGACGGGACGCAGCGGGTGAATCTGGTCGATCCGCCATTCGGCGGCGTGGGTACCCACGATGAGATGGTGGCCGCCATTCGCCAGGTTGGGTTCCACACCTGGAAAGTGCCGGTGGCCGACCTGCGCGAGGGTTCCAGGGCGGTTTCGTGCAAAACAGCGGACGCCGTGCGATAGGCAGGTCGCGCCCGCTGACGACGCGGCGACGGTAGAATGGGGAGTTCCTGGGAGGACTTCCGCATTGATTTCGCGTTATACACGACCCGCGATGGGGCAGATCTGGAGAGAGGAAAGCCGGTTCCGCGCGTGGCTGGAGGTGGAAACGGTGGCCAGCGAGGTGCTGGCCGAGGACGGGATCGTGCCGCGGGAGGCGGCGCAGGCAATCCGCAGGAAGGGCGGGTTCGATCTGGAGCGGATCCACGCGATTGAGGCCGAAGTGAAGCACGACGTGATCGCTTTTACGACAGCGGTGGCGGAGAAGGTGGGCGCTGAGGCGCGCTGGCTGCACTACGGGCTGACGTCGAACGACGTGGTGGATACGGCGCAGGCGCTGCAGGTGAAGGCGGCGTCGGCGATCATCCGGGAGGACATCGACCGGCTGATGAACGTGCTGCGGACGCGGGCGCTGGAGTTCAAGATGACGCCGACGGTGGGGCGCACGCACGGCATGCATGCGGAGCCGACGACGTTTGGGCTGAAGCTGCTGAACTGGTATGCGGAGATGCGGCGCAACCAGGGGCGGTTTGAGGCAGCTGCGGAACAGATGCGGGTGGGGAAGCTGTCGGGCGCGGTGGGGACGTTTGGGCACATCAGCCCACAGCACGAGGAGCGGATCTGCGAGAAGCTGGGGCTGGAGGCGGCGCCGATCGCGACCCAGGTGATCCAGCGCGACCGGCATGCGTATTATGTGGCGACGCTGGCCGTGATTACGGCAACGCTGGACAAGATTGCGACCGAGGTGCGGCACCTGCAGCGGACCGAAGTGCGGGAGGCGGAGGAGTATTTCTCGGAGAAGCAGAAGGGCTCGTCGGCGATGCCGCACAAGCGGAATCCGATAACGGCGGAGCAGATCAGCGGGCTGGCGCGGGTGGTGCGGGCGAACAGCCAGGCGGCGCTGGAGAATGTGGCGCTGTGGCATGAGCGGGATATTTCGCATTCTTCGGTGGAGCGGGTGATCCTGCCGGATTCGACGATTCTGACCGACTATCTGCTGGCGAAGACGGCGGGTTTGATCGAGAAACTGCGGGTGTATCCGGCGCGGATGCAAAAGAACCTGGACTCGACGGGAGGGCTGATCTTCAGCGGGCAGCTGCTGCTGGATCTGGCGGAAGCGGGGATGCAGCGCGAGGAGGCATACCGGCTGGTGCAGGGGCACGCGATGAACGCGTGGCAGAACGACCTGGTGTTTCGCGAGCTGATTGGAGCCGATCCGGCGATCAGCGGGAAGCTGAGCGCGAAGAAGCTGGAGCGGACGTTTGACCTGAACCGGCAGCTGGGCAATGTGGATGCGATTTTTGCGCGGGTGCTGGGATCGAGCGGGGATCACGAGCCGCACGCATGACGGAAGCCTGGAATGTAACCGTGGCGGTGACGGGCGCAAGCGGCGTTGCGTTTGGGCGGGAACTGCTGCGCGCGCTGGAGGCGGATGAGCGCGTGGGGCGGGTGCACTTCGTGGCGTCGGAAAATTCGCTGCGGGTGCTGGTGGAGGAGCTGGGGATTTCCGGGCGGACAGGGCTGGCGGAGAAACTGCTGGGTCGGGCGTCAGCAAAGATCACGCAGCACAGCGAGAGCGATATTGGCGCGGCGATGGCGAGCGGGAGTTATCCGTCGCAGGGGATGATCGTGCTGCCGTGCAGCATGGGGACGCTGGCGGGAATTGCGAACGGGCTGGCGAATAACCTGATCCAGCGGGCGGCGGATGTTTGCCTGAAGGAGCGGCGGCCGCTGATCCTGTGCCTGCGGGAGACGCCGTTCAACAAGATTCACATTCGCAATATGGGGCTGGCGGCGGATGCGGGGGCGACGATCTTTCCGATGATCCCTGCGTTTTATAACAAGCCGGTGGATTCCGAGGAGATGGCGAAGCAGTTTGTGTGCCGGGTGCTGGGGCATGTGGGACTACCGCAGGCGGGCGCGTATGTGTGGAAGGCGGATTCGTAGCGGGCCGGGAGACGCAGGATCGGGTCAGCCAACTTCCCGCTCCCCTCGATATTCTTTGAGATGGATGGAGTTGCCGATCTTCAGAGGCACTTCGAGCATCATATTTTTCCAGGGCGTGTAGGGCAAAATCTTCCACATCTGAGTGCTGAACCAGAGCCGGAGACGGGTTCGGGGCACAAACCAGTCGGCTCCTCCATCCGCAATCCCCTGGCATTTCTGCACGAATGGGCGCATTTCGTCTTCATATCGATGGAACGCCAGTTGATGGTCTCCATCGGCGTGAGCCAGTTCGCCAGCGAGAACATACGCGCCGAACACGGCCATTCCTGTTCCCATGCCCGAGAGCGGCGAGGGGCACCAGGCCGCGTCTCCAAGCAAAACGGCGCGACCCGAAGACCAGCGGTCCATTTTTACCTGACTGACGGAATCGAAATAGAAGTCGGGCGTGCTCTCCAAACAATCCAGCAGACGCGGGAGTTCCCAGCCTTCGTGCTGAAAATGTTCGCGCAGAATCTCTTTTTGCTGCGCGGGGTGGCGGCGGGCATAGTCGAGCGGCTCGGTTGAGAAGAAGAAGGACGCCATGGCCCGATGGGGCTCGCCGCCGCTGAAAATGCCGACCTTTTTGCCCAATGTGCCGTAATACAGTCCGGCATGGTTGAGATGGAGGTAATTGGGAACGGAAAAAATGGAAACGTAATAGCCGAGATAGCGGGCGAAGCGGGTTTCGTCGCCAAATACTATGGAGCGAACTTTGGAGTGCAATCCATCGGCGCCGACCACCAGGTCGAAGCTGCGGCGGCCGCCGCGCTCAAACTGCACATCCACTCCGGCCGGGCTTTCGTCGATGGCGGCGACGCTGTCATCGAAGATGTACTCGGTCGTCGCGCGGGTGGCCTCGAAGAAGACGGTCGCCAGATCGCCGCGCAGAATCTCAAGCTCGCCGCTGGTAAATCCGTCGGGCATGCGGGCGACCTTTTTGTTGTCACGGTCGACGATGGTGATGGCTCCGATGCGGGTTTGCAATCGCTGGATTTCAGGCAGGAGGCCCATGCGTTCGAGGACGCGCAGGGAAGCGCCGCGAAAGTCGACAGCGTATCCACCCGGACGCAGCGCCGGGGCGCGTTCCACGATGGTGGGTTGAAACCCATAACGATGGAGCCAGAAGGCCAGCGCCGGACCGGCGATACTGGCACCTGAGATGAGGATGGTTTTGGTTTTCACAGTGGGGCTCCGGTGCTGTCTGATGTGAGACGAATGTCTCACACAAATGTACCATACGTATGTCTGGTACAACTGCTCCATGAAACCGCAAAAAACATTGAATAACCGGGAGGCGTTGCTGCGGGGGGCGAAGAAATGTCTGCTGGAAAAGGGATACAACCGCACCACCGCGCGGGATATTACGTCGGCAGCCGGAGTGAGCCTGGCCGCTATCGGCTACCACTTTTCGTCAAAGGACGCGCTGCTGACTGAGGCCTTGCTGCTGGCCTTTGGCGAGTGGGACGAGGATCTGCAGCGGGCGCTGCGGAAAGCGGTTCCGGCGCGTGTTACGCCCGCGCACCGATTCGAGGCCATCTGGGCGGAGATTATGGCTACCTTTGCGAGTCATCGGTCGCTCTGGGTCGCCAATTTCGAGATCTTCGCGCAGATGGTGGGCCAGCCTGACGCGCAAAAGGTGATTGCCGACAAGCTGCACATGGCGCGCACTGGATTGGCGGCGATGTTTCTGAATCAGGACGAAAGCACGATCAGTCAGCACACGGAGCAGACGATTGGCACGTTTCTGCATGTGCTTCTCTCGGGGCTGGTGCTGCAGTGGCTGATCGACCCCGTGAGTTCGTTGTCTGCCAAAGCCCTGACGGAATCGCTGCGAGCTATGGTCGAGAGCCTGGAGGCGGGCCAATCGAAGGGCGCGCGGGCGAAGCCGAAAAGACGATGACGCAGTTGCGATCCGCATTGTGCGGACGATGGAAATTGTGCGGGTGACGGCTGGATAGCGGGTTTGTTGTCGGGTGAGCCTGGGGAAGTGCCAGGAGCAACCGCAGATCCTTCGCTGCTCCGTTCCACGCGATGACAGCCGCGGGTGACGGGTCCGTTAGGTTGTGAGGCGGACGAGTTGTTCGGCTTCGATGCGGGGGCCGAGGATGGAGACGCGGGGGACCTGTCCGCGGGCCATAGCGACTTCGTCGCATTTGTAGAGGCGCGGGCAGTTCTGGCAATCCTTGAAAATTTTGTCGGGGAGGGCGGTGCGCTCCTCGACTTCGCGGAAGCCATAGCGGAAGAAGAAGTCGGGGATGCGGGTGAAGAGGCAGACGCAGCCGACGCCGTGGCCTTCGGCTTCACCGAGCAGGGCATGCAGCAATTCACCACCGACGCCCTGGTTCTTAGCTTCGGGGCGGACGACGATGGAGCGGACTTCGGCGAGGTGGGGTCCGTAAAGGTGAAGCGCGCCACAGCCCTGGAAGATGCCGCCTTCGGATTCGGCGACGGTAAAGTCGCGGACGTTCTCGCAGATTTCGGCGAAGGCGCGGCGGAGGAGGGTACCGTCGCCGGAGAGGCTGTTGACCAGCTCGTAGATATTGGTGGCGTCCTGGAGGCGGGCCTTACGCACGCGCATGGTGCACCTCCGGTGGGGGTGGCGGCGCGTGCCGCGCGGCGAGAGACTGAACGCGAGCCTGCGCATCGGCGAGCGCGGACAGGACGCGGTGCCGGGCGGTGCCGCCGATGACGTCGTGGCAGTCGAGAGTGGACTGCAGCGAGATGGCGGCGAAGAAGTCTTCGTCGAACTCGTCGCCGAACTGGCGCAATTC
>DASRRO010000061.1:0-1852 GCA_035656855.1 Acidobacteriaceae bacterium | reverse complement strand
TCTCAAACTGCCGCGCACCCTGCTGCACAAACATCTCCACGCCTGAGATCACCGCAAGTCCCTTCTGCCGAGCCATCCGCAGCAGGGGCGTATCAATCGGGTTGTACACCAGGTCGAACACCAGCCGTGCGTTCATCTCCTCCGGCGTCAGCAGCGTTGCCGTCTTGTTGCCGCTCATTCCCGCCGGCGTCGCATTGATGATCACATCGAAACTCTGCTTCGTCATCTGATCGCGCCGCATGGACTTCGCGCCCGCCTGCCGCGCCAGCTTCTGCGCCGTCTCCGGCGTGCGGTTCAGAATCCATACCTCGGCGCCCCGGTCGCGACAGCCAAAGACCGCCGCCCGCGCCGCGCCGCCCGCGCCCAGCACCAGCACCTTCGCATTGCGCAGGCTCAGCCGCCGCTCCAGCGGCCCCACGATCCCCGCAACATCCGTATTGAAGCCATAAAACTTCCCATCCGGCAGCCGCGAGATCGTATTCACCGCGCCAATTTTCGTCGAAAGCGGGTCCGTACGTTCCAGGTGCTTGATCACGCCTTCCTTCAGCGGCATCGTCACGCTCAGCCCCTGGATCGGAATCTCCCGCGCCAGCTTGAACAGGTCCTCGACGCTCTTCGTCTGCAGCGCCAGGTAAACCGCGTTCACCGTCTCGCGCCGGAACGCCGTGTTCAGCATCAGCGGAGACAGCGATGACTTAATCGGGTCGCCCGCCACCCCATAAACCTTCGTCGCCACGTCCACCTGGTCGATGCGATAGGTCTCGAGCAGCGTGCGCGCAGCAATCTGTCCCGGCGCGGTCTCGTCGCCTGCGCTCGCCGCCGCAAACGTAAACGCGGAACCCGCCCGCAGTCCCAGCACGCGCGAGATGATTCCCGCCTCGCCCATGCAGATGCCCACAATGCTTGCCTTCGAGCGGTCTTCCATCCGCTCCAGGAAGTGCATCAGTTTCAGGTTGTCCGTCAGCGACCGCGCCGTCGGCACCACTTTTATGAAGTCCGGCGCGAACGGCGCCATGCGCGCGTACACCGCATCGAGGTCGCCGGTCTGCTTAAAATCGTGAAAGCTCAGGATGACCGCCGCGCCCGCATCGCGCAGCTTCTGCATCGTGTTCTTCGGCAGCTTCTCAATCGACTCCAGTTCGACATCGACAAGCTGAAATCCCGACTCCGCCGCTTTCATCAGAACATCCAGCGCCGCTGTATTCGAGCCAGCAAACTTGCCGCCATTCTCCTTGCACCGGCACGTCGCGACCGCCGTCGCCGCCCTGTTGTCCAGCAGAAATTCCTTCAGCACCGGCAACGCCGCCGCCGGTTTCGGCAGGTAGTCCAGCCGGAACTCGATGAAGCTGGTGTCCTTCAGTGCGGCGCCGGCCTTCTCCACCATCTCTTCGGCTGTCTGACCGGTAATCGCAATGCAAATCTTTCCAATTCGGGAACGAAGCAGGTGGGAGGCGATCTGAGTGCTGTTATTCATGCTGGCAATCGCGGTATCGTACCGCCGAACTCCCTCATATGCAATAGTTTTCGAGTCCCAACGGCCAGCGTGTTCGGGCTCGACACACCCACAATATCGCCTTCTGCTGCAATATTTTGCTTTTGTTCGACTCGCAAGTTGGACGCTTTCATCCTGCTGGAGTTGCCATACTTTTCAGCCGCAGGCCCACAATTGTTAACCTTCATGCAACTCAGTAGCACCTCGTGCGTCTAATCCTGTAACTGAGAGGCTAATTCAGACTGTCCCACCCGTAGTAGAACCTCCCTCTTTTTGCCCTGTTGGGCATCCTCTAATTTCCTTCAGTATCCCCTCCCCATAAGCCTCTCAAGGGCCCGCCCGAAAGCGGGCCCATTCACT
>DASRRO010000060.1:0-8056 GCA_035656855.1 Acidobacteriaceae bacterium | reverse complement strand
TTGTCGCTGCCGCCGACGGCGGTGAGACGGTAGCCGCGGCGGAGCTGATCTTCCCAGAAACGAGTGGCGGGACGGCCGGGGCCGTTGACCACCTCAATGGAGGTGACGAGGCTCATGTCGGCGGGAGGCGAAGGATTCCATCCGCAGCCCATACAGATTTCGCCGGTGGGCGCTTCGGGGTGATTGATGGAGACGACGGCGCCAAGGGCGCGGGCCGCGCGAAACATGGTGTTCACAGTTGGGACCTGGGGTGTGCCGACGCGGTAGTCGACGAAGCGTGTGGTTCCCCACTCGTTGGCGTGGCCGTGGAAGGTGGTGAGCTCGCGACCCGGGATCAGGAGGGTCTTGTCGAAATACGGCTGGAGCTCGCGCTCGTCGTCGTACTGCGAAGTGGCATTGTGGTCGGTGATGGCGATGAAGTCGAGACCGCGGCGGACGGCACCTTCGATGGTGAGGAAGAGCGGGCAGGGAACGGATTTGCCGGACTGGCTGGGGCAGCTGCCGTCGCTGTGCGCGTCGTGCATGTGGAGATCGCCACGGTACCAGCCCGGATTCGCATTGAGAGGCCGCTCGGTGAAGGAGGAGTCGTCGAGAGCTGAGTTAAACCAGACGTCGGCGCGATAGCGCGAGGTCACGCCCGGGCGGATGTTCGGTACAGAGACCAGGATTTTCCAGCGACCGGGCGGGATGGCTCCAGGCAGGTAGGAGGGCGTAGCGTCGGTGTCGCTGACGGTGAAGTGATCTTTATTGCCGCCACTCTGGCCGCGGAAGCGAAAGGGATCGGCAAGGCCGAGGTCGAGCACAGTGTGCTGGTCGCGGCCGAGATTGTGGAAGGTGATGGTGATGCGGTGTGTGCCGGGCGGGACTGTGAAAGGAACCGGGAAGTAGGTCTGATTTTGCGATGGGTGGACGGTGCCCTGCAGGACAAGATTGGGAGGTGGGATTGCCTGGGCTGCAGCGAAAGCGGAGGAGAGGAAAAGGCAAAGTGCGACAGAACGCAGGATCCGCGGGGATGGTTTCATGACTCTCTAAACAGTAGGGCGGAAGCGGGCCGTGGTTGCGGCCCGCTCTGCCCAGGGTGAAATTCAGAACGAGACGCGGAGAGCGAACTGCATCACGCGCGGGTCGCCGGCGAGGCTGGTGATGCTGCCGACACCTCCGCTGGTAATGTTGCCCTGCGGCTGACCGAACTCCGGTGTGTTGGTGACGTTGAAGACTTCCCAGCGAGCCTGAACAGCCCAGCCTTCGGTGATCGGGAAGTTGCGGAGCAGGGCGGCATCGAGAACGTCGATGTGCGGGCCGCGGAGAGTATTGCGGCCGACATCGCCGATGGTTCCAACGGCGGTGGTTGCGTAAGCATCCGTAGAACCGGAGGGGGCTTTCGCGCCACAGGCGGAATCCTTGCTGGCGAAGAACCAGCAGTCGGGATCGCTGACGACGCGAGGTTGGCCTGCCTGGTTGGGTGTGGCAGTCGTGTAGCCGTAGGGATCGAGGATGGAGTTGTGGTTGCCATCGTTTTCGTTGATCTGGAAGGGATGGCCGCTGTAGTAGGTGTAGACGCCCGAGGTTTCCCAGTCACCGAGGACCCAGGCGAGCGGGCCGTGCTGGAGCATGCTCTGACCCTTGCCAAAGGGGAGGTTATACACGTAGCTGACCGCGATACGGTTCGGGATGTCGAAGTCGCTGGGGCCGTACCAGGCGGCGTAGTTGCGGCCGTCGGGCGCGTCGCCGGAGTTCGACTCGAGCTCTTCGGGCGCGTTGTCGAGGCTGCGCGAGTGAGTAAAGGCGGCGCGCACTTCGAGTCCCGAGGTCATACGACGGGTGAGGCTCGCCTGCAGAGCGTTGTAGTTGCCGGAGCCGATAGGCGAGGTCCACTCGATCTGGCCGAAGTTGGGATAGGGAAGCACGCCGGTGCTGACGCCGCCGGAGATGAGGGGTTGGTTGTAGTCGCGGATTACGTCGAGGTGAGTTGATTTGGTGCCGACGTAGTCGGCTTCCGCAGCCCAGGCCTGGCCGATCTGGCGCTGAATGCCGACGCTCCACTGCTGGACGTAGGGATCGGGATCGGAGACGGGCTGGGAACGGATATGGAAGGCGGTGAGGTTGCTGAAGTCGACTGTGGTGGGATCGAGGAAGTTGGAGGGGAAGCCGACCGATGGCGACAGAACCGGCGCGGTGTTGCTGACCAGCTGTTTGTTGATGAGGAAGGGTGGATTCAGGGCGAGTTCGTCCTCGCTGCCGATGCGTTCAAAGAGGGTGTAGTAGATACCATAGCCACCATGGAAGACGGTTTTCGTGTCCGGCGAGAAGGCGAAGCCGACGCGAGGGCCGAAGTCTTTCGTGTTGGGCTGGACGATGGTGCGGTCCTGCAGGGAGCCGCTGCCTTTCGCGAAGATCAGAGAGCCGGAACCCGGATCGAAGTCCGCCATGCGATTCTGACCTTCCTCAGGAGGCGTCGCAAAATCGTAGCGAAGGCCGAGGTTGAGGGTCAGCTTCGGAGTGACCTTCCAATCGTCTTCAAAGAAGCCGGAGGCCATCCAGAGACGCTGGTCAACGAAGAAGACGTTGGTGAGCGAAGTGGTCTGGGTGTAGCCGAGGAGACCATCGGCGTAGGAGAGGCCGGTGCCCGAAACGCACTTGCCGGGCGCACTGTGCTGGCAGGTGAAGACGCCGGTGTAGTCCAGGTCGCCGCGGGTGCTGGGCTCATCCTGGAAGAGGTTGCGCATGGGAGCGTAAATGCTCACGCCGACCTTCCAGGTCTGCCGTCCGCGCACCATCGAGAGAGTGTCGTTGTACTGATACTGCATGGGGACCTGCTGCTTAGGCAGGAAGTCGGGGGAACCTTCAAAGGCGTAGTTGGAGAACTGGGTGAGCGGGACGCCGCCGCCGAGGGCGGGATTGTCGGGAATGCCGGGAACAAAGCTTCCGGCCAACTGGCTCAGAGCGAAGGGCTGCTGCTGTGCATATGAATAGTCGCGGACCCAGCCGAAACGGAATTCATTGACCATGCTCTGGCTGAGGATGTGGGTCCAGCCGAAGACGTCGCTGTAGGACCGGAGGATCTGGTTGCCCCAGGCGGAGGTGGAGGTGCCATCGGCAAGTCCGCCGAGATAGCCGGGGATATCGCGGTTACGCGTTGAGTAGTTGTACCGCATGAAGAGCGTGTCTCTTGAAGAGGGAGTCCAGTCCGCGCGCGCGTCGTAGTTGTCCTCGAAGTCGGTGAGTGGGGCATTGCGAATGTAGTTATTGATGTCGGGCGGGCTGCCGGCGGTGGTGGTATTGGGCAGGGGGAAGAGCGCCATGAGCTTCTGCATCGCGGGATCAAGGCTGCCGCTCGGCACGGTGTTATTGGCGAAGGGCTGGCAGGCGGATCCAGAGAAAGCCGGGGAACAGGTGGTCGGATCGTAGATGGTCGGATACTTCACGCCGACGGCGGCCGCGGTGGCAGGGCTGAAGTCGCCAATGCGCTCGTTGGGCAACGGGACTGTAGCTGTCCGCAGCACGCCCTGCTTGATACGGGTGCCTTCGTAGTCGAAGAAGAAGAAAAGGCGGTTCTTCAGGACGGGGCCGCCGAGGTTGGCACCGAACTGATTCTGGTTGTACTTTGGCTTGGTCAGATGGTGGCGATCGGAGAAGAAGTCGTTGGAGTCGAAGTAATTATTGCGGACGTATTCGTAAGCGAGCCCGTGGAAACTGTTGGTGCCGCTCTTGGTATTGACGGAGACCACACCGCCTGGGCTGCGGCCGTATTCGGCGGAGTAGGGATTGGTGATGACATTGAACTCCGCGATCGTGTCCACCGAGGGGTGGGCGGCTTCGGTACTGAGCTCCTGGACGTTTTCACTGAAGGTGTTGTTGTCGATGCCGTCGAGGATGAAGTCGTTCTGCAGGGAGTGGACGCCATTGACGTTGAAATCGCCGACGCGGCCGGCCGAGGTGGCCCCGCTCTGCTGGGTGTACCGAGGATCCTGCACGCCGGGAACCACGCGCAGCAGGTCATCCCAGTTGCGCAGCGAGAGGGGTGTCTGCTCGATGGTCGTGGAGCCGATTTCGGTGCTGACGGAGGCGTCATCGGGTGAGAGCAGAGGAGCATTGCCCTGGACCTGTACCGTTTGCTGCGTGGAGCCTACCTTGAGGTGGAAGTCCTCGCGGGCCCGCTGGCCAACTGTGAGGGTGATGCGTTCTTTCACAGAGCTGAAACCCGGTGCGCTCACGGTCAGTTGGTAGTCGCCAATGGGAAGCTCCTGAAGGGAGTAGGCTCCGGCGTTGTCGGTTTGCGCGGTGCGCGCGTAGCCGGTCTCCACGCCGGTCGCAGTGACCGTGACGTGAGGCAGGGCGGCGCCGCCCGGGTCCGTGGCCAGGCCGGAGAGACTGGCGGTGTTGATTTGAGCCTCCAGAAAAGCTGCCGGCGCAGTCACCAGCAGAAGCAGACAGGCAACTCGGAACGATGAAAACATCGTGGAATTCCTCTCGTTTTTTTCGGTTGAGTTGGGTTGAACAGGGAAAGTTCGTTTGGCCGGAACTAACGACAGCCCGAAACGAGCCGCGCCTCTCCAATTTTCACCGAAAATATTACCAGTTAGTTAAGCGGGTGTGAAAAGGGCTTCAAAAAGAACAAGGCGAGCTGCCGCCGATTGCCATCCCGACGAGAGGTGCGGTCCGGGGTTGTTCTTCAGGAGCCTCACAAGGTCGGTTTCGCGAGCCGGCGAGGTGGTCGTAAGTGGCTGATTTGGGGGTAAGAAGTCGCTAAAAGTTGTATGGCAAAGACAGGGGGAAAAGACCCATCATCAGGAGATGGAGCGACGCGGCGCCAGGACCCGTTTGGCCGCCATACTGGGATCCCTGTTGGGTACGACCCTGTTGGCCCTGGCTTTCTGGGTGGGGTCCGCCGCCAACCGGCACGACTCCGTGCAGGTGCTGCAGGAGCTTCCTGTCCATTCCGTTGTGCATCTTGCCGGTGTCGTCACCTACATCGATCAGCCGGGAAACCGGTTCTGGATCGAGGACGAAACAGCGGCGATTCCGCTTCCACTGCCGCGTAACCCCATCCAGGCGGGGATTTTGGTGGGGTCGACCGTTCAGGTCGATGCGGTAAAAACGGCCCGATATGATCCGGACCACGGGCTCGCCAGCGTGAATCTGCAACAGATCCGAGTGGCGCCGTCTCCCAGTGCGGTGCACCTTTCGGCTCCGATACCCGTCACCCTCAGCGAGTTTCCACGCCCGGAGAAGAATGGAATTCGGGTCCAGATCAGTGCCGTGGTTCGCGCGGTATGGGTGGACAGCCAGCGACAGGCGCATCTTTTCATCGCTAACCGCGGGCGGGATGTGGAACTGGTCATTGCCCAACCGGATCGCGATTACACCAATCTGGTGGACAGCGTAGTCCGGATCGTGGGCCTGCCCGAGCAGATTCGGAACGATCAGGGTGCCCTGGTCCTGAACCAGCTCTGGTCGCCGGCGGGAAGCGATCTGCGGGTGGAAGAGCCTGCTCCGAGCGCTGTTCCCCTGGTCGACATTCGGACGATGTACCTGCAGAGCCGCACGGGGGAGGGGCATCGGGTGAGGATCCGCGGGCAGGTGGCCGCTGTCTACCCCGATTCGATTCTCCTCGAGGATCCGTCGGGCGCAATTCAGTGCAATGTAACAAGTACCGATCTGCTGCAACCCGGAGAGGGAGTCGAATTATCGGGATTTCCCAGCCAGGAAGGACTGGGCGTGAACCTGGTGCACGCGCGGCTGACCCAGCGGATGGAGGGAGACGCAAGCGGCGATGCAGCGGATCGAGTACCCGCGCCGCTGACGACTGTGATCGCGGTGCGCGACCTCTCCGCGGCACAGGCGGCGCAGGCTCTGCCTGTGAATGTGACGGGGGTGGTGACCTACGTCGACAGCAAGCGGCCGCAGCTGTTTCTTCAGGACGCGAC
Organism: Acidobacteriaceae bacterium; assembly: GCA_035656855.1. Taxonomy (GTDB): domain Bacteria; phylum Acidobacteriota; class Terriglobia; order Terriglobales; family Acidobacteriaceae; genus Palsa-343. The sequence continues at coordinate 2,129 of DASRRO010000060.1, read as the reverse complement.
GGGCGGGATCTACGTGAAGTACTCCGGTGACTATCCGGAACTGGCCATGGGCAAGCGCGCTTCGCTGACGGGGATTACGAACGCAGGCGATTATGCGCCGGTGATTGTGGCCCCCAAAATCCGCATCACGGGGAATGCGCCGCTGCCGACGCCACAGGCTGTCACTCTGGAGAAATCCGCATCGGGATCGCTGGATTCGCGCTACGTCGCGATCGAGGGTGTGGTTCACCCCATGAAGGCCCGAGAGGCGTCGGCGCATTCCGCACTGACATTCGACATTTTTACTTCGGTAGGGCAGGTGCATGTCTACACTTCGCCGCTGTTTCCCGGTCTGGAGCAATCCCGGAGCCTGGAAGACGCGAGGGTGCGGATTCGCGGCGTGTTTGGGACGGTTTTCAACTCGCGCCGGCAGCTGGTGGGGTATCAGCTGCTGGTGGAGCAGCGGTCGGACGTCGATGTGCTGGAGCCGGGGGCTTCGAATCCGTTTGCGGCGCAGGTCACGCCGATCGGATCGCTGCTGCGTTATTCTCCGCAGGCGCACTTTGGGCATCGCGTGAAGATAGAAGGCACGGTGACCCTGGCCGGCCGGGACTTTCTCTATCTGCAGGATGCGACGGACGGAGTGGAAATCCGAGGGGACGCTTCTGCGTTCCGCGCAGGCGACCGGGTGGATGCCATCGGATATCCGACCCTGGCGGGCCGGTACTCGCCGGTGATCACGGATGCGGAATTCCGGCTGCTGGGCCATGCCGGCGCCGCGGTCCCGAAGAAAGTGACGGCAGAGTCGGTCCTGCAGGGTCATCAGGACTCGATGCTGGTGACGCTGGAAGGGCGGCTGTTGACATCACTGAAGACCTCCACCCGCGAGAGCCTGGTCCTGCAGTCGGGGATGCGCACGTTCACGGCGCAACTGGACACCTCCGATCAGGGACTGAATCCGCTGCCGCTGAAGGAAGGCAGCGTGCTGCGGCTGACGGGAGTGGTTTCGACGCAGGTCGATCCCAGTCGGCTGTACCGGATCCTCGAGGAGGATCCAACAGGGTTTCAGATTCTTTTACGGTCTCCGGAGGACGTGATTGTCCTCCACCGGGCCCCGCTGTGGACCACGGAGACGATTCTGACACTGCTCGCCGTCTTGTCGCCGGCAATGTTCGCCGTCCTGATGTGGGTCCTTCTGCTGCGCCGCCGGCTCAGGAGGCAGATGGCGGATCTGCGGAGGGCAGCGGATACCGCGCGAGCCATCCGGGATCTTTCGACCGCCATGCAAAACGTCACGAGGGAGCAGCGGTTCGACACGGAGGTCTCGGCCCGGGGGAGTGAAGCCATTGCGCAGCTGGTAGTGGGCTTCAACCGCATGCTGGTGGAGCTGCAGCAGCGCGATAAGGCAAAGCGCGAAGCAGAAGCCCGGCTGCAGCACATGGCGCTGATCGACGATCTGACGGGTTTGCCCAATCGGCGCCTGCTGGCGGAGCGGCTGTCGCATTGCCTGGCAAGGGCGCGGCGTGAACAGAGGATCCTGGCGCTGCTCTATATCGACCTCGACGGGTTCAAGCTGGTGAACGATAGTCTGGGGCACGCGATTGGCGACGAGTTGCTGAGTCAGGTGTCGCAGAGGCTGCGGGCGCGGTTCCGCCAATCCGATACGCTGGCGAGACTGGGCGGCGACGAATTCACCCTGATCCTCGATGGAATCCATGAGGCCAGCGACGCGGAGATGGCGGGGGAGAACCTGCTGGAGGTACTGAAGCCTCCTTTCGAAATCGAGGGCCATACCATCCGGATCACGGCCAGTGTGGGCATCAGCCTGTTCCCGAACCATGGGAACGAAGGAGGCCAGCTGCTGCAGCAGGCGGACTGCGCCATGTATGCGGCCAAACGCAACGGAAAGAATCGTGTGGTGCAGTTCGGGGACCACCTGGGTCACGCAGCGCGGGAGCGGCTGACGCTGGAAGGTGAATTGCGGCGCGCCCTGGCCGACAAAGCGATCTCGGTTCACTATCAGCCGGAGTTCGAGCTGGTCAACAACACGATCGTGCGCTTCGAAGCGCTGGCGCGATGGATGCACCCCAGGATGGGGAATATTCCCCCCCTGAGTTTCATTCCATTAGCCGAGGAAAGCGGCCTGATTG
>DASRRO010000059.1:0-4512 GCA_035656855.1 Acidobacteriaceae bacterium | reverse complement strand
CCATCCTCCTGCTCGCCACAGCCCTGCTCATCGGCGGCTTCTTCATCTTCCGCCGCACGCGCGCCGCCCACTCCTGAGATTTCAGCGGCTCCTTCAAATAGCGGAGCCCATTCGGACCGATTCGGTCGAAACGGCTCATGTATAAGCTCGTATGACGTTTAAGTCGCGTCTGCTGGCTGTGAATCGTGTCGTCGTGCTGGCCCCCTTGGCGCTGTCCTTGATTGCATTCTGCTTTGTGCAGCTGCAGGAACATTTGCTGCGGGATCGCGCGGAGCGGCTGCTCGCGGATTTCCAATCGATTCGCCTGCACCAGAGCACGTGGGCGGACGCGCAGGCCTTGATGAATCGATGGGGAGCATGGGGCCACTACGACGGGCAATGTACGTCTACAGACTGCGATTACACGATCACCCTCTCGGATGCTGTGACGGATGCGGCAAACCAGGTTCATTCGGATCGGGCTTGGTGGTGGTTGCGGTGGATAATCCGTTCCTACGAATTGCTCGGAGGCAAGGGCGCCCTCCTGCGCATTCGTTTCCTCGTGCAGGACGGCACCGTCTGGCGCAGCTATGTGGGGCTGCGACTTGATGTACCACCTCAAACCCTGAACAAAGATGATGACTACGGATATTGGATCGGGGTGTCGGCGAAGGCCAGCGATTCTCTTCATCAAAGGTACGACCCAGTGCACCATCGACCCGTGGGTCCATGGGTCTTGGGAACGGATGATCAACTGGCAGAACACCCAAACTACAAGGCCGGCAGACCCGGAGGATGCGAGATATGTCTGTGGGCGCAGGTGACCTTTACGCCTGCGATCTCGCCAGAGGAGCTGGAGCGACTAACTGACTACAACCTGTCCTGCATAACGCGCTTTCATCGTTGCGTGAACCTTCCGGACGTTCTACCCATTGCGCGGGACTGGCATTTTTATCCAACTACTGAACCGCCGTATCCGGAGCCGCCGCCGCCGCGACCACATCCCTGCGCAATTCCGCTGCTCGCGGTGGCCCGGGATGCGCAGCGAATCTTATTGGTGGATGTTCTATCGGTCGAAATCAAAAAGGGGCAGTTCGACGGCGAACCGCGCGACGGCGAAACGGCAAAAGTGCGACTGGTACAGACGATAAAAGGGACGATGCCGCTGACCATGGGAGCTGTGTTCACGGTGCAGTCGTTTCCGCGGGGATCGTACACGGCCGAGAGTTTGGTACCCGGGAAACGGAACATCGTTGTTCCCTGGTATGCGGCAAATCTGCCAAGCGTAGAGTTGGATTCTTGCGGTGTATTTGAGGATTCTCCCAAAGCGCAGGAACAGCTTAAGAGAGGATTCGCGCAGAATGACATGCTGCGCCACCGGGACGAATTTGGTGGTTTTTGGTGATTCCAGTTAGATGACCTGGTCGACTTAAACCGTAAGTTGGCTGCTGGAACACTTGACCGCTTCAGAAGCTGACACTCAACGCATCCAGTACCCTGTCCCAATGCGCTCAGCCGATATCCGCCAGGAGCTGCCGCCGCTCCTCCGGCTCGCCGCGCCTCTCATCGCCGGCGAGCTCGGCTGGATGTCCATGTCCGTCGTCGACACCAGCATGGTCGGCCGCCTGCCCCACTCCGCCGTCCCCATGGCCGCCGCCGCGCTTGCCCAGGTCATCTTCAACACCTTCACCTTCGGCGTCGGCGGCGTTCTCCTCGGCCTCGACACCCTCATCTCGCAGGCCTTCGGCGCGAAGGAAATTCACGCCGCTAACCGCTGGCTCCTCCACGGACTCGTCCTCGCTCTCGCACTCGGCCTTCTTCTCCTCGGCATCTTCGCGCTTGGCCCGGCTGCGCTGAATCACTTGCCTATAGCCCGCGCCGTCCTCACCCAAGCCGTCCCCGCTCTCTACGCTCTCAACTGGGGCGTCATCCCGCTGCTGCTCTACTTCACGCTCCGCCGCTACCTCCAGGCCGCGCACCACGCCAAGCCCATCGCCTTCGCGCTCGTCTCCGCCAACCTCATCAACTTCGCCGGCGACTGGCTCCTCATCTACGGTCACCACTGGCATCTCGGCTCGCACGCCCTGATCATCCCCGCATACCAGGTCGTCGGCTCCGCCTGGGCCACCAGCTTTGCCCGCCTCTACCTCATGGCCGTCCTGCTCGTCGCCGTTTTTCTCGCCGACCGCCGCCACACCTACGGTCTCCTCACCGCCGTCCGCTCTCGCGTCTCCCGCCGCATCGAGCTCGCCCACCTCCTCCAGCTCTTCCGCCTCGGAGCTCCCGCCGGCGGTCAGATCTTCGTCGAAATCGCCGTCTTCGCCGCCGTAACCGCGCTCATTGCCACGCTCGGCCCGCTTCCGCTCGCCGGCCATGAAGTCGCGCTGCAATGCGCCAGCACCACCTTCATGGTCCCGTTCGCCATCTCCGCAGCCACCGCCGTGCGTGTCGGCCACGCTCTAGGTCGCGCCCGCGCTGGCCACGCCCAGCCCCAGGCCGCTGCCGGGGTCCCCACGAACGGGTCTTCGTCCGCGGGGTGGTCAGCCGCCGGCTGGAGCGGCATCCTCTCCGGCGCGGCCTTCATGCTCGTCGCCGCGATCATCTTTCTCACCCTGCCGCACGCGCTCGGACGCATCTTCACGCCCGACCCCGGCGTCATCGCCGCCGCCGTCCCGCTACTCCTCATCGCCGCCGGCTTCCAGTTCTTCGACGGCATCCAGATCACCGTCACCGGCGCTCTTCGCGGAGCCGGCAACACCACCGCCCCGCTCTACACTCACCTCATCTGTTACTGGATCGTCGGTATGCCGCTCGGCTGCCTGCTCTGCTTCCATGCCCATCTCGGAGCCGCCGGTCTCTGGCTCGGCCTCCTCATCGCCCTCACCGGAGCCGCGATCATTCTTCTCGCCGTCTGGCGCCGAACAACGCGAGATCAGGGATTAGAGATCAGGGATTAGGAAGAAACAAGAATCGGCCTTGACCCAAAAGATGTCCGCCTAGCAAAACGCCCGCATCGACGAAGCGGAACCTCGCCCAAAGCGCTTTTCGGATCCCTGATCCCTAATCCCTGATCCCTGATCCCTGATCCCTAATCCCTAATCCCTGTTCCCTGCCTTACTGACTCCCCGTCGCCGGCGTCAGCGTTACTCCCACCCCGGCCACATCCGTGTCGGCCACCGTCAGGCTCTCCTGGAACGGCGCATAGCTCGTCCCCGCACTGGCCTGTTGCTGCCCTCGCCGGCCACCGCTGAACGTCGGCCTCGGCACATCGCTCGCATTCGTCACCGCCAGCGTATAGGTCCCCGCCGGCACCCACTGAACGACAAAGCTTCCATCCGGGTCAACCATCGCCATCCGCGTCAAACTCGAATCCTGCTGGTCCGTCAGCCGCACCACGCCTGTCGCAATCGACCCCTGATCCGTCCCGCCCACATGACCCGACACCGTATGCAGAGTCGACATATCCACCGTGAACTGCACATCGTCGCGCTCCTCGCCCGGCTTCAGCGCGATCACCTGCGCATCCGTTCGCCGCACCTTCCCCGGCGCATAAAGGATGATCGACGCCATCCGCTGAACCATTCCCGTCCCCGGCTCGGCCGAAGGCGTCATGATCACCGCCCTCACCCAATAGCTTCCCGGCGGCAGCCCCGTGATCCGGAACACGCCGCGGTCGTCCGTCGTCTGAAACCCTCCGAATCCACCCCCGAACGCCCCACCCAGCTGCGACACGGTCCTCACCATGTCCGTCGAATAGCTGGTCGTCGAACCCGTCGTCTGCACGCTCATATTCACGCCCGCGGCCGGGCTCCCGTCATCCCATTGCACCTTGCCCTGAACCACTCCGCCGCGGTCCAGCATGACATTCGCCGTCCCTCCGCCTGCCTCCGCGACATGCACCTGCGGCAGTCTGGCCAGCAGATCCGCCGGGCTCGCACCCGAGCCCATGCTCGCCGCGATCTCCGCCGCCGGCGACGCGTACCCCACCACCGACGCCACAACGTAGTAGTCCCCCGGCTCCGCCTGCACCGTGAAGTTGCCCTCAATGTCCGTGCGCGCCTGCACTCGCCGACCGAACCCAAAGGCGTTCCCCATGGAAGTGCGCCCCTGGCCCGCTTCCGTCACCTCCTGCGTCCCAATCAGCGTCACCGTGGCAAACCGCGCCGCCCGCTGCGTATCCGAGCACATCACCTTGCCCGTCACGGTCGCGAGCACCCGCTGCTGATTCACCTGCGGCCCGCCGAACTGCACCGTATTCCCGGTAATCACCTGCGGAGCCGGCGGCGGGCTCACCAGATCCTGCGCCCCCGCCACGCCGCATGCCAGCAAACCTGCCCATCCCGCCGCAGCCATCCGCACAGCTACTCTCATACCAGAACGCTCCATGTCTTGATCGAACATGTCTGAATCGAACACAGCCCCATGTACAAAGACGTTCCGCCCGTCCGAATAGCTCCGTCAATGCCCCCATCGGACGTATCTCCGCCGCCATGGCAGTGCCGCCAATAAAACTCTGGCTGAAACAGTCCGCTC
>DASRRO010000058.1:0-10193 GCA_035656855.1 Acidobacteriaceae bacterium | reverse complement strand
CCACCCGAACCTCGAACTTCAGATTTCCGCCCACCTGCACGTTCTTCACGCCCAGCGCTCGCAGCCGCTCTGCATCAAGCTCGCTTTGCGCAAGCGCCACCGCCACTCCGCGCAGGATCCGCCGCCACAGCCATGCCAGCCGCCGATACCGTGGCCACGACCGGTCAGAGATCCGCGCATTCACCACGACGACGGGAATTCCCGCCCTGCGGCATTCCGCCAGCATCCGCGGCCAGAACTCCGTCTCCGCCAGGAGCAGCATCCGCGGACGCACCGCCCCTAGCCAGGACCGCACCGCAAATCCAAAATCCAGGGGAAAGTAGAAGACCCTCTCTGGTCCGAATCGCTCGCGCGCCAGGGCCTGTCCGGTCCGCGTCGTCGTCGATATCATCACCCGCCAGCTCGGTCCAGGCCCGATTTCCGCCAACCGTCGTTCCAATTCCTCAATCAGCCGGCTCGCTGCCAGCACCTCGCCCACCGACACCGCGTGAATCCATATCCGCTGCTCTCCACCCAACGACCGCCGGACCCGTTCCGGCACCCGTCCCAGCCGCTCCGCAAGACCCTCCCGGTACTTGCCGCTGGTCGCCATGCGCAGCAGCCACCATGGACTGCTCACCACTAAAACCAGCAGCAGCGCCAGGCTGTACAGGATCAGCATCCGCTTACCAATCTCGCCTTCCGGATGTCATAAGGCAAGAGGATAATGGTGTCCATGCGCTCACGCCCGCTCTCCATCAGCCCGCGTGCCATCCGCTGCATACTCTTCGTTTTCCTCGCTGCTTTAGCCCTTCCGCTGCTCGCCGCCGATCTGCCTCCGGCCAAAGCGGCCACCGATTATGCCGCCGTTGACAATCACGCCCAGGAACAGGTCGCCATTGCCGCCGTCCCCTTCAATTCGGCGCCTGACTGCAGGATCTTTCAGGTGGACTACCTCAAGTATCGCTTCCTGCCCATTCGCATCGTTGTCACCAACAACGGCGACCATCCCATATCCCTGCGTGACGCGCGCATCTTCTTCATCAGCGCCAACGGCGACCGCATCCCCGCCGCCGAGCCCATAGACGTCGAGCGGCGCATCAGCTCCAGAGACAGCCGCGGCACCGACATCCCTCTCGGCCCCATCAAGGTCCACACCAAAGCCAGGGCCTCCGACAGCAAGATCGAAGCCGACTTCGACCGCTGGGAATACTCCGCCCTGGTCGTCGAGCCCCACACCACCCACGATGGCTTCCTCTTCTACGACATGGATGGGCTCGGCGACACGCCTCTGCGCAATGCAAAGCTCATCCTGCGCGAATTGCGCAACGCCGATGGGCAGCAGCTTTTCTTTTTTGAGATCCCCTTCAACAAGTACCTCGACGCGCGGCACTAATCGCTTCGTGGTTGTCTCGGAAGCTCAGGAACACAATTTCCGCCAATGCATCCCGAATGTGCAGCGGCGTCTTCCTCTGTGCTCTCCGAATCCTCTGTGGTGGTGCGCTTACACGCCCTTCTTCTGCGGCTCCCAGATGTACTTGTGAATCTGCAGGCTGATTCTGGCGGGCAGCCCGTCCCCCAGCATCCACTCCACCAGCTCCCGTGGATCCAGCAGGCAGTTTTCCGTCGTGCGCTCCGGCATCGGCGTCTTCGTGAAAGCCGGTGAAAGCAGCACCTGTCCGGCGCGCGTCTCCAGCCGATGCTCCCGGATGAACGCCCGCGCAAATTCGTAATCCGTCCGATTCGCGATCACGAACTTCACTTCGTCGCGCTCCGTCAGGCAGTCGAGATTGCTGAGCCTGAACTTCCCCGCCTCGCCCGATCCCGGGCACTTTACATCGACAATCTTATGCACCGTGCGCGGCACCCGCTCCAGCGGACGCTCACCGCTGGTTTCAATCATCAGCTCGTACCCGGACCCCAGCAGCCGCTCCATCAAAGGAATCACCTCGCGCTCCTGCAGCAGCGGCTCTCCGCCGGTAAACTCCACCAGCTTGACCGGCGCCAGCTTCCCGACCTCCGCGACCACCTCGTCTTCGGTCATCTTCGTGCCGCCGGTAAAGGTGTATTCCGAGTCGCACCACGCGCAGCGCAGATTACACCCCGCCAGCCGCACAAAGATGCACGGCAATCCGGCGAAGCTCGACTCGCCCTGAACAGATTTGTAGATTTCGATGAGATACAAGAGTCGCTACTCGTAGTACGTCGCAGTCGTGGTGTCCGTCTCGTAGATGGTGCAATCCTTCACCTGCACCCGTCCGCCGGTCATCGTGCGCAACTGCTCGTTCGTCTGCTGGTAGAAATATCTCGCAAGGTTCTCCGCCGACGGATTGATCTCCGTGAAAGGCTCCAGATCGTTCAGCATCTGGTGGTCGATCCGCTCGATCACCGGATGCATCACCTGCTTCAGATCGCGAAAGTCCAGCAGCAGCCCCGCCGCGTCCAGCGCTTCGCCAAGCAGCGTGATCCGGACTTTGTAGTTATGTCCATGCGGATTCTCGCATTTCCCCTTGTAATTCCGGAGATAGTGCCCCGACGAAAATCCGCGCTCCACCGTCACTTCAAACATAGGTCGGCTGATTCTTTCCTCGCCGGCGATCCGGCTGCTCTCATTTTAGCGGTTGTGCTGGCCGGCCCCGCGCTTGCGCCGTTGTGCCGTCTTCCGCTCCTCGTTGCGGCGGTCCACCTGCTCGAAAATCGCGGTCATCATGCCCAACAGCGCCGCGAGCAGTCCCACCAGGGTCAGGAACAGCGCGGTCGTCTTCCACAGGGTCCCGTTCGCCGGCAGCGCCGGCTGAAAATGGCTGGCGGTCAGAGCCATCACAAACGAGATCGCCGCAAAACCCAGCACCACCCCCGCCACGATGTAGAGATTCCGCGCCACTCCTCAGTTTAGCCCGGCCCCCCTTACCCCGGCTTTGCCGCTGCTCTTCTCCAAGCTGCTACGATGGCAGAAGCTTCTCCCTAAAGCCATCGACCGCGCTGGATTATGGCCATCTCCATCGTCATCCTGGACGACAATCCCGGTAGTTTGGAGCTGCTCTCCACTGCCCTGGCCCGCGACGGCGTCACCATCCACACCGCCTCCCGCCCCAGCCTGGCGCTGGCTCTCGTTGAGCAGCACCGTCCCCAGCTCGTCCTCACCGACCTCGTCATGCCCGAGATGACCGGTCTCGACGTCCTCAACCGCATCATGGCGATCGCACCCGCCACCGACGTTGTCCTCATGACCGCGCACTACACGACAGAGACCGCCGTCCAGGCCATCCGCAGCGGTGCCGCTGACTACCTCGAAAAGCCCATCCGCCTGGCCGTCCTTCGCGAGCGCGTCGGTCGCCTCATTGCCGAAGCGGAACGCCGCCAGGCCGCCGGCGATGACTCCGAATTCGAGGGCCTCATCGGCAGCAGCCCGCGCATGGCCGAACTCTTCGCCCGTATCCGCCGCATCGCCCCGCACTATCGTTCGGCGCTCATTCAGGGAGCCACCGGCACCGGCAAGGACCTCGTTGCCCGCGCCCTCCACACACGCAGCGGCGTCAAAGGCCAGTACGTTGTCCTTAACTGTTCTGCTGTCGTCGAGACGCTGTTCGAAAGCGAGCTCTTCGGCCACGTCCGCGGCGCCTTCACCGGCGCCGACCGCGACAAGCCTGGCCTCTTTGAAGCTGCCACCGAGGGCACCCTGTTCCTCGACGAAATCGGCGACATGCCCCTCGCCACCCAGGCCAAGCTCCTGCGCGCTCTCCAGAACCAGGAGATTCAGCGCGTCGGCTCTCTGCAAACGCGCAAGGTCAATGTTCGGGTCGTCGCCGCCACCCACCGCAATCTGCGCCAGGCCGTCGCCGATCGCCTCTTTCGCGAAGACCTCTACTACCGCCTCGCGATGGTCGAAATCCCCGTACCCTCGCTCGCCGAGCACAAAGAAGACATGCCGCCCCTCATCCGCCACTTCGTCGACAAGTTCGCCCGGCAGTACGGCAAGAACATCCGCGGCCTCACGCCGCGCGCGCGTCTCCTGCTCGAGCGCCACTCCTGGCCTGGGAATGTTCGCGAACTCGAAAATGTTCTCGGCCACGCCTGCATGATGGCGGAAACCGACGAGATCGATGCTGCCGACCTGCCCTCGGTCCTGCTCGGCTCGCCAACGGCGGCACCGTCATCCGGCGGCCCCGCACTCGCTCCCGCTCCGAACCCCGGCGATCAGACCTCGGCCGCCACCGCTCAGGAAGACGCCTCCCTCGCCGAGCATGAACGCCAGCTCGTCGCCACTGCCCTCGAAAAGGCGCAGGGGAATCAGTCCCAGGCCGCCCGTGCCCTCGGCATCGGCCGCGACGCTCTCCGTTACAAGATGAAGAAACACGGGCTCTTATAGCTTCTCGACCCGGACATGTACAAGGTGTACTGATCCACAACGTACATGTCGTGCTATCCTTGATCCATGGCCATCCCCATTTCCCAGTTTCGGCGCGAAATCTTCGAACAGGTGAACCGCGCGGCCAAAGGCGAGCCGGTTTCCTTCACTCATAAGGGAAGGCTCTTCCGAGTTCTGCCCGACGTCCCCGCGGAGAAGCGGTTGGCTCGCCTGACCCCTCTCCAGGTCGTCAATCCGGTCGCAGAAAGCTTCGACCAAAAAGACTGGCAACAGGAGATGGTCCGGGCGTGGGAACGCGACTGGGCTGACCTGTGATCGCCTATCTGGACACGAACGTGGCCGTGTGGCTCGCCGAAGGCAACCGCCAGCGGATCAGTCCTGCAGCATGCGACCATATTGAGCGCTCCGAACTGCGGCTATCGCCTATGGTCCTGATGGAGCTTGAATACCTGAGGGAAATCCAGCGAATCCTCCTGCCCGCACGCGATCTGCTCACGAAGCTCTCCCATGAACTGGGCGTACGCGTCTGCGATCTCGATTTCCCAACCATCATCGATGCGGGCCTTGGCGAAAAATGGACGCGCGATCCCTTCGACCGCATCATCGTCGCCCAGGCGAAGGCGAACGGCTTCGCCTGGCTCATTTCTGCAGATGCCGAAATCCAGAGTCACTATCCACGCACGGTGTGGTGACCCGCGAAGTCTCTCGACTATCCCTGCGGCGGCCGTTGCCGCAGCATCCGCGCCACCGTCTCCCGCAGCGTCTCCGGCCCCGCCGGCTTCGCCAGATAATCCGTGAAGCCCGCCTCCAGAATCTTCTCCCGATCCCCGCGCATGGCGCTGGCCGTCAGCGCCAGAATGGGCAGATCCTTAAACCTCGGATCCCCCCGCAGTTCCGCCAGCACGCCAAAACCGTCCAGCCCCGGCATCTGCAGATCCAGCAGGATGATGTCCGGGTGCCCGCTCCGCGCCTGCATCAGCGCCTGCTCGCCGTCCTCGGCTTCCAGAACCTCGTACCCCGAGCGCTCCAGCACGGTGCGCAGCAGCTCGCGACTGCTCGCCCGATCGTCGGCGATCAGAACCACGGCTTTCTCTGGAGGCATCGGCATACTTCCGGCTTGGCTCCGTCCGTCGCTTTTAAGAATCAGGGAGGTTTTTCGGGGAGAACCAACGATACTACAGCTCCGCACCCGCTAGCGGAAGTCGAAAGATAAACCGGCTGCCTTCCCCCGGCACGCTCTCCACTTCCATCCAGCCGCCGTGCATCTGCACCAGTTCCTTGGTAATGGATAGCCCCAGTCCTGTGCCCTCGCGCACTCCGCGCGTCGTGTTTCCCACCTGGTAGAACTTATCGAAGATGTTCTCCTGCTCCTCCAGGGGAATTCCGATCCCCGTGTCGGCGACTGTAACGCGCGCGAAACTACCATCCTCTATCGTCTCTACCCACACCCGGCCGCCTTCCGGCGTAAACTTCACCGCATTGCTCAGCAGGTTATAGAGCATCTCCTTCACCCGCAGCGGATCGGCATCCACCAGGGAATCCCGCTCGCCGCGCTCGTCAATCGTGATCCCCTTAGCCGCCGCTCCCGGACGAATGGCATCCAGCGCTTCGCCCACGCTCCGCGCCAGGGGATAGATCTCCCGCTTCAGATCCAGCTGCCCGGCTTCGATCTTGCTCAGGTCCAGCACATCGTTGATCAGCTCCAGCAAATGTTCCGAATCCCGCCGGATGTGCTCCAGAAACCGGCGCTGCGCCTCGTTCAATGCGCCCTCGCCCCCTTCCTGCAGCAGTTCGGAAAAGCCGATGATCGTATGCAGCGGCGTGCGCAGCTCGTGGCTCATGCTGGCCAGAAACTCGCTCTTCAGCCGGTTTGCCCGCTCGATCTCCCGATTCCGCGCCTCCAGTTCGCCGGTGTACTGCAATTGCAGCCGCCGCACCTCCTGCTCCGCCCGCTTGCGCTCCGTCACGTCGCGGATCACCGCCGTCACGTGCACCCCGCCCTCGGTTTGGATCGGGCTCAGGCTGATCTCCACGGGGAACAGTGATCCATCCCGCCGCCGTCCATGCAGCTCCAGGCCGCTGCCCATCGGCCGCGTCCGCGGATGCTCCAGATAGCTGTCCCGATAGCCGCGGTGATGCTGACGCACCGCGTCCGGAACCAGCTGATCGACGGATTCCCCGATCAGCTCATCCCGCACATAGCCGAACATCTCTTCCGCCACACGATTCACCAGCACGATATTGCCGTCGGCTGATACTTCCACGATCGCGTCCGGAGCTGCTTCCAGCAATTGCCGAAATCGGCGCTCCAGCCGCGCCTGCTCTTCCAGCGCTATCCGCTGCTGCCGCTCCGACATGTCGACGTTCGTCTCCAGAACGTGCGACTGGGCCACCCCTAACTCTCGAATCCATCGGCTCAGCACCATCAGCCGCTGGCCGTCGCGCGTCTCGTGAATCAGCTCGCCCTCCCAGTGCCCCTCGCGCTCCAGGGTTCTGGTGATCTCCTCCGCCGGCTCTGAAAACGTCGTGTGCAGCAGATCGTGACTTACGCGCCCTTTTACCTCGGACGCCGTCCACCCATAGAGCCGCTCCGCTCCCTTGTTCCAGTACACGATGCGATCCTGATGATCCCGCACCAGGATCGGCTCGTACGCCTGATCGAGCAGCTGCGCCTGCCGTCGCGACAACTCCTCGCGCTCCCGTTGCTGGGTAATGTCGCGCGCGATCTTCGAAATCCCGATCAGCTTTCCCGCATCGTCCCGCACCGGCGAGAGCGTCAGTGACACCACCAGACACCGCCCATCCTTGTGCCGCCGCAGGGTTTCGTAATGCTGAACCACATCGTCCGCCAAAAGGCGCTGCAGCAGCTCGCGCATATCGTCTTCATAGCCCGGCCACGCCAGCAGCGTGATCGGCTGCCCCACCACCTCCTCCGCGCTGTACCCGAAGATCAGTTCAGCGCCCCGGTTCCACGTCGTGATCACGCCCTCCAGCGACTCGCTGATGATCGCGTCGTGCGAGTACTCCACAATCGATGCCAGCCTCTGCCGCGTCTCCTCCGCTTCGCGCCGCGCCGTGATATCCCGGCTCACGTTGGCAATCCCGATCAGTTGTCCATACGCGCCGAAGATTCCGAAGGCGCGCATATCCACCGTGATCGGCCGCCCCGTCTTCGCCTGGCGCAGCCGGAACTCCCCGATCCAGGGATCGCCCCGCAGCAGCGCCGGCAGCACCCCGCTCTCAAAGGTTTCCTGCTGTCCGTCGAACCCCGCCTCGTAGATCGGGTACTGGTGAACATCCTCGTACTCGCCGATCCCCAGCAGCTCCCGCCCGGCGCGGTTGATGAAGATCGTCTTCAGCGTCGCATCCGTCAGGCTCACGAAGTCCGGCGTGTTCTCCACAATCGCCAGCAGCCGGCGCCGGCTCTCCGCCGTCTGCCGCTCTTCAGAAATATCCCGCCACGCAAGAAGCGCGCCCTGCACCTTCCCGTCAGCATCGAAGAGCGGCCGCGCCCGCATCGCGATCCAGTAGCCTTCCCTCGCCCCCGGCGCCTGGATGTACTGTTCCGCCTCTACCGTCTGTCCTCGCAGAGCCAGCGCTCCGGGCAATTCCTCGGCTGGACACAGCGTCCGCCGGTCCGCCAGATAGATTCCGTACGCCTGGCTCCACTCCGCCAGCGCCGGGCCTCGAGCCGCGATCCCATACAGTCGCACCGCCGCCGCGTTGGCAAACTCCACCTGCCCATCGCTCGACAGCGCCACCACCGCTTCCTCCAGCTTGTCCACCAGAGCCCGCAGCGTTTCCACGCGAGGCTCGGCGATGGCCTCCGCGGGCGGTGGCGAACCACTGTGCGCGGGCCTGGATTCAGCTGGATCCTTTGGGGAACTGGGGCGGCGAATCATCGATCGGGCCGTGAATGGTGCTGATAGTGTACCCCCGGTCTCCATTGCGCCATTTGGCGCAGCGCTGCCGGCTCAGAGCGCGAAGTCACGCAGCCCATTTCCCCAATGCACCCTGATTTTCTCCCCAGGCCTGTTCTTGCCCAGCTTTCAAATGGCACGCTGCGTGCTCCTCTCCCTGTGTTCGCCCAGGGAGCCCCTCTTGGAAGTCACTCTGCAGCACGCCGGCGGAGCCCGCTTTACTGCGGAAGCTCGCCAGCACAAAGTCCTGCTCGATCAGCCCGCAGAAGACGGAGCCACCGACCACGGCATGAGCCCCGCCGAATTGCTCCTCGCCTCGCTGGGCGGCTGTATCGGCCAGTACGTCGCCCAATACCTGCAACTCCGTGGCCTCTCTGGCGAAGGGCTGCTCGTGAGCGTGAACGCCCGTCCCTCTTCCCGACCCCTGCGGCTCAAAGATTTTCAGATCGAGGTCATCGTCCCTTCCCTCACTGAGCGGCAATTGCGCGCTCTGGAGAAGTCCTTCCCCGCTGGCCTGGTCCAGAACGCCATCGCCCTCGAAAACGCTCTCCGCATCACCGCCGTCTCTGCGCATACCGAGGACGTTCCCTGATATCGGCTTCCCCGCAGAATTCGTGGTCACTTTCGGTGATGCCTGTCACTAACCCGGGTAACCGGGCTCACCGTCGAACCTCACCCCGCGGCCTACTCTCGATCCACGGCCAATCAGAGCCGGCGCTCGACGTGTCTTCTTTTCCCATTGCGTTGCAGGAAATTCTCCTGGCCACGGACTTCTGCGAGCCGGCCCGGCTAGCCCTCGCGTCTGCCAAACAGATCGCGCGCCGTCGCGCCGTTCCGCTGCGCGTCGTCCACGTCCTCGACCTCACTGATTCCGCCCTCAGCGCAGGCGACGCTGCCGGTTGGCGTTCCTTCTCTCTCGCCCACGACTCAGCCGAACGCGCCCTCCGTGAGATTCGCCGCGAGCTTCGCCTGGCCGGCATTGAAAACGCCGCCACCCTGGTCAGCGCCGGCAAGCCCGCCGCAGCACTTCGTGAACGGGTTCACCGGGATCATCCCTCGTTGCTGATCCTCGGCCTCAAAGGCGCTCGCACCCGTAAGCCCCACCACCTCGGTGCCACTGCCAGGCCTCTTCTCGCCGATCCTCCCTGCCCTGTCCTCACGGTGAACGAACACTGTCCTGAGAGTCCCGCTGCCGGCGCCCTCGAACGCCTCGTCATCGTGGTCGATGCCACCCCGAACAGCCTGCAGGCCGCGCTCGATGCATGGCCGCCTGGCCCGCGCCAGCCCTCTCCCACGATCTTTGCCGTTCTGCCACCGGACGCCCAGCCCACATGGGAAATCCCCACCGCCCTGAGGCGCCGTTTCCACCCCATCCGTCTCGATCATGCCCAGGCTCTCGACGCAGTTCTGCGCCACGCAACCGAAGCCGGCGCCAGCCTCATCATCGCTGCCTTCGGCCGTGGAACCAACCTCAGTTCCCTCACCCGCGGCTCTCTTGCCAACACTCTGCTAGCCCAGGCGCCCTGCCCGGTCCTCACCGTGCGCGCCTGATATTTATTTCGCCTTGCTGGAGCGCAGTGAAGGATCTCCCTCTGCAGGATCAGAGGGCAGGCATGCCAGGCGAGGCGGGAATCGAACTTGAGGCGTTTTGCGGGCGTCCGATCCCGCTGCCGAAATCCTGAACGCAGCGCAGCGCAGTGAAGGATCTCCACCGGCACGAACCCCAAAGAAAGCATGGTAGGCGAGGCGGGAATCGAACCCACAACCCCCGGCTTAGAAGGCCGGTGCTCTATCCGATTGAGCTACTCGCCCGTGCCTCTCTCATTGTAGCCACGACCGCGGCCCGCAAAATCTCACTCCATGCCGCTTCCGCCGTCGTGGAATCCACTCCGCAACCCGCCGCATACAGCGTCACGCCAAAACCC
>DASRRO010000057.1:0-6505 GCA_035656855.1 Acidobacteriaceae bacterium | reverse complement strand
GCATGAGGTCGCGGGCGCGGAACTCCTTGACGGGCGCGCCGTTCTTGACGGACCGGGTGGTGAAGGTGTCGTCGCGCTCGACGGCGTGCATGAACTCGTCGGTAACGCGGACGGAGTTGTTGGCGTTCTGGAAGAAGATGCTGGTGAAGGCTTCGGAGTCCGGCGAGGAGCCGTCGTAGCCGGCGGCCATGAGGGTCCAGGCCTTGCGCTCTTCGGCGACCTTGCACTCGATGAAGTCGGAGATGTCGGGGTGATCGACGTTGAGGATGACCATCTTGGCGGCGCGGCGGGTCTTGCCGCCACTCTTGATGACGCCGGCGAAGGCGTCGAAGCCGCGCATGAAGCTGAGCGGGCCGGAGGCGGTGCCGCCGCCGGAGAGGGTTTCCATGGAGCCGCGGATCTTGGAGAGGTTGGAGCCGGCGCCGGAGCCCCACTTGAAGAGCATGCCCTCGGTCTTGGCGAGGGTGAGGATGGAGTCGAGCGAGTCCTGGACGGAGTTGATGAAGCAGGCGGAGCACTGCGGGCGCGTGTAGCCGGTGCGCGAGAAGACGACGTCGGTTTTGGTGGCGTCCCAGTGCCAGTTCTGGGCGTCGGAGTTGGGCTCGAGGCGGTCGCAGCCGACGTTGAACCAGACGGGCGAGTTGAAGGCGGCCTTCTGATTGAGGAGCAGGTGGCAGAGCTCGGCGAAGAAGATGCCGGCGTCTTCATCGGAGGCGAAGTAGCCGTCGCGCTTGCCCCAGTCGCGGATGGATTCGGCGACGCGGGAGACGAGGGCGCGGACGCCGGACTCGCGCTCGGGCGTGCCGACCTGGCCGTGGAGGTACTTGCTGGCAACGATGTTGGTCGCGGTCATGGACCAGGAGCTGGGCACTTCGACGTTCTTCTGCTCGAAGATGGTCTTGCCCTTGAAGTCCTGGATGATGGCGTCGCGGAGCTCCCAGGTGAGCTCGTCGAAGGGGCTGACGCCGGGTTTGGTGAAGTGACGCTCGAATTGGAGGCCGTGGGTCGCCTTGGCGGACGAGGGGGCGGAGACGGAAGCGGCGGCGGTGTGGATGGTGTCGGCCATGGGGCGGTACCTCTCGCAGAGCTGGATAGTGACCGGAGCGCGCGGGCTTCGGTGGGGTGACGGCGTAACCGGGGAGCCGGTGAAGTGAAGCAGCCTTGTTTGGAGCCGTCTCTGAGGTCCGACGCGGTGGAGGGACGGGAGAGCGGGTTTTTGGTCCTTGTCAGCGGTGTGAGCCAAGGAGTCAGGCGCTTCACCAAAGCCGGGCGTGAGGTTGAACGTACCGCCAGCTCTGGTACGAGTCAAGTATAAAACAACTAGATATTGTGGTGCTGAGGCAGATACCCCACTTACGGGGCATTCGGGGGTAACGAATTCGTAAATGCTGGCGTTTTGCTGTGGAAAGTTTGTAACAGCCGCGTAAATGGCGGATTTGGGGCCGGTGCAAAACTCTTAAGCCTTTGCTTATGCCGTTTTTCATATCAAGGATAGACCGGGACGGGCGGTGGATTGCTCTGCAAATTGGGGTTGGATGGTGGAAAGCCGGTCCATGAAAACCGTGGTTTTTGGTGTGGTGAAAGTGTGGTTCGAGTGTGGTTCGAGTGTGGTCGGCGCATGGATGGATTTGTGGAGGGGCAAAAAGGGCTTCCCTGCCCGTTCCTGGAGGAGGTAGGCTGACCGACGATGCGAGAGGAACGGATGCGCTCGGGGACGTTCTGGGGGTGGTGCGGGTTTGTGCTGTGCGTGGAGCTGATGGGGTATGGGCTGGCGCATGGGGTGGCGAGGAGCTTCGACTTTGCGGCGTTCTACGCGGCGGGGAGGATCTTGCGGAGCGCACCTTCGCACTTGTACGACGTGGCGATGCAGATGCAGGTGGAGCGGGCGTGGGTGGGGACGCAGAGGTTTTTTCCGTTCTACCACCTGAGCTATGAGGCGCTGCTGTATGCGCCGCTGTCGCTGCTGAGCTATGCGTGGGCGTATGTGGCGTGGATGGGGGTGAACCTGGGAGCGCTGGCGGTGGCGTATGGGCTGGGGCCGAAGGCGGCGGGGCTGGGCGGGGTTCCGAGGATGGTGTTGTTTTTTGGTCTAGTGCCGACGCTGTTTTGCCTGATGGTGGGACAGAACAGCCTGTTGTTTCTCATGGTTCTGTGCGTGGTGTGGAGGTGCGTGGAGCGCGGACGGTGGGGGCTGGCGGGGGTAGTGCTGGGCCTGGGGCTGTTCAAGCTGCCGCTGGCGATTGTGATTGCGGCGCTGCTGGCGCTGCGGCTGGGATGGAGGTTTGCGGCGGGGTTTGCGGCGAGCGCGGCGGGGGTGCTGGGGGTGTGCGTCGGGTTGGTGGGGATAGACGGGACGAGGGCGATGGTGGGGCTGATGCGGGAGGCGGCGGCGGCCCCGGCGGGAGGAATGGCGGCTCAGGCGCGGATGGCGGTGATTCCGCAGGGCATGCCGAACCTGAATGGGCTGGTGTATGTGGCGGGCGGAGGATTCTTGACGGCGCGGGCGGCGATGACGGTGGAGCTGACGCTGGCGGCGGCGGTGCTGGTGGGATGTGCGGTGCTGGTGCGCCGGGTGAGGCGGCCGGCGGATGCGTTTTGTGTGGCGGTGACGTGCGGGCTGCTGGTGAGCCAGCATGCGGGGGTGCACGACATGTCCCTGCTGCTGGTTCCGGTTTTGCTGGGCGCGGGCAGGATGCAGCGGGCGTGGGTGGTTCTGTGTTATGCGCTGCCGGTGGTTTTGTTTGGGGTGGCGTTTCCGAGGTTTCTGGCGCTGGATGGGGTGGTTCCGCTGCTGTTTCTGGCGGGGGTGGTGTATGAGCTGTGGGTGAGGCGGGGTGGTGAGAGACAAGAGGGAGACTCTGAGAAAGTTCTTGGAGAGCGGCTGGACGGCGTCGTAGGCTGAGCGCACCATGGCCACGCAATCTTTAGGGTTCGCGGAATCCGAGAGGGATTTGCGGCCCAAATCCGTGTCTGGCGAGCGGAGCTTCCTGAGGCGGGGAGCGACTGCGATCTATGTGTCGTGTCTGCTGATCGCGATCTCGCTTTGGTTCGTCGCTATTCGCGCTCCGCTTTGGCTGGATGAGACGGGATCGTACTGGCAGATAAGCCACGGGCTATCGGACATCTGGTCGAGGCATGCCGCCACGCTCGACTTTCCTTCCTATTCCTACATCCTTGGACTCTCGGCGAAGATTCTCGGGACGAGCGAGATCGCGCTTCGAGTTCCCTCTGTCCTCGCGATGCTGGGAGCTGCTTATGTCTTCTATCTCGCAGCGCGCAAACTTTTTAAGCGTGATCTCTCGATCTTCCTGACGACTATTTTCTGCCTTCACGCTACGGTGAGTTTCGCCGCAATCGACGTTCGCCCGTATGCGTGTGCGGAGCTGGCGATTAATGCCGTCATTCTGGTACTGCTCACCTTGCGAAAGAATGATTCCAACTGGCTGGCGGCGCTTCTCGGGGTGCTGACGGCGCTTATCATTTCGTTCCAATTTTTATTTGCCGTCTTTGTTCCTGCTGTTGTGATCTGTTTTTTTGCGATAAAGGATGCTGACCGCCGAACGGTGTGGAGACAGTTTGGTGTGGCTTGTGGCGCGTTTCTTCTGGCATCGCTTCCGCTTCTACCCGGTATCTTGAGGCTGTTCGAGACGCGAGGCAGCCATGTTTACGAGGCTCCTCCCGGTCTGATCGATCTGCTTGTCACGTTCACGTCGATGTGGATGCTGCCGGTGGCGGCCGCGGTCGCACTCTTCGCGCTGCTCACCAGCCACCGGCAAAGCTGGATTGTCCGCCCTCGCCGCTCGGAGACGTGGCGCAATGTGCTTTGCCTGTCGCTTGCTTTGGTGCCGCTCTTCATTCTGTTTTCGGTGAGTCGATGGACAACGATTCACATGTTTGCGCCGCGTCATCGTCTAGTAGCGATACCTGGGATCGCGCTGCTTTGGGGGCTTGTATTTGAACGCTGGGTAGCCAAACCTCTGCAGCTTTTATTCTGTGTGCTTTTGGTCGTTGCGACTGCCAGCTACTGTCTTGTCTCTCCCAGCGCCAAGAAGCATGGCATCTTCATATGGAAGTCTGCCCTTGTAGCTGCCGAGAGGAATGCCTCTGTCGATGATGCACCGGTGCTCATCTGTAGTGGCTTCGTTGAATCAAACTATGGACCGATGCCGTCGAATCCTAAAGATAGTTGGCTTTTTACGCCGCTTTCGTATTACAAGCTCACGGTTCCGGTGGTGCCGTTGCCGTATCACTTGAACGATGAAACGATCCGAGATGGATCGCGATTTCTGGCTCAGGCGATACCGGAGCATCAGCGTTTCCTGGGAATGGCTCCTAAGACCGCGCCAGAAACTCTCGACTGGCTTAGACAAAAGACCACGTCGACTTACACGGTTCGCCAGGTCGGGATATTTGATCAGGTTATTGTGCTGGAGTTCAGGCCTCGCGAGTGAAATTATGTTCTTTTTGGTGGACGGTGGGTGGGAGTAGGCTTGGGCCAAAGCATGGCTACATCCTCTCTTGTGAGTTCAGAGCTCAGGCAGGGGCGCGCTGGGATTGCGCACCGGGCGGCGCCTTATGGATGGGCGGCGGGCGCGGTGCTGCTGGCGTGGGTTGTGATGCATGCGTTGCGGCCGGTTCCAGGGTTTCCGCTGGACGATCCGTACATCGTGCTGCATTCCGCGCAGGTGATGCATTGGGGATTCGATCCGAACTATCCGGGGGTTCCGGCGCTGTATGGAGTGACGAGCGCGCCGTTTCTGGCGCTGGTGTATGGGTTGCTGTTTTTGCTTCGTCCGCTGACGGCGCTGGATACGGCGTGCTGGATGGGCGTGCTGGCGTATGCGCTGGGGCTGGTGAAGATGGCGCGCGTGCTGCGGCTGGGCGCGTTTGAGGGAACGTCGCTGGTGGTGCTGGGGATGATCTCGTCGTTTGTGCCGATTCATCTGCTGAATGGACTGGAGACGCCGTGGGCGATGGCGGGGGTGGCGTGGGCGCTGGCGTTCAGCTCGGATGCGCAACGGTATGCGAGGTGGGCGGCGCTGGCGGTGGGGATTGCGGGAGCGATTCGGCCTGATCTGGCGCCGTTTGCGGCGTTTCTTGTGATTGCTTTGACGGTGGAGAGATGCCGGGGAAGGCAGTGGGCGAGACGACGGATTGCGATGGAGCTTGGCGTTCTTGCGGCTCTGGCGATTGTGCCTTTAATTCCCGGAGCGCTTTGGTACCACCATGCGACAGGCGCGTTTTATCCGTTGACGGGAGCAGCGAAGCGCTATTACATGGCGACCGACCATCAACGGTGGGACGAGCGACTGCTGACTGAGGTGACGCTGTTCGGTGTTTTCGTGATCACGTGCGGGCCGATGATGGCGGGCGCGTTTCGGGCGATGGGATCGGCGGTGGCGAAGGCGATTTTGGGGTCGATCTCTCTGGTTTTGCTGATTGCATTTTTTGGCTCGCCGGATTCTCTGGCATGGAACCTGTTCCGCTATCAGGTGGTTTTTACACCGATGGTGGTTTGGGGCATGGGCTTTTCGCTGCGGCGAGATGCGGGATGGCGGGCGGGAAGGAAGATGCTGATTGCTTCGCTGGTCTATTCGGCGGTCTGCGTTCTTCCTTTCAGCCTGTGTCTTTATCTGCGCGATTCGCGGCGTTTTGACGGCGGGGTGCATGAGCTGGCGGCGTGGTGCCAACAGACGCTGCCCGCGGGTACTCGCGTGCTGGTGCAGGATGCAGGCTACATTGCCTACGGAACGAAGCTGCGGGTGATTGACTATGTGGGGCTGAAGACGCCGGAGGCGATGACGCTGAACAAGACGTATTCGTGGCCGACGGCGGGGCGCGAACGGGCGAAGACCGTTGCTGCGCTCTCGCTGCGCGAGCATGCGGACTATCTGATTGTGCTGGGGCAAGGAGCCGATCCCAGCACGAAGCTGCCGGGACAGATGCGGATGTTGGGATGGGGCGCGGATGCGGTGAAGTCCGAGGGTGTTTATCGGGTGTATTTGCTGCGGCCTCCGAAGTGATGAGGTGGGGGTGTGTATGGGTGAAGACGTGAGGACGGTGGAGAGGCCGACGGTGGGGGCGGAGGGCGAGACGGCTCCGACGGTGGGCGGGGTGGTGAGCTGGCTGGTGTTTGGGTGGGTGACGGCGACGATTGGATGGATGGCGCTGCCGCAGGCGGGACGGCTGTACGACTTCAGGGCGTTCTATGCGGCGGGGGATATGGTGCGGCATCAGCCGGGAAGGCTGTATGACCTGGCGGCGCAGGCGGCGGTGCAGAATGCGGTGGTGTGCCCGATGTGGCGGGGCGTGCCGTTTTATCACCCGAGCTATGAGGCGCTGCTGTATGTTCCGCTGACGTGGATGCACTATCACACGGCGTACATGGTGTATGTGGTGTGGAACCTGCTGCTGCTGGGAGCGGCGTACATGCTGGCTCCGCGGACGGTGGACGCGGCGGTGGCAAAGGCGCCGAGGGCGGCGCTGTTCTTTTTGTGCTTTCCGG
>DASRRO010000056.1:0-29861 GCA_035656855.1 Acidobacteriaceae bacterium | reverse complement strand
AACTCACCACGCCGCGTGCACGAACATCGCTGCCGGAACCGGCTCCGGCAGCTGTGTGGTGCCTTGCCACATCAGCACTGGCGCGCCGTCCGGTCGCTGCGGCTCGTTCTCGATTCCGGGATCGAAGTGAATATGGATCCGATGCAGCCCGGCGCGCAGCCCCGCGCTCACCGTGATCGGCTGCACCGCATCGCCCAGCGACCCGCACACCTGCATCCGCAGCTCCGGACTCTTCCCCGGCGGCAGGTCCTCGAACGTCAGCGTCGCGCGCCGGCTGGTTAGCAGCGTCAGAGTGGTGCCGCCGTCAACCGGAATTCGAAGCCACCCTGCCTCGTCGGTTGACCCGTCCGGATTCTTGACGACGACCAAGCCTGGCTGCGTCGGCATCGGCAGCGCCAGCGCGGGAATCGGCTTGCGAGCCACCACCAGCGAGCGCGCCAACCAGACCTCGTCATGCGGCGCCCGCGTCGCATGCAGCAGCACCCGGAATCGTCCCGAACCGTCGAGCAGCGTCCCCTCGGCATCGGGAAATGCATGGCGGACGACGCGACCCTCGCCGCTCGTCCCATCGCCGAACAGCCAGCGGTAGTGCCAGCCCGGCGCTGGCGCGAGCACGCGGAAGATGACGGCCTGACCCGGCCGAATCAGCCCGCCGCTGCTTGAAAAGGAGGCATCCGTCAGACCCGATCCATACTCAGGCTCGGCCGCGCCGTTCCGCACATCGAGCGGAACATCGGCGTCGTGCTTCGCCAGACGGCCGTTGGTCCGCACGCCGTCCAGCACCACGCCGCGAACATCGCCCGCGAGTACTGAAGGCACCATCGGCGGCCCATCCAACGCAGAGACGTTCGAGAAAGTGATGCCGTCCACTCCTGGATTTGGATAGCGGACCTGCATCAGCGAGTAGTAGTCCTCCAGCCGAATATCGCTGAAGCGGAAGTCAGTGTGGGTTCCCTGCCCTCCCGGATCGGCCCACAATTCGAAGAAGGCGAACGGCACCACACAGGCGCCGTAACCGGTGTGCAAAACGTCCAGATTGCGCATCGCCACATGCGCGCTGCGGAACGTCTTCTGCGGCCACGCAACCCGCATCGTGTTCGAGATGCTCGTGGACAACACGCTGTCTTCGATGGTGATGTTGGTGACGTCATGCCCCGGAATGTGCATCGCCTCTTCGGAGTAGCCGTCCCAGTTGCCCTGCAGGGCAAAGTCATCGTCGGAGGCGCGGATAAAGGCGTTGCGGACGGTGGTGTCGCCGCCACCCAGCCAGTCGATCCCATCCTGGTTGGCGTCGCGCGGAAGGCCGCCGATGATGTTTACGTTGTAGAAGCCGATGTGGCGCGAGTCCCGCATCTGCACCTGCCACGTGCGACTCCGCACCACGCATGTGATGCCGTCGATCTCCACGTTCTGCGACTCGCTCATCACGATGCAGTGCCAGGCGCGCTTCTGCATCCAGCCTTCATCGCCGGCGGGCGATTGCGGACCGTCATAGAGAATCATCCCGCGGCCCTCGACACGCACGTCGTGGACCTGCCAGAGGTTGAGTGAGCCATAGACCACCGCGCCCGGCGCAAGGTAGATGCGGTCCCCCGACTGTGCATCGATCTCCTCACGATGAACGCCGGGCCCGTAATAGCGGACGTGCGGCGTGGTGGCCGTGATGCCGGAATCATCCGGCGGGCTGCCGAGCAGGAAGAGCATGGTGGCGTCGGCAAAGTGGTCGCCGGGCCGGGAAATGGAAAGCTTCACCGGCCCCGGAATGCGAAAGGAAATGACTGCGCCATGCCGCTCCGGCCGGATGCCATAACGCATCGGCTGAACCTCCACGCCGCGATCCCAGAAATGCGGATCGGCCGCGCGCACCGAGACAACAGCAGGCCCGTCAAGATCGAAGTTCAGCAGGTAATAGCTGGACACGGCATCGACAACCGGCGACGTGTGGCCGTTGATCGTGACCGTGAAGTAGTCGCTGCGAACTTCAGCCGGGATCGGAGCGATAGAAACGGCAGCAAAGGCTGAAGCGCTTAGCAGGCCGAGGCAAGCAACGGAAACAGCCAGGCGGATCAGCGATCGCGTCATCGAAAGGAGCGCCACGTTTCTGCAATCTGCATCCGCACCGCCAAACCCTATGCCGTAAACCCTAACCCCTGCCTCTCTCACATCACTTCCGGCGCATGGATGCCCAGCCACGCGAGCGACCGGATCAGCTCGCGCTGGGCAACGGCAGCGGTCGCCAGCAGCAGCTTTTTCCGCGCCGGATCTTCCTCGCTGAGAATGTGGTGCAGCCGGTAAAAATTGCTGAAGTCCTGCGCCAGTTGGAAAGCATGTTTCGCCAAATAGGCCGGCTCTGCCGTCTGAATGCACTGGTCGAGCAGCAGCGTCGTTTTCGCCGCGCGCAGCCACACTTCCCAGATGCCCTCGGTTCCCTCGCCGCTGAGATACGGCGCGAGGTCCAGACCAGCCAACGAAGCCAGCGCCTCCTCCGGCGTAGTTCCCGCCTTGCGGAAGATGCTTCGCGTGCGCACGACGGCGTACTGCAGATACGGTCCCGTCTCGCCTTCAAAGCTGAGCGCGTCTTTGAAGTCGAAGGCGATCACCGAATTCCGCGTGTAGCGCAGCATGAAGTAGCGCAGCGCGCCGACAGCGATCGCGCGGGCGGTTGCGTCGCGCTCGGCCTCGCCCAGTTCCGGATGGCGGCTGTCCACCTCTGCATGCGTGGCGGCGATGAGCTTGTCGATCAGGTCATCGGCCTTCACGCCAAAGCCCTTGCGTCCGGAGACCTCGATGTAAGGGCGCGCGCGGTCTTCTTCGGAAACCTCGTAGCCCAGGTCGAGCGCGCAGCGCGGCGTGAGCGCGACCATCTCGTAGGAGAAATGCGTGTAGTGCGCGGCCTGATCCGTGTAGCCAAGCCCGCGCAGCGCTTCGATCACATTGGCCTGCGGATCGGCCTGCCGCGAATCGATAACGTTGTAGATGGCCTGCGCCCCGCCAAAGCGTGGATGGTTCGCTTCGCCGGTTTCGGCGGAGATCCAGCACTCGCGATCGTCGTAGCGGAAAAACGGCCGATACGCGAAGTCGCGGCCCAGCAAGCCGAACTTCCACAGGTGATACGCGATGTCCTTCCCGACGTAGGTAACGGTGCCGTTGGAGCGCACGATGACCTTAGCATCCTCATCCGGCCCCTCAGGTGGTTCAGTGCCTTCCACCGGCGGCCCGCCCGTGCGGCCAGCACCCGGCCGTTTCATCACCCAGCAGCCCTTGTTCTTGCCCTCGGTTTCGAAGTAGAGAACGCCCTTCGCTTTGAGCTGCTCGAAGGCCAGATCCCAGAAGTGCAGGTGGAGGATCTCGCTCTCGCGCGGCAGCAGGTCGTACTCGATGCCGAGCCGCAGCATGGTTTCAAGGTGGCGCCGCAGGATCGCCGTGGAGACAAGCTCGGCGATGGCCGCGGTGTCGTTACCGCCCGCTTCGATCGCATGGAGCGTGTCGAGGCGAAGTTTCTTCCGCGCGGGAGCTTCCGCCGGTTCGGCGTCGTACCACAGCGAGACGCGTGCATACAGATCCCAGCAGTATAAGTCGATGCGCTCTCCGGAGTCGTCGAGATCGGCCATCAGCTCCTGCACGCCGCCCAGAGAAAGGTCTTCGAGATGGACAAGCCCCACGACGACATCCGCCACCTGGACGCCGGTGTTGTCGATGTAGTTCTGTACATCGACCTGGTTCCCGGCGGCGCGCAGCAGGTTGACGAAGGTATCGCCCAGGATGGCGTTCCGCAGGTGTCCAACGTGCGCCGCTTTGTTGGGATTGATGCTGGTGTGTTCCACCAGGGCGTGCAGACGGTCAGCCGGAGCAGGAACCTCATCGCTGATCGCATAGGCCTGCACCAGGACGGTGCGATTCAGACGCGCGTTGATGTATCCCGCACCGGCCACCTCGAAGGAGGCGAATCCCGGAACCGGCCCGAGTGCGCCAACGATCTCCTCAGCGATTTTGCGCGGCGCCTTGCGGAGCTTGCGGGCAAGCTCGAACGCCAGCGGCGTGGCATATTCGCCGAAAGCCAGCTCCGGCGGCTGCTCGAGCACAATAGCCTCAACTTCAATCTGATAAAGGCTGCGCAGCGTGGCGCGGAGGTGCTGCTGCAGCTGCTTCTGTTGTTCTAAATACACGCAGGAACCACCGATCGAGATAAGAAAGGCCGCAGTTTTCGTTGTGATTTTAGCAGGCGCAGCGCGCCGAGTGGCCCAAACGTGCCGCCGCTTCGCCCAGGCCTCGCCCTTGCTCTAAGATGAGATGAGCACCTTCTGCACGACTTCTTCATCATCCATGGCTGAGCCAAATACGCTCTATCTCACGACGCCGATCTACTACGTCAACGCGCGCCCGCACATCGGCACTACCTACACCACGGTGGTCGCCGACGCCATCGCGCGGCGCAAGCGCGCGCTGGGCATCGACACGTTTTTCCTCACCGGCACCGACGAGCACGGCCAGAAGATTGAGCGCTCGGCGAAGCAAGCCGGCTGCAGCCCGCAGGAGTTCACGGATCGCGTCTCGGCACAGTTTCGCGGACTGTGGGACCGCATGGGCCTTACTTACGACGACTTCATCCGCACCACCGAGCCGCGCCACAAGCAGGCCGTGCAGAAGCTCTTTGCGCTGCTGCGCGATAAAGGTTTCATCTACAAAGGGTCGTACACCGGCCAATACTGCGTTTCCGATGAGGCCTATGTGGATGTGCCTCCGGGCGCTCCCTGCCCTGACTGTGGGCGCATCACCGAGACGGTGAACGAGGAGAACTACTTCTTCAAGCTCTCGGCGTTCGAGCGTCCGCTGCTGGAGTACTACGAGGCGCATCCGGAGTTCATCCGCCCGGAGACGCGGCGCAACGAGGTCATCGCTTTCGTCAAGGCCGGCCTCAAGGATCTCTCCGTCAGCCGTACGAGTTTTAACTGGGGCATTCCGGTGCCGGGCGATGAAAAGCACGTGATCTATGTGTGGATGGACGCGCTGGCCAACTACATCACCGCGCTCGGCTGGGGCAGCGACGACCCTTCGAAGTTTGAGAAGTACTGGCCTGCCGATCTGCACATCGTCGGGAAAGAGATCACGCGGTTTCACTGTGTCTACTGGCCGGCGTTCCTCATCGCTGCCGGCATACCGCTGCCGAAGAGTATTGTCGGCCACGGCTGGCTTTTATTTGAAGAGAACAAGATGTCGAAGTCGCGCGGCAACATCGTGCGCGCGGAGACGATTCTGGATGTGCTCGGCGCCGATGCGCTGCGCTACTTCCTGCTGCGTGAGGTCGTCTTTGGGCACGACGGCAGCTTCAGCTTCGATGCTCTGGTGCAGCGTTACAACTCCGACCTCGCGAACGGGTATGGGAATTTAGTAAGCCGGACCGTGGCCATGATTGGCCGGTATTTCGATGGGGTGGTGCCGGAACCTGAGCCAGCGCAGGCATTGAATCCCGGTTTTGAAGACACAAAGACATTTGACACAAACCTCGCGCAAGTGGTCATTGGAGGGTTCGCCAACAAGTTCGAGGCGCTCGATTTCTCCGGCGCGCTGAAGGAGGCTTGGTTCCTGGTCGCCGCCGTTGATGGATATCTGACCGAGACTGCGCCCTGGAAGCAGCCCGACGGCGTCACCGACGAGCAGCAGCGCGCGCTCCGCGCAACCGTGCTCTACACCGCCGCGGAGGCCATTCGCATCATCACCGCGCTCGTCTATCCGGTCATCCCGGAAGCGGCGGCCAAGGTCTGGGCGCAACTGGGCCTGGGCGACATTCACGAAGCGGATTTGAAGAACCTCGAGTGGGGCGGCCTTAAGCCGGGCACAAAGCTTGGCGAAGCCTCTCCCCTCTTCCCCCGCGCCGACAAGGAGGCGATTACGCGCATGAACGAACTGGAACAGAAGAACAATGGAGCAGCGACTGCTCCCGCTGCGGCCAAACCGGCCGACGCGCGCATCTCGAAGCTGCACTCCCTGATCGACGGCCTGGCCGTGGCGATGGCGGAATCAACCAGCGAGTCGGCGGCGGTCACGGCGTTTGACAACGCGATCGGTGAGACACTGCGCGAAATGTTTGGCGCACCGAGGCGGTCTGCCGCGCAAGCGGCTGCCCCTGCCCCACCCCCCGCCCCGGCTGCTCCGGCAGCCGTTCCCGGCGAGAAGATCAGCATCGACGATTTCACCAAAGTCGAATTGCGTGTGGCCCAGGTCAAGGTGGCCGAGCGCGTGCCCAAAGCCGACAGGCTGCTGCGCCTTGAAGTCGATCTCGGCTACGAAACCCGGCAGATTCTCGCCGGCATCGCTGAAACATATACGCCGGAATCGCTCATCGGGCGCAAGGTCGTCATCGTCGCCAACCTGGCCCCGCGCAAGCTGCGCGGCCTTGAGTCGAACGGAATGATTGTCGCTGCGTCCGTCGAAGGCGGACGCGCGGTGCTGGCAGGCTTCCTCGAGGAGGTGGAAATCGGGGCGCGGCTGAAATAGCGCGATGATCGACTCCCACGCCCACCTCGACAGTCCCCGCTATGACGAAGACCGCGATGCGCTGCTGGAGCGTGCATGGGCGGCCGGCGTGCGCGAGATTCTCTCCATTGGCATTGGCGAAGGGCCGGACACGATGGAGCAGGCCCTCGCTCTCAGCCGCCAGTATGCCGGCCGGCCGGGCATTCCGAAGATTTGGGCCAGCGCCGGCGTTCATCCCCACGAGGCGCGTTTGGCGGACGAGGCGGCTCTCGCGAAAATTGACAGCTTGCTGCAGCAACCCGAAGTCCTGGCCTGCGGCGAAATCGGTCTCGACTACTTCTACGACCACTCCCCGCGCGATGTGCAGAAGACGGTCTTCGCCCGGCAAATGGAGATCGCGGCAGCGCGAAAAAGGCCGATCATTATCCACTGCCGCCCCTCCGATAACAGCAGCGACGCCTGGGACGACACCCTGGAGATGCTGCGGAGCCAGTGGGCGCCCACCGGCCTGGGCGGTATCCTGCACTGCTTTACCGGGGAATGGCGGCACGCGCAGGGGGCGATGGACCTGGGATTTCTCATCTCCTTCGCCGGCAATGTGACCTTCCCCAAAGCCCAAGTGATCCGCGATGCCGCTGCTGCCGTTCCTCTGAATCGTATGCTGATTGAAACCGATTGCCCGTTTCTGGCCCCGATGCCCAACCGCGGCAAGCGCAACGAACCGGCCTGGGTGAAGGAGGTCGCGGTGCAGGTCGGCGCGCTGCGCGGCCTCGATCCGGAACACGTTGCCGACACCACCGCGGATAACTTCCGTGCCTTTTTCCGGACCCAAAAATCCTCCCCTGCCCCTGAGTCTGCCCGGTAGCGGATAATCTAGAGAGACAGAGGCGAGAAATGGCAGCGGAGAACTCTTTCGACATCGTGAGCAAGGTCGACCTGCAGGAAGTGCGCAACGCCATCGAACAGGCGACGAAGGAAGTCCGTACCCGCTTTGACCTGAAGGATTCGAAGTCGGAGGTCCGGCTGGAGGGCGAGGACGCGATCCAGCTGGCGTCGGCCGACGACTACAAGCTGGAAGCCGTCACCGAGATCCTGCGTCAGAAGCTGGTCAAGCGCGGCGTTTCGCTGAAAGCATTGACCTTCGGCACCATCGAGCCGGCGTCCGGTTCCACGGTTCGCCAGAAGGTGACCCTGCAACAGGGTATTGCCGGCGAAAAAGCGAAGGAAATCGTTAAGATCATCAAAGACTCAAAGAAAAAGGTGCAGGCATCCATCCAGGGAGATACGGTCCGTGTCTCGAGTAAGGATCGCGATGCGCTCCAGGAAGTGATCGCGCTGCTGCGCGGCCGCGACCTGGGACTCGACATGCAGTTCACGAATTACCGTTCGACCTAAACGGCAGGCCTGGCAGGTGGGAGAATCGACTGAGTGAGTACTGCGGCGACATCGACGGCCAGGGAAGTCTTCGGACTACTCCACGACGACCTTGCGGCCATTGAACGCGAGTTCGGCGCGGACGCTGTTTCGTCGGTCCAGGCCATTACCGAGATTTCCGATTACCTGCGCGAGGGCGGCGGCAAACGCATTCGCCCGTCGCTGCTGCTGCTGGCGGCGCGCAGCCTCGGCTACACGGCGCACGGCATGATCCGCCTGGGAGCCGTGGTGGAGATGGTGCATACGGCCACTCTGGTCCACGACGACATCATTGACGGGGCGGATACCCGCCGGGGGCGGCCTTCTACCAATCACACCTGGGGCAATGGCAAATGCGTGCTGGCCGGCGACTGGCTCTACATGCAGGCCTTCCGCGTAGCTCTGGAGGAGCGCAACTTCCGCGTGCTCCAGTTGCTCATCGGACTCACCCAGCAGATGGTCGAGGGCGAACTGCTCCAGATGGAGCGCCTGGGCAAGCCGATTTCCGAGAGTGAGTACACCGATCTCATCTACCGCAAGACCGCCTGCCTTTTCGAGGTTTCGATGCGGCTGGGCGCGGTGCTGGCCGGTGCGGATCAGGCCACGGAAGACTCGCTGGGCGAGTACGGGCGCAATCTCGGCCTCGCGTTCCAGATCGTCGACGATGTGCTCGACCTGACCGCCACCGAAGAGGTTCTGGGCAAGCCGGTTGCCAGCGACCTGCGCGAGGGCAAGGCTACGCTGGCCGTGATCCATACGCTCGAGAACGGAAGCACTCTGTCGGAACGTGCAGCCATCCAGACCGTGCTCGATGACCAGAACTTCGAGCGTGTCTCCCACGAGGAGATCCTGCGCATCCTGAATCGGAACCAGTCCATGCACTACGCTATGCAGGCCGCCTTTACCTATGCGGCTGCCGCTCAGGCGGCACTGGCCGTCCTGCCCGACTCGGAATACAAGCGTGCCCTGCAGTGGATGCCCGAGTTCGTCGTCGCCCGCGAGAAATAGTCCCGCTGCCCTTCTTCCCTTCTCCGCTGTACTCTGAAGAACAAATGAAACTGTCCCAGGTGGCTCAGGCCCTGAACGCGGAGCTGCGTTTGTCCGGCGCGGATGTGGAAGTGGAAGGCGTGGCCGGCGCGCAGGCAGCGACTCCGCAGACGCTGGTTTTTGCCGAGGACGCGCAGAGCCTGGCCCGTGGCCTCGCCTCGCCCGCAGCCGCCATCCTTCTCAACCCAAAACTGGCAGAGCATGGCCCGGGGAAATCGTTGCTGCTGGTCACCCAGCCGAAGCTGGCCTTCGCGCAGGCAGCTCGTCTCCTGCGCCCCGCGGCAGTCGCATCCGGCGTGCATCCGGCCGCGGTAGTGCATCCCTCGGCCCAGCTCGGCCCGGAGGTCTCGGTGGGCGCAGGCGCCGTCATTGAGGCCAATGTCCGCGTCGGCACAGGCGCACGCATCGACTCAGGTGCGGTCGTCGGCGCCGGAGTGGTCATCGGCGCTCACTGCCATCTCTACCCCCGCGTCGTGATCTATGCCGGAACCGAGCTCGGCGACAACGTGATTGTCCATGCCGGCGCGGTGCTCGGCTCCGATGGCTTCGGTTACGTGCCCGACGCGAACACCGGTCGCTATCTCCAGTTTCCCCAGCAGGGCCGGCTGGTGATTGAGGATGATGTCGAGATTGGCGCCAACACTACCATCGACCGTGGAGCTTTGGAAGAAACCCGCATCGAGCGCGGTGTGAAGATCGACAACCTCGTCCACCTGGGCCACAACGTTCGCGTCGGACACGACGTGGTCATCGCCGCACAGACCGGCGTCTCCGGCTCCAGCAGCATTGGCGCGAACGCGATCATCGGCGGCCAGGTGGGCATTGGGGACCACGCCATCGTGGACGAGGAGGTCATCCTCGGCTCGGGCTCCGGTGTCCTCACGCACAAGAAGGTCCATGGCCGCGGCGTTGTCTTCTGGGGCCGCCCGGCCCGGCCGCTGCATCAATATCTGAAGGAACTGGCTGCGCTGGCGCGTCTCGCGCGCGGATCGAATCCAAAGGAGGAGTAATCGTGGCGGTCGTGGTCGTCGGCGGACACACGCGCAACATCGGCAAAACCTCGGTCGTCGCCGGCCTCATCGCCCGCCTGCCGGAGATGCGCTGGTCCGCTTTCAAGATCACCCAGTACGGCCACGGGTTCTGCACGGCCGACGGCAAGCCATGCCAGTGTCAGACAGAGGATGCCTGCGTAGCGGTGAGCCTCGAACGCGACCCCACCACCGGTACCGACACCTCGCGATTTCTCGCTGCGGGGGCCGAGCGATCGATCTGGGTTCGCACCCGGATCGGCACCTTGTCCGACGCCATGCCGCGCGTCGCCCAGGAGCTGGCCCGATCGGAGAACGCGATCCTCGAGTCGAACAGCGTTCTTGAATTCCTGCAGCCCGACCTGTATCTCACAGTGCTCGACCCGGCCGTTGCAGACTTCAAGGACTCGGCGCGCCGGTTCCTGAATCGCGCCGATGCGGTTCTGCTGGTGTCGAACATGACCACCTCCGCTGACGGGAACGGCCTGGATCTGCCCGCTCTGTCAGACAAGCCCCGCTTCCGGATTGCTCCGCCGTCTTATGTATCCGACGAGCTGGTTGAGTTCGTGCGTGCGCACCTGACGCAGGCGGCGGCTCAACCCGCAACTGTCTGACATTTTTCGGAGTATAGGCAGGCTCAGGACTTGCCGAAAGCCTCGCGCTTCATCGAGCCGTCGCGCTGTTTTACCAGCATCTCCACGTTGCCTTCGGCCTCTTCGAGCTGCTTCCGGCATTCGCCGGAAAGGCGCGTGCCCTCTTCGAAAAGGCGGATCGACTCTTCCAGGGGCACGTCGCCGCGCTCCAGCTGGGCGACGATCTCTTCCAGCTTCTTCAGAGAATCTTCAAAGTTGGGCAACTTTGGATCCCTCCCGAGCCGCCGCGGGCGCAGTGACTGTGGGCTGCGCTTCGGGCAGTACCGCCGCCAGCACTTCTGCCGCGGCGCTGTAGCGTCCGAAGGGCGCGCTCACCTGCGCTCCCTGCACCATGCTCCGTGCAGCCGCCAGCATCTCCTGGGCGATGCGCACACCCTCGGCCCGCGCTGCTTCCGGCGTGGCGGCCTTCTGCATGCGGATCAGAATCTCGTCCGGCACGCTCACCCGCAGATCGTTCTTCATGAACTCCGCATTGCGCAGGCTGGTCAGCGGCCAGATCCCCGCAACCACGGGAATGCGGAAGCCCTCGATCCGTTTCAGAAACGACTCCAGCACACGCAGATCGAAAACCGGCTGCGTGATCGCATACTCCGCACCGGCTTCCACCTTCCAGGCAAAGCGCCGGATCTCGTTGTCGATGTCCGGCACGCCCGGGTTCGCGGCGACGGCAATCGTGAATCCCGTTGAAGCGCCGATGGGATTGCTGCCAATGTCCAGCCCGTGATTCAGCCGCCGTACGATATTCACCAGCCCAATCGCGTCCACATCGTAAACCGCCGTGGCGTCGGGATAGTTGCCCAGCTTGGGCGGATCGCCGGTCAGGCAGAGCACGTTCTTCAGCCCGATCGAGGCCGCGCCCAGAAGATCGCTCTGGATGCTGAGCACATTGCGGTCGCGGCAGGTGTAGTGCAGAAGCGTCTCGATCCGGGTCTTCTGCTGGATCTGGATGCAGAGGCTCTGAGCGCTCATGCGCGCCGAGGCGCGCGGTGAGTCCGGCACGTTGATGGCATGCACGCCGATGTCAGCCATCTCCTGCGCACCCTTTAACTCTTTGGCGCAGTCGATACCTCGCGGCGGCACAATCTCCACCATGGTCACAAAAGCGCCTTCGTGGATGAGCCGCCCCAGACGCGACCGTTCGGAGACGTGAACCGGCGGCGTCTCGGTCACAATCGGCTCCTGCCGTGACGCCCTCTGGCTCGCCGCCTGCGCCTCGGTGGCCCGCAGCGCGGACTTCATAGCCCGGATGTGCTGCGCGGTTGTGCCGCAACAGCCCCCGATGAACTGCACGCCGGCGCGCGTGAATTTGCGCGCGAAGCTCGCCATATATTCCGGAGAGCATAAATAGATGTTGCGGCCGTCCACGGAACGCGGCATGCCGGCATTGGGCATCGCCATCAGCGGGAGGCTGGTCGTGGCGGCCATGCGCTCGATGGCAGTCAGCACGGTGGCCGGTCCCACGCTGCAGTTCACGCCCATGGCGTCCGCCCCCCAGGAGGCGATGCGGGTTGCAGCGGTTTCCGCCGATGCGCCGTCGAGGCAGTTTGCCTCTTCGTCGATCGTCACCATCACCACCACCGGCACATCCGGAGCCGCCGCGCGAGCCGCCAGCACAGCCTGTTCCGCCTCATTGAGCGCGGGCATGGTTTCAATAATCAGCAGATCGACGCCCACCCCGGGACCTCCCGCGGTCAGAGCGCGAATTTGCTCCGTGAATGCATCCTGGGCTTCCTCCAGGCTGGTCTTGCCGAGCGGCTCCAGATGCACACCCAGCGGGCCAACCGATCCCGCCACCCAGGCTGTGCCTGCCTGCTTGTCGGCCAGCTGCCGCACCGTCTGGCGCGCGATTGCCACGCCGGCCCGGTTAATCTCCGCTACCTTATCCCGCAGACCATAGCGATCCAGGCGAACGGCGTTCGCGCCAAAGGTATTCGTCTCGATAATCTCCGCGCCGGCCTGGAGGTACTCTTCGTGGACGGCCCTGACCAGCTCCGGCTGGGAGAGATTCAACTCGTCGAAACAGCGGTTGATGAACACGCCGCGCGCGTATAAAGAGGTGCCCATGGCGCCGTCACAGAGAACGGTGCGCCGGCCAAAAAGCGATTCCAGTCGGTTGGGCATGGGGGTGTCTCTCGATCATGGTATCAGGGCTTGCCGCATAGCCCGTGCACTCCACGAAGCGGTTAACGCAGGGCAGACGCGTGCAGGTCATGGGCCCGGCTTGCGCGGCAAAAAAGGTGCGGCCGCCCTGATATACTTGCCTTTCCCGTAATCCGTTATCAGCAAGGTCAGGGCGAGGTTCTACCGTTTTGAAGAAGAGAAGTCTCCCGTATTTCTGTGGTGTTCTCAGCGCGCTTTTTGTGATTTGCCTGGCCGCTGTCTCCTGCGGCAAGAATTTCTATTTCGCGGGGCGCAGTCTTCCCCCCAGCAAGGTGCTGAACCGGGTCCTGATCGCCGAGCAGAACCCCAGCCCGCTGGCCACGGGGGCGCTGCCCTTCATGGATGCCTTTTACGACATCCGTCACCCTTTCAACACTTCCGGCGGAGCCTTCACCATCTCCGGCTTTTCCGGCAAACTGCCGCTCACCATTCAGAACCTGCCGGAACAGGAAGGGGGCGCTGTCTATAGTGAGGGCGACGGCAGCCTGACCCTGGTCAGCTATGCGCAGGAGAAGGTGGAAGCCACCGTCACGATCCCCGGTGGCATTTCCAGCGGCACTGAGGTCAGTCCTTACAATGGAATTGCCGTCAGCCGCGATCTGAACTATGTCTACGCGGCCAACCCGGCCACCCACGTCATCAGTGTCGTCGATCGCGAGAAAGGCACCTCGCTTACCCTGAACCTCCCCAACGCGTATGGAATCTCGGTGAATCCGGGAGGGACCGTGGCCCTGGTTTTCGTCCAGAACGCTACCCAGGCCTCGTCGGTTTCGGATGATCCAACGGTTAACCCGTCCCTGGATCCCTCCACCTTTGCCGTCTACAGCGTTGTTCATCTCACTGAGACCGAGCAGTTCGCGGCCCAGAACAATCCTCACTTCGTTTACACCTACACCGATGCTACGGGCGTGGCCCATTCGGCCGAGGCCCAGGATTGCGAGCCGCAGGCGCTCCCCACCTGGTGCGTCTTTCCCGTCGGTACGGGAGCGTCCGCCAGTTTCGACCATCCGGTCAAGGCCGTCTTCTCACCGGATGGCACCACGGCCTATGTCCTGAACTGCGGACCGGAATGCGGCGGCACCACTGCGAGCATCACCACCATTCCCATTGGGGCATCCTCGCTTAATCCCGCCAGTGTCGGTGCCAGTGGGATTGCGCTCCAGGCCGAGGCGAATACTGCCGTTCCCAACGGCGCCAGTAATGCCATTTTCAGCGGGAATACCCTCTACGTGAGCGGGCAACAACTCCAGCCATCCAGTGGCCTCTTTGCGGGTTTTCTCACCATTCTCAACACGCCCGCCAACACCATCGCCGGCACCTATTCCATCAGCGACGGCCTGCATACCCGTATGGTCTTTGCCGACGATAATACCCTCTGGATCGGCTCGTCCCGCTGCAATCAGGGCCCCCGCTACCAGCAATCGCAGACCGGTGGCAGCCAGGATTTCGGCTGTGTGACCATGTTCAACACCGCCACCAACACCGCCACCCTTAGCTCCTACAAAGGCGACGGCACCGGCATTGCCGCGATCACTGGATTGCACAAGGTCTACACCACCGAAGGCGGCCAGATTTACATCTACAACACAACGAATATGGCCGCGCTGGATAACTCTAACGTGACCGTGGCCGGCACAGCCATCGACGCGGCTTACATGGACGCCAGCAGCGATGCCAACAATACCATCTACTGACCGTTGACCGGACAGCCAGGCGCGCATGGTGGAACCATCGATCGCTGACGTACTCGCTGTTGCCGCCCATCGCGACGATGTGGAGCAGACCTGCGGAGGTACCCTGCTCCGCCTGCACTCCCTTGGCGTCTCCACCGCCATTCTGGACCTGACCCGTGGCGAGGCAGGAACCCGGGGCTCCGCTGAGGAGCGCGCCGCCGAAGCCGCCGAAGCGGCCCGCATCCTGGGCGTGGGCTGGCGCGAGGCCCTCCACATCCCCGACAGCCGCGTGGAGAACACCTGGGAGAATCGACTGGCGATCGTCGAGGTGCTCCGCCGTGTGCGTCCCCGAGTGGTGATCCTTCCCTACTGGACCGGACGCCACCCCGACCACTACACCTCCGCCACCCTGGGCTACGAGGCTTGCTTCCTCGCCGGCCTGGCCAAAATTGAGACCGGCACTGCGCCGCATCGCCCCTTCAAGATTGTTTACGCGAGCCTCTATGCCGACGTCCGACCCACCTTCGTGGTGAACATCACGCCGTTCATCGAGGACCGCCACCGGGCGCTGATGGCCTATCAGTCGCAATACGCGAATCAATCCGCGGGGAGCGGCCTGTTCGTTCCCGAGAATGAAATTCGGGAACGCACCCTTGCCGAAGCGCGCCATTACGGGCTGCTGGGCGGGGTACGTTACGCGGAACCCTTCGTCCAGAAGGAAGTCGGATTGATCGACGACCTGACGCTAATTCCAGTCCAGTCGCTTTGACACTCTTTTAGCATCTGCATCCGATACAGGAACGGCGGGCTCTTCGCGCCTGGACTTCAACTGATGCAACCGTGTACATTCACCTGCGACGGCGTATGCGGCACCCCTGAAAGGAATCCCCGAGCTTGAATCTCACCTACGTCGACTGGCTCATCATGCTGCTGTACTTCGCTTTTGTGCTGGGCATCGGCTTTGCACTCAAGCGCTTCATGAAGACCAGCAAGGACTACCTGCAGGCGGGCCGCTCGCTGCCGGCCTGGGTCTGCGGACTGGCCTTCATCTCCGCCAACCTCGGAGCCCAGGAAGTCATCGGCATGGGCGCCTCGGGCGCCAAGTACGGCATCGTCACCAGCCACTTTTACTGGATTGGCGCCATTCCCGCCATGGCCTTCGTCGGCGTCTTCATGATGCCCTTCTACTACGGATCGAAGGCGCGCTCCGTGCCCGAATTTCTCCGTCTCCGCTTCGATGAAAAGACTCGCGCCTGGAACGCCTGCACCTTTGCCGTGATGACAGTCTTCTCTTCCGGCATCTCGATGTACGCCATGGCCCGGCTCATTCAGACGCTGCATGTCTTCGACAAGGTCTTTATCGACCTCGGTCTGCCGCTGGACTGGATCTTCCACTTTGCCATCCTCCTTTCTGCCCTCATCGTGCTCTGTTACATCTTCCTTGGCGGCCTCACCAGCGCCATCTATAACGAGGTCCTGCAGTTCTTCCTGATCGTCGCCGGGTTTGTCCCGCTTGTCTGGGTGGGCCTGAAAAATGTCGGCGGATGGCAAGGCCTGAAAACCGCCCTCCCCGCAACCTACCTGCATTCCTGGCAGGGCATGGGCAGCGCCACCACCAACCCGCTGGGCGTCAGTTGGTTTCCGTTGGTCGCCGGACTGGGCTTCGTCCTTTCCTTCGGTTACTGGTGTACGGACTTCCTCGTCATTCAAACCGCCATGGCGGCCAATTCCGAGGAATCCGCCCGCCGCGTGCCGCTCATTGCTGCGTTGCCGAAGATGTTCTTCCCGTTCCTCGTGATTCTGCCCGGACTCATCGCCATTGCCACGCCGGCGGTCATGGAGCATACCCTGACGCATGCCAAACCCGTGGGCGCTGTCGCATCCGCTTCCGGAAATCTAATCGCCGGCCGCGGACTCATCCCAGCCAAGGTCGACCCCGTCACCGGCAAGGTCATGCTCGATACCCACGGCCAGCCCGTGCTGGACTACGACCTCGCCATTCCCAACATGCTGCTTTACTACTTCCCGACCGGCATCCTTGGCCTCGGACTCACGGCTCTCCTGGCCAGCTTCATGTCCGGCATGGCCGGCAACGTCACCGCTTTCAATACGGTCTGGACCTTCGATATCTACCAGTCCTATATCAAAAAGAACGGCAGCGACGCGCACTACCTCAAAATGGGCCGATGGACCACGGTCGTCGGCATCCTCATCTCCATGGCGACGGCCTATGTCGTCATGGGTTTTAACAACATCATGGACACGCTGCAGCTGGTCTTCTCCATCGTGAACGCGCCCCTCTTCGCGACTTTCCTGCTGGGAATGTTCTGGAAGCGCACCACTGGACACGCAGCCTTCTTCGGCCTGGCCAGCGGCACCCTGGCCGCTATCATCCATCACGGACTCACAATTTCTGCCGGCGCCCATACGGGCGTGCATGGCGGCTGGATCCACGTGATCCACACCTACCCCAGCGAGATGGCGCTGGACTACTGGCAGGCGATCTTCGCGTTCACCGTCAACTTCGTGCTGACCATCATCCTGAGTCTCGTCACCAGGCCGCGACCTGAGAAGGAACTCGTAGGCCTGGTTTACTCACTCACGCCAAAGCCGGTCGAGCACCACATGGCCTGGTACGCGCGGCCGAGCGTCATTGCCGTTGGGCTGATCCTGCTGGGCATCGGCCTCAATCTGATCTTCCGCTAGAGAGAAGGAAACGCATGAGTCTCGATCTCCGCATCCCGATGGGCCTGTTGTTCCTGATCGTCGGCGCCATTCTCTCCCTCTATGGCCTGGTCACTCGCGGCAGCGCCATCTATGTACGCTCCGCCGGCATGGACATCAATCTCATCTGGGGCCTGGTGATGCTCACCTTTGGGCTGGCTATGTTCCTGCTCGGCCGCTTCTCGAACAAGCCGCCGCAGTCTCCTTCTCACGAACCCACAGGGCGACCCGGACCCCACGGGCACTGAGCGCGCTCACCGAAGCTTCCCAGAAAGTCCCGCATAGCCCGCGCCACCACATCCGGATTTGACCGGAAGACCGCATGATCCGCATTGGCGATCCGCACCACCGGGTCTGCCGGATTTCCCTGCTCGAACGCGTTCGCCTGCGCTGTGCACCGCGCCGCGTCTTCCCGGATCAGCGCCGCGCGATCTGTACCGATTCCCGGCATCGACCGAACCGAGTGAGGACAGGCGAAGATGGCCATCGCCGGCGCGCGGATCGCTTTGAATTCCTGCTCGCCGAACATCACCGCCAGCGTCACGGGCGACGGCGTCGGCAATCCCCGCGGCATCTCAGCCAGTTGCCGAGTCAGCGGCTGCAGATCGTCACGGAATTGCGTTGTGCTCGTCAGCATGCCCTGCGCCAATCCCTCATCGAGACTCGCACCTCCCCGCAGAGCCTCCAGCCGCTGCCACAAGTCCGCCATCGCCACCACCCAGTCATCGGGCGCATTTGTGCAATACGCGAATCCCAGTGCCCCATCCAGATAAATCAGCCCCGACACCTGCTCGGGATGCACGCTTCCCACCCAGCTCAGTTCCTCGCCGGCGATCGAATGCCCCACCAGCACCGGGCGATCCAGATGGAGCGCCGCCATCACCGCCAGCACATCCATCCCCAGCCGACCCGCCGAATAATTCGCGACCGTCGGCGCCGGCTGGCTTGACGCCCCAAAACCACGGCGCGTGATCCCGTAAACGTGATATTGCCCTGTGAAGCGTGGCGCGAAGTCATCGAATACGTGCGCCGTCTGTCCCAACCCGGCCAGAAAAATCAGCGCCGTCCTCGGCCCGTGCGCCGGCGGACCGCCCCAGTCCAGCACCTCCAGCCTCACCCCCGGCTGCGCAGTGACATAATTCACTGTCGGCGCTGCGGGCGTGGATTGCCCCATCGCAAACGCCGCCCACCCCATCACCCCTGCCAGAACGATCGCCGCGCTTCGCATAACCATCCTCCATTACATCTGCTTGCTCACTGCTGTCGCCGCCAGCGTCCCGCCCAGTCCCATCGTTTCCACGGCTGAAGATGGCACAATCACCATCGATCCCTTGTCACGCATCGCCTCGTACAGCATGTTCATGCCGCGCAGGTGCAGCGCGACCGGATTCTCCGCGTACACCTTCGCCGCGTCGGCAAACTTCTCCGACACCTGCACCTCCGCGTCGCCCAGAATCACCCGCGCCTGCCGCTCTCGCTCCGCCTGCGCCTGCTGCGACATCGCATTCTCCAGCGCCTGCGGTATCCGCACATCCCGAATCTCTACCGACTGCACCGTAATCCCCCACGGCGTCGTCTTCTCATCCAGGATCTTCTGCAGTTCGTGCCCCAGAGCCTCGCGGTCCGTGATCATCTCCGCCAGATGGTGCCGCCCAATCGACTCCCGCAGCGCTGTCTGCGATCCCAGGCTGATGGCCTGCATGAAATCCTCGACCTCCAGGATCGATTTCTCCGCATTCCATACCAGCCAGAAAATGATGGCGTCCACATTCACCGGCACCGTGTCGCGCGTCAGCGCCGACTCCGCGCTCACCGTCGTCACCCGCACCCGCTGATCGACATAGCGGCTCAGCACGTCCACAACCGGCACGATCAGAAAGACTCCCGGCCCGCGCAACCCGCGGTAACGGCCGAAGCGCAGCAGCGCCACCTTCTCCCACTGATCGACGACCTTGATCGCGAACAGAAAATACAAACCCGCCAGCGCTCCTGCCAACGCGTACAGCGGCTGGTTCGTGACCTTCGTCACGATCAGCCCACTCGCCAGCAACACCAGCATCACGCCTACGCCTACCGCGCTGAACTGCTTCTGCCGATTCATGCTTTCCTCCTCGGTTCTTCGCCCTGCTGTAAATCCCGCAACGCCTGCATCAGTTCCTCGATCGTGAAGCCAAGCGATCCTGCGCGAGTTACGAATTCGCTCACCAGTTGCGTCATCTGCCGCGCGCGTTCCTCGATTGGGGCTTCGGCTGCTGGTTCCGCAACGAAGGTCCCTGCACCCTGCTGGGTGTCCAGAATTCTCCGAATTTCCATCTCGCGATAGGCGCGCATCACCGTGTTCGGGTTGATGGCCAGATCGACGGCCACCTGCCGCACCGTCGGCAGCTGATCGCCCGCCCGCAATATGCCCAGGGCCACCGCGCTCAGCACCTGATCGATCAGTTGCCGGTAGACCGGAACTCCGCTGTGAGCGTTGAGCCGAAACGCAAACTCCGAAGCCTGCACCAGCTTGTCTTTCATCGCGATCAGTGTACTAGTTCTCTGATACACTGCAACACATTTTGTGATTTTTCGAGGCTAAATCCTTGCGAAGACGTCCCATTTCGTCCTAATATTTGACTAAATGGTTAGTTTAACTAACCAGTTAATCATGGCTCACTCTCAACCTTTGGCCGAAGCCGACAAATCCCGCACCCGCATCCTTCACGCCGCCATTCGCGAGTTCAGCGAGCACGGCCTGGCCTGCGCCCGCACCAGCACGATCGCCTCCGCTGCCCAGGTGAACAAGGCGCTCCTCTACTACTACTTTCGCGACAAGGAATCCCTTTACGGCGCCGCACTGGAAGCCGTCGCCATCCAGGTCGCGGAGAGCGCGCTGGCCGTGCTCGACATGAAATGCAGCGCCGGCGAGCGGTTCCTCCGCTTCGTGCTCCAGCACTTCGATCGCATCCTCAGCCAGCAGGGCTTTCAGGCCCTCATGCAGCAGGAGATGGTCCGCT
Source organism: Acidobacteriaceae bacterium (assembly GCA_035656855.1). Classification (GTDB taxonomy): domain Bacteria; phylum Acidobacteriota; class Terriglobia; order Terriglobales; family Acidobacteriaceae; genus Palsa-343. The sequence goes on along the minus strand of DASRRO010000056.1, from coordinate 9,690 downwards.
ACCGCGACGGCCAGTCCAGCGCTATGAACATCCTGGCCAAAAAGGCCTTCGAGCCGATCTTCCGCCGCGCCGACCAGATCGTGCAGGAGGGCATGCGCTCGGGCGAACTCTGCCGTGTCGATCCCATGCAGATGATGTATGCCGCCCTCGGCGCCAACGTCTTCTATTTCCTCAGCGCGCCGATGGTGCGCCTTGTCATGCCCGTCGATCCGCTGGATAGCTCCTCGATCGTGGACCGGCGCCGGCTGGCCATCGAATTCCTGGGTCAGGCGATCTTCACCGATCGTCGCCATGGAGCGCAGCTCGCCCGCCAGGTGCTGGCCTCCATGCCCATTCCGGAACACGCGTTCCAGGAGAAAAAGACTGCATGAAACCACGCAACCGCATTTTCATCATCATGGGCGTGCTCACCGTGGTCGCGCTCGTCTGGTATTTCCTGTCTACGAATCGCAGCACCGATCTGCAGCTCGTGGGCACCGTCGACGCGAACGAGGTGGTTGTCAGCTCGCGTATCCAGGGTCGCATCGCCTCTCTGGACGTCACCGAAGGACAACGAGTTACCGCCGGCCAGATGGTGGCCACGATTGAAGCCGACGACCTGGCCGCGGCGCGCAATGCCGCCCAGGCCAGCGTGACCGGCGCCCGCTATAAGGTCGCCGGCTCCCGTGACACGGAACGGCAAACCGTCGGTGAGACCGCCGCGCAGGTCACTGCCGCCGAAGCCCAGTTGCGGGTCGCGCAAGCCGCCCTCGCCCAGGCGCAGGCCCAATACGAGCATCAGGAAGCCGATACCAGCCGTGCCGTCGCGCTGGCCAAAGCCGGCGTGGCCAGCGAGCAGACGCGGGACGAGATGGTTACCAGCCTGAACGCGGCAAAGGCTGCAGTCGAGTCCGCCCGCGAAAACGTCTCCGCTCAGCAGGCCGCGCTCAAAACTGCCGAAGCCAATCTGTATCAGGCTAAAGTCGCGGCGCAAACCGTCGATTCCACCCGCGCCGATCTGCGCAATGCTCAGGATCTGCTCGACCAGGCGCAGGTACAGCTCGGCTACGCGAAGGTCGTCTCCCCGGTCACCGGCATCGTGAATGTGTGGGCCGCGCGCCAGGGCGAGGTCGTTTCCCCGGCCACGCCCATTGTTACGGTGGTCGACCTCTCACAGACCTGGGTCTACGCCCCCCTGCCGGAAACCGAAGCCGACGCGGTGCAGCTCGGGGACAAGCTCCGCGTGGTGATGCCCAGCGGCGCGAGCGTCCAGGGCACAGTCATCGCCAAAGCTGCGCTGGCCAGCTTTGCCACCCAGCGCGACGTCAGCCGCCGCAAGCGCGACATCGAGACCGTCCAACTCAAGCTGCTCATCGACAATCCCGGCATGCGCTACGTTCCCGGCATGATTGCTTATGTCTATCTCCCCAAAGACAAGCTGGTGCATCCATGACTCGGGAAAAGGCAGCAAAACCAACCGAGCCGCAGCAAGCTTCGCCGCCTGCCATCGCGGTGGAGAACATCGTCAAGCGCTACGGGACCTTTGAAGCCGTCAAAGGCGTCACCTTCGATGTGGCTGACGGCGAAATCTTCGGCCTGCTGGGTCCCAACGGTGCGGGCAAATCCACCCTCATCCGCATGATGACCACCCTCATCCCCGTCACCGAGGGCCGCGCCCTCATTGCCGGACACGACGTGATGCACGAGGCCGACACCGTCCGCCATCTCATCGGCGTCATCCCCCAGGCGCTCACCAGCGACATCGACCTCACCGTCGAGGAAAACCTCTCCATCTACGCCAAGCTCTACGGTGTGCCCCGCGTCCAGCGCGAGCGCAACATCGCCGAGCTGCTGGAGGCCGTCGATCTGACCAAATGGCGCGAGGCCCAGACCAAAACCCTCTCCGGCGGCATGCGGCGGCGCCTGGAGATCGCCCGCGGCCTCGTCCACAATCCCAGGATTTTCTTCCTCGACGAGCCGACCACCGGCCTTGATCCCGTCTCCCGCGTCGCCGTCTGGGAAATGCTCGACCACCTGCGCACCCGGATGAAGCTGACCATCCTGATTACCACGCATTACATGGACGAGGCCGACAACCTCTGCGATCGCATTGCCATTATCGACCACGGCAAGCTGGTGGCCCTCGATACCCCCCTCGGCCTCAAGTCCAGTGTTCCCGGCTCCAGCGTCGTCGAAGTCAAGTTCACCCGCGATGCCGAGGATCGTAAGGCGCAGTTGCAACAGCTCGCCGACGTTACCAACGTGGAGTCGCACGGTTCCGGCGAGTATCGCATCATGACTTCCGACGGATCGGCCACAACCACGCAGCTTGTACAGATGGCCACGGCTGCCGCCAACCCCATCCGCTCTCTCAACGTCCAGAACACCAGCCTGGACGATGTCTTTGTCTACTACACGGGTCGCCAGCTGCGCGATGAGCAGGTCAAAGCTGTCAGCTTCATGATGCCGCCCCGTCCGGGGATGCAGCCATGAACCGCATGTGGGCAATCGTCGAACGTGAGATGCGCAAGTTCTTCCGCTCCCCTGCGCTCATGCTCATGTCCATGACGTTGCCGCTGGTGCAGCTCGTAATTCTCGGAAACGCCTTCGGCGGTAAAGTCACCCGCGCCCGCGTTGGCGTTGTGGATCTCGACCACGGCGAAGAAGCCCTGAAGGTTCACGAGGCCTTCGTAGCCGTCGCGGCCAACATCCGGACGTTCAGCACCATTCCTTATACCAACGAGGACAGCGCTAAATCCGACGTCCGTACCGGCAAGATCGATGCCGCCGTCATCATCCCCAGGCAGTATTCCCGCCGCGTGCTGGCCGGCGATTCGCCACAGATCGGCCTCCTCGTCGATAACTCCGACCAATTTGTCAGCGGCAGCCTCGAGAGCGAGCTGCAGTCCGTAGTGGACTCCCTCAATGCCCCGCTGATCCAGGCGAAAGTCGTCTCGTCCATCTCACTCGACACGGTCGAACTGTATCCCTATGTCGAGTACATGAAGTTTCTTCTTGCCGGTTCGATCGCCCTCGCCATGTATGTCTCCGTCATGATCGGCGGCGGCATGTTATACATCGACGACAAAGCGCGCGGCGTCCACGAAGGCTATCTGGTGACTCCGATTACCAAGCTGGAGCTGGTGATGGGATTGAATGTCGCCGGCGCCATCAAGGCCGTCCTCTCCGGCATTTCTCTCACCGTCATTGGTTCCCTGCTCGCCGGACTCGGCGTGATCTTTCACCCGGCGGCCGTCATCCAGCTGGCGTTACTCATCGTCGCCACGTCCATCGCGTTTAACGGGATGATGTTCCTGCTCATGGTGCGCGTCGACGATCCGCTCGTCCCACGCGCCATGTTCGGCGTCCTGAATACCTTGTTATTCTTTCCCAGCGGCGCCATTTACCCGATCGCGGCGTTTCCCACATGGCTGCGGGCGATCGCTATCGTGGACCCCTTCACTTATGCGGTCCACGGTCTCAAATCCATCCTGATCAAGGATGGAGGTTTCGCGGCGATCCAGTTTGACTTACTCTTTCTCTTCGGATTTGGCATCGCCTGCCTGCTCGTCGCGACGAGTCTCTTCCGGCGCACGCTGTGAATCCCAGAGCGGTTCCCGGAGCCGGTCCCATAAGCCTGGCCGGCCCAAAGATCCGCTCCCGCATTATGCCGCTTTCCCCGACTTGTCCGCCTTGCGCCGCGCAGCCCACCGGCGCTTCAGCGCGTCGGAGATCCGCTTTCTTCCTTCCGGCGACAACCGGCGCTTGCCGGACTTAGGTCCCCGGGCTTTCCCTGGCGGTCGACCGCGGCGCTTTCCCGAACCCGACCCTGCGCCCGCCAGCAGCGCACGCGCTTCTTTCAGTCGAGCAATCTCTTTCTCCAGTTCCACAACGATCTGCTTAACTTCCACATACCCTCCCAAACTTGGAATAAGAAGCCGCCCGTCTGCAGGACAAAAGCTTCACAAGCCCATACATTCGAGCCTAACCCGGATAGAAGATGTTGACAAATCAGGGGAACGTCGGTGCGCAGAAGTTAGCGCCCTGCGAAACAGTTAGTGATCGTCATCGTCCAGAGAAGGCCGCGGCGCGGGCATTGACGGATCTTCACGCGATGGCGACCGATAAGCAATGCCCAGGGGCGTGTCCCGATTGCCATCCTGGGTGTAGCGGCGCAGGCTGCGCAGTGTCTCCTGCTTATCGCGCGCGTAATCCATGGCCAGCCGCGTCAGCGCATAGGTCACGATATCGCTGTGGTGCAGCCCCTGCATCTCCGGATCGCGCCGGAAGTTCAGCCACAGCCGGTGCACCAGCTGTACGTCCTCCGCCCGCAAGGCCGGCGCGTGCGGCCCAATGTGGAAGGCCTCCGCCTCGCCATCCGGGGAGACCACATAGAAGGTGAACTGCCGTTTCGGTTCCGGCAGATTCTCCCAGGCCTGGCCCACGTGAAATGCCTGTTCCTGGGCCGACATTCTCGTCGACAAACCGGAGATCAGCGCCGCTACCTCCAGGGAGTTCGCCGCCTGCACCAGCGCCGCGAAGACGTCGCCGGCCGGTACGACAAGAAGGGAGATATGTTTTCCAAAGCTCTCGGCTACGGAAACGGCTTTGGTAAACAACATCTGCTCGTGTTCGCTGAAGATCTGGTTATCGACATACTCCGGGCCGCCGGCGCCCATCATCCGCGCGGTCAGAACGACAATGTCCTGCTGATCGGTGTGTGTTCGCGCCAGCGCCCATTTCAGTGCATAAGGATTAGCCGCATCGCGCATGGTCACCAGCACGCCGCCCGGCCGCACCTGCAGCGCCTCGCGCCCGATCGTGTCCTGCTGCTCCAGCTGGAAATGCTCCTTCATCTGCTGCTGCGTCAGCTGATGCTTGCTCGCATTTCTGCGTTCGGAGATGGCAAAAATCGTGAAAAACGTCGCCGTAAAGACCACCCCGCTCTCGGTGGCCACGCTCTTCGTCGCCAGATTCACAATCGCTGTCATCAGCAGGACCAGAAATACGCAGAACAACCCGATGGGGATCTCGGTCTTCCCGATGCGCAGGTTCACCGGCACCTTCCAGCCCCGCTCGCCTTTGTACTTCCAGCGCAGCACCAGCATGGCCAGCGAGTTGAAAGTGAAGCTCCAGATCACGCCGAACGCGTACGCCTCGCCCAGCATGATCACGTTGCCGCGGCTCACGATGATCGTGAACAACTGCATCCCGGCTACCAGGTTGATAATGCGAAAGCTCGTTCCAAAGCGGCGGTGCGGCTTGCGGAACCAGTCCGTCAGCACTCCATCTTCGGCCACCCGCATCATCACGCCCGTCGATCCGATGATCGAGGTGTTCACCGCGCCGGACAGGATCAGGAATCCCACGATAACTACGAAGACCCGGAAGACGATCCGCAGCACCTGCGGACCCCACATATACATGGCCATGCCGGCGATCAGGTTGTCGCGGTAGACCGGCACCCGCACCGCGTCCGGAATAATCATGGTCGCCAGCATCGTCCCCACACCGGTGAAGATGAAGCTGTAGATAGCGATAACAATCGCCGCCCTTTTCAGGTTCTTCAGCTTCGGATGCTCGATCTCGCGATTCACCTGGGCCAGCGTTTCCTCACCGCTCATCGCCAGCACTGAGTGGCCAAAGGCCATCAGGATGCCGAACATTCCCAGCATGGTCGCCAGTTTGCTGTGGCTCAGGAAGCCCAGGGCATCCGGAGAAAAATGCAGGTTCGCCGGTATCGGCAGCGGTGGCAGCGGCGCATGCCGGTGGAACGCCGTTATAAAGCCCCAGCCCAGCAGCAGCACCACCATCACGGTGGTCACCTGCATCACGGCCAGCGCCTTGTCCGTGGACTCCTCGATCCCCTTAGTGTTCTGCCACCAGTAATAGATCGTGACGGCAGCAGCGAAGACGGCCGAAGTCTCGTCAATCGGGAGCAGCAGCGCCGTATGCGCGCCCTGCAGCATCCATGCGGGAAGCCAGCCGTGCACCGCTCCCACGCCCAGCAGCTCGTTCAACAGCCCTACGATGTACTGTCCTGCCGACACGCCCGAGATCGGCCCCGTCAGGATGTAATCGAACATCAGCGCCGAAACGCTCAGTTTGGCGAAGTTCCCGCCCAGCGCTTCCTTCACCACCCGATACACGCCGCCCCGCGTAAACATGGAGCAGCTTTCGACGTACACGGCGCGCACCGCGAAGGAGAACAGCATCACGCCCAGGATGAACCAGGGAGCCGCCTTCCCTACCGCCTGCTCGGCGATACCGCCTGCGTAGAAAGCGGAGGAGCCCAAATCGTTGAGGACCACCGCCGCCGCTCGCCAAAAAGAAATGAATGTCAGCATCACCGAGGAAGCAACTACCAGCTTCACTCGATCGGAATGCGGTGCGTATGTAGTGGGTCCTGAGGACATGAGAGAGGCGAAATGAACTCATCGGCGGCCGCAGTGCCGGTATGCTCCTCCGCCGACGCGCCCAGCGCTGAGTTTATGTCGATACTTCCGGCCAGTCAATCAAAACCAGGCCATGCGCCCCAGGGTAAAGGCAACGCCGGCTGCCGGCCGCAGCCCAACCACCGGGGCGCCCGCCGGAAGACCGTTGGTCACCCCAATCAACCCCTGCCATCTCGCTCGCTTTGCAGCCCAGACCGACAGAACCGGCTGATACACTCAAGCCGGGAAAGCGACCCATGTCGGACGAAACCTCTCCGCGCACGCTGACGGGCCTCCTCGGCACTCCGGTGACGAGCGCGAAGGGCCGCATGCGCGGCCGCGTCCGGGATGTGGCCGTAGGCACAGGCGCCGACGCCGGTCGCGTCGCCGGGCTCGTCCTTAAGACCCGCAAGGGTCTCGAAATCGTCTCGTCGCGTGAGGTCCACTGGACGCCCAGCGGCGCCCTCGAGTTACGTCCGGACGCTGCTCTCAATCCATTGCAGGGCGATGAAAACTTCATCCTTCTGCGCCAGGATCTCCTCGACCGCCAGATCATCGACGTTCATGGCCGCAAGGTCGTGCGCGTGAACGACGTAAATCTGCGCTGGCATTCGGATGACGACTCCGACGAACATCTCTGCGTGACCGAGGTCGAGGTTGGCCTGCGGGGCGCGGTCCGCCGCCTGCTCAGCGGCGCGCTTCCCCGGCGCACTATCGAAACCCTCGCCTCGCGCCTGCCCACCCGCATTATCCCGTGGAACTTCGTCGACATGATCGAGGTCGATCCGGCCCGGCGGGTCAAACTCAACATCGAGCATGAGCGCCTCGCCCAGCTCCATCCATCCGACATTGCCGACATCCTGGAAGATCTGGCTCCCGCCGAGCGCGAAGCCGTCCTCCGTACCCTCGACGAGGAAGTCGCCGCCGAGGCACTGGAGGAAGTCGAGCCGCGCTTGCAGAAGTCCCTCGTGCAGGCCCTCGATTCGGAAACCGCCGCCGGCATCGTCGAGGAGATGGATCCTTCCGCCGCCGCCGACCTCCTGGCCGAGCTGTCCGATGAGCGCTCGGAAGCCATCCTCGAGGAGATGGACCCCGAGGAGCGACAGGAAGTGAAAGAGCTCCTCGAGTTCCGCGAAGACTCAGCCGCCGGCCGCATGACCACCGAGTACGTCGCCGTCCCGAAGAGCGCCACTGTCGCCGATGGTATCCGCGCTCTGCGAGGTTTTGAGGGCGACCCCGAAACAATCACGGAAGTCTATTTGATCGACGAACAAGAGGTCCTCCAGGGTGTGGTGCCTCTCGCGCACCTCGTCCTCGCCCGTCCGGAGACCCGCCTCGAAGTTCTCACCGAACAGCGCTTTGTCTCCGTGCGCGGCGATCAACATCAGAACGATGTGGCGGAGCTCTTCGACAAGTACAATCTGCGCGCCCTGCCCGTCGTGGACAAGTCCGGCAGGCTGGTCGGCGTGGTCGAAGCCGACCACGTCATCGCGTTTCTCCGCGCCAGAGCCTAGGAAAGCTGGACGCGCTGAGCGCAGAAGCAGTCAGCTGAAAAGCGGTCAGCAGAACTCCGATCAGTGAACCTAGGCCATTTCGCGGCGTAACGTACTCCGCAGGCCGTGCAGCATCCTTCCGATTTCTGCGGCTTCTTCCAGAATCCTCTCTGCCTCCGGCTCAGGCATCATTCCCACGTTGCGCGCCAGTTCAATTTGTGTCTCCAGTTCATAGCGCGAGCCTCGTGCCGGATTGAGATATTGCGCGAAACTCTTCTCTGAGTCGCGTCCATGTCCGTCAGCGATGTTGCTCGGAACGGAAACAGCGGCTCGCCGCATCTGGCCTGCAAGGCCAAACAACTCCTCATTGGGAAACGTCCGAGTTGCAGCATAGACGGCTTCGGCCAAACGCATGGACCGCTGCCAAACCGGCAAATCGCGGAACCGCCTGGTCTTCTTCCGTCGATTGCACGTCGTACTCGAACCAACTGCGAGATCACCGAAGTTCCTGGCTGCCCGCTTCTTAGCTGCCTGCCTCCGTAGCTGACCGCTCCGTAGCTGACCGCTCCTCAGCTGACCTTATACCCCAATTACCGCGCACAGCTCCTTCACCGCATCTGCGCTCTTCTTCAGCGCCGCGTCTTCCTCTGCGCTCAGCCGAATCTCCAGAATCTGCTCAATTCCGCGACTGCCCAGCTTGCACGGCACGCCAATGAAGAATCCGCTGATGCCGTACTCGCCTTCCAGATACGCTGCACACGGCATTACCTTCTTCTTGTCCTTCAGGATCGCCTCCACCATCTCCGTCACCGCCGCGGACGGCGCATAGTAGGCGCTTCCCGCTTTCAGATATTTCACGATCTCGGCGCCGCCATCCCGCGTCCGCTGCACGATCGCTTCAACCCGCTCCTTCGGCAGCAGCTCCGTAATCGGAATCCCCGCTACCGACGAGTAGCGCGGCAGCGGCACCATGGTGTCGCCGTGCCCGCCCAGAACGAACGCTGTCACATTTTCCACCGAGACCTTCAGCTCCTCGGCAATAAACGTCCGGTATCGCGCCGAATCCAGCACGCCAGCCATGCCAATCACTCGCTCGCGGTTGAATTTCGATTGCCGAAACGCCGCCTGCGCCATCGCATCCAGCGGGTTCGACACAATAATCAGGATGCAGTTCGGCGAGTTCGCCGTCACGTTGCCCACCACGTCCGACATGATCTTGTAATTCGTCTGCAGCAGATCGTCGCGGCTCATCCCCGGCTTCCGCGGAATCCCCGCCGTGATCACCACGATGTCCGAGTTCGCGGTATCCGCGTAGTCGTTCGTGCCGAGGATATGACAGTCCCGCTTCTCGATCGGCATCGCCTCCAGCAGGTCCAGTCCTTTGCCCTGCGGAATGCCCTCGATCACGTCGATCAGCACCACATCGGCAAGTTCCTTCGAAGCAATCCAGTGAGCGGTCGTGGCGCCCACATTCCCCGCTCCTACAATCGTTACCTTCTTCCGCATAATTCTCCTCTTCGCGAATCAATCGCTGGAAACAGCCGCCCTCAACCAGGCACGATGCGCCGAGGGCGCGTCCGCCTGAACGGCAAATTCACATATTGCTGATCATCTTGGTCGCAAACTCACTGGTCTTCACCTTGGTCGCGCCCTGCATCTGCCGCTCGAAATCGTACGTCACAAACTTCTGCTGGATCGTCTTTTCCATCGAGCTTTCGATCAGTTTCGCCGCCTCATGCCAGCCCAGAAATTCGAACATCATCACCCCGCTCAGCATCACCGAG
>DASRRO010000055.1:0-1969 GCA_035656855.1 Acidobacteriaceae bacterium | reverse complement strand
CGGCGATGCGCAGGTCAACCTGAGCGTGACCGGAGTGCCTGACCAGACCTATTTGACGGTGGATGGGCAGGAGGCGATCGAGGTGAAGGTGGGGGATAACCTGCGCTGCATCCGGTCCGAGCACACGGTGCAACTGGTGCGGCTGCGGACCGACGGGTTCTTCGATGTGCTGCGGCAGAAGCTGAAATGGGGAGAGCGGTAAGAGCGGCCAAGGCTTTACGCGTGATGGAGCACCCATTGTGCCGCAGGCGGACTGCAGGTCCTTCGCTTCGGTCAGGATGACAAGAGTTCCCGGATCACTGCTGTAGAGCCGCGAATCCTGACTAGCTGGTGCCGGTGAGCTCGTCGAGCAGCGTCTTGGCTTTGGTGGCGAGGGTGTGAGCGCCGTCGACATCGCCGTTCTGCAAGGCGCGCTCCGCCTGATCGAGGAAGCTGCGTATCTGGGCGACGGTTTTGTTCTGATCGCCGTTGAGATTGCGCAGGGAATTGACGCCGCGCTGCGTGGAACCAATGAGCGTGGCCGCCTGCTGGCGCGATCCGCTGGTGTCCTGTGTGGGGCCGGCGGTGAGCTGCCCGATAGGGGTCGATGTCGAGCTGTCACCGCTGGGTGTGGGCGCGGTCACCTTCACGTTCTGGCCCTCTGGCGGAACGCTGACTTCCGTGATTTCGGCCGTCTTTTCCTTGGCTTCCCGTTCGCGAACCTCACGGTCGGCTGCCAGTTCTATTTCACCCTTGCGTCCGCGGCGGCGGCGCGTCTTCTTTGCCGTATCCACGATGACGGAGGCCGGCGGCGGAGTGGGCTGCGCCCCGGGTGCGGGAGGGTCAGGCAGAAGGGGCAGCGCGGGATCGCTCTGGCTCATCGCCGAATACAGCGGTGCGATGGGTGGAGGCGATAGCGAAGCAGGAGCATCGACGAGAATGGGGACCGGGGGGGGCGAAGTCTTCTGCAAATACGCACAGCCGGCTAACGCTGGGAGTAACAGCGTAACGGCCACGGATGGCGATCTGAACCGATGCCAACTCATAGGCCGGACCCTTCGGAAGTGAAGGCCGGAGCCGAGTTTGTTGTATCCAACTGAGAACCGCGCAGTTTGCCCTCCGCTGAAGCCAGCAGAGGAAGTTTCAAAGTGAATGTACTACCTATGTTTTGCTTTGATTGTACGTCAATGCTGCCGCTATGTAGCTGCATGATACGGTAAGTCATCGCCAGGCCAATACCACTTCCGTCTTTGCGGGTGGTGAAATAAAGATCGAAGATCTTGGCTCGTATGTCATCTGGAATGCCGCTGCCGCTGTCGGCAATTTCGATGGCCGCCATCCGGCCTTCCTCGCGCAGGGTGACGTGCAGCTCCCCGCCCTGGGACATGGCCTGGGCGCCATTCAGGACAACGTTCAGGATGGCCTGCTTGATTAAGTCCGCATCCACTTTGGTAATCAGGGCCCGTTCCGGCATGTGGCTGGAAACGCGGACGTTGTGGGTTTCCAGCTCGGCGGAGGCCAGCATGAGGACGCCGGAGACGATGCGGCGGAGGTCCTGTTCCTTGAGCTGAAGCTCAACGGGACGGGAGAAGTCGACCAGGGTCTGGACGACGCGATCGAGCCGCTGGATCTCGCTCTCGATGATCTCCAGGTGACGCATGGCGCGCGAGTCGGGACCGGAAAGCTTGTTTCGGAGCAGCTCCAGGTGGACGACGATGGCGTTGATGGGGTTCTTGACCTCGTGGCCGACGCCGGCGGTGAGGCGGCCGATGGCGGCGAGGCGGCGGGAGAGTTCGAGCTCGCTCTCCAGCTCGCGGACCGATTCCAGATCGTGGAGGGTGAGCAGGGCGCCGAGCGAGGCACCGGGTGCGGAATCCTGGTCCACGACAAAATCGAGCGAGACCTGTACGCGGCGCCCGGTGTCGGTCTCGACCTCCTCCTGATCCAGGCTGTGGCCATTTTCAAAGGCGTCGCGCACCAGGCGGCCGAG
>DASRRO010000054.1:0-29418 GCA_035656855.1 Acidobacteriaceae bacterium | reverse complement strand
CGGCTGCAGGTCATCGTGCGCTCAAAAGTGGTGCATGCGCCTCGCGCAAAATCGCGCGCGTAAGGCTCGCCGTCGGGCGACCGGACAAATTGCGATTCGGATGGAGCCGACGACCGGACTTGAACCGGTGACCTGCCGATTACGAATCGGCTGCTCTACCAACTGAGCTACGTCGGCTTTGAAGCGCCCCAGGAAGGAAGGCATTGGGAGCCGAAGTCGATTTTATCGTTCCTGCCGGGGAGCGTAAAGGCGACGAGCCGCCTATACTGCTGGCGATGCCCAGCGACCCGGGAAACGAATGGCAACGGCTCACATCTCTCTATCGGGATAAGAGCGACGAGGAGCTGCAGGAGCTTGCCGAGGACTTCGGCAACCTCACCGAGGTGGCGCAACAAGTGTTGCGCGATGAGCTGCGAAAACGCGGATTGCCCACGGCGGACGCCTCGAGAGCTGAGACGGCGCAGAAAGATCGGCGTCCCGTGTTTGGCGCGTGGGGCCATGCGATCGCGGAACAGAACGGTGAACTTGACGCACAAGACGAAGAGAGCCGCGAAGACCAGGCGGTGGAATACACGTGGAAGACGCTCCTGTGCACGCGCGACACGCGCGAGGAGGCATGGCAGATCTCCGAAGTGCTGAAGCGCGCCGGCATTGAGAGCTGGATCGAAGCGCCGGCGCAGGGCTCGCTCGAACTGACCGGACCGCGGGTGATGGTGGCAGCGGATGAGCTGGAAGAAGCGCGCGCGATCGCGGAACGGCCGATTCCGCAGGAGATCGTCGACCAGTCCAAAGTGCGCGTTGAGGATTTTGTGCCGCCGTCTTGTCCAAAATGCGGCGCGGCTGACCCGTTATTGGAAGCCGTGGAACCGACAAATATGTGGCTGTGTGAGGCCTGCGGCGCCGAATGGAGCGAGGCGGGAAGCCCGGTGGAAAATGAGGGACAGAACCCGATCTGACAACTGTGCAAAAACGAGAAAAGGCCGCCCGGCAACAGGGCAGCCTTTCCTTCAGGGAGAATAGTTCCAACGGAGGCAAGCCATCAGAACTTTCTGGCGAAATAGTATGGGCCACCGCTGGGGGTGTCAAGGCAAAATCCAGCGCGGCCGTATTGCCTTGATATTCAACAATTTGTAAAAAGCATGGGTTGGATGTGACGCGGAAGTGGTATTTCCCTTTTTTTCGCCATTTTCCAAACTTTTGCCGCTTTTCTTTCCGCTTATCTTTAGGAAAATAATGCTTCTGCCATCCAAAAGCTCATTATTGAGTAGGTCTTCCACAGGGGCTTTAACTCCGCTATGGCCGGTTCAGCGGCTCAGATGGAGGGAGATGAACTCTTCTTCGGAGACAGTGGAGGCAGGTTTTCCACAGAGGAACCGATAGAGAGCGCGGCCACCACCGAGGAAAAGTCCGAGAAGAACCGCCGCGCTCATCAGGACAACGACGAGCATCGTGATGCCGAAGAGGAGACGATAGACCTTGACGGTTTCCGGCACATAGCCTTCGGGATGATTGATGGTGACGTAGTCGTTGAACTTCACCTGTTGCAGCAGGGGCACCGCCTGAGCGTGTGGCACCCCACTCACAATCGCGATCAGCGGACCGGTGCGGCCTGCGGTGAGGCTGAGAGATTTCCCCAGCGCGTCGATGGTCTTCAGGTGAGCGCCGGCAATCTGCGGGGTCGGATACATCACGAGCGTCAATGTGGCTGCGCCGTATCGTGCAGTCACCGCTTCGGCATCCTGGCTGAAGTCGATCGCACCGGCGGGAACTCCCGGGTTGAGGCGCGCCCACGCAGCAGGACCGATGACGTAGTGCACGGTGGCCGCGTTCAACTGCGCTTTGGGCAGATAGCCGGGCAGTGACGGTGGCACTCCCTGCGAGCCAGGCGCCTTGGGTAATTCGGCGGCGAGAGCGGAAAGGATGGCGTCTTCCTTCGGAACAGCATGCGCGAAGGTGGCGTCAACTAAGATGGCGCCGGTCCAGAAGAGAACGTGATCACCGGAAGAGGCGCTCCCGCTGCCGATTTCTCCTGTGCGCATGTCCGGCTGACGAAAGAAAGTGAAAGCGCCGAACGCGCCGGTGGCATCCTGGAAGCGCCAGGCCTGAATCGTGAGGCGATGCGGGCCGGAAACATAGGTGGCGGAGCCGGACTGCGTCAACCCATACTCCTGGAGGACGGGCGCATCGGCGGGACTGGAAGCGGCCTGCGCCGCGCCGGTTTCCGTCCATCCGGCGAAGGAGTTGGGCAACACCGGTCCCGCAGGCGCGGCGAAGGCCAGCGTCGAACAAAACAAGGAAACGAGGACGGGGATCCGATGCATCACTCTGCTTTCGATACTACTGAGACTGACACCGCTGCGGGAAAGAAGGTTTCACGGAGGGAGCGCAGCGGCAGCTATTCAGACGGGCCGGAGCGGGAGCCGGCCTGGGCCATGCGAACCCCGTTCAGGCTCGAAACGTAACCGGCCACGCCGCGATAAAGAGATTCGGCAATGCGCTCGCGATAGCGGGGCTGGCGCAGTTCGTGGGCGTCGTCGGGATTGGTGAGAAAAGAGATTTCGGCCAGGATCGACGGCATGTTTGCGCCGATCAGGACGACAAAAGGGGCCTTCTTGACGCCGCGATCCTTCAGACCCTGATTGCCGCGTTCGAGTCCGGAATAGAGGCTCTCGTCCACGTCTTCGGCAAAGGTACGCGACTCGTTGATCTTGTCCTGGAGGGCGATCTTTTTCACAAGATCGGAGAGCTGGTGGATGGACTCGTCGGACGACGCGTTTTCGCGCGCCGCCACTTCGAGCGCATCGGCGGAGGTGGTGAAGTTGAGGTAGTAGACTTCGACACCGCGCGCGTCCGTGTCCGGGCTGGAATTGGCGTGGATGGAGATGAAGAGGTCGGCCTGCGCCTGGTTGGCGATGGCGGTGCGGGTTTCGAGCGGGATGAAGGTATCGTCGCTGCGGGTGTAGATGACGTCGGCGCCGAGGCGATCCTTGAGCAGACGGCCGAGACGGAGGGCCACATCGAGGACGATGTCCTTCTCTTCGAGACCGCCGGGGCCGAGGGTTCCGGAGTCATGTCCGCCATGACCGGCGTCGATAACGATGCGGTTGATCTTGAGGCCGAGCGCCCGGACCATCGAACTGGGTACACGCGCGCCGGCCGGTTCGGGAGCGGGAACACCGCGGGAGCCGGCCTCGGCGGGCGGAACATCGTCACTGGCGGGAATGGCGGCGGAAGGCTTGCGGCCGGGTCGGTTTGGGGCCTCCGTGGTTTCCTCTACCGAGGCGACTACCGGCGCGGTGGTGGGATGTCGCGTGGCGCGCACCTGATCGGACCGATGACTGAGCGTGGCGACTTCCGTGAGGGCGGATTCATTCTCGCCGGAGTCGAAACTCGCAGAGGCTGGAACTCTGGAGGGACTCACCGCAGCGGTTCGCGGTGTCGCGGCCGCTGGCGTGACCGCCGCCGGCGCACGGCTGGCCGCTTCGCGAGTCGTGGCCATTCGCTCCTTGTCGCCGTGAACATCAATAATGAGGCGCGGCGGGTTGGAGAGGAAGAATGCCGAGTAGTCGCTGACGCTGGTCACGTCGAGCACGATGCGCGTGGTGTTGTGCGAGGATTGGGCGGCGCGAATGCGGGTGAGAAAGCCATCGTCGGTGACCTCGACGGGACGGCCGGTGAGCTCCGGCGAAAGACGCGCGCCGTACAGATCGAAGAAGATGCGGTCCGGATCGGAGACGCGAGCGGCCTGGAAGCGGACTTCCTGCTGCAGATCGATGGCCACGCGGGTGTAATCCGGCGTAGACCAGTGGCGAATGCCGGTGATGAGCGGTACTTTGCCGCGGCGGGTCGGCGGCGGCGCGTTCATGGAGACATCGCCAGAGACTGGCGCGACGGCTGCGGAATGGGAAACGTCGGCTCCCGAGGCGTCAGGCAGAACCGCGGCGGCCGTGGACGGTGGCGGCACATCGCTCTCCTCGAAGCCGGTGGACGCCGTGGTTTCCGCAGACTTCCCCGATGCGCGGCGCGAAGGGGTTTCTCGCTGAGTTGCCGGAAGGGTATCCGGCTGCGACGTGCGGCTGACTTCCCTTTCCGACGGATGGCGGCGACCGCCTCGCTCGTCGTGCTCGATCGCGAGGAGCTCGGTGCGGGCCTCGGCCGCCAGAGCACTGCGCGGGTAGAGACTCAGGAAGGCCTTGTAGATGGCCTTCGCCTGGACAGTCTCGTTCAGGTCGCGCTGAAAGATTTCGCCTTCAGTAAGCAGCGCGCTGAAACGGAGGCGGCTCGCCGGATATTCGCGGCGGAGGAACTCATATTGGCCGATGGCATCGTGGAGGGCCTTGTCGTCCTGGAAGACGCGTCCTTCTTCGGCAAGCAGGTCGGCGACCGCGGCGATGGAGTCGTCGGCTCTGGGAGAAGCTGGATCGCCGTGATAGATGGCGCGGTAGGCATCGAGAACCCGGTCGTACTGCGCGCGGGTGCGTTCGCGTTCGGGGCGGCCCTCCAGTGCCTCGTGCTGCCGCTCGGCACGGGCAAACGAGGCCGGACGCGCGTGGCTCGCCAGTGCGACGGGCGCGGCGACGAGCAGCGCAAGAAGGGCTGCGGCGCACGGCATGGCCCGAATTCTCCGAGGGGGACGGGAATCCATGAGGAAAACACTCGCGGATCGTAGGGCGCGTTGCATCGGATTGTGGTGACGCGCGGACCCTGTTGCCGCCTATGACACTCCTGATTATAGGTGCGCATCCACAGCCCTTTGCGGCCCCGCAAGGCACCCAATGGTCACACGAACCCGATTCGTCACGCCGGGTTGCGTTTGGAGGCGTCGGTGTCTTGCGCGCGCGCCGCGGTATCTGAAACACTGGCCTTGCTTTCCTATGGTTCGTCATTTTCTGGTGAAAGGGCGCGTGCAGGGCGTTGGCTTCCGCTGGTTCGTGCATCGCGAGGCCGCAGCGCTCGATCTGCATGGCTGGGTGCGCAACACCGAAGACGGCCACGTGGAGGTGCTGGCCCAGGGGGACGCCGATTCTCTGGCGGAACTGGCGGAGGCGCTCCACAAGGGTTCGCGCGGCAGCCGGGTGGACGCAGTCATTTCGCACGAACTGGATCCAAAGGAAGGCGACAATCTCGGCCCGTTTAGCATTGAAGGAGCCTGGTAACGATGATCCCGTGCACGACTGACTGCGAGCCGCTCAAGGCGCTCATCCGCACTATTCCGGATTTTCCCAAGCCCGGAATTCTCTTCTACGACATCACCACGCTGCTGAAGGACCCGAAAGGGTTCGCGATGCTGATCGACGCCCTGGCGCAGTACTACATGGAAAAAGAAGTCGACCTGGTGCTGGGCATTGAGGCGCGCGGCTTCATCTTTGGGCCGGCGCTCGCTTATCGGCTGAATGCCGGGTTCGTGCCCGTGCGCAAGCCGCGCAAGCTTCCCGGGCCCACCGCGCGCGTGACCTATGATCTCGAGTACGGATCGGACACGCTGGAAATCCATCAGGACGCTATCGAGCCGGGACAGCGCGTGGTGCTGGTCGACGACCTGCTCGCCACGGGCGGCACCATGGAAGCCACAACCCGGCTGGTGCAGCAACTGGGCGGAACCATCGCCGGGCTGGGCTTCGCTGTCGAACTGGACTTCCTGAAAGGTCGGGATCGGTTGCAGGAGTACGACGTCTTCAGCCTGCTGCACTACGACGAGTGAAACAGGGTTTAGGGATTAGGGTTTGGAAACGCGCCGGTCCTTCTGCAGAGGAACGGCGTGTTTGTATCTGCGGGGAATTTCTGTAAATCCGGGGACTACATTCCTGAGCGTGCGCGGGCGGCATGCGCTTTATACTGCGTGGGGCTTTTGCCAACCCCCCCAGGAGGCGCTCAATGCGCAGGCGGGATTTCTGCAAGATGATCGCGGCGACAGCCGCAGCCACCGCGGTGCCGGAAGCGGCGCTGGCGTCGAGCACGAAGACCGGAAAGGCGGCGACCGCGGCTCCTCAGGCGGCGGAAGCGGCTGCGGCGACGCCTGGGTTCAATCAACTCACGCAGGACTACGCGCAGTTCTGCGCCACTCCGGAGAAGGACCGGACCTTCTACGCGCTCGTCGACGGGAAGATCGTGAGCGAGAAGCTCGACGAGAGCGACTGGAAGCCGACAAACTGGGGGGAGCCGCCGGAACTGCCGATCGAGGGCGGATCCTGGGACGGCGTGCCGATGGTGTCGCCGATCGCGAACCTCACCGGCGAAGGTCCGTACAAGCCGACATGGGATTCGCTGCTGCACTATGAGGCGCCGGAGTGGTATCGCGACGCGAAGTTCGGCATCTGGGCCCACTGGAGCCCGCAGTGTGTTCCCGAAGACAGCGACTGGTATGCGCGCAACATGTACATCGAAGGGCAGAAGCAGTATGAGTACCAGCTGGCGCACTACGGTCCGCAGTCGCGCTTCGGCTACAAAGACCTTTGCGCGCAGTGGACGCTGCTGAACTGGGAGCCGGAGGAGTTGATTGCGCGCTATAAGAAGGCGGGTGCGCGGCTCTTTATCGCGCTGGCCAATCACCACGACGGCTTCGACGCGTGGAACTCGAAGCATCAGCCGTGGAACGCGGTGAACCTGGGACCGCATCGCGACGTGATTGGGACGTGGGCGAAGGCGGCGCGCGCCGCTGACCTGCGCCTGGGCGTGACCGTCCACCAGGCCCGGAACTGGTGGTGGTTCCAGCCATCGCACGGCGCGGACACAACGGGTCCGAACGCGGGCGCACCCTATGACGGCCGCATGATCGAGGCCGACGGCAAAAATATGTGGTGGCAGGGATACGATCCGCAGCGGCTCTATGGGGCGAAGCATCCCTACAATGCGCTGCCCGACATCTCGTTCGTGAAGAACTTCTACGATCGGACGTGCGACCTGGTGGAGCAGCACGATCCCGACCTGCTCTACTTCGATAACCCGCGCTTCCCGCTGGGCTGGGGCGGCATGAATATCGGAGCCTACTACTACAACCACGATCTCCAGACCCACCGCGGCAAACAGGAAGGCGTCATCACGATTAAGGAAGTGCCGCAGCCGTGGCTCAAGTCCGTGGTGGCCGACATCGAACGCGGCCTCACCAGCCAGATCGCGGAATATCCGTGGCAGTCGGAAACGTGCATTGGCGACTGGCACTACAACCGCGCGCTCTACGACCAGCCGGGCGAGTACGGCGGGTATCTGCCGCCGCGCGATGTCATCCACTGGATGATCGACACAGTGAGCAAGAACGGGACCTTCATCCTGAACATTCCGGGCAAGCCCGATGGCACCATCGATGGCAAGGAGATTGCGGTGCTCGATCGCGTCACCGACTGGATGACGGTGAACGGCGAGGCCATCTACGCAACGCGGCCGTGGAAGATCTACGGAGAAGGTCCGAACGCGATCAAGGCGGGCGAATTTCAGGGGGACAGCATTGCCAAACTCAGCGAGAAGGACATCCGTTTCACCCGCAGCAAGGACGGGAGGACCCTTTACGCCATCGCGCTGGGCTGGCCCGCGGGGGAGTTCGTCATCGCGGCGCTGGGCACGGCAAGCGAGCAGAAGCCAGGCAAAATCGGGCATGTCGAACTGATCGGAACGGGGGAGAAGGTACGCTGGCATCAGGCGGCCGATGGGCTGCGCGTGACCTTGCCCGCGAGTTACAAGCCCGCGGTGGACTTTGCGGCGGCGCTGAAGGTGAGCCTGGCCGACCGCGGATGAAACGGTCAGCTAAGGCCCGGTTAGCGGAAGGGCAGTGGCGGAGATACTGATGCCGGCCAGGGACAAGGACGATCCGCGACTCACGAAAGTGTCGGCGCTGTGTCGGCTGCTGCCGGAAACTGTCCGCGACGACATGGGCGACCACGCGGCGTTCACGGTGCGCGGGAAGAAGTTCGCGTATTTCCTCAACGACCATCATGGCGACGGGATCGTATCGGTGTGCGCTCGCGCATTTCCCGGCGAGAACACGAAGCTGATCGAAGGCCATCCCAGGAAGTTCTACTCCCCCGCCTACATTGGGCCGCGCGGGTGGGTGGGTCTCCGCCTCGATCGCGGCACAGTGGACTGGGACGAGGTGCGCGATCTGCTGACGGCGAGCTATCTGCAGGTAGCGCCGAAGAAGCTCCGCGAGCAGGTCGAGGCGACGCTGGAGTAGCGGTCAGGGTGTCGCCGGCGCCGGCATTTGTGCAGGCGGCGGTGGCGGATAAAGACGCTCGCCCAGTGGCTGATAGCGGTTCCCGTAAAAAATGAGCGCATACAGCCGGACGCCGGTGTAGAGCGGTCCGAAGGCAGCAACGAAAGCCAGTAAACCCAGCACGCCCGCGATAACGCCGACGGAGACTTCGAGGAGAATTCCCAGGCCGGCATGTCCGAACGCTGCATGCAGTCCGACCTCGACAGCGACAACGGCAAGGACGAAGAGCACCACCGGGATGATGAGTACGATGACCAGGCCGATGGCTCCAGCGATCGGTAAAAGCACCCGAAGCAGGGCGTAGACGAAGAACCCGCCCTTCTCGACGCGGATGCGAGACCAGACTGCATGCCATGCGGAGCCGGCGCTGGCGTTTTCAAGAGCGAAGTGCGGCAGCATCAGGTCGCGCAGCAGGATATTGGCAGCGATGCCGGCCAGCACGAAGAGCAGAAAGATCGGGATCAGAGGCAGGAAGAGAGCGAAGATCGCGCCGAAGCCGGGATGCCCCCCCGCATGAAAGCTGCGGAACAGTCCCAGAAAACCGGCTGCGAAGGGCATTAAGACAAGGCCCAGCGCCAGCAGGATTCCCAGATAGACAACCACGTTGAACCAGAAAAAGCGCGTCGCCGGCTCGCGATAGAAATGCCATCCGGGGCGAATCTCCCGGATGTTATGGACGAGGCAGTGGAAGTAAGCGAAGCGCAGGCGCGTGATCAGGTAATAGATGAAGAGTCCAATGAGGGCAACCAGCGCGAACATGGCGACGCCGGCGGCGATCTCCGTCGGCGTGACAGCGAAGTGCGGCAGCGATGAGAAGTTCGATGAGTGATGCGATCTGTGGCCGCCAGGGAAGGAGTTGAAGCTGCCTCCCGAAGTGCCTTCGGTGAGCAGCGCCACCAGGCAGAGTTTGAGATAGGTGCCGAGCCGGAAGGGGCGGAAGAGAAAGTTTCTTGTCCGGTGGATGGCGGGCGAGATGGCGTCGGCGGCTGAGATGGCAGGCATACGAAGCTCCTTTCGGTGGGAAGTGTACTGGAAAATGACTCAACGACAGCCCGGTTTCATGGTGCGAGCGCGAACGATGCGGAGTAGCCGGCGGCTCATCCGTCGCCTGGAGTTCCTGTTTCCGATTTCTGAAAATTCGTGCCCATGAATACGGCGGCTTTCAGATCTTCTTGACTCTATCACAAATTGCGATATACTGATTGCGATTTGCGATAGATACTATGAAACTCGGCGAAAAACTCAGATATCTGCGAGAGGCCGAAGGCGAACTCCGAGGGATGGGGCGCGCCATCACCCAGCAGGAGATGGTGCGGGCGCTCAAAGCGGAAACCGGCGCGGCGCTCAGCCAGAGCTACCTGTCGCAGATCGAGAGCGGCGCGCGTCCGCACCTGACCAACACCACCCGGCAGGTGTTGGCGAAGTTCTTCAAAGTGCACCCGGGCTATCTGGTCGATGACCCGGAGGGCTACAGCGCGGAGTTGCTGAGCGATGCGCGCGCCCTCGAGGACAAGCTGGACCTGTGGCTGGTGAGCGGGGCGGAGCGCTTCCGGCGCGATCCCGAGCTGCGGCGGGCGCTGCTCGCGGTCTCGCGGCACGACGATTCGCGGCGCTGCCTGCTGTTGCTGCAGTCCGTTATTGAAACGCCGGGGCTGGTGGATCGCCTCTTCGACGTGCTGGGCTCTCCAACCGTCCCCGAGCCTGCGCCGGCAAGTTCGACGCGGGCAGGAACCCGAACTACCGGCGCCACGCGGCGCAGGGAGGGTCAGCCATGACTACCTTTTATCTGATTTGCTTCACCCTGGGGCTCTCGCTTACGGTGCTGTCGGCACTCGGCGCCTTCACGCACCTGCATATCGGGCATGTGCACCTGCATCTGCATCCCGGACACGGCGCGGGCCACACCCACGTGCATATCTCCGGACAGCAGGCCGCAGGCAAGGCCAACGTGAGCCCGGTCAACGGATTCACGCTGGCGGCATTCCTCTGCTGGTTCGGCGGCTGCGGCTATCTGCTGGCGCGCAGCCACGATTTCGGCATGGTTATGGTACTGGCGCTGGCCACCATCACCGGCCTCGCCGGTGGAGCGCTGCTCTTCTGGTTTTTGGTGAAGGTGCTGTTGCCGCATGAGAAAGAGCTGACCGCGGCGGATACCGATATTCTCGGCGTTCTCGGTCTGGTGACCGGGCCGGTCCGCGAGGGCGGCATCGGCGAGATTCAGTTTTCGCAGAACGGCGCTCGCCGTTTTGCGCCCGCGCGCAGTGAGGCAGGCGTAGCGCTTCCGCGCGGAATCGAAGTGGTGGTCATGCGCTACGAACAAGGCATCGCGTACGTGCGTCCCTGGGACGAGCTGTCCGGCGAAATCGCCGCGGACCCCGGAGATGGCGCACCGCGCGGCGCCTCAACTTCAACCCCAATCAACCCTGATGGAAAGGATCAGGCGTTATGACGAACACAATCATTGTCATTGTTGGACTAAGCCTGCTGGCGTTCATCATTCTTACCGGAATGCTGGCGAGGATGTTTCGCAAGGCAGGCCCGAACGAAGCGCTCATCGTCTATGGATTTCGCGGCCCCCGCGTCATCAAGGGCCACGGAACGATCATCTTCCCCATGGTGGAGAACTGCCGCGAGCTGTCCCTGGAGCTGATGTCCTTCGACGTTGCACCGCAGCAGGATCTCTACACCAAGCAGGGCGTCGCGGTCACGGTGGAAGCCGTAGCGCAAATCAAAGTGCGCAGCGACCAGGAATCGATCCTGACCGCGGCCGAGCAGTTCCTGACCAAGACGCCGCCGCAGCGGGAAGGCCTGATCCGTCTGGTGATGGAAGGCCATCTCCGTGGGATCATCGGCCAGCTGACGGTAGAGCAAATCGTGAAAGAGCCGGAGATGGTGGCCGATCGGATGCGCGGCACCTGCGCCGACGACATGAGCAAGATGGGCCTCGAGGTCGTGTCATTCACCATTAAGGAGGTCCGCGACAAGAACGAGTACATCACCAATATGGGGCGGCCCGACATTGTGCGCATCAAGCGGGACGCGGAGATTGCGACCGCAGAGGCGGAGCGTGACACGGCGATTCGCCGGGCCGTTGCCAGCCGAGAGGCCGCAGTGGCGAAGGCGTCCGCCGATCAGGAGCGGGTGATTGCGGAGACCGTTTCGCTGACCAAGCAGGCGCAGGCGCAGCGTGATCTCGACATCCAGAAGGCGCAGTTTGCCGAGCAGAGCCGCAAGCAGCAGGCCCAGGCGGACAAGTCCTACGAGCTGCAGACCAACATCACCCAGCAGCAGGTGATCGCCGAGCAGGTGAAGGTGCAGCAGATCGAGAAAGAACAGCAGATCAAGGTGCAGGAGGCAGAAATTCTGCGCCATGAGAAAGAGCTGATCGCCACCGTGCTGAAAGAAGCCGAGGTCAACCGGCAGCGCGTGGAAGTGCTGGCCGCCGCGGAGAAGGCGCGCCTGACCATGGAAGCCGAAGGCCGCGCAGCGGCGATCAGGACGCAGGGCGAGGCGGAGGCAGCCATCATCTTCCAGAAGGGCGAGGCCGAGGCGAAGGCCATGAATGTGAAGGCCCAGGCCTACCAGGAATATAACCAGGCTGCGGTCGTCGATCGCCTGATCGCGACCATGCCCGAGGTGGTCCGCGCGATGTCCGAGCCCCTGTCGAAGGTGGATCGGATCACCGTGGTTTCCACCGGAGGCGACGCAGCGGGCACCAACAAAATAACCGCTGACATGGCGAAGATGGCCGCACAGGTGCCGGCTCTCTTCGAAGCGCTCTCCGGCATGGATCTGCGCGAGCTGATGGCCAACATCACGACCATTCGCCCGCGCGCTAACGGCAGCGCCGGGGCCGCAGTCGGTCCGGTGGTGGACGGCAAGTAACGAATGCGGGCGGGGAGCCGCGTCTCTCCGCCCCAAATTTTCTGACGGAGGAAAAGGTCATGGCACTCCTCGAACGTGTGAGCACATTGCTTCGGGCCAATCTGAACGATCTGATCGACAAGGCCGAAGATCCGGAAAAACTTCTCAAGCAACTGATCCTCGATATGGAGAACCAGCTCATGCAGGTAAAAACTCAGGTAGCGATCGCGCTGGCCGACGAGCACCTGCTGGGCAAAAAACGGAAGGAGCACGAGACTTCCGACGCCGACTGGAAGCGCAAAGCGGAGCTGGCCGTACGCAAAGGCGACGATGCCCTGGCGCGAGCGGCGCTGGAGCGTTCGCTGAGCGCCCAGCATATGGCGTCGGGCTTCACCCAGCAGCTCGAAGATCAGAAGACCGAAGTCGAAACGCTGAAGCAGGCGTTGCACAGTCTGGAACAGAAGCTGCAGGAGACGCGGAGCCGCTGCGAACTGATGATCGCGGAGCATCGGCGGGCGCGCGTCGTCGGGCGGGCACAGAAGGCGCGGGAGGCAATCGCGAAGAAGGAGGGCGACACCAGCATTGCCCGGATGAAGTCGAAGATCGCCGGCGCCGAGGCCCACAACGCAGCCTCGCGCGAACTGATGCACGGGGACTCGCTCGACGATCGCTTCGCTGCGCTGGAGCGCGAAGAGCAGGTGGAAGCGTTGCTCCGGAACCTCAAGGAGCAGCACGCCAAAACAGCATAGGGGTCTGACCGGGCAATTCCCCAGCCCGGTCAGCTGGTTCGGGGCAGGCGGCAGGAAGGGAGGCCCGGGCTCAGGCGGCCTGGACTCTCTCCCTTGCCGTCAACCACTGCTGATATTCGGGATTGACTTCCCCCAGCTCGTAGATCGTGTTGCGCGTCTCAACGAGACCGCCGCGGCGATCGACGCTGAGGATAGCGGAGGTGTAGATGAGCCCGTTGCGGAGATGGGTGTGGCCCAGCACATCGCCGGTGAGGCGGCGGCCTGGCTCCATCTCGCAAAAGCCGTCATAGATCACACTGCTGACGACGGACCAGTTTTCAATGCGCACAATTTTTTTCTGCATAGTCGTGACCTTCTGATGCGCCCTCGGTCGCGATCTTCCGGGACCCGTGGCGAAATTGACTCGCCTTCCGCATGGCTAGGGTGCAATCGAAAGGCCATGCTCGAACCAGTAGGATGCGGCCGATCCCCTGAGCTGAATCCTTGCGAACAGAAGTGTTTACTCTTTGCGCATCAGCTTTTTCCGGCACTGGCCGCAACTGCCCTGCCAGGATGCGCCTCCAGGCAACCTGAGACGTATTCCCGGCATCACGAGCAGCTTTTATATACTTGCGCATGCCTTCGCTGCGTGTTTTCCCTTCAATCTGCGCCTTCGGGGCGCTGGCTCTGCTCGCTGCATCTTCGCCTGCACCGGCACAAACGCCCGCCACCACAAACTCAACGGCCGCGCCGCATCCGGTGACGCTGGATGATTTGTTCCGCTTCCACGACGTAGGCAGCCCCGAGGTTTCCCCGGATGGACACTGGGTCGCCTACACCGTTTCCATGGTGGATACGAAGGCCGACAAGCGCACCACCGATATCTGGATGGTCTCCTGGGATGGCAAAGAAAACATCCGCCTGACATACGGTTCCGATTCCGCTGAGGACGCGAACGGGCTCGGCTCCTCTGGCTCTCCGCAGTGGAGCCCCGATGGACGCTATCTCTCCTTCACCGCCGGCCGGCCCGGCAAAGCGAAGGGCAGCCAGGTGTGGGTGCTCGATCGGCGCGGCGGAGAAGCCCATCAGTTCACCGATGTGAAGGGTAAGCTCTCTTCCTATGCGTGGTCGCCGGACTCGAAGACATTGCTGCTCGCGATCCAGCCGGATGAGGACGAGAACAAAGACAAGTCAAAGGACGCCGACAAGGAGAAGGAGAAGCCCAAGCCGATTGTCATTGACCGCTACCACTTCAAGGAAGACGTGGAGGGCTATCTCAAGGACAACGAACGCACCCAGCTCTTTCTGTGGGACGTCGCGACGCACAAACTCAGCAAACTGACCACCGACACGAAATTCGACGAAGAAGATGCCGTGTGGTCGCCGGACGGAGCGCGCATCGCCTACGTCAGCAATCACGATCCTGATCCGGACCGCTCCATCAATACCGATGTGTGGGTGGTGGATGCAAAGGCGAACTCGACGCCACGCCGGTTGACGACCTATGACGGGCCCGACGCAGGGCGCATCCAGTGGAGCCCCGACGGCAAATGGATTGCGTTTCTTCGCGGCGACCCAATCAAGCTGTGGCAATACAGCGAGCCGCACCTGGGTGTCGTGGCGGCGGACGGCAGCGCCGAACCACGCATCGTCACGGCGTCACTCGACCGCGCGCTCTCGTCGCCGTACTTCTCGACGGACGGCAAATCCATCGATGTGCTTGAGGAAGACGACCGCAATAACTATCCGGCGACGATAGACGTCGCGACCGGCCAGGCGCATCGAGATGTAACCGAGCCAGGGACGGCGCGAGGCCTGAGTGAGGCAGCTGGACACGCGGTGATCGTGTGGTCCACCGACAGCCATCCCGGCGAGATTGATGCGCTGGAAGACGGGCACCTGCGCCCGCTCACGCATCAGAATGACGCGCTGGTCGCTGAACTGAAGCTGGCTCCCACGCGGGATGTTTCAGCGACATCGCCGGACGGCACCGACGTGCACGGCCTGCTGACGCTGCCGATCGACGCGCAGCCTGGGGTGAAATACCCCATGTTGCTCTTCATCCATGGCGGCCCGAATGGGCAGGATGCACATGGATGGGACGTTCACCGGCAGCTCTTCGCCGGCCGTGGCTGGGCTGAACTGAACGTGAACTACCGAGGCGGCGCCGGCCGCGGCAGCGCCTACCAGAAGATCATTGCGGGCGACTGGGGCCATTACGAGATCGAGGATCTGATGGCGATGGTCGATCAGGTGGTGAAGGAAGGCCTGGTCGACCCCGACAAGCTTGCTGTGGGCGGATGGAGCTATGGCGGCATTCTCACGGACTACACCATCGCCAGCACCAACCGCTTCAAAGCGGCGAGCAGCGGGGCCGGCATGGGCAGTCCGCTGGGGCTCTACGGCATCGATGAGTACATCAATCAGTACACCAACGAGCTGGGGCCGCCCTGGAAGAACCTGCAAACCTACATCAAGCTCGGCTACCCGCTCTTCCATGCGGACCGCATCCACACGCCCACGCTCTTCATGGGCGGCACGTCGGACTTCAATGTGCCGCTGAACGGCGGGGAGCAAATGTACGAGGCGCTGAAAACTCTCAACGTGCCTGCGGAGCTGATCGTCTATCCAAACCAGTTCCACGGCTTCACGCGGCCCAGCTTTATCCGGGATCGCTACGAGCGCTGGTTCGCCTGGTACGACAAGTGGACGCTGGGCAAGACGACGGCCCCTCCGCCGGCACCCGCAAAAGCAGCGGGGGAGTAGCGTTCGTTACCTGCAAAAACACGAAAGCGCGCCGCCACATTCGCAGTGGGGCGCGCTTGTGATCTGACGATCGGACGTTTAGCCCTGAGCGGCCAGAGACGCGGGCGATCCATACGGACTGACCGGCTTGCGGCGATCGTGGATGAATTCCGCGAGCATCGCATGCGGCACAGAGGTTTCGCTCTGCTCCGATTCCCACTGCTCCCATGCGTCATCCACCTGACCGAGCTGGTAGGTGGCATTCCCGGTGTCGACAACGCCATTGTCGAGATCGACCGACCGGATCACCGAGGTGTAGATCATTCCTTTGGGAAGATCGGTGGTCGCGAGGATCGTGCCGGTAAGACGCTGCCCGGGTTCAAGTTCACGGAATCCCCGGAAAACGAGGTTGTCAACAACGGCCCAGTTTTCGATGCGGACCAGAGGCTTATCCATGCTTGGTGGCCTGATCTTTCCGCCAGCGGGTCGAGGGGGAGCGGCTCGTCGGCTGCTGAAATCTTTCCCTGCTAAGGGCAATCTGTGGGCCAATAGCGGTGGATACGATATGTCTCGGGAAGCAGAAGACTTGCGCTAATGTACCCAGTTGGCGAATAGGTAATTCTTACCGCCGCCAACTATCTTTTGCGCATATTTTCACCCCAGGAGATCCCCTGGCGCATCCTGGAGATTCTCTTTCTCTTCACCTGCGCTTACAAATCGCGGGAAGTTCCGGCCATTGCTGGCCTGGCGCAATTCTGAACGCAGCGTAACGAACGGTTAAAGGAGAGTCAGGGCATGCAGCGGCCTTTACGCTTGCCGGAGCAAAAGGCGAAGTGGCGGAGGGAGAGGGATTCGAACTTGAGCGTTATGCGGGCGTCTGAGCCCGCAGGCGAAATCCTTGAACGCAGCGCATTGAAGGACCTCAGGTCTGAATGGCGGAGGGAGAGGGATTCGAACCCCCGGCACCCTTGCGGGCGCAGCGGTTTTCAAGACCGCCTGTTTCAACCGCTCACACATCCCTCCACGGCCGAGGAGCCCCTGAACTGGGTTCATTGTACGACGCTGCTCTTGCGCAGGAAGCCGCGCCGGACGCAGATGCTGCCCGATGCCGGCCCTGCAATTTACGATGAACTGGCCGGGCATGGGCTTTTTCACAGTCGCTTCCGGCGCGTCGTTATGTGTGGCCGCTACTATCGCCGATCGGACAAGCAGCGCATCGCCGAAGCCTTCCGCATCGGCATCCCGCCCTCGTTTGAAATTCTCCCCGACTACAACGTCGCGCCCCAGACGATGCAGCCGGTGATCGTCGAGGATCGCGATACCGCCGAGCGTGCGCTGCGAGTGATGCGCTGGGGACTGATTCCCTCCTGGTGCGACGATCCGAAGACGCTGGGCCTGAGCACCATCAACGCCCAGGCAGAGAGCCTAATGAAGAAGCCCGTCTGGCGCGAGCCGTTTCTCCACCACCGCTGTCTCGTTCCGGCAGATGGCTTCTACGAGTGGCAAAAGCTGGACGCGAAGCAGAAGCAGCCCTGGGCCTACGCTCTGGCCAGCGGCGAGCCGCTCGCCTTTGCCGGACTGTGGGAGCGCTGGAGGAGTACCGATCGTCGCGAGGAGATCGAGACGTTCTCCATCGTCACGACGGAAGCCAACGAGCTGACCGCTCCCGCACACAATCGCATGCCCGTGATCCTCGAGCCGCGTGATTACGACCGCTGGCTGGACAGGGGCGATCCGGAAAGGCCTCCGCTCGACCTGCTGCGGCCTTTCGATGCAGCCGGGATGCTCGGCTGGAAGATCAGCACCGCAGTCGGCAACGTGCGCAACAATGAGCCTGCTCTGCTGGAGGCGGTTCCGGATCAGCCGCCGGCTCCAACCCAGGCATCGCTGTTTTAGGGATTCTGTTTCTCGCCCAGGCCGGCAGTAATCATCGGCAGACCTGTCGCCGGCCAATGGCTTACCTGCGCATCGACGTTGGGCGCCAGAGCGCAGTCGGCGTTGGTCACCGGTGTCACGTCGACATTCCATCCGTCGAGGACCACCAGCGGCGTGTCGCCTTTCAGATCCGCTTTCGCCGCGTCGATTGTGATGGTGCGGCTCTCGCCTGGCGACAGCCAGATGTAGTTGTCGGAGTAGAACACTGGCAGAATGCGTTCTCCGGTGGACTTCCGCCGCAACTGCAGATGCGCCATCAGAGCCAGCGCCGTTCCTGAATTCTTCAATGTCACACTCAGGCGGAGACGGTCACCTTCATCATGGCGCGCGATCGTGCCGTCGAGCGTGACACTCGGCAGCGAATCCAGCGGCGTCAGGTCCTGACCATTCGCCGGTCCCGGCTTCCAGTAAAGGTTGCGCGAAACGATGTCGCCCTCGGCGTCGCGCAATTCCAGCTTCACGAAATAAAGCCACGGCAGGCGCTCCGGCAAAGGTGCCAGGCCCAGATCGATGGCGGTGTCCGCCGGTCCGCTCACCGGAATATCTTTCGTGACCATCGGAGGTCCCGCAGCGCCTCCTTCGATGTTCAGAATCTCCACATGCGCGGTGTACCCGGCAAGCGCCTCCGGCTGGTTGTTGATCACCTGCAGGTGCTTATTGGCCTCATCCATCTGGATGTGCACCATCTCCGACGCATGCATCACGGCAAAGAGCGACGCATTCGGCTCCAGATCATAGTGGTAGAGCTGCCACACGAAGCTGGGCTGCGCGGGATTGCTCATCCACGTGATCACGCCGGTATCCGGCGCGAAGAGGGACGCATTGCGCCCTTCATACATCGCGCGATACGCCTCAAAGTTCATCATCTGCGCTTTGCGCACGAAGTCGGCGAGGTTGATGATGCGCCCGTAGCGCCCGGCCAATATATATGGATACGTATCTCCGTGCTGGGCGCCTTTCGCGAAGTCGTGCGCCGCCCAGTCATCGTTGATCACGTTCCAGTCCTTCTGCGGCATCATGCCGTGAATCGACTCGAGCGTGGGGACTGACATGCTGCCGGTCTCGGTCTTGAAGGGCGCGTCCGGCGTGTAGAAGGCCTCCGGCTCGCGCCAGTAATAGGGGCCGCTCGACATCACACCACGCCCGGCCGTTGAACTGGGCTGATAGAGCCGCGCCGGATCCAGCTCCGGAATCATCTTCTCCAGCGCCGCGTGAATCTCCGGCGGTGGATAGCCCTCATTCCGCGCGCACCACAGGGCGATCGATGGATGATTGCGGAAACGCAGAATCTTGTCTTTTACATTGGCAAGGTAGACAGGCAAATCGTCGGGATTCGGTCCGTCGCTGGGGTTCGGCTGGAAGAACTCGTCCCAGATGAGAATCCCGTATTTGTCGCACAGCTCGTAGAAGTCTTCGCTGGTGCTCTGCCCCACCCAGTTGCGGATCATGTTCATGTGGGCGAGCGCGTGCATATGAATCTCGGCATCGAGGCGCTCCCGTGGGATTCTCTTCATCGCCTCATCCAGGCCCCAGTCGCCGCCCCTGATAAACACTTTCACGCCGTTCACTGAGATCGTCAGCGCATCCATGCCGCCGTAGGTGATCTTGCGAATGCCAAAGCTCGTGTCGCGCGCGTCGGAGTCCTTGCCGTGTTCGACGAAGTGCAGATGCAGCGTGTAGAGGTTCTGAGGACCATAGCCGTTGGGCCACCACAGCTTCGGATTCTGCACGTGCAGCGCGGCCGTAGTTTTGGGATCGAAGGTGATGGTCTGCGAAGATTTCGCCGCCAGCGTCACCTTCTGCGAGAACTGCACGTCGCCGAAAGTGCCTTCCAGCGTGCCGCTCTGCTTCTTGTCCGATGTGTTCTCGACCGCCGCCTTTACTGTCACGTCCGCCGTGTCCGTTCTCGGCAGCGGCAGGTCGGTGATCACCAGTGGATCGTCGACCAGCACCGGCCCGGACGCCGACAGCCACACCTTCTGCCAGAGTCCGGTATCGCGATCGCGAACGGCCTGCAGCCAGTCCCACCCGATCGTGCAGAGGAATGTCGGCCCGTCGATCGCTGTAATGCCGCCGTTTCTGCCCACGCCGTTAGTGATGTTGTGTTCGTGCGGCACACCGGGATGCGGCTGCGGCGAGACGCGCACCGCGAGCACCGCCGTCTCGCCTGGCTTGACGAACTTCGTGATGTCGAACCGGCCGCGGATGAACGCGCCCTGGATCGATCCCACCTGGCTGCCGTTCACCCAGACGTCGGAGGTGAAATTGGCGCCGTCGAAATGCACCCATACCTGGCGATGCGCGTAATCCTTCGGGATGGTGAACGCGGTCCGATACCAGTACGAAGTCTTATTCAGGCTTTCAGGAATGACGCTCTCGCGGTCATTCTCTCCGTAGAGAGGCTCCGGATAAACGCGGTCGTTGACCATGCTGGTAAGCACCGTGCCCGGCACTGTCGCAGCCAGCCAGCCCTGCGGCTGATAATCCTTTGCGGAGACGGTCGCACCCGCCTGCGGCACCTTCGCCACGTCCTGCAACTGCCAGCCGGAGCTGATCTCCGTGGGAGCAGGCTGCGCTGTCTGTGCGACCCCCGCCCCGCTGCCCAAAGCCAGAGTTGCAATCGCCGCCAGCCACCGGATCACTCCACATCTCAGCACCGCTCATCCTCGTTTCCGCTTCATCCAGCCAGGGGCAAATCGGAAGATCTGCCCCGTCCAGTATTCACAATCCAGGGGGAAACACAACCAACCCCGGACCAAACCATATCCCCTCCGTAGCCGCCGCGAGCCAGCTGGCGCAGAGTCGGCGCGGGACCCCAACCTGCATTGCACCCACTCTCCCCAATGACGAGAAGTCCGCTGCAGACATTCCATCCTTCGCCCGCAAAACTCCTCGGAGAAAGGTGTGGCGACAGCGTATTCTGAGCCTTCCGACCAAAGAAGACGGGATAGCGCATGCGAATTGTCATGGTGACGGAGACGTTTTTGCCCAAGATCGACGGGATCGTCACCATGATCTGCGAGACCCTGCAATGCCTGCAGGCGCGCGGCGATGAGGTTCTGCTTTTCGCCCCCGCCGGCGGCCCGGCAGAGCTGCACGGCGCGCGGGTGATTGGGCTGCCTTCTCTGCCCTTCCCGTTTTATCCGGAGTTGCGCATCGCTGCGCCGCGGGCCTCCATGCGCCGGCATATCGAGGAGTTTCAGCCGGATCTGCTGCACCTGTTCGAGCCTTCGTTGCTGGGCATCGGCGGCATCTACTACGCGCAGGTGATGCACATTCCGCTCGTGATCTCGTACCACACCAACCTGCCGGCCTATCTGCGCTACTATCGGCTCGGATTTCTGCAGAGCGCCGCGTGGAAGCTGATGCGGATTCGCCATGGCCGGGCCGATCTGAACCTGTGCACCTCCGCGCCCATGATGGAGGAACTGGCCGAGCACACCATCGATCGCCTGGCCTTGTGGGAGCGCGCTGTCGATGCCGAGCGCTTTCATCCTTCTCGGCGTTCGGCGGAGATGCGCCACACCCTCACTCAGGGAGAGCCGCAGAAGCCGCTGCTCCTTTTCGTGGGACGCCTTTGCGCCGAGAAGAACATCGGCAGCCTGCGTGCCGTGCTCGAAGCCATCCCCGATCTTCGCCTGGCCATTGTCGGCGACGGGCCCATGCGCCACGAACTGGAGAAGCAGTTCCGCAATACGCCCACGTATTTCCCCGGATACCTCCGCGGCGAAGCACTGGCCGCCGCTTTTGCCTCCGCCGATCTCTTTGTGATGCCCTCGGAAACCGAGACCCTCGGGCTGGTTCTTCTGGAGGCCATGGCCGCCTGCTGTCCCGTCGTCGCCTGCCGCGCCGGCGGCATTCCCGATGCAGTCGAAGACCGTGTCACCGGCTTCCTTTACGAACCTGGAGAAACCGGCCTGGTGGAAACCGTGCGGCGAGTCCTTGCCAATCCGGCTGAGCGCGACTCGGTGCGGGCACGAGCGCGCGCTGAAGTGGAGCGCCATGGATGGCAGGGCGCCACAGATCTGCTTCGCCAGCAATATCGGCAGGCCGTCGTGCAACCCCGCCCGCGCACCTGCCCGGCCGTTCCCGCGAAGAAGCGCAGCCTGGCCCGGCGCACGACGATCGCCGCGCTGCGCCGGCTGCTCCCCTGAACGAAGTTTCCTAGTGGGTCGTTGTGGTCTGGTAGGCGCCGTAGTCGATGGTCAGCACGGCCGACCCACCCAGGCGCACCCGCGTATCGCTCTCGTTGTGTTCCGGCAGCCAGAACGGGCCGGTCTTGGCATACACATGGTGGATTTCGGTGCTCCGGATCCAGAACGACGGGTTCTGCGCGGGCTCGGCATCGATCTTCATCACCGCATAGTCGTCGGCATCCACCCAGATTGTGCCACGGTACAGGAGCTTCGAATCCCCTTTCGGCACCACCGCCAGCAAGTAGCAGAGTCGCCCGTCGAGCGGTTCCTGCCCCACCAGGGTAAAGCTGTAGTTCGCCGGGTCCAGCGCCGTCTCCTTTGGATTATGGGCGGCGGCCTCCTCGGTGGTGAGCAGCCTCTTCAGAACCCGATCGCCCAGAAGCTTTGAGCCGGTGAGCGAGACAATGCGGAAGGTCTTCGTTTCCGGAGCTTCGTACGTCGCCTCCACCACCATGGTGGCGGTCAGGCTGGCCGGGAAACCATGATAGGTGACTGAATAGCGGCGCTCTTCCGTGTATCCCCTCAGGTCTTCGGTCCGCTTTTTGTTCGCCTCGGTCAGACGGCCGACAATCTGGTCCACGCTCAGACCGCTCGCCAGATTTGCGGCAGATCCTGCGGCCGAACCCGGCAGCGCCGCCCCTGACACAGCCGGGCCTGACAGATTGTTCATGGGGATGTTACTTTTCTGCGCCGGGGCGACCAATGGCACAGTGGAGAGCGCTAAGGCTATGAGAGCCAGTCGATTCAGAAGATGCATGCCGGGTGGAAGTGGGTTCTGTCTCCATCTTGCAGGTCAGACCCTTCCGCGTCAATGCCCCCTTCGAAATCTTCATTCCCTCCAGGCTCAATTTACTGTAGGTTAGTTGCACGTCACTTTTTCCCATTTCCCTGCACGATTACAATCCGGTTGTGAGACGGTTGCCGGCTGCCCTGTCGTAGGCCGTGCCCTGACCCGGAAGAAGTACGCAGGGGATCTTCTCATGATCCCTGAGTTGAGCGAGGAGACGGAGGCCCGGTGCAAAATCAGGTATTGCTGTTGTCGAAGGACCAGAACGAGGTTCTGCCCTTTCGCAGCGGAGTTTCCCTCCACGGACACACCCGTCACTCTCAGGAAAGTCTTGGTTTCATCGGCAAATTCCTGCAGAGTCACAGCACCCTGAAGAAGTGGATCGACGGGCAGAAGACCTACTGTCAACGCACCTCCGGCATCACCCTCGATTGGGACCGCGCCTACTGGACCCCTCCGCTGTGCGAACGCATGGCCTACGAAATCGAGGCACGCCAGATCACCCAGCTCGGCCTGCGGCCTTTTGTCTCCCTCTCCGATCACAACTCCATCGACGCCTGCAACCTCCTGCGTCAGTCACCGGAGTTCGCAAACGTCCCCATCTCCGCGGAATGGACCGTTCCCTGGGGACGCGCGGTCTTTCACATCGGCGTGCATAATCTGCCTGCGGCGAGCGCGGATTCGTTCATGGCCGCGATGCACCAGGCGACCGCCTCCGCCGACCAGCAGCAGATCTTTACCCTGTTTGCTGAATTCTGCAGCATTCCTGAGGTTCTTCTCGTTTTCAATCATCCGCTGTGGAATTTCGAAAAAATCCCCGGTGAGCTCTTTCAGTACGAACTCCGCCGCTTCCTCGCAGGCGCTAACCAGTACATGCACGCTTTTGAGCTGAACGGTATGCGCTGCCACAAGGAGAATCGGCAGGTCATTGGGCTGGCCCGGACATGGGACCAGGTCCTCATCTCCGGCGGCGACCGCCATGGCCGTGAGCCCAACGCCTCGCTCAATCTGACCAGTGCCGCGGACTTTCCGGAATTTGTGGACGAAATTCGCAATGCGCGGCAGAGCACTGTGCTCGTCATGCCCCAATATGGCGAACCGTTCGTCTGGCGCATGTACCAGAACTTTACCCACGTGATCGCGGATTATCCCCAGCATCCCGAAGGCCGCCGCACCTGGGATCAGCGCACTTTCCACCCGGATCGTGTCGGCGGCGCCGTCGTCCCCATCGCCGAGCTCTGGCGTGTGGGGCCGCCTGAGCCCCTCAAGCGGATGTTCACCCTCGCCCTGGCCGCAGCCCATATGCCGATCGGCTCTCTCCTGCGTCGCTGGATGCTCGCGAAGAACGAGAGCCTGGTCTTCCCGAAGAGCCGGTCTGTCCAGGATGCTGTCCCCCAGCCCGCCCTCCGGGCGCCTCTCAGCGATGGACAGCCCCAGACCCGTCTGGACGACTACCTCCTGGGCCGGACCGAACCCGCCGCCGACTGATCGCGTCCGTCCTGCGAATGGCCGAATCGAAGGCCGCCCCCGCAATGTCGCTTTCCTGCATCGCTAAATTTTTCCACATTTTCCTTTTCGCGAAAGCCCGTCGTAGCATCTCAAGTGGCCAATAGACCGCGCTCTGAGCGCGGCACCCCTCCTCCCCTGGCCACTGTTGGCCGCACGCCCCCTGCAAGCCCTCTCGGTGAGGTTTCCTCGCGAAACCGCCACCCTCGTAGATGCAGGTCCCCATTTGCACGACCTGAACTTGATTCCTCTGCCGGAGGCTCGTCCATGAAGTTATTCCGTCTGCCTGCGTGCGCCCTGCTTATTGCTGGCGCCACCTCTGCGTTTGCCACGGTCACGGTGACGACACCGAAACCGAACACCACGGTCACTTCACCCGTGACCTACATTGCCAGCGCCACGACCTCGACGTGCTCCAAAGGCGTCTCCTCCATGGGGATCTATGTCAACAACAAGCTGATCTACACCCACCATGCCACCAGTCTTGACACGCAGATCACCCTGAATCCCGGAGCCGAGCATACCGTCGTCGAGGAATGGGATTACTGCGGCGGAGCCTCCTACACCACCATCAATCTCACGGTTTCCTCACCGACCCCGCAGAATCCCACCGTCGGCATTACCGCGAATCCGACATCCATCGCCTCCGGCGGTTCCTCGACTCTCACCGTCACCGCCTCCAATGCGACCACTGTGACCGTCACCGGCGGCGGCAACACCTACAACGTGGCCGCCAGCGGTGGAACCATCACCGTCAATCCAACGCAGACGACGACGTATACCGCGGAGGCGACTAACTCCAGCGGCAGCGCCTCGGCCACCACCACCGTCGACGTGATTGCCTCCGGCAGCCTGGATTCCATCGATCACGTCATCTTCATGCTGCAGGAGAATCACAGCTTCGATAACTACTTCGGCATGCTCAATCCGTATCGCCAGGCGAACGGCTGGAACGTCGGCGATGACGGCAAGGATTACGAAGTCGACGGCATCGACGACAAGCTCAGCACCGTCAGCAACAAGGACGACGAGGGCACGTCGTACTCTCTCTTCAAATTCACCACCACCTGCATCGACGACGAAACATCCGCGTGGCTGGCCAGCTACGGCGAAGTGAATCGCTATGACTTCCTCGCGACCCGGCCTCTCCTCATGGACGGCTTTGTCCACAACGCCGAAGGCTTTGCGAAGGCCTGCGTCAAGAGCGGCACCTGCTCCGGCAGCTTTACCGATACCACCGGGGAGCGCTCGATGGGCTATTACGACCAGACCTATCTCAACTACTACTACTACATGGCGTCGCAGTTCGCGGTCTCCGACCGCTGGTTCTCGCCTGTCTCCAGCAAGAGCATTGACAACCGCATCGCCACGTTCTCGGGCGGCACCACCCAGGGCCTCGTCTACGATCCAGGCAGCAACGACAACCTCGGCTGGGTGAATATCCCCACCATCTTCCAGGAGCTGCAGACAGCAGGCGTCTCCTGGCGGATCTACTACACCACCACCGACGGTTACTGTCTTGCCGGAACCGAGTGCTCCGGCGGCGCCAACGGCAACTTCCCTGACACGAATCTCAACGCCTTCAGCTCCGTCCAGCAGTGGCTCTACAAGAATCCCTCCGGCGCAGCCTGCACGGGCACCACTCAAAAGTCCAGCGTGGTTGGCGACACGTCGAATTCCTTCTGCATCGATCCGAACCACATCGCGCCGCTCACCCAGTACTACACCGACCTCAACGGCAACAAGCTCCCGGCCTTCGCGTTCATTGAATCCGGATCGGGCATCAACGACGAACACCCCGGCTCCGCCCAGTCCATCCTCATCGGCCAGGCCGAAGTCGCCAAGGTCGTCAACGCCTTCATGGCCAGCCCGGCGTGGAGCAGCTCCGTCTTCTTCCTCAGCTATGACGAAGGCGGCGGACCCTACGACCATGTTCCCCCGGTCCCTGGCCACTCCAACCAGAACACCGATGCCACCCTGGGCAGCACCGCGGTTAGCAGCATTCCCGACATCTCCCAGATCGCCGTCAATCCCGACAGTTACAATCCCTGCACCTACACCACCAAGCCGACGACTCACTGCGACGTGCGTCCCGGCGACCCCGGCGCCAATTCGGGCGATGCCGCCGCGCAGCAGGGCTTCGCCGCGCAACTCGGCTTCCGCCTTCCCAACATGATCATCTCGCCCTTCACGCGGAAGCACTATGTCTCCCACACACCCATGGACCACACCGCGGTGATCAAGTTCGTGGAGAACCGCTTCATCGGCGGCTCCGCCTACCTCACCAACCGTGACAAGGTTCAGCCCAATCTGCTGGAGTTCTTCGACTTCACCAACATCCCCTGGGCGACGCCTCCCACGCCACCCGCTGCCGCCACGGCGACCTCGCTCGGCTACAACCCCTGCCACGCAGGAACTATGTAGACACTCGCTCGCCTGCAGGTTCGCTCCACGCAACAAGGGGATCATCCTGTGGATGATCCCCTTTTCTGTCGCCTGAACTTCCCTGCCGATTTTGCTCAGGGTACCGCTGCCACCGCCGCCGCGCTCTCCAGTTCCCTGCGCAGCAGCGCGAAGTTGTCGCGATCGGTCTCATACACGCCCACCCGCGGCAGCTCTTTCACCAGCGCGTTGCCCTTCTCCCACGAATCCCAGGCT
The DNA here is from genome assembly GCA_035656855.1 of Acidobacteriaceae bacterium. Lineage (GTDB taxonomy): Bacteria > Acidobacteriota > Terriglobia > Terriglobales > Acidobacteriaceae > Palsa-343. Next base: position 2,796 of record DASRRO010000054.1, on the reverse strand, counting down.
TCTTCCAGACGTTGTTCGCTCCAGCAGAAGGCGCTCCGCGCCAGCCAGTAATCGGCATCGTGGCGCGTCGGCTTTTTTGCTTCCATCCGATCCCACCACTGGCGCGTGCCGGCGCCATCGCGCTGCACATAAGCCTTGCCAAACACAAATGCCGTGCACAACTCCGCGGGAATATCAGGCGCAGAACGCTGGAAGACCGCTTCCGCATCCTGCAAAGCCTGGCCTGCCTCGGGAAGGCGTCCGCAATCGAGATAGTAGGAGCTGGCCAGCAGCCGCAGCAGCAGTGCCTGCTGCCCCACCGTGATCGCTTCCGCCGCGCGATGGATCGCCACAATGTCGAAATCGCGCGGGCGCAGCGGCGTTACCGTGGTGGCCGCCGCAGCCGAGAACGCCCGATGCAGGTCGCCCCATGGACCCCCGGCCAGAATCTGCCAGATCCGCGCCCCGTCCGAATAGAACGACTTCGTTCGAAATGGAATCAGATTCAAAATCGAGACCACCAGCGACATGGTGGCAAACACCGCCAGCGGCAGCCACAGCTGTTCCTGCCGGCTGCGTGGCGACGCGAAGACCAACCACAGCGCCAACCCGCCGCTCAGCAATCCGCCACACGACCCCGCCGCCACCATCGCGACTTCCCGCCACACCCGCTGCCCGGGATTAGCCGGGACCACCGTGGTCGCGCCACCCGGTGTCAGAAATCCCGACAGCACAAAGCGAAACCTCCAGCGCCCATCGCGTATGTGCCACTGCAGCGGCCCGGCAATGAATCCGCGAATCTTCATGCCCAGCGCTTTGCCCACCGCCGCGTGCCCCAACTCATGAATGGCCACCATCGCCAGCTGCGCTGCCAGCAGCACCATCAGCTTTGCCATGAATGATGTTTCTTCCGCCGGCAGATGGTGCATCCGCGCCCAGCGCCACCACCAGCTCATCCCCGCCAGAAAGGCTCCCGCCCCGGCGATCCAGACCACGCGGTTCAAAATTGCGTTCGTGCCGTCGCCCGGAATCGGCTGCAGGCTTTCCTCGGCGGTCGTCACGTCGCGGCGCCGGAAGGCGATCAGCCCGCCCAGCCCAATCGCCAGCAGCACCGAATCCGCATTGACGAAGGCGCCCGGTGACTCCAGCAAATAGCGGCGATCCATATAGAGGAAGACGCTCCCCAACGCCACATTGAGCATACTCGCGGCAATGCCCCAGCCGCGTGCCGAGGTCCGCCCCCGCCAGAAGTTCCAGCAGGCCATTCCATACACGAATCCCAGCAGCGGAGCAGCGGCGCTCGCCCCCGCACTCACCAGACTGGTGGGAAAATGCGCGCGCGGCCAGCCCACAATATTCAGCAAAGCCGAAACCGACGACCGCAGAAAGATCACCGCTCCCAGAGCGAACACCCAGCTCAGAAATGTTCTGACGGCGCGCATCGGATCCCTTGCTTCCTGATTCGGGTGATGCTCCAATCGTCGGCGCGTCCTGCACTGGAAACAATGCAACTTAGGAGGCACGCCCGCTTTGCGCCGCACCGGCGCCGGCGAGATTCCCGAGCCGCGCACCCTCCGCTCCTCCCTATGACCCTTTTGGGGAGTACCGCAGTAAGCCCTCACCTCCGATGATGGAAGAGTACGGTCGCTGCTCGTCCACCCTCCCCGCTCCCTCTCGGTGGTCCCGATCCTTTCCTGGCGATGGCAGTTCCGGCCGGATTTACGGAGGCATGTGTCTGATGAGCGCCGCACCCCAGCTTCCCGCCGATCCCACCTTCAGTTTCGCCTTTCAGCCAATCGTGGACGCGGTAGCCGGCGATGTCTCCGGCTTTGAAGCACTCATCCGCGGCACATGGGACGAGCCCGCCTGGCAGGTCCTCCAGCAGGTGCCGCCCGAACATCTCAACCAGTTCGATCAGACGGCTCGCGGTGAAGCCATCGCCCTCGCCGCCCGTTTGGGAGTGAAGGGCAATCTGCACCTGAACTTCCTGCGCAACGCCCTGCACGATTCGCCGCGAACCATTTTCACCACCATCGACCGCGCGCACGAAGTGGGCCTGCCCATCCACCGCATTGTGCTGGAAGTTCCCGAGCGCGACGTTTCAGAAAATCCCTCGGAGTTTGCCGACCTCATGCGCGAAGTGCGCGGCCTCGGCATCCAGCTTTCCATCGACGACTACGGTGGCGGCGGCACCGGCCTCAACCTGCTCGCCGACCTCGATCCCGACCAGATTAAGCTCGACATGGGCCTCATCCGCGGCATCGAGCGCCACGGCCCGCGCCAGTCCATCGTGCGCGCCATCGTTTCCCTCTGCGCCGAGCTCGATATCTCTGTCGTCGCGGAAGGCGTCGAAACCGTGCCGCAGTTCGCCTGGCTCGTCGCCAATCAGGTCCGCCTCTTCCAGGGATACCTCTTTGCCCGCCCGGCTTTTGAGGCCTTTCCCGTGGCGCAGTTCCCGCCGTTGCCTCCCGAGGTCATACTCCCGCCCGGCCTTCCCGTCGAACCCGCGCACCCGGAATCCTCCGCTGGCCGCGTCAGGAAGAGCCGCGCCTGATCAGCAACCTTCAATGGCGTTTGAGTTGAGTAAGACCACTTTTTGCCTTGACAGGCATTAGAGTACGACCGTACTCTCATGCCCAACATGCGGTACTCCCCGGAACACAAAGCGCAAAACTACGAGAATATTCTTTCCGTGGCCACTCGCTCCTTTCGCGAGCGTGGCGGAAGCAGCGGCATCGGAACGGTGATGAAGAAAACAGGCCTCACGAAGGGGGGCTTCTACCGGCATTTCAGGAGCAAGGACGACCTCTTTGTCGA
>DASRRO010000053.1:0-63016 GCA_035656855.1 Acidobacteriaceae bacterium | reverse complement strand
CTAGTCCCGATTTCGGCTACGCGGAATTCCTGAGAGGCCGCTCTCAAGACGGAATCAACATGCGGGGTTGGGGATCGATAAGACGAAGACGAATGGGGCAAGCACCACACTATCCGCGAAACAGAAGCGATGCAATACGAGGCTGAGGCCGTCGTCAAGCGCTTTAGAGTTCTGCCGGAGTGTTAGTTCGCACTCCGACATTGTTATTCGATTTGTTGCCGATCATTCGAAGCTGCCTCGTTTGTGGGTCGCTTCGTCTTACGAGGCGCACACCTGCGAGTCGATAAGGAGTGGGGCCCTTGATCAGCTCAGGGCCATGAGGGCCGGTCTCACAGCCTGGAGGACGCCTTCTAGGGGCTGGGCATCTAGGCCTCCACGACTAATAGCTCTCAAAACAACAGTCAGTCAGTGCAACAGTGCTCACGCGAATTCTCTCGGAGGACTTACGCAAGCTCTCGACACTCTGGGGCGTCCTTACCGTTTCAACAGCTCAGCCAGATATTGTTGCCAGACGGCCGCGTAGTTGAAGGTGAGATGGCCGTGCGTCTCCGGCGTGAGCGGCAGCAGCACGAAGCGTGCATTTGGCATCCGCCTGGCCTCCTGCTGGGCGATTCCAAGGTCAGGTGGGTTGATGAAATCATCGGCGGAGTTGACCCAAAGAACCGGAACGGTGATGCGACCGAGTTGCGCGGAGGGATCGTAGCTTCGGCTGGCATCAAGATAATAGAGACAGTCGTTCGCGTCGATCGAGTGGACCGACTGCCCAAGATACTGGTCGGTGTAGTTCTGGGTCTGCTGCCGCGTCGGATACTGTTTCTGCAGCTGCAATGCGGACGACGTTGCGATCAGGAAGAGAGTGCTTTCCGCACGAAGGCCCGCGCCTGGCCCGCTCTTATATTCTCCGCCATGCCACGCTGGATCATTTCGGATGTCCTCCATCGCCATCGAACGCCACATCAGGTTGCGACCCGCAATTGGCACGGTCAGACAGGCGAAGGACGCAAGCGCATCCGTGTAGCCCGGATAGGTGACGCCCCACAGAAAGGTATGCATGCAGCCCATCGACGTGCCAAAGATAAGTCGAAGATGATCGACGTGCAACCCGTCCCGGACAAGCAGGTGCTGCCCACGCACCATGTCGTCGTAGTCGTAGCGGGGAAAGTGCATGTGCAGGCCGTCGGAGGGGTTGCTGGATTCACCGTGGCCGATGTCGTCAGGAAAGATGAGGTAGTAGCGATGTATATCGAGCGGCTGTCCGGGGCCAAACAGCACATCTGCGAACGTCGGTATCAGAAACGACTTGGAGCTGCCCCCAGTGCCGTGTAGCAGTAACACTGCGTTATCGATGTGACCGTCGGGACCACGATGCGGGCTTCCGAGGGTGCGATAGTGCAGGCGCAGGGCGGGCAGAGTCTCACCGTCGCTGAAGCGGAAGTGCGATGCCGTAAAGGTGCCTTCTTTCGACCGTGCTGTCCACGCATCCGCAGTCTGGGCAGCCGCGAAGTGCGTCCAGAGCAGGCCGGCGATGAGAAGAAGGGCAACCCGAAATGCTGATTGTACGGAAAGGAAATGTGGGGTCATGCGAAGCCTCCAGTCGAACTCGTAGGGTGCGCATTATGAAGATGGCGTTCTCTGGAGCGCCGCTCATTTAGGCACGTCGTAGATTCGGGGAACTCCAAGGCGAGGACGCCGACGATTGTTGCCACTGCAACCAGCAAGAAGGCAATCCGTTTCATAGCGTACCTGCTTCCAAATCCTTGGCCCCAATCGTCACTACTCGCGATTAAACCAAAACGATGGAGAAGGTTCCATTGGACGAAGGTATTGATCGATCCTCCGGAGCGGGAGTAGTTTCAACCCCGCTCGCATAACAAGAACACGCCGACTCACTCATCGCGAAACGGGTGTTAGTGTTCATGATTGTGATTGGGGGATGGGTGTGGACGAAACTTTCATGTACACGCCCGTCGGGTGGGCGGGCATAGTCGCTCCTGCCATGCAGGAGCAACGCCCAGGGTGGGAAGACGGGGCACGAAAAAGAGAGTCTGCCGGGCGGCAGCCTCTCTTGGCAAATGTGCGGAAGCTACGCGGCCTTCGCCTTCTTCGTGGGCTTGGGTTGCGCTTTCGCAACGGCTTTCGTTGTTGGCTTCGCGGTTGGCCTCGCTTTCTCTTTGGCGGCGAACTCTTGCTTGACCTTGAGGCCGATGGCATCCACATCCACCTTGTACGTGGTTGCCGCGTCGCGGAAAACCTGCGTTGCATTCTGCCGCATGGCCGCGTGGAGAATGGTTATTTCTACCAGTAGGCCGCCGAGTGCGCTTTCTTCGGCACGGCGCAGGTAGGCGGCAAACAGCTTCCCAGTAGAGTCACTGTCTTTCGCCTTCTTGATGCCGTGACGCCCAGCGACAACCGCGAGACGGTTTTCCTCCAGCAAGGATGCCAACCGCTCCACCACAGAAAGCAGGTCACGCTTCATGAGGCGAACCGGAACGGCGGCGCTCACGGCAGCGAGAACGCGCAGGCCAGTAGCGTTGGCGATGGCCTGTTCGCGGCGCTATTTGTCCTGCTCGGTCTTCCACTTCTCATCGCGGCTGATTTGCCGCGCCGGGTGGTGAACCGGGCAGGCGGGGTTGGACATACCTTGCGGATGGTGCCAACATCGCTGCCTTCGGTGATGATGTACGTTTCGAGAGTGACCCGGCTGGATGCATGCCGAAGGAGCTCCTGCATCACCTTTACGTCTGCCCGGTTGGATCGCAATAGAGTCGAGTAGGTGTGCCGGAACGTATGCCACCCGAATGACCGATCAATCCCGACCTCTTGAGCGCGCGGCCGGATCGTATTTCGCATGATGGACTGGCCCCAGTAAGGCCTGGAGCCTCGGGAAGCCGGGCTGGCAAAGATCCAGTCGTCCGTTTGTTGTATTTTGTCTCGGCTCTCCAGTCGAGCAGGCATTCGGCGAGCCGGTCGTCCAGCGGAACGGGCTTCTGCGATGCTTCCGTCTTGCATGAGCCAACGACCTGATTCACGATCGAACGCCTCACGTCCATTTGCTTCGACTCAAAATCGACATCCGACCACTTCAGGGCGAACAGTTCACTCATGCGCAGACCGGTACAGGCGTCGAGCAGTACCAGTGTTGTTCGCTCGCGCAGGCCGAGTGCCGGCAGGAGCGACTTGATCTCGGAAACGGAGAGGACTGTAGGCGCCTTGGTGCGCTTCGCGCTTTGCCGAACCCATCGAATCGGATTGTGGTCATAGAGATCATGTCGAATCGCGTGATTGAACAGGATGCTCATGACGTTGCGGATCTTGGCACAACTGGCGGGCGCGAGCGGGAGGGAGTGGAGCCACTGTTCTACTTCGCCGGCGCGAACGCGGGCCAGCGGAAACGCGCCCCATCGCGGACAAATCCATTTCGTGATGTAACCCTCATAGGTGTGCTTCGTGGACGGGGTCTTCGATGTGTTTCCGTCGCCGAACTCCCGCTGACGATAGTGGTCGAACAACTCCCGGAATGTGATGGCTCTATTCCCCTGCCGCCCGCCTGCCTGATTGATATCGTGGCGCAAGGTCGCAATCGCTCGTAATGCGTCTTCCCTGTGTTCGTATTGGTCGACTGAGCCAACGACAATGCGTCGATGCCGCCGACTTCCGTCGGGTCCCGGTTCTCGCCACCGGTACTCCCAGACGTCTGCTCCCCGTCGACGCTCTGCTCGAATCAGGCTTCCGTTTTGCATGCTGCCCTCCTGTCGGCCGATCTGCCGATTGAGCCCGAGTCTAGTCATTGCGTCCAGGCACAATCCAGGCACAGGTGACGGTACGAGGATGACGTTTCCGGGCGTTTCAGGCTGGCGGGAGTAGCGGGTTATTGCTTTGCTGCGGCGATGCGGTTCCCCTGCGAGGTCAACTTCAACACCACGATTTATTGAGTGTCTCGGCGACGTCCTTTCCAATGGTCTGATGTAGGACCAAGGGCCAATAGACACACAATGCTGAAGCCAGGTAGGCTCCCCAGATAAGGGGGGTTCATGGAACACCGGATCACAATCGTCGACGACGAAGGCGAGGTCCGCAGTGCCCTTCGGCGCTTGTTCAAAATAGCCGGTATGAAGAGAGAGAGTTACGCATCGGCGGAGGAGTTTCTCTAGACGCACCTTCCGGCCGCGGTTGTGGTTGTCTGATCCTCGATCACGGGCTCCCAGGAATGAGCGCCCTGGAACTGCAGAGCCGCCTGGCTGCCAGCCATCGAAGATTTCCCATCATTTTTGCCTCAGCTCGGGACGTTGCCCACACAAGAGCGCAGGCCATGCATGCAGGGCGCTCGCTTCCTTCGGGAAGCCGTTCAGCGACGAGTTTCTGCTGCGAACTGTTCAAACGGTACTGCAGTTGGCCGGATATTAGCCAGGGGGTCGGGGCAATGGTACGAGCGGATCGTGTAAGCAGATCCCCCGTCGCACGGCGATCTTCATTACTCTGAGGACTCTCCGCCGCGGATCTTTGGCCACCGAGGAAATGCAGCACCCGTTGCAGAACAGCATTCGTGCGGTTCGACGGCTCAGAGGCGAGGGGATCATGGCTCCGCTAAGCACACAGCTCTTTGCAGACGACTCCATCCTGAACCTGAAAGATGTCGCCCTTTCCCAAAGCGATGCTCCTCAGACATTTCGGGAGAAACTGGCAAGAGTCATCCTGGACGAGATGTATCAGTTCGTAGGCCCTGCCCGACGTCAACGGCATGGCGCTCGAGATCAACCGCGCTGCTCTGGAAGGTGCGGGAATCCAGCTGAAAGACATCCAGGGGCGTCCGTTCTGGGAAGCACGCTGGTGGCAGGTCTGTAGTGAAACGAGGGAAAAGCAGTGCGAGCTGTCATAGTGAGACGGAACGTTGTTCGGTAATTTCGATGAAGTAAATTCCAGGCTCTTTTGCAGGAGCCCCCAGACTCTACCTGCACGACGCTCAACCCTTCAGGAGCGCGCCCGCGAAAAAGAAGGAGATCTGTCATGAACGAGTACGTTCCGAGTCTCATCTCGAACGGAGGAACATTGCTTTCCCCGATTTTGCGCGATCCGGATCAGCTGCGGACGGTCGATGATCTGCACGCTGCTCCCGTCGATGGCGCGGGCATTGCCGGACTGGCTGCCGAACCTTTTCTCCGGAAAACCCTCGACGTTCTGGTCGCCGATCCTCATCCAGTGGTACTGGCAGGAGTGGCGGCTCTGCTCGCCAGCCACGAGCGGGTGAGAATTGTCGGCGAGGCACGCAACGGCCGCGAGGCAGTGGACCGATTCTTTGCGACCAAACCGGATGTGGGCATCTTCGAGGTGCGAATGCCGCTGCTCGGCGGGATTGAGGCGGTGACCGCGATTCTGCGGCAGGTTCCGCAAGCGCGCCTGGTGATGTTCACGACTTGCCAGAGCACCGAGGACGTCTATCGTGCCGTGCGCGCGGGCGCCCGGGGCTATGTATTCAAGAATGCGCCCGTGGAGGAACTGATCCAGAGCATCTGCGCGGTCTCAGCGGGACAGCAGTGGATTCCCTCCGCCGTCGGAGCCCAGCTGGCACGTCGCATTGTCGAGCGCGAGCTCACCACGCGCGAGCGCGAGGTGCTGGTCGGCATTACCAACGGCAAAAGCAACAAAGAGATAGGAGTGGTACTGAATATCAGCGAGGCTACGGTCAAAGTGCACGTGACCCACATCCTCGAAAAGCTGAGAGCGAGCGGCCGTACCGACGCGATTCGCCTCGCGGTGCAGCGCGGACTGGTGCACTTCGACTTTGCTAATGCGGCGTGACAGACGCCGGCTACGACGATGGTAGGATTTCCACTTCTCTCTGGAGCAGGGGTCCTGACGACCGACTTATCTCCGAGAATGCACCGCATCGGCTGCCGGATTGTCCAGCGCAGGAACGCCGGCTAACATCAGCCGTAAATCACCCAAACCGCATGCTGTACGAAGCGTGCCGAGCAGGAGAAATTTCATGACAACAGCAACAGTGACACATACGGACCGAGAGATTCAGACGGATGTAATGGCTGAACTTCGCTGGGATCCGAGTGTTCCCGCCACCGAAATCGGCGTCGTCGTGAAAGATGGCGTCGTTACGCTGACGGGAACTGTCGATACGTATATGAAGAAGTGGAGGGCCGAAGAGGTCGCTCATCGAGTCAACGGAGTAATTGCCGTCGCGAACGAAATCCAGGTGCGCTCGATCGGAGAGCGCACGGACTCCGACATTGCGGCGGCTGCGCTTCATGCCTTGAGCTGGAATTCCACGATTCCGCAGGGCAAGGTTCACGTAACGGTGGACAAAGGCTGGATCACTCTCAAAGGCGACGTGGAGTGGCAGTACCAGCGCCAGGAAGCCGAACGCGTGGTGCGGCGTCTTCTCGGTGTCAAGGGCGTCAGCAACCTGATCACGGTGAAGCCAGCAGTCACGCCTTCCGATCTGAAGAGGAAGATCGAGGATGCACTGGTGCGCAACGCACAGGTCGATGCGGAGCGGATCACGGTCGAGGTCCAGGAGAACAAGGCCGTCCTGAAGGGCAAAGTTCGCTCATGGGCCGAACGGGAGGAAGCCGAGCGCGTTGCCTGGCTGGCTCCCGGGATCACCTCCGTGGATAACCAGATCAGCCTGTTCTGAGGCAAACCGGAGGCGAGGCGCTCCGTCGTCTGTGCGAAGGCGGCGGGCGCCAGAGAAATCCGGTGCGACTTTCTGCTTTGGTTCGTAGTCTCCTGCCCCGGCACGGGTCCCGTGGGAGGGCCGGGGCGAGGAGACATTGTGGTTCGTCGACTGCCCAGCAAACGCGAGGTTCCTCATGAGACTTGCAAACGCACGCAGGCGGCTTACGGTTGAGGGAACTATGCTCCTGCTGTATCTGGTGGTGCTGCCATTGCTCTTTGCCGCCGTTACCCGGGAGACAAGTGCAAAGCTCACCGAGTTGCTATGGGATGCGCGGGATGAGGCCGTCCAACTATCCAGTGACGCAGACCAGATGCTGATTCTGAGCGGTAGCAACTGGCTGACCCACGACTTGATGTTGCACAAAATCCAGGGCCACGTGGACGATATGGAGCTGATCGTCAGGAAACTGAACGAAACACAGAGATCAGGTTCCGATGTCCAGCAGCAGGCTGTGGAACAGATGCTTCCGCTGGTCCGCGAGTTATCGGAGAACACGACGGCGGCCATCCACTACCTCAACCAAAATAAGAATCGGCCGCCTTCGGATACCTACCGGCAATACCTGCAGAAGAATGCCGACACGGCCCGCGAATTGTCGTCGATGGTTTCGTCGCTAGTCGACTATGAGCAGAGCATGGCAGACATTACAGAGCTGAGGCGCAAGCTGGCCAGCGAATGAGAAGTGAGCAGAAAAGTGGCGAAGGCGTATGCAGGAAGCGGAGCCCCGGTCACCAACAGCATGCTGACTCTGGCGACTGAGTTCCGCCAGATGCAGTCTAAATGGCAAACTCTGTCGCTCTATGAACGATTCGAACAGACGGTGGTTGCGGCACTCACCCTGGTGATCGCGGCAATCGTGGTGCTTGCCACGTGGCAGTTGCTGGGTGAAACGGTAGGGCTTCTCCGGCGAGGTGCGGCGAGAATAGCAGACCCGCAGATCCTTCAGGGTATCTTCGGCATGGTTCTCACGGTTCTGATCGCGCTTGAATTCAAGCACACGCTGCTGGTTGTCAGGCACCATCGCCGCGCCGTGGTGGAGGTGCGCTCGGTGGTTCTGATTGCGCTGCTGGCGCTGGTCCGCCGCTTCATCATTCTTGATGTCTACGACGCCTCACCGGGAATTATCGCTGCGCTGGCGGGAGCAGCCGTGGCTCTGGGAATTGTCTTCTGGCTGGTCGCCGATCACTCGGGGCCGGAGATTGACGCGGAGACTGAGTGAGCCGAACGATCGTCTGCTATCAGGGTCAACACCCGGCGGCACAGCAGGTGCTCGCAGCGGTGCACGAGAGCGGGGCACCGGGACAGGCGCCCGGTCGAGTATTCGAAGGATGGAAAGGCTGCAGAGTTATGTTCAATGATGGAACAGCTTTTCCGGCCCTCACCCACGGAACGGCAAAGGTCACCATTCCGGCGGCGCAATACGAGTCCATGCAGTTGCTCTCCTCCATCGTAGGTTCTTCGGACGATGCGATTGTCGGCGCCACGCTGCAAGGCAGGGTACTGACCTGGAACCGGGGGGCGGAGCGGATCTTCGGCTACACCACAGAAGAGATGATGGGGCAGCCGTTGATGCGCCTGGCGGAAAGCGCGGCTGACAACGATCTGCGGTGGAGGCTGACACAAGTTGGCCGTGGAGAAGGGAGCGGAAGCTACGAGACGGTGCGTTACTGCAAGAGCGGGAAACATATCCCTGTATCGGCGAGGATGTCGCCGATACGCGACGCCGCGAATCGGATCATCGGTGTGGCAGAGATCTCCCGCGACGTTTCTGACCGGAAGCAGGCGGAACGGAACGACCAGATCCACGAACGGCTAAAAGCGATGGCGCGTCTGGCGTCGCGCCTCGCGCACGATATCAATAATCCGCTGACCTCGGTGACCAACCTGCTGTTCCTTCTTGAAGAGGAAGTTCTGTCGCCGGAGGGCACGCACTATGTGTCCATAGCTCAGCGAGAGCTGCGACGCGTTGCAGGTATCTCGGCACAGGCGCTCAACTTGTACCACATCACCGGCGATCTGGAATCGATCTCGATTCATGACATCGCGGACGAAGCGCTCGCGGAGCACGAAGACCGATGTCAGACGATGGGGATTCACGTGGTGCGGGAATATGGGGTCGTACCCAGGATTCACTGCTATGTTGCCGAACTGCGCCAGGTGCTGACGAACCTCGTGGGCAATGCCCTCGATGCCATGCCGGGCGGAGGCCACCTGCGACTTCGCATCTGCGAATGCAGAGACTGGGTCGGCAGCGGCCGCTGTTTGCGCATTACTGTGGGCGACACTGGCCGCGGCATGAGCGCGGAAACGCGACGCCGTCTCTTTGAGCCGTTCTTTACGACCAAGCAGGCGACCGGAACGGGCCTCGGCCTGTGGGCCTGCGCGCATGTTGTCACGCGGTACGGAGGCCGGATTCTGGTGCGGACCCGGCAGAACGGCGGGTCCAGCGGTTCGGTTTTCGTTTTGTTGCTCCCGCTGTGACGAGCCGTTTGCGGCGGAGCATCAGGTCCAACGCTCCGATGGCTGGGAGGTGTGAACGGACAATTGCTGTGCCATCCGTACCAGGTCGGGCAAAGAGCGCGCCCGCATCTTGTGCATCACCCGAGCGCGGTGGACTTTGACGGTCTTTTCGCTCGTCCCAAACTGGAAGGCGATCTGCTTGTTCAGTAATCCCTCGACCACGCCTTCCATTACCTCTGCTTCTCTTGGTGTGAGTGATACGAAACGGGCACGCAGCACAGTCATCTCAGCGTGCTGTTGTCGCGCAGCGGAGCTGTGCCGGATCGCCCGGTAGACAGCGCCGAGGAGATCCTGGTCGTGAAACGGTTTGGTAAGGAACTCCAGGGCGCCTAATTTCATCGCGTGCACCGCCATAGAGATGTCGCCATGGCCGGTAATGAAGATGACGGGAATGGGGAAGGATGACTGCGAGAGCTGATTCTGCAGATCGAGTCCGCTTAGGCCGGGCATTCGGACGTCGACGACCAGGCACTCCGGGGCATCCTCGCGCATGGACTCGAGGAACTCTGCGCCACCGGCGAAGGTACGCGCTTCCAGGCCCACCGAGCGCACCAGAGAGCTGAGCGAGTTCCTGACACCAGGCTCGTCGTCGACGATATAGACGGTGGGGCGGGGGTTTGTCATGTCAGAGGGGGCGCTCCAGTGGGAGAGAAAAAAGGAAAATGGTGCCGCCCGAAGGAATAGGGGCAGCCCATAACCTTCCGCCATGGGCTTCGACGATCGAGCGGCTGATGGGCAGACCCATGCCGAGACCGTCGGCTTTGGTAGTAAAGAACGGCGCAAACAGGCGATCGGCCGAACCTGGATCAAATCCCGTGCCTGAGTCCCGCACGCCGATGACGGCTGTATCGGCCTGCCTTGTTAGCGTCAGCAGCAGATCGCGATCGCCGGCCGGTCTCGGGCTCATTGCATCGACGGCATTGAGGATCAGATTGAGCAGCACCTGTTGCAACTGCACAGGATCACCCTGGAGAGCCGGGATATCGGGCTCCAATTCGGTTTCGACGCGGATGCCGTGACGCTCGAGATCCTGGCGTGTCAGCAGGATCACGTCGCCAATGAGTTGGCGAAGGTTGACGGGGGCGAATTGCGGCGGGCGTCTCTTCACCAGGTTGCGGATCCGGTCGATAACTTCGCCGGCCCGGTGCCCTTGGCGCAGGACCTCCTCGAAGGCGTCGCGGGCTTCCTCCATATCCGGCGGGTAGTGGCGGAGCCAGTTCAGCCCCGCCTGTCCGGCGTTAACGACTGCGGATAGCGGTTGACTGATCTCGTGCGCGATGGCTGTAGCCAATTGGCCCAGAGTGTTCACCCTGGCAATGTGGGCCAGCTTCGCCTGGGCTTCCTGCAGCGCCTCTACTGCTTTTTTCTGCTGGCGCATATCGCGTGCGATCGTTCCCAGAGCCACGGCCTGGCCGCTGAGTTCGTCGCGAATGACAAAGGTATGCTGCATCATCGGGATGAGGTCCCCGGTTTTGAGGTGGCGAAAGCGTATTTCACCTTGCCACTTGCCTTCGCGCATGACGGTGGACATCATCTGGGGAAGCAGGTACTTCCTGTCCTCTTCCGCGATGTAGTCGGAGATTCGCGTCGCGCGCACAGCTGCGAGGTCCTCGAGTCCGACCATCTGCCGTCCGGCGCGGTTCACGATCTCCGCGTGGCCGTCCAGAGAGGCGAGGCCGACGAAGTCCATGCTGTTTTCCACAACCGAGGCGAGCTTCCGTTCATTATCGAGGCTGCGCCTGTGACTGATAGCTTCGGTGGCGTGCCGGGCATAAAGCTCGATCAGCCGAGACTCACTTTCCGGAGAAAAGCGGGGGCCGGGGAAATAGGCAGACAATACACCGATGGGTCCGCCGAGGCGATTGAGCATGGGCGTGAAATGCACCGAGCGAAAGCCGCGGGCAACTGCAACCTCGCGCCAGGGAGCGAATCTCAAATCGCTAAGGACATCTTCGATAACGATCCGCTGCCCGGTGAGCATGGCACGCCACGCAGGCGAACCGCGGTCGTACAGTCCACCGTAGTCTGTGGGAAGTGCGGGCCGGAATCCGGCCGACGCAACCAAATCGAGCGAATCGTTATTGGAGGTGTACAGGCGAATCTCCCCCAGATCTGCAGCCTGGACAGCGAGGACGGCCTGCAGCAGGTCCCCTATCATTATGGAAACATCTTTTTTGCCAAGCAGTCGGGTGCTGAAGTCGCAAAGGCGCTGCATGGCGTCCATTTCGGCGGCAAGAGAGTCCTTTTTCCCTTGTAAGTCCCGTCCCCTGCGGTCGTTCTCGAACATTTCGCAAAGTACCCAAACCACTGCCGTTTCCTTCAAGCCGGTTCGGCAGCCAGGCGCAGTTGACGAACGGTCAGTACGCCGCTTTCTTCTTGAATTTGTAGAAAAAATCCCGGGCCGCAGATTCGAACGACTTGGGAGCCACCGAGGAAGATCGGGCTCGATTCGGTTCAAGCTGTTCGCCGTCTGTCCCGACCGCGAGCCGAAGAGATCACACCGCGAAGCGGGGATCTCGTCACCCGCGAGTCAGGTCGTTCTGCGTGTGTCCGTCGCAGTCTGCGATGTTATTCCCTGAGAAGCGTTGCGATGCCGCGATCGCGCGCAGGAAATCCGATTCGTACAGGAGTTGCACTCCAACAGATTTTAAGCCCGGCGGAATGCCAGCGAGCCTGTCTTTTGACAGGACGAATACTCCATCGCCGGCCTGTGCGCACTCCTGAATCAGGCCGCATTTTCGATAGCCCTGCGCAAAGAGAGCACATCGATCAAGCCCATATGACGCACGCCGTTAATAAAGAAGGTGGGCGTCCCGTTGATGCCGCTGCGCACCCCGCCGAGGAAGTGCTCGCGAACGGCGGGCGCCCAGGCGTGGGCGGCCATCTCGCGGTTGAAGCGGTCCATATCGAGGCCACACTGACTGGCGTAGAGGCGCAGATGGCGGTCGGTAAGTTGCGTCTGGTGTTCGAAGAGAGCATCGTGCATCTGCCAGAAAAGCCTCTGCGAGCCGGCGGCTTCGGCGGCCTCTGCTGCGTTCTGCGCGTGAGGGTGGATTGTGGCAAGAGTGAAATTGCGAAAAACGAGGCGCAGCTGATCGCCGAGCGACTCCCGGATCTCGCGGACCACGGGATACGCCTGGCCGCAATGCAGGCACTCAAAATCCCCATATTCCACCAGCGTCACTGGTGCGGAGGGCGAGCCCAGGAAATGGTCGTGTTCGCTGACAGGGGAACCGAGTTCGACAACGAACTCATCACTCATGCGGCTGCCTGCGAGGGGAGCAGGCAGCCGCCGCCTCCCGATGGGAATGAACCAGCCCGCCCCCGGCGCGCTCGAGACCTGCGCCTGAGCAGAACAATCCTCGCGCAGATGCCGCAAGAAAGGGCTGACGAACTCCGAGCGCATCTCCATAGCGGACTCCTTTTCACAACCGGGTTCGTCCTCGGTGATCTTCACCAGAGATCATGCCGCCGATGCGCGAAGGCAGGAGGCATGCCCAGAGACGCAGTTAAGGGATTTGCGCTTGCCACGTCAAAGCACGGGAGGCAGCAAGCAAGCCCACTATGGCTCCCGTGCGCTGGGGAGTTCGAGCTTGTCCTCCATCTTCTCCAGAGTGGTTCGAGACTTTGCGTATTTCACGAGGTCGGACGTCATTTCGGCTAACCGATGTGCGGTTTCTGCATTCTCTTCGAGATAATTTACGTAGTCCGGCGTAGTCGGCCGCGCCTGATTGGCGTTCAGGTGATTGATCGCTGCCGTGGTGTTGGAAGCCAGTTCCCGCAGCAGAGGAAGGATGCGATCGACCGCCTGTCGCTGCCACTCCGATCCCGACTCATACGTTGTATTGAGACGCGCCACGGTCCTGCCCAGCGTGTTTACGTCATCGCGAATCCGATTCAGCATGTCGGCGTGGCTCTGCCAGCTTACGTCGGAATGCAGCAGGGACTCCATATCATCGGCGTCACGGCTGAGCTGGGCTGCTTCCTGGGCTGCCTGCGAGAGAAGCTCAGTGACCTCGGCGGTTTCCTCGCGCTCTGCCGCATGCATTTTTGGCATCAGGCAGAAGACGACGGTGATTGCCAGCAACGCTGCGCGGATCAAGGGCCGGCGATGTGGGACACGATTCATGTTCGTTCTCCTTTCCATCCGAAAACCTCTTCGCATCGGGGACCGATGTTCAGCGGGCATTGCATTATCTGTGTTCTTTGCCGGACAACTTTTTGAGCAAGCCGGCGATATCAGCTTTCAGTCGCTCGAAGAGCGCAGTTGTGTTGGCGGTTCCCTTCAGTTGTTTCTGAAGATCTGAGATCTCCTTATTCAGCGATTTGTAGTCAGGGGAATCGGTGCTGATATAGCCAAGCTCTTCGCATCTCTTCAGCTGATTGCTCGCCGCGGTCAGGAGCGCCCGTGCGGTGGCTTTATCGCTTTGCCTAAGTTTCTGCGCAGTCTCGACAGCCGCCTGTGCCAGGATCAGGGGAACCGGCGTGACATGATCGACAACGGCCAGCGTATTCAGGGCCGTTTGCAGGATGCCGCTGGCATCGCTGTTCTTCCCTTCGTCCAGCAGGCGAGCTGCCTGTTTCAGGGCATCGGGATAGGAAGCCAGCGGCAGGTTGAACGTGCGCACACGCAGCTCGCTTGTCAGGTTGTAGAGCAGGAGGCGGCCGGCAGGAAAGTCGTGCAGAGCGACTGCGGCCTCAGCTGCGGCGATGAGTCGTTTAACGTCCTTGTCATCGAGCGGAGCAACATCAATCACTTCGACTGTAACGTCGACGGGAAGGAGCGCCGTCGCCGGATTGCGGGCCAGAAGGACATTGATCTTGCCGGTGGCCTCCTCAATGGCAGACATTGCTTTGTTTTTGTCACCGGATGCAATCGCGTCGATGGCTTTCCGCGTATCGTCGATAGCGGTTATGGCATCGGGATTGAGGGTGCCCTGTGCCTGCTGCTTTTGTCCATCGCGCTGCTTTTCAACGTCAGGGTTCAGGTGCTGTTGCTGACCCGGAGGAGCGGCCAGCGCGGGTTGGGAAGGCGTGGGATTCGAAGGCGGGGGGTTCTGCGTCGCAGATGGATGTGAGTTACAGCCCGCGGTGATACCCGCAGAAATCACGAGGAGAATGGGAAGCAGGAAACGTGGTATTGCAGAAATCACTCTCATGGCAATGGCACCTTCCGGATACGTCCGTTGCTGGCGTGGCAGAACGAGCGGCGACGTTATCTGCGATGGATGGCGTGAACTTCAATGCGTGGTCCGGCGGGGCGGATCCACGGATGAATATAGGGGTGAACATAGAAGCCGCGATTAAACCAGACGCGGTTCCACGGCGAACGGTCGATGATGATGGCGTGCGTTCCCCACACAAAGCCAGGACTGATCCATCCCCAGGGTGCAAATGCGGCCCCCACAATCACTGCGGGACCGAAGTGGATGGCGGCAGAGATCGCGAATCCGGGCGGCGGCGGTGCAAACACAATTGCTGGATCGTACGTGGGCACATAAATATATTCAGAATTGGTGGGCAGGATTTCGATGTAGCCCGCCGAGTTGACCACCGCGTCGTATGGCGAGGAACGGAGATATCCGTAGTCGTACGAGCGCTGCCGCAGTCGCTGGACCGCGTCCATCACCTCTGCACGCTGGTTCAGCACCGCTTTTCCCAGTTCCTCGGTCCACGCCATGTCCTGAGCCATCATGTTCAGCACAAACGGGAACGGGAGCAGCGCAAGCACAGAGGGATCCCAGGACAAATTGTCGGCGCGGATCGCTTCGGCCAGCGCGCTTCCTTTCAGAGAACTGTGTTCATTCGCCCACTGCGCCGCCTCGGGAATTTCCTCCCAGTAAGTCGATGCTGTGAGCAGATGGGCCAACAGCGGATCCGGATAGAGTGCGATGCGCGACGCCAGCTGTTCCAGCTCCGGCTCTGTGAGCAGAGGGCCGGGCGGCGGGGGTGGCGTCGTTTGCTCCGTCGATGGTGCCGGCGGGGTTGGTGGTGGCACATATTGCGCGTGAACGGCGGGTACGAGAAACATAGTCGCCATCTGCAGAGCAATCCAGAGCGATACATGCCGCACGCGAGGCACCGGCCACCCGGACCAAAAAACAGAACGGGCGATCGGCCGGAAATGCGGTGACTTGTCATGATGGGCGAATCCGGATGTCATCATTTCCTATCCTGCGGAACGGCGCGAATTCTGCCGCTCCCAACTTTTTTTACGTAAGCATCCTGGCAAACAGGCAAGTCGATGGACAATTCGTCAGGCGGAGGGTGTGTTCCCACAGCCATGGAGCAACGCCGCGCACCCACGAAGCGCCTACGGATCGGTTCTCCGCCTGTGCTGGGAGCACATAGGTAGAAAGTGGTAGGCCCGAGTCCGCTGATCCTCACAGAGACGCGCACGCTCGCGGCGATAGGCCGCTCACGTACTCACGACCAATTGTTTCCGCACCTGCGTTATAGGCACGATGCTCATTGACAGCTCACGCTCCCGCACTGGCGACGGTGCGGGGAGAACGTTAGGCGTGGAATATCGGTCACTAGCGTTAGCGACAACAGAGTGAGGAGACATCCCATGACAGCGCAAAGCGAGAAGGCATTGACAACCACAAATGAGCAACAGGGGAAAGAGCAGCAGAGGTCCTCGGGAACCGCGTCGCTGGCACGCCGGCTCAGAGTTCCCGACACATCGCTTTTGCCGAACCCCTTCGACCTCTTCTGGTTCAGCCCATTCGGCATGATGCGGAGAATGAGAATGACCCGGGAGCTGGAGCGTGCGGCGGGTGACCTCGGCCTCATGGGCGGCGATGCTGTGTGGTTGCCGGCGGTTGAAGTGAGCGAGAGCAATGGCAAGCTGCAAGTGCAGGCGGAGCTGCCGGGACTATCGCCCGAGGAAGTTCGGGTGGAAATCGGTGATAACGAAATCGTCATTCAGGGCGAACGTCGCGTCGAGCATGAGGAGAATCGTCGCGGTGTGCGGCGCACCGAACGTGAGTACGGACTCTTTTACCGCACAATTCCATTGCCAGAAGGCGCTCAGGTCGATCAGGCGAAGGCCAGTTTCCGCAACGGCATTCTCGAGATCACGGTTCCCGTTCCGCAACGGGCGAGTGAGCGGCGCCCCGTTGCCATTGAATCGGGAAACGAACCGGGGACTGTGGCAAGCCAGACGGCCAGCGGAGAGAGCAAGCCGGCTGAGCCGCAAAAACAGGCGGCGTGACGCACCCTGAGCCTACGACGGACCATGCAAAGAACCACATATAAGGAAGGAGATGCTTTGTGAAGTTTCTTCAGAAAACTGGATTCATGATGGCGCTCGCCCTTGGCGTGATACCGTTGACCGCGTCGGCGCAGCAGGTGGTCACCGACTACGATCACTCCGTTCACTTCTCGCAGTATCACACCTACTCGTGGGGAAACCTTCACTGTTCTGACCCGCTCTTTGAGTCGCGCATTAAAGATGCTGTCGATCAGGCTCTGCAGTCGAAAGGTTGGCAACTGAGCCCCGATGGCGGAGACGTAACGGTGTCTGCGGTCGCGATCCTGAAGCACCAGAAGGAATACACCACCTTCTACGACGGCTTGGGAGGCGGCTGGCGGTGGCACGGCTGGGGTACGGGCTGGGCAACCACAAACGTGGAAGATGTTCCCGTGGGTACGCTGATCGTTGACCTGTACGACACAGCCGGAAAAGGTCTGATATGGCGCGGCGTGGCACGCAGCACCCTCTCCGACAAGCCAGAGAAGGACACCGAGAAGATGCGCAAGGCGGTTGATAAGATGTTCTCTCACTTCCCGCCACGTGCCGAGTGAAATGCGTTCTAAGCATTTCGCGCCATGAGAAGCCGCTGACCTGGGTACTACTGAACTCAATCTGGAGGGAGGATCAGGTGAACACGTCTGCATCGACTCACAGCGCTCCGCTGAACACGCGACGCGAGACCGGCGGGTCCATTTTCATGGGCGTCATCCTGATGCTCGCCGGTTTTGCCGCCATTTGGGTTCCCTTTGCCGCCGGTCTTGTCGGTACCATCTTCTTCGGAAGTCTGGTGCTGGTCAGCGGGATCGCGCACTTGGTCTATGCCTGGTTCGAAAGAAAAGGCGGCGGCGTGCTCTGGCAGATTCTCATCGGGCTCATCTACTTCATTGCCGGTGTCACCATGCTGCTGCTGCCGGTCAATGCTGTCCTCGCGCTTACCTTGGTCCTGGCCTGTTACATCGCCGTCGAGGGCGTGCTCGAGCTGACGTTCTTCCTCTGGCTGCGGCTGCTGCCGGGGTCGGCATGGTTCCTGGTCGACGGAATCATTTCATTATTCTTGTCGATTCTGATATTCGTGAGCTGGCCGTCGAGTTCGCTGTGGGCGTTAGGAACGCTCGTCGGAGTCAGCCTGTTGTTCAGCGGCGTTGCGCGGATCACGCTCCCGATGCTGATGCTACGGTTCAGACCGGCGATTGCAGCCTGAGGTGGAAGGGATCGACCTAGCCTGTCGCCGCTCCACCAGCAAACTCCATCCATTCGCTCTTCCATTCAGGACACGGCCCTGGAGCCCGCGGAAGAGCGATTCAGTTTGCGTTTAAGCGGCCTTATTCGAGGGTGGCTGGCCCGCCGAAGGTGTGGAGCGTTCCGATTGCCGCTTCACAAAGGCGGTGAGATTCTGTATGAGCTTCTGGAAGCTCGACGCGGTATCGCCGCTCCCGCGTAACTGCTTCCTTAGGATTTCTATCTGGCTCTTCAGCGTTTCGTACTCCGTGTCCATCCGCCTGTAGCCCAGCGTCTTAGCGCGATTCAATGCGAAGCGCGCGCCGTCCAGCTCCTCCTGCGCCGCATTCTTGTCTTTAGCGGCCAGCATCTGCGCGTGCTCGACAGCCTCCTGCGCTAGTAGCAAGGGGATCGGCATCACTCGATCCGATGCTATCAGCGTGCGCAGCGCCCGCAATAGTGCCTTGCCTGCAGCCTTGCGATCCCGGTCGAGCAGAGCCGCCGCATCGCGCAGCGAGGTCGGAAAATCCACCAGCGGCAAATACCATGTACGGATCCGGATTTCGCTGCGCAGCGCATCCAGTAGCGACCGGGCGCCCGGATAATCCTCCACCAATACGGCGGTCTCGGCCAGATCGGCGAGCCGCCGGATTTCGCCCATATCTGCAGGCGCCGCATCAAGGATCAGGGCCTCCGTCCGGACAGGGATGCGTGCCAGCTTTGGTTTGCGCGCGATCGCAACGTCCACCTTCCCTGTCGCCTGTTCGATCATCTGCAGAGCCTCTTTCGTATTGCCGGCGGCGATAGCATCGATGGCCCTCACTGTTTCGTTGATGGCGGCCATGGCATCCGCATCCAGCGTCTCCTCGGCTTTGTGCTCGGCCGCCTGACGCCACCTCTCGAGTTCCGGTCGAGCTTGTTTTTCGGCATGGCTGCGTTGTGCTTCCAGTGCCGGTCGTGTGTCGGTTTCAGTCATGGCACTCCTGAGATGGCGGTCTCCCCACGAGAGCTGCCAATTCCAATTCAGTTGTGGTTAACCCGCCTCGTGCTGAGGAGCCGTCTATGAGGAACTCCACGGAACAGGATAGGCCTTTACCTGCCATGAAAAACAATTGGCTGGCGGTAGAGGTGATACATCAACGATTCGTCGTAGCTGAAGAGACCTCTAAGGTGTGTGATGAGCGGCAGCAATCAACCTTGTACAATCATCCCCCCCACAAAGCCGCACGTCCGCCCTCGCGCAGCGCATCCGGACATGACGAAGGGTTTAGAACTGTAGCCACACATGGTCTTGTATCGACCTATGCGATTTCTCGCAAAGAGGGTCCCACTCATGGCCAATTGTGGGAAGGACGCGCGGTTTGCCAGAATTTCCTCGGGAAGATCGCGGAGGGCCAGGCTTGATTCGACGAATGACAATGGCGAATGACAATTCTGATAGCGGGTGCCCGGTTCGGCATTTGCTCTCTATCCGGTGGTCTTGCCGTCCACTATCGGGTCCGCCCGGGACCTCACGATTGCCGATATGCAGGCGGCATATTACCGTTTGTCCATCGGCTTGGTCTGGTGGGGCGTCGGGATCGGCACAGCCGTCGCATATTTCATCTTCGTATACCGGATAATCCGTGGGCGCGTGCGGGCCGCACCGCCCTACGGACCCGAGCCGGTCGGAAAGAACGGTCATGGATGAGCCCTTCGATTCCCCCGTGCTGCTCTTCGATCTCGATGGCACCCTCATCGACAGCGTCTATCAGCATGTCCTCGCCTGGTATGAGGCCCTGCAGAGTATGGGGTTTTTGCTCGCGGTCTGGCGGATCCACCGTCGCATCGGCATGAGCGGAGGTCTTCTGGCCCAGGCGCTGGGCCGCGAGATCGGCCAGCGGGTCACCCACCAGCAGGCCGAAGAACTCCAGAAGCGTCATGCCGCTGCCTTTCTGAAATACCAGAATGAGATCCAGCCCCTCCCTGGCGCTGCGGAATTACTGGCAACGCTCCGCGAAGCGGGCATTCGCTGGGCCATCGCCACCAGTGGACGCAGGGAAGCCGCGGCCCCGGCTCTGGAGAAGCTTGGCGTGCTTTCCTCTGATCCCGTGATCACCCGCCAGGAGGTCCATCGTGCGAAGCCGGATCCGGATCTCTTTCTGGCAGCCGCGAAGCGGTTGCAGGTGCCTGTAAGCCGGGCGATGGTAGTCGGCGATAGTGTGTGGGACCTTCTCGCCGCCCGGCGTGCCGGCTGCCTCGGCGTCGGTATTCTGTCAGGGGGCTACGGCAGAGAAGAACTTCAACAGGTCGGCGCGTACCGCGTTTATCAGGATCCTGCAGATATGCTGGTCCACCTGGATGAGATCGGTATCCGTCGCGACGAATGAGGTGTTCCCGGGATAAAGCCGCTCCCGATTGGGCTCCGAAAAGGACTTCCGCAGCTGGTTCTTATCGGGATGATCTTTATTTGAACTCGGCGCGGCGTCAGTTCCAAGTACCATGTATCCGCCGCGGAACTCATTCATGCTGCTCCGTTTATCCGGTAAGGGCGCTGCTCGTCACACTTTGCCCAACAGAGGGCAGGCGTGAGCTTTGTGACCGCAACCAGATTCCGCATGGAAAACTGGACAAGATGAACGCCGATCTAGCAAAGAAGGGTACCTACAATTCTCTGATGCAGAAGCGCATCACAGCGCGTTAGCGCGAATCCGCAATGATGCCGCGCATGGTAAACCCGATCAGTTCAACGAGGCGCGAAGTGATGAGACGCCTAACCAGGCAGTTCCGAAAACGCGAGTCGAATGCCAACAATGGCTGCCGGAAACATTTGTTCTGTTCAGCTACAGCAGCTCTCGCCGCGGATTGCCTTTCTTCCCTCACTGATGAGGATCGGCAGAGTCGCCAGTGCCGCCGCAGAATCGATCCAGCCAATTCGGAACATGGCGTTTACGACCAGACCAGCAAGGGTGATCCCTGCCAGATAGGCACAGGTTCCCGATTGAACTGCATCGGCGGCAAGAGCACGACTGCTCGTTGTCTGCGCCGCCCGCCGCTTGAACCAGGCAAGCAGTGGCATGACGACGAGAGCAGCGGCGGTGATGGTGATCCCGCTGCGGGTCAGTGCAGGCTGGATGCCATATACGAGTGAAAGAATCGCAGTGGCGGCAACGGCTGCAACGAGCACGAAAAGCAATATTCCAGCCCATCGAGAGGCCTGACTCCCGGACACCGGAAAAGATGGAACGAACGACAACAAAACTACGCTGGCTGAAAGTAATTCCACCAGGCTGTCGAATCCGAATGCTAAGAGAGCTGCACTATGGGCGGTATAAGCCGCATGCAGGGACACCGCGCATTCCGCCAGCATCCACGTGAGAGTGATGCCCTGCAGCCAGAGAACCTTCGGCGGGATGCCTGACGGTGCACAGCACGAAGGAACATCGGCAGTCGGAAAGGGATCGCTCATTTCGCCTCTCCCCGATTTCAGATTATGCGATCGGCCCTTAGAACACTATCCTGCCCTGAAACGCAATCATGCGAGGAGAACTGTCTCCCCCCAACCCCACACCCAGGAGTCCGGTTGGTGCTGAGATCGTGCTTTCGAGAGTCCCGAATCTCGCCGGGATAGATCCCCGGGGCACGCCGGCTTCGACCTCGCTCGGCAGGGCGAAGTTAGGATGGTTGAGAGCGTTGAACATCTGGACGTCGAAACGGAAACTGACGCCCTCTTTGACTGGAAAAGTTCTCGTGATGTAGAGATCCGAGTCTGTGTAATGCGGGCCACGCACCGAGTTGCGTCCAGAATCACCGAATTGGCAGTTAGCTACGGAGTCTCCGCCGACACACGCGCCGGTGGCTGGATCAACTGCGGAGACGAATGCAGCTGGATTGAGCCATTGCTTTGTCCCTGCCACCGTCACGCTCGCAACGGGGCTCTTGCGGTAGACCGGAACGCCCGGAACCCGGTTCGCATAAGCGGGCTCGTTGAACTGATCGGCGCTGGCTCCGTTCGCCTGGAACACGCCATTGCCGTTGGCGATATAGGGCTGGCTGAGGACACTGAACGGCAGCCCCGAGTGCAGAATCGCCGTTGCCGAGACGGACCAGCCGCCGAGCATCTGCCGGAGGAGCCGATGACCGGAGTGATATGGAATCTGGTAAATGCCATATGCTGAGAGATTGTGGCGTACATCGTAGTCACAGCTGGCATATTGCCGCCGAAGCTCTCCCGGCAGCGGTGACATCAGCCCCTGGGTCGAAAACGCGAGCAGTCCTCCATTCGATACCTCATCAAGACAATGGCTGAATGTGTAGTTGGCGCGCAGCGTGAGCCCCTGCCACCGTTGCGTGTACGCAGTCTGCAGCCCCGCATAGTTGCTGCTGGCGTCGGTGCGAAACTCATTCACATTACCGAATCGCTGATCGAGCGGCCGTTCAAAGGGGAACGGCGCAAAGCAACCGTCACACACGGTCTGATATCCGTTCAGCTGCTCCTGATACGGCTCGTGCAGACCTCGCGTCCCGACGAAATCGGCGCGAAGATTGCCCTGAGAACCTATCTCCTGTTCTACGCCGATGTTGTATTGATAGTAGTACGGCGTCTTCAGCGTTCCGCTCGGAAAGGTATTGAGACTGACCGCCAGGGGACAAGTGGGCGCACCCTGCTGAATCCCCGCGCAGGGCGCGGCTCCCGAACGAAAGGTCGACTGGAAGAAACGGTTTGCATTGGCAGCGGCATCGACGGCGCTGTCGGCCACCCCGGGTGCGATGGCGATTCCTCCAACCTGACCGCCAAGGCCGCCGACAAACGTCGGATCGTTCGGCGCGTTCATCGCCGCAAGATCGGCAATCTGCATTGGGATGACGTCATTGAAAACTCCGAAGCCGCCGTGAATCGCTGTTGACGGGAGCAACTGACGGGCAAACGAAGCGCGAGGCTGGTAGACGAACATCGGCGTTGCTGGAAAGAGATCGTGGACGTTGCCGAGGATCGTTTGATTCAGCGGTGTATTCCTGTCATGACTTGCATCGAGGAAGGAACCGGGCGGGCGCGCGAAGAGATCCCTTGCACTGGTGACGTTGGTATTCCAGGTGAGCCGCATGCCGAAGGTTAGTGTCGTTTTCGGCGCGGGCTTGTATGTGTCCATGGCGTAGAACTCGAGGTTGCCGGCTGACACCCTCTCCCTGGGCGATACGGGAAAGCTCTGGCTCGCCGTGTAGGCGGCGCCATAGGTGAATTGAGCGAGGTCGTTGTAAGTGACCGTGGGCACCGTGCCTTCACCCAGATCGTAGTTGCTCACATCGAGGCGTCGCGTGTTGATGCCGAACTTCCATGTGTGTTTCTCCTGGGTCCAGATCAGGTTGTCGTTGATCTGCCACTGGGTGACCTTACGTCCCTGTGGGTAGGTATTGTCGTTGCCGCCGATCGCCGTGAAAGGGACGGCATCGCTCCCGGAAGCGAGCACAATTGGAAAAGAGTCCAGCACCTGTGAGTAATTGTCTGGCTCGAAGATGCTCGAATACCAGCTGCCTCCGGGATTGAACTGGTTGACGAGCCTGGAGCTGAACACGCGAGTATAGCCAACAATGAGAGTGCGCTGCGGCTGCGGAGAATAGGAATTGAAGAGTGGATCCACCGGGTCCGTGTAGGCGGCCTGCAGCCCGGTGTCCTGCTGGAAGCGGTACCAGACGCTGTTATTGGCATCGATGGTGTGGTCGATTTTGGCCACGATCAGATCTTCGCTGTCGCTGTTGTTCAGCGAAGCCTGGCGCTGACTGGCGCATCCGTCGCCGGCGGTGCCGATAGGGCAGCCAACAACTGGAACGGGAGAACCGCGGGGGGCCGGCAGCAGCGAGAACATCTTCTGGTAGAACGGAATCTCTTCGGGCTGCGCGGGAAGGGCCGTCCCCGTGACGGGGTCCGGACCCCCGACGGCAAGTTGCGACAGGACATATTGCTGGTAGGCCGGGGTGGGCAGCGTGATCTGGGAGACGAGGGGCAGAGCGAGCCGGAGACCCTCGTAATGCCCGAAGAAGAATAGCCGGTCTCTGCGGATGGGGCCCCCGACACTCACTCCGAATTCGTTGACCGTGGAGCGCGGCTTCTTTGCGATGCTGTCTGAAGTGTCGTTTGCATGAAGAAAATAGTCTTCTGCGTTGAACAGCGAACCGTTCCAGATCTCATACGCGTCGCCGTGGAAAACATTGGTCCCCGATTTCGTGAAGTAGTTCACCTGCGATGCGCCATAGCGACCCTCATCGACAGAGAAGGAATCTGTGTTGACGGTCGCTTCCTGCACAGCATCGAGGCCGATGACAAGATTTGTGGAGAGGCCGATGTTGAGACCCAGCCAGGGATCATTCGTGTCGTACCCGTCCAGAATGTAACCGTTGGACGTGGCTGGGAGACCGTTGAATTCCACGTTGCCATAACCTCCAGGTGCCTTGGCATCGTTCGAGGAGCCTGCTGTATTCATCAGCGCACCCTGTGCGAACTGGGCAAGATACGTCAGATCCTGGCCTGGATTGGGCAACCGCTCAATCGTCTTCGCGTCGAGAGTGGTCGAGGTGTTTGGGTTTTCGAGACTCAGAAGTCCGATCTGCGCATTGACCTTGACAGTTTGCGTGCCGGCTGCTGGCGACAATTCGAAATTCACTGCTATCGTCTCGCCGACGGCGGCTGTCGTGGGCTCTGACTGGGCCAATCCAAATCCGGCTGCCTCCACGGTGATGCGGTACCTGCCGGGGTTCACCTGCGCAAAGAGATAGCGGCCCTCCGAACTGCTTCTCGTGGTCCGAACCGCGCCGCTGTCCAAATCCGTGGCCGTGACGTGAGCCCCCGGAATCACGGCTCCTGTCGCATCGCTGACTGTTCCGGTAAGGGCGCTGCTCGTCACACTTTGCCCAACAGAGGGCAGGTTGTTAACTATGGTTAACAGCAGTAGAGTGACGAGGCCCGGTGCTGTTCGGATTCGCATGTGAGACTGATCTCCGGAGTTAGAAAGACTGGGCCGGCTGTGCAAGAGCCAGCAATTCAAACAGGCTGGGAATGGATCTCAGACCAGGCGGCCTGCAATTAGGCGCGCCTAATCGCTTAGGCTAGACTAAAATGATTGGAGAGTCAAATCACCACATCATCAGACAAGTCATGGGTTCCAATCGTCACGTGAACACGAATACCGAATCCGTCGACAACTATTTAAAGGCGATTCTGGTCCTCAGCGGACCCGACGAGCGGGCCGTAGCGAGTACTGCGCTTGCCCAGCGATTGGGAGTTGCGCCGGCATCCGTCACCAACATGCTGCAAAAGCTGGCTGCCGCTGCGAAGCCATACGTGGAATACGAAAAGCATCGCGGAGTGCGGCTGGCTCCCGAAGGAAAGCGCCGCGCTCTTGAGATCTTGCGGCATCATCGACTGATCGAGACATTCCTCTACGAAATCCTCGATTACCCGATTGAAGAGGTTCACGAAGAAGCCGAGCGGCTGGAACACTTCATCTCCGAGCGTTTTGAAGAGCGCATCGCAGCCAAACTGGGCCACCCGAAGTTCGATCCGCACGGACACTGCATCCCGGCGATGGATGGGAAAATGCCCAGACAGGCGTCTATTCCTTTGTCGAGCGTAGACCGCGACGGCAGATTTGTCGTGGACAGTGTCTCCGATCAAAATTCAGCTCTGCTGAAGCGCCTCCAGGCTTCCGGTGTCGCCCCGGGAGCCCCTGTCCAGGTTGTCCGGCGGTCGCCGGGCGAGTTCGCTCTGCGTGCCGGTGGTAGCACGCGCGCGCTGATCCTACCCCGCGATCTTGCGGACGCGGTCCGCATCCGTTCCGGAGACTAGAGTTGCATCGTGGCGGGCTTCGCCGGCAATTGCCGTGGACTTTCTTCTTTCGTATGGTGTCTGTCAACCTGATATAAGCCGCACGCCAAGCCCCTCAACGACCCCGAATCGGTATCGGGAAGTCGGCCGTGGGGAGGGCCTTCCCCGGTGGGAAGCATCATGCTTCAGTAGCAAAGCGCATTCGCTGATCCGTTATCGGACTTTCCGCAGTTTGCGCCCTCTGACAAACCTGGGTTCGATAAGGGTTCGATAACACTGACCAAAGTACCGTCCCGCGCCCATCTCTTTTCAAATCACCGGAGTATTCGTAACCGCGACAGGTCCAAAACCTGGCAGTAAACCCGTCCGAACTTGCTATTCTGAACTTATGGAGTAAAGAAAGAAAAAGCCGCCTCTCCGGGCGGCTTTCTTCATGCATGGAACCTCCCAACCGCGAAGGGTTCGCCCCACCAGGCGAACCCTTCTTTCTTTCCGAATTCTCTGACCCGACACTGTTGCTCCTGCATGGCGGCGCGACCGCGAAACCGCAACCTCAACCATGGACCTTGAACGATGAACTTCCGGACTGCGCCCTCCGCCCCTAGCCCCGTGACACCCGCCCCGTCCCCGCGCCCCATCGCACTCCATCGCACCCCATCGACGTTAGCTTTGCGCCCCAGCAGAATCAGCGACTTCCCTTTTCGATACCCCCCTTTTTCTCCCGCCCGCGCGCTGCTGGCCGCACCTCTCTTCCGGGGTCTTGCGGAGGCGCAACAGGGCCGCCAACACTCTCGATACCCGCTCAGCGCCCGAGCAACAACGGCCACCCGTCCCGCAACTTCCCAAATTTCGATGGCTCCAATTCGGCCGCGGAGGTGCATCCTGTGAACAACAGCTCTCTGGATCGAATCGAGTACTTCCAAAGAACGTCATGGCCGGACTCCTGCACGACCTTCGCTATGCCCTGCGCCAGCTGCGCCGCAGCCCGTGGTTCACCGCCACCGCCATCCTCATGCTCGCCCTCGGCACCTGCGCCACCGGCACCGCCCTCAGTTGGATCGAAGGCACCATGCTGCGCCCCGTCCCCGGCGCCCGCGACACCGGCAGCCTCGTCTCCATCATGCGCGGAACCTGGAATCCCTCTCCGGGCCCGCCCTTCTCCTATCCCGATTACCGCGATCTGCGTGACGCCAACCGCACCTTCACCGGCATCCTCGGCTATCACCACGAGTGGGCCACCCTCACCGGCGGCGACTCGCCCCAGCGCATTTACGCGGCCCAGGTCACCGGCAATTACTTCGATGTGCTGGGAATTCAGCCCGGCCTCGGGCGATTCTTCCGCCCCGATGAAGAAGCGCGCCTCGGCGGTGTGCCCTTCGTCGTCCTCGGCGACTCGCTCTGGAAGACCCGGTTCGGCGGCGACCCGTCCATCATCGGCAAATCCGTCGAGATTCAGCATCAGCCCTTCACCATCATCGGCGTCGCACCCAAAGGCTTCATCGGATGCATGCCCGCGATTCGGGAAGACCTGTGGGCGCCCCTCGCCCCCGGCACCACGCCCGGCAGCAATGACTGGCGGATATTGCATCGTGAAGATTCCTGGCTCAACGTGATCGGCCGCCTGCGCCCGGGAGTGAACCGGAGCGCGGCGACTCAGGACCTCGAGACCATCATGCGCCGCCTGGTTGCCGAATATCCCGCGGCCCATCTCGGCGCCAACACCATCACTCTCGATCCCATGTGGCGCTCCCCCTTCGGCGGCAATGGCTACTTTGCCGCCTCACTGCCGGTCCTGCTGGCATTCGCAGCGCTGGTGCTGCTGCTCACCTGCGCCAACGTCGCCACCCTCATGCTCGTCCGCTTCGTCGCGCGGGCGCGGGACCTGGCCATCCGCCAGTCGCTGGGTGCCGGCCGCACCGCCCTCATGCGGCAGATGATCCTCGAGGGCCTTCTCGTCTCCCTCGCCGCATCCGCCATCGCGCTCATCCTCACCGTCTGGACGTCGAGGATGTTGGGCCGCTTCCTTCCGCCCAATGCCATTCCTGTCGCAGTGAGCGGAACCGTCGATCAAAGTGTGGCCCTGATGCTCCTGCTCGTCGCCGTCGGCGCAGGCGTGCTTTGCGGAGCGCTGCCCGCCTGGCGCTCCTCCCACATCACTCCCGCGGAGGTCCTCCGCCAGGAATCCGTAAACCTCTCCTCCGGCTCGCATAACCGGCACGTCCTCAGCGGACTCGTCGTTGCCCAGATCGGCCTCTCCGTAGCCCTGCTGGTCTGTGCCGGACTCTTCCTGCGCACCCTGCACAACACCACCACCGCCAATCCCGGCTTCGACGGATCGCACGTTCTCACCGCCACCATCGGCCTCGATACCGGCTACTCGAGCGACCAGATCCGGCAGTTCCAGAAAAAGATCCTGGCCCGCGCGCGCGAACTTCCCGGCGTGACGGAAGTCTCCCTCACCGACTGGCTGCCGCTCAGCCTGAGCCGCAAGAGCAGTGACGTCTGGCCGGAAGGCTATGTGCCGCAGCCCCATGAATCGGGTGAGGTGACCCGCGCCGACGTCTCCGCCGGGTATTTCCCAACCATGGGGATCCGCATCATGGAAGGCCGCGCCTTTTCCGACGCAGACGATGCCAATGCGCTGCCCGTGATGATCGTGGACCAGACCGCCGCCGCCCGTTACTGGCCCGGCAAGGATCCGCTGGGCCGCAGGCTCCGCATGGGGAACACGCTCTACACCGTGATCGGCGTGGCAAAAAACTCCGCCCACCTCCGCATGGGAGAAACGCCGCAGCCCATGATCTACAACTCGCTTCTCCAGGAGGGCGGTCCCGAGACCATCCTGCAGGTGCGTACGCCCGGCGATCCGGAGGCTGTAGCGCCCGCAGTCGTCGGGGCCATCCACCAGGTCAACCCGCAGTGGCTTGTGTATGACGTGCGCCCTCTGCGCCAGACCACGGAGATCGCCAGCACCTTTGCCATCATGGAATCCACCTTCGCCTCCGCATTTGCCCTGCTCGCGCTGGTGCTGGCTGCCTCCGGCATCTACGGAGTGCTTGCCTACCGCGCCCAGTTGCGCACCCACGAGATCGGCATTCGCATGGCTCTCGGAGCCGCGCGCAAAGATGTCCTCTGGCTGATCCTGCGCCAGGGTCTGCGCCTCGCCGCGCTGGGCATCGCTCTGGGTATTGTCCTCACCATGGCACTCACCCGCTTCATCAGCGCGCAACTTTATGGAGTCAGCCCGGCTGATCCGCTCACGTTCCTGCTGGTCACCCTGTTGCTGGCCGTCGTGGCGGGAGCCGCCTCGTCGCTGCCCGCTCTCCGCGCCATGCGCACCAATCCAACCGTGGCCATCCACGAGTCGTAATGTCCATGGCGGATGAGGCATCATAGGATCGATGCGACTCATTCTGGCTCTCGATCAGGGAACCACCAGTTCCCGGGCCATTCTCTTCGGACACGATGCCGGCGTCGTCGGCGTCGCGCAGCAGGAGTTCCGCCAGATCTATCCCAATGTCGGCTGGGTCGAACACGACCCCTATGACATCCTCACCTCGCAGCTCACATCAGCCGTGGAGGTACTCGGCAGAGCTGGTGTGCGACCCCGCGATCTCGCTGCCCTGGGCATCACGAACCAGCGCGAAACAACGCTCATCTGGGATCGCCAAACCGGCAAGCCCATCTATAACGCCATCGTCTGGCAGGACCGTCGCGGCGCTGCACTCTGCCGGCGCCTCCTCGATGACGGCACCGAAGAAATGATTCGCAGCCGCACCGGCCTGCTCATTGACTCCTACTTCTCCGCGACCAAGATTGCCTGGATTCTCAACAACGTGTCAGGAGCGCGCGACCGCGCCGAGCGCGGCCAGCTGGCCTTCGGCACTGTCGACTCCTGGCTGGTCTGGAACCTGACCAGTGGCAGCCGCCACATCACCGACCGCACCAATGCCAGCCGCACCATGCTCTACAACATCGTCGAGGATCGCTGGGATCCCGAGCTGCTCCGGCTGCTGAACATTCCCGAAAGCCTCATGCCCGAGGTGGTCGCGTCGAGCGAACAGGTCGACCAGGTCACCACCTCTCTCGGACTGGGCGAAGTGCCCATCGCCGGCATCGCGGGCGATCAGCAGGCCGCGCTCTTCGGCCAGCTCTGCGTCAACCCCGGCGACGCGAAGAACACCTACGGCACTGGCTGCTTTCTCCTGGAGCACCTCGGCAACACCTTCACTCTCTCCCGCAAAAAGCTGATTACCACCCTGGCCGCCAGCCCCGCGAAAAAGCCGGAATATGTCCTCGAGGGCAGCATCTTCGTAGGCGGAGCCGTGGTCCAGTGGCTCCGCGACAACATGCGCTTCTTTACTGCGTCGCCGGATGTCGAATCCGTGGCAGCCTCCGTGGACTCCACCAATGGCGTCGTCTTCGTGCCCGCGTTCACCGGTCTCGGCGCCCCTTACTGGGACCCCTACGCCAGCGGCCTCATTATCGGCATCCAGCGCAGCACGCAAATCGGCCACATCGCGCGCGCCGCCATCGAAAGCATCGCCTTCCAGGTAGCCGACGTGCTCCACGCCATGAATCAGGACACCCAGCAGCCCCTGCGCGAACTGCGTGTCGATGGCGGTGCCGCCGCCAATGACCTCCTGATGCAGTTTCAGGCGGACCTGCTCGGCCTCCCCGTGCGTCGCCCCGCCGTGCTGGAAACCACGGCCCTCGGCGCCGCCTTCCTCGCCGGTCTCGCAGTCGGTTTCTGGAGCAGCACCGAGGAGATCGCCAAACTGCGCGGCCCCGATACCGTCTTTGAGCCCAGGGGGGATCGCGCGGAGATGCTGCGCCGCCGGCAGAAATGGCAGGACGCTGTGCACCGCTCCCGCGACTGGAATCGTCCGCCCGAAACAACCGCTCCCTGAGAGGATCCCCATGGATCGAGCCGCCATGCTCAGTCAGCTCCGCGCTCGCCGCAAGCCCTGGGACATCGTCATCATCGGCGGCGGCGCCACCGGCGCGGGCATCGCCGTCGACGCGGCCAGCCGCGGATTCGCCACGCTCCTGCTCGAGCGCGAAGACTTCGGCAAAGGCACATCCAGCCGCAGCACCAAGCTCGTCCATGGAGGCGTGCGCTATCTCGAGCAGGGCAATATCTCACTGGTGATGGAAGCGCTCAGAGAGCGCGGCATCCTCCGCCGCAATGCGCCGCATCTCGTCCACGATGTCCCCTTCGTCGTCCCCAATTACTCCTGGTGGGAAACGCCCTTCTACGGCATCGGCCTGAAGATCTATGACCTGCTCGCCGGTCAATACGGCTTCGGCAAGTCGCGCTTGCTCTCCAGCGACGAAACCCTGGAACGCCTCCCTAACCTCCGCCAGGACGGTCTTCGCGGTGGCGTCATCTACCACGACGGCCAGTTCGACGACGCTCGCCTGCTCATCCACCTCATGGCCACCGCCAGCGACTACGGCGCAACCGTACTGAATTACGCGCCGGTCGTGGCCATGCGCAAGGATGACACCGGCTTCATCAGCGGTGTCGTCGCCCAAGACACCGAATCCGGCGAGTCCTTCACCATTGACGCCGGCGTCGTTGTCAACGCCACCGGGATCTTCGCCGATGAAACCCGCCGCCTCGCCAACCCCGGCGCTCCTCCGATGATTGCGCCCAGCCAGGGTATCCATCTCGTGCTCGACCGTGACTTCCTGCGCGGAGAAACGGCGATCATGGTGCCCCACACCAGCGACGGTCGCGTGCTCTTCGCGATCCCGTGGCACAAGCACACCATCGTCGGCACAACCGACACCCCCATCGACGTTCCCTCCTACGAGCCGCTGCCCTTCGAGCACGAGATCGCCTTCATTCTCGAGACGGCCAGCGAATACCTCAGCCGTCCACCCCGCCGCGAAGATGTCCTTAGCGTCTATGTCGGTATCCGCCCTCTCGTCAAAGGCGCCGGTTCCGATACCGGCAACACCTCGGCCATTTCGCGCGACCACACCATTCACATTGACGACTCGGGCCTGCTCACCATCGCCGGCGGCAAATGGACTACCTACCGCCGCATGGCCCAGGATGCCGTCGATCACGCCACCACCCTCGGCAAGCTCGAGGACAAACCCTGCATCACCCAGAACCTTCGCCTGCACGGCTATGCGGAGAACACCGAAAAGGATGACCCGCTGGCGGTATACGGTTCGGATGCCGAAAAGATTCGCCGTCTCGCCGCCGAATCCCCGGAGCTGTCGCGTCCGCTCGATCCCGACCTCCCGCCCATCGCCGCCGAGGTAGTGTGGGCCGTGCGCGAAGAAATGGCCCGCTCCGTCGAAGATGTTCTTGCCCGCCGAACCCGCGCCCTCTTCCTGCGTGCGCGGGCGGCCCTGCGTATGGCGCCCGCCGTAGCAGCGCTCATGGCTCGCGAACTCGGCCGGGACTCAACCTGGATCGACCGCCAACTGCAAGATTTCCGCCAGCTCGCCGCTCAATACACCCTGGAGCGAACGGCTGACTCCGCACCCTCAGACTAGCGCCGCCCTGGCTCCTCCTTCATCGGCGCCGTCACCACGCCCACAAACGAATCGGCGCAACCATAATAGAGAAACCACTGGTTGTGGAACCCAACCAGCCCTTCGGCAAACGTGGTCCCCGCCACATACTGGCCGCTCTTCTCCCACGGCAGCGCAGGCTCCAGCACCGGGTTGTCGGTGCGCGCCAGCAGCTTCGCCGGATTCTTCGCGTCGAACAAAGCCTCGCCCACAGCATAGGTGCTCGGCGCCAGCTGCGGATCGCCCCCCGTGTTCGCATTCTTTCCGTTGTAGAGAACAACAATCCCGCGCCTCGTCAGCACCGGAGGCGGCCCCGTCTCTGGAAAAGAGCTGTCGAACCGCCCCGCACGTGGACGCAGCACCTCCAGCGGCTCGCCGTGCTTGTCTTCCACCGGCGTCCAGTGGATCAGATCCTCTGACGTCGCGAGATGGATCGCGCCCTCGCCCCAGTACATCCAGTACTTGCCCTCGATCCGGGTCGCGACCAGCCGGTCCCCGCGCAGCGCGGTCACGATCCCCGCGGACTTGTATTTCAGCTGCGCGTACTTCCCGCCCTCCGCGTCCTCAAACGCCGGCCCATACTTTTTCCAGTGCACCAGATCCGGCGACGTCGCAACGCCTACCGAATACGTCTGCCGGTTCCACTGCGTGTAAGTCAGCACATAAGTCCCGTCCTCGCTCTCCACAAGACGCGGATCTTCCACTCCACCCGGCCACTCGCGGCTCTTCTGGCCGTCTTCGGCCGGATAGAACACCGGCGCCGGCCGCCGCGTGAAGTGGATGCCGTCCTCGCTCTCCGCCAGCCCCAGCCGCGACGTGTGCATGCCGATCTGCATCTCTCCCGTGTTGTCTTCGGCCCGATACAGCACGTCAATCTTCCCATCGCGCACCACAGCCGCGGGATTGAACGTGTGCAGCGCTTCCCAGTGCACCGGCACTCTGCGAATCGGATCCTGAAACTCCGACGCAGGATTCGGCGTGATCAAGGGCTGGTCCTCGGCCGGTCGCGCGAACGGGCCAATCTCCCAGCCGCGCTGCGACGTTTGTGCCGCAGCCGCCGACGCCACAACCATCACCAGCACTGCTGACCGGATTCTCATCGCGCTCTTGCTCATTTTGCCGCCCCGCAACTGGCCCTGCCCCCATCGAGCGCCACAGCGAAGCGCCGGGCCCCTTCATTGTCGGGAGAAAACAGCAGCACCCGGCGAAGTGTCTTTGCCGCCCCGGCAGAATCGCCCTCGCGACATTGAGCAAGCGCCAGATCGACGCCCGCCGCACTCGCTCCCGGATCATCGCGAAAAACTTTCTCGAGCAGAGGCAGCGCGGCTGCAAAATTTCCCAGCCGCGCATCCAGAACCGCCAAATCAGCCCCTGCCGATTCATTCCAGGGATCGGCGTGCAGCGCCTGCTCATATTCGGCTGTGGCCCGATCCCGGTCACCGTTGGCCTGCTCCAGAAACCCCAGGTTCACGTGCAGGTCCGCGTCGGAGGCCTGCTTCGGATCGCTGCTTTCGGCCCGCAGCAACAGACGCAGAGCGCGCTCCCCCGCAACCTGGTCGCCATGCACCGCCAGCGACGCCCACGCAATCCCTTCGTCCCGAGGTGTCGGCTCGCTCCCCCCAATCGCAACCAGTTCATCGGCCGCGCTCGCACGATGAAACGTCTTCCCCGGAATCTGAATTCGATGATCTGTCACCTGCTCATGAGTAATGTCCTCGGTCGGCTGCCGCGGCATGTGGCACGCCGTGCAGTCGGGATTCTCCGCATGGTGCCCGGACGCCAATCCCGCGTGGCACGACAGGCAGTGCGCCCGGTAATACCCAACGCGGTCTTCCGTCGCAACCGTGGCGTGCGGATCATGACACGTCGTGCACGTCATTCGGTCGCCGCTTCCCCGTTTGCACGCGCTCTCCAGCAGCGATTCCCACTGGCTCGTCGCTCGCCCTTCGGGTCCGATCTTTCGTCCGTCTTCGAAATACGATGCTTCCTCGAACAGATTGTCCCCGGGATGAAAGTCGCCGAGATTCCGCCCCTGCTTCACCACCGCCACTTCGCCTTCCAGGTGGCATTCCAGGCAGATCGACTCCCGGCGCATCCCCGTCAACTTCGCAGGATTAAGGATGGGTTCGCGGCCTCCACTCGCCAGATGCCTCGCCGCATCGCCATGGCACGCTTCGCAGATGATGCCTCCATGCGGAAACGGCGATCCCGCAAATTTGTTTCGCGCCTCTGGCAGCGACGCCTGCACATCGCTCGCATGGCAGTGTAAACATCCCGGGTCGACCGGCAGCGTGAACGGCATCGACTGCGCCTGCAGATAATGCGGCGTCATGTCCCAAATGTGCTTCTTCGCGTACCAGTTGATCGGGATCTCGTACCAATAACCCTCCCGCTGATAGATCCACGTACGCCCCCGTCGCCCCGACCCCAGATAGTAGAGCAGCAGTTGCCGCCCGCTCAGCGTGCGGTCTGCAGGCGCATTGGGCCGCTCGTACGAGAGCCACATCTGTCCATGATCGAGTTCTGTCCGGTAATGCACGCCCGAAGGCCCATGCGTGAAATCGGCAGGAATGAAGCCCTGCGCAGCCGGTCCGCTCGCGTTCGCCATCGGTGTGCGCTTCCACGATTCGTAGATCTGCCGATGACAGGTCGCGCACCGCGCATCCGGATCCTGCGCCTGCGCGTGAACACCGCGCACTCCAGCCAGGAATCCTGCGAACATCAGCACGAGAGCCAAATGCCTGCGCATCTCAGACCTTCTTCATATCCGGAAGCAGGTAAGTCTGCGGTGCCTTGCCGCCCTCCTCCAGCACATACAGGCGATCCACCGCAAGGCTCTTATAGGTATCCACCTGCCCTGAGGGCCAGCGGACCTCCACCGACTCGGCAATCTCCGCCTCGCCCAACCCAAAGTGCAATCGCAGATCGCTCTGCGAATAGTAGCCTCCGCCGCTCCGCACCTCATCCAGCAGCAGCATGGGCTTTGGCTGATCCGGCTGGACCTTCGCCACCACTCGAACCTGCGCGCCGATCCCGCTGCGGTTCGACTTTACGCCCACCAGCCGAAACCGGACCCAGTGATGCTGTAGCTTCGACTTGCATTGCAGCAGTTGCGGCAGGCTGTTGACGCAGTTCACCACCACGTCCATGCGGCCGTCGTTGTCGTAATCGCCCAAAGCAAATCCACGGGCCGGAACTGCCGCCGTCATGCCAGGGCCGCCCAGCGCGCTCACATCCTCAAAGCGCCCGTTGCGCAGGTTGCGATACAGATACTTGTGCTCGGCGTACTGCGCTTCCGTCTTCACGCTGTTCACCTCCGGATACACGTGCCCGTTAGCGACCAGCAGATCAAGCCAACCATCATTGTCCATATCGAAGAACCCGATCCCCCACCCCAGATAGCGGGTATTCATGCCCAGTCCCGCCTGGTAGGTCCGATCTTCGAAATTAAACCCGCCAAGATTCGCATACAGCGAATCCGTGTCTCCCGCGAAGTTCGTCTTCGCGATGTCCAGCAGCCCATCGCGGTTGTAATCGCCCACCGTCGCGCCCATGCCGGCCTGTGGCTTCCCATCCGGCGAAAACGCCACGCCGGCCTCAATGGCCACATCGCGAAACGTGCCGTCCTTCTGGTTCTGGTAAAGCGTCGCCGCCGTCGAATCGTTCGCGACATAAATGTCCGGCCACCCGTCGTTGTCGAAATCAGCCACCGTCGCGCTCAGCGCGTAGTTGCCATAGGTATCCCAGATGTTCGCCTTCGCCGATACATCGGTGAACGTCCCGTCTCCATTGCTGTGATAAAGGATGTTCTTTCCCGGCGCCAGCCCCGGCGGCCCGCATGCCACCAGAATCCCCTTGTACAAACACGGCCCCGACTCCGGCAGCGGCGCCGTCTTCAGATCGAATTCAATGTAGTTGCCGACAAAAAGATCCAGATGCCCGTCGCGATCGTAATCCAGAAACGCGCAGCCCGAGTTCCATCGCAGCTTCGACTGCAGCAGCCCCGCCTTCGCCGTCACATCCGTAAATGTGCCATTGCCGTTGTTACGAAACAGCGCATTCTGCCCGTAATACGTCACGAACAGATCGTCCCAGCCATCGTTGTCGTAATCGCCCACGCAGCACGCCTGCCCCCACCCGCTGCGCGCCACTCCCGCCTTCGCCGTCACATCGGTGAAGGTTCCGTCGCGGTTGTTCTTAAACAGATGACACGTCGGCTCCGCTCCCCTGGGAAATCCCTCCAGCCTCCAGCCGTTCACCAGGAAGATATCCAGCCATCCATCCTGGTCGTAGTCATAGAAGGCCACACCGCAGCCCGTCGTCTCCAGCAGATATTTGTTCTTGTGCTCGCCGCCGTAAATTGTCTCTGCCCTGAGCCCCGATGACTCGGCCACATCGACAAACTCCACCCCCAGCGGCGTTCCGGCAATCGGCGACGCGGGCCCAGGCGGCGGCGGCATCGGTTTTGCATTGTAGATTTGCTGGGCGCCCGGCTTCTGCTGCGCCGCCGCGACCGCATTCCGTCGCCACGGTGGCGTTGCCAGCCACAGCACATCCGCGAACGGCAGTACCAGAGCAGTGCGGCAAAGAGAATCAAGAAAATTTCGGCGATTCATGGGGAACGACAATGCCCATCCTACGGTGTTTTCGCTGCCAGCGCCTCCGCTTTTTCCCGCTCCGCAGCCGCTTCCGGCATGCGGCCCTGCTGCGCCAGCGCCACCGCCAGCTGCCGGTGCGCCTCGGCATATCCCGGATCGCTCCCAATCGCGTCCCGATAATCCGAGATCGCATCCGCTATGCGTCCTTTGCTCAGCAGCACATTGCCCGCATTTGTTGAGAACTCCGCTCGCTGACGATTCACCGCCACCCGCGTCAGCGCTGCCGCCTGCTTACGCTCCTCCGCGGCTTCGGCAGTCTTTCCCTCTTCCTGCAGGACGCCGGCCAGCGTGATGTGCGGCCCCGGCTGTTGCGGCAGCAGTTCAATCGCCTTCCGCAGCGCCTCCACCGCCTCATCGTTTTTCCCCTGCTGCCGATAAATGCTCCCCAGCGTTGACCACCCATCGCCATTCTCCGGGCGAAGCGTCAGAGCCGCGCGCAGGTTCTTCACCGCATCGTCAAACCGCCCCGACTGCATGTACAGGATGCCCAGCGTGTACGGCGCATCCGGCGAGTCCGGCGCCAGCCGAATCGTTGTTTCCAGCTCGCGAATCGCGTCGGGCAGATCGTCCTTCAGCTTGTACGCAAGGCCGAGATCGTAGTGCAGCAGCGGACTCTCCCCGGCAATCTTCAACCCCGCCTGCAACTCCCGGATCGCGTCGTCGATGTCGCTCTCCTGCAGATAAGCGGCGCCAAGATTCAGATAGATGGACGGATTCTTTGCATCCAGTCCGGTCGCGCGCACATAGAGCGGAATCGCTTCCTTCGCGTGCCCCGTCTGCACCAGTGCCAGGCCCAGGTTGATCAGTGGCTCTGCTTCCTTCGGACGAGCTTCGACCACCTTGCGAAACAGAGGCACCGCCTC
Organism: Acidobacteriaceae bacterium; assembly: GCA_035656855.1. Classification (GTDB taxonomy): domain Bacteria; phylum Acidobacteriota; class Terriglobia; order Terriglobales; family Acidobacteriaceae; genus Palsa-343. Next base: position 25,479 of record DASRRO010000053.1, on the reverse strand, counting down.
CCCTGACCGCCCCAGCCGCTGCAGCGCCAGAGCCAGCTGGTATTCCGCTTCGACATCCGCCGGATCGAGAACCATCGCCTGCTGGTAATGCGTCATCGCGTCCCCGTCATCCCCGGTGGCCATCAGCATGTTTCCCCAGTCGAACTGCACCGCCGCATTGTGAGGATCCAGCTCCGCGGCCCGGCTCAGCTCGGCCACCGCCCGCACCGGCTGCTGCTCATGGCTCAACACCACGCCCAGATGCATATGCGCCGACGCCAGATTCGGATTGATCTGCAGAGCCGCATTGAAAGAGGAATCCGCCTCCGCCCACCGCTCTTTCTGCGCCTCCAGCGAGCCCAGCTGATCGAGCAGCACCGCACTGCCCGCATCGGCGGCTACCGCGCGGCGCATCACGTCGATGGCCGCATCCGTTTGTGAAGACCCCGCCAGATCGCGGGCCCAAAGTGCCAGCATCTCCGCATCCAGAGCAGTCTCGCGATCCATCCGCTCCAGCAATGCGGCCGCTTTCTGTGGTGATCCCGCCTGGCTGTACGCCCGGGCAAGATTCCCCTCCGCTGCGCGATCGTCAGGCTTCAGCCGCAGCGCCGTCTCCAGTTCCGCGATCGCCGGACGATAGTCTCCCTGGGCGCAAAGCACCACTCCCAGCGCCGCATGACCCTCTTCAATGCCGGGCGCCAGCTTCACCACTTCACTGAACTGCGCTCGCGCCGTCTTTAGATCGCCCCGTGCATAGGCCGCGGTACCGGCGCGAAACGCCGCGCTGGCCTGCTCGACGGACCGCTGCTGGGCCCCGCACACCACGCATCCGGCAAGCAGCCAGAAGCTCACCCCCCAGCGCCATCGAGTTGAACCCAGTCCCATCACCCGCCGCTCCCCTAATGCTGCGAGGAGGCTGCTCCGGTGGCCCCCTGCATCTTCTCCACGATTTGAAATTCGCGCTGCGCGTCGTCCTTCCGCCCGCTGATCGCAAACGCCCGCCCCAGCAGCATGTGCGTCATTCGGCTCGATGGGTCCATCGCCTCCGCTCGCTGCAGATACATCGTCGCCATCACCGGATCGTGTTGCTCCAGCAGCGCCTTGCCCAGCAGGATATAAGGCCCGCTCGCGTCCGGCTCCAGCAGCACCGCCCGATCCAGCGCCTGCCGCGCTCGATCCAGTTGCCCGCCGCGCATATACGCATCGCCCAGCCGATTGTAGGTCTCGCCATCCAGCGGATTCACCCTGATCTCCTGCTCCAGTTCCGTCACCGCTCCAGGCACATCGCCCTGCGCCAGAGCGATCTCACCCAGCAGCCGATGTGCCAACGGAATATGCGGATCCAGAGCCAGCGCCTTCTTCGCGCCCGCCGTCGCCGGCGCCGTCAGCTCCTGACGAAACAACATCCGTGCGCTGAACAGCCACGCCGCCGCGGAATCCGGCGCAAACCCATATTGAGCTGCAAAGGCGTGCCGCGCGTCGTCGTACCGCCCCGTCGCTACGTAGCACAGCGCCAGCACATAGTTCGGATCGGCATTCGCAATCGGCGCCGACGAATGCGCCTTCTCCAGAATCGGAATCGCCTTCTCCGGCAGATTCATCCGGTACAGGACAATCCCCCGCATCTGCATCGACTGCAGATCGGAAGCATCCTGCTGAACCGCCCGAGTGAAATCGCCTTCAGCTTCGGCCATGCGGTTCTGCTGATAATCCACAATCCCGCGCAGTCGCTCCACGTCCGCCGGTTCCGGATGCTGTGCCGCCAGCGCATCCAGTTCTCGCGCTGCGTCGTCCAGCTTTCCCTGGGTCACCAGATCCCGCGCGCTCGCCACCGTGGGAGTTCCCGGAGCCGCTGCCACTTGCGCCGGAACATCTCCGGCGATCGCCACCCAGGCGAGCATACAGAGCCAGCCACACCAAAGCATGATGCCGGAAGTCTACTCCACAAAAACAGACGGAGGAGAGCGAACTCTCCTCCGTGTTAGAGGGCTGGAAAGCCTGGTTAGGTTAGAACTGCACGCGCAACGAGAACTGCAGCTGCCGAGGATTGGTGTAGATTCCCAAAGCCGGCTCGCCCGTAATGTTCCCGTCCGACCCGGTGTTCGTGGACGACGGATTGCCGGGGTTGATGACGTTGAACGCGTTGAACGCGTCCAGCCGGAACTGCGCCTGGATGCTTTCGCGGATCGGGAAATTCTTCTGCAGCGAAAGATCCGTGTTGAAGTAGTTCGGCCCGATGAAGCTGTTCCGTCCCACATTGCCGAATGTATCCAGCGGTGCCTCTGTAAACGAGCTGGTATCCGCAGCCTTAAAGAACGTCCGGCTGTGTGTCTGCGCATTAAACCCAGACAGGCTCGTGTGAAGCGCGCTCCGCTTGCCCTCCGGATAACACGGTGCGCTTCCTGGTACTGACGCGCCGCATCCGGAGCCCAGACCCAGCGACCACGGCAGCCCGTTGGAATAGTTGATCACCGGACTCAGTTGCCATCCGCCGATAATCTCGTCCTCCAGCCGCGATGCGTTGCTGGCGATCATCTCGTTCTTGCCGAAGGGCAAATGATACAACCCAAAGATCACCAGCTGCTGGGTTCGCAGGTCGTCGTCCGGCCCATACGCCGCGCGCTTGCTCCACGTCGCATAGGTCCCGGTGTAGTTGAACGACCGCTGCCACGCATACTGAATGTTTCCTGACAGTCCACGGCCGTACTGCTTCGACAGCGTTACATCCAGCGCGTTGAAGTTAGTGTTTTGATCGTCGCCATTAAATTGGACGCTCTGGGTCCAGCCGCACATCCCTGGTGTGATGTTGGGCTCGTTCTGCGCCATGAGTGCTGCTTCGTAGCTCGGACTCGCGCATGCCGTCGTCCCGCCGCCGTAGAACCGTTGCAGGAAGTTGCTCACATCCGTGCCGCCGTCGGCTGCAACCCCGATGGCGCTCCCGCCAGGCGGTATCACCGACGTTGGAACACTCGGGTCGTAGTGCATCGCCGCTCCCGTCACCGTGTACTGCTGTGGCAGGAAAATACCTGCCTCGTTCGGGTTTGTGCTGTTCCCGTCACCAGCGCTCAGAGTATGCGTGCCCTTGTTCCCGATGTAAGCCACCGTCAGGGAAAGAGTCGGGGTCAGCGCCCGCTGCACGCTCAGGTTCCATGCGTCCAGCGTCGGCAGCCGCAGACTGTTCGGCCGTGCCTTCGGGCCTACCGCATATCCGGGAGTCGCCAGCAAGCCGTCTCCAGGTACCGTCGGGAACTGATACGCCGGCGGCCCTGTTGCCAGCGAAAAGGCGCTCGCCGTCGTGGTCGATCCGGTTACCGACTGGTTGGCCAGCACCGGCAGGTTCTGCGTAACCGTATGTCCGAAGATCGATCCGAATACCCCCATATCGAAGCTTCGTCCATAACCCGCGCGAACGACGGTTTTCGGATCCACCGACCAGGCGATGCCCGCTCGCGGATTCCAGCCGTTGGTATTCATATCCCATCCCATGTTGCTTGGGATGTTGCCGTATCCGGCCACGCGCAGAAACCCATCGGTCGTGTAGCCGCCCGCTCCATCGTTCATTTCCATCAGCGACCCGTTCCCCTTGCCGTTCACTGACTCAGGGAAATACATCTCATACCGGATCCCATAGTTCACCGTCAGAGATGGCGTCACGTGCCACGTGTCCTGCGCATAAAAGAAATCGCGCTTCTGGAATTCCTTGGCATTCGTCGAGACGCTCACGTACCGGTTAAAGCTGCTCACATCGCCCAGCATGAAGCTCGCCATACCCAGGCCGCCGACGCTGCCGTTCGAGGTTGGCCCCGGTGCAAAGTTCATCAGGCCCGTCCGGTCGTTATCGCTGGGTACCCGCAGATTGCGCGCATAGCGCAGATCCATGCCCACCTTGAAGGCATGGTTCCCCGCGATCCGCGTCCAGTTGTTCACAAACTGGAACTGGTCTTCGCGCTCCGTCAGCGGGCAGTTGCACCGGTTGATATTTAAGCCGGAGCCGTAGGCCGCTCCACCCCCCGTCGGGTTGTTCACACTTTCGTTGCCCGCGCGGTCAGCATCCCCGACGTTGAATCCAGGCGCACCACTCGTGAAGGCGTCCCCCAGATTCATTCCAGGAATGCCCAGCTGATTCGCGAACTGCGTGGTCTGGTCGTACTTGTGGTCGATGACGTTGTAGCGGTAGTAGCCGATCCGCCAATCCGTCAGCAGTTTCGGACTGACGGCAATGTCCATGCCCGCCGCCAGACTGTCATCCGCGCCCTGGCTGACGCCGCCGTAACCGCCGATCCCGAATCCCGGTCCGCCCGCGTCGCCGAACATCGTCGAGCCCGACAGCACGTTCGTGAAACGGCTGAACCGCGTGAAGGCGTGCATCCCGCTGGAAATCTGGTCATCCACGCGCACGTCCCACTGGTTGTTGTTGAACAGCCCTGTGCCGCTGGCCGAATAGTTGTTCTTCAGGCCGGCAAGGTTGTTCGCTGTCGGCGTCCCGCCGCTGTTTGGAGCATACGGAGCCAGCAGCTTCAGGAGCGCCAGAGCCTGTGGCGAAAGCTGTGCCGTCGGGATCACGTTACCCGGATACGCCACCGAGCCGCCCCCGGTCTGCTGGTAGACGAGCGGCGCCGACGCGCTGCCCGTGATCCCCAGTGCATATTCGCTGAAATCGCACCCCGGAATTCCGTTGCTCGCCACTGAATTTCCAAGACACGTCGACACCAGGTGCGCCGTCGGCACCGACGCTGTTCCCGCCGTGCCTACCTTCTGCCGCAAACCCTGGTAATCGCCAAAGAAGAACAGCTTGTCCTTGATGATCGGGCCGCCCACCGAGCCGCCGAACTGGTTCTTCAGCGCCGCTGGAACACCCTTCGGCGTGCTTGCCGTCGCATATTGCGTGTACGGGTCGGTCGCCAGGTTCGCGGCGCTCTCCCGATAGTCGAAAACGCTGCCGTGGAAGCTGTTCGATCCCGATTTCGTCTGCACCGAGATGAACGACGAAACCGCCTTCCCAAACTCCGCGTCATAATTCTGCGTGGTGATCTTCGCCTCGGAGATCGCGTCCAGTGGCGGATTGATCACGATGATCCCCAGAATCGGATCCTGGTTGTCCGTGCCGTCCAGCTGATACGCCACGCCGCCGAACGCCTGCCCGTCCACCTGGATCTGCTTGCTGCCCTGCGGATTCTCATCCGACGCGTGGCTCCAGTTCAGCGACTGTGCGCCTGGCAAAAGCAGTTGCATGTTGGTGAAATTCCGGTCCGGAATCGGCATGTCTTCGATTTGCCGGGTCGTGAACTCTACCGCCACGTCCGCGCGATCCGTCTTTAGCTCCGGAATCGTGTTCGCGCTCACCGTGACCGTCTCGGATGCGCTGCCCGTCTTCAGCGACGCATCGATCCTCGGCGAAGAGTCAGCCGCCACAGGGATGCCTGTCGCCTCAAACGTCTGGAAGCCGCTCGCTGCCACCTTCACGTCGTAAGTGTCGGGAATCAGATGCTCGGCGACATATGCGCCCGAAGCATTCGTTGTGACCGAGCTTGATGTGCCCTTGGAAACGTCGGTGATTGTCACCGTCGCGTTCGGAACTACGGCGCCGCTTGGGTCCGTCACCGTTCCGTACAGGGAACCGTAGACCGCCTGTGCATGAGACAGGCTGGAGAAACACAAAGCAAACGCCACACCAAAGGCTGCCAGCAGCCTTGAAAATCGCATAACTGTCCTCCCCAAAAAAATTACAGCCGTATTAGTGCGCTTCCTGTACCGCAGTCAGGAGCGTCATCATTTGCATTCCTCAGAAAACGAAGCTCGGGACAGGCAGAGATGATTTTTACTTCGCCCGTTTCAACAGCACGGACACATCTCGAAAAGAGTCCTGCTCGATCGCATCTTCTGCGGATACATACTTTTGATCGCAGAGCCATGGGGTAACTGGGAAAAAGGCTCTCCGGTCGGTGCGTCAGTACTTCTGGTAGTGTCGCGACTTTAGGCATCGGACGGGACACTTGTCAAGGAAACTGCGAGCCCCGCGGCTCCCCGTTTGCCTTGTCACCGGCAGCCAGGCGCCGATACCCATTACTAAATCGATTTCATGCCCTGTTGCACCTTATGCTACCCGTGCTAAGGTTCAAAGCAATGTTTTCCCGCGTTGTTGCTGTCGCGCTTCTCGCTGTTCCCGTCCTCGCTTTCGCGTCCCAGCCGTTCGGCACCGACCTCCGCGGCCAGCCCATCGATCGTCTTGCCCCTCCTGGTGCCAAAGCTGTGGTTCTGTTCTTTGCCGCCTCCGACTGCCCCATCTCCAATCGCTATATCCCCGAAATCGAGCGGCTGCAGCGCTCCTATAAGGTCGATGGCGTCCACTTCCTCTGGGTCTATCCCAACCCCGCTGACACCGCGCCCGTCGTCCGCACCCACAACCAGCAATTCGCTGTCTCCGCTGATGCCGTCCTCGACGTGAACCAGCGGCTCACCGCCCTCGCTCATGCCACCATCACACCCGAAGCTGCAATCCTGGTGCCCGACGCCTCCGGCTGGCGCGAGGTCTACCGCGGCCGCATCGACGACCGCTACATCGCCCTCGGCCAGGAACGTCCCCACGCCATGAAGCACAACCTGGAGCTGGCCATTCGCGCCGTCCTCGCCGGCCAGCCTGTGCCCGCCCCCGGTGGCCCCACCGTCGGATGCTCCATCGTCCCTCGCAACGAGCCATGAAAACTTTGCGGCTCGTTCTGCTGGCGCTCGCCGGCTGCGTCCTTCTCTGCCTCCCGCTCCTGCATCGCACCACACATGCTGCCGAGACTCCCGTTACCTGGAGCCGCCAGATCGCCCCCATCGTTTACCAGCACTGCTCCACCTGCCATCACCCCGGCGGCGGCGGACCCTTCAACCTCCTCACCTATCAGGACGCGCGCCGCCGCGGTCCCCAGATGACGCAGGTCACGCAGTCGCGCTTCATGCCGCCCTGGCTGCCCGAACCAGGCTATGGCGATTTCGTTGACGACCGCCGCATCAGCGACGAGGACATTGCCCTCATCCGCCGCTGGGTCGCTGCCGGCATGCCCCAGGGCAATCCCTCTGAAGCTCCGCCCTCGCCCCACTATGACGCGGACTGGCAGGCAGGCAAGCCCGACCTCATCCTCACCGTTCCCCGCTCTTTCACCCTCCAGGCCTCGGGCACCGATGTCTTCCACAACTTCATCCTTCCCAATCCCCTTGCGGAAACCCACTTCATTCGCGCTATTCAGATTCTTCCCAGCGTCCCCCAGGTCGTGCACCACGCGAACGTCCTCATCGATCGCACCGGCTCCTGGCGCCACGCGCATCCCTCCGACTGGCAGAACGGCTTCGGCGGAATGGAACTCGAAGTTGACGCCGGCAATGTCTTCGATCCCGACAGCCACTTCCTCTTCTGGAAGCCCGACACGCCCGTCCTGAAAGAAGCGCCCACCATGCCCTGGCGCCTCGACCCCGGCAACGACCTCATCCTCAACATGCACCTCAAACCCAGTGGCAAGCCGGAAGTCATGTCCGCTCGCATCGGCCTCTACTTCGCCGCGCAGCCCGCCACACAGCACCCCATGCTGCTCCAGCTCGATGCCGACCAGCAACTCAACATCCCCGCCGGCGACAGCAATTTCGTCGTCCAGGATTCCCTCCGCCTCCCCCTCGATGTCGACGCACTCGGCATCTATCCGCACGCCCACTATCTCGGCCATATCCTCGAAGGCTGGGCCGATCTCCCCAACGGACAAAAGAAATGGCTGATTCGCATTCCCGACTGGGACATTGATCGCCAGTCCGTCTATCGCTACCGCAGCCGCGTCTTTCTTCCCCGCGGATCGGTCCTGCACATGCGCTACATCTACGACAACTCCGCAGCCAACGTTCACAATCCCAATAGCCCCCCCATCCGCGTCCGCAACGGCAATCGCTCCGTCGACGAGATGGCCCACCTCTGGATTCAGGTTCTCCCCATCCACGTGCCACCCGGCAGTCCCGACCCGCGCCTCACCCTCGAAGCGGCCTGGATGGAACACCGCCTGACGAAGGTGCCCGGCGACGACATCGCCCTCTATAATCTCGCCTCCGCGCTCGCCGGCCTCGGCCACTACACGCAAGCGGCTGTGGATTACCGCAAAGTCCTGACCGCACAGCCCGGCGACCCGCGCGCTCTCAACAGCCTCGGTGCCGCTCTCGAGAACAACGGTGACTCCCAGGCAGCAGCCGACACCTTTGCTCAAGCCATCGCCTCCGGCGGATCCGCCTGCGATGCGCGCTTCAACCTCGCCCAACTCGATCTGAAGCGCAGTGATTTTCCTAGCGCCGAGCAGCAATTCCGGGCCATGCTGCAGCAGTGTCCCGACGATCCCGACGTCCACAGCGGCCTCGGCGTCGCTCTCGCCGGCGAAGGCAACGCCTCCGCGGCTCACTCCGAGTTTGAGCGCGCCCTCCAGCTCGATCCCGACAACTTCACCTCGCTCGCCCAGCTCGGCGAAGCCGCCATCGAATCCGGCCAGCCCCGGCAGGCCATCCCCCTCCTGCAGTCCGCCGTCCACCAACAACCCAACGATCTGCAAACCCGCGAGCGCCTCGCCATGGCCATGGCCCAGTCCGGCCGCGGCGACGACGCGCTGCAGCAGTTGCGCGAAGCCGCCCGAAGCAACCCAGGCGACGCCGAAGTGCACGCCCTGCTCGCACAGCTCCTCGACGCCGGCGGACAGCTCCCCCAGGCCATCGATGAGCAGCGCCAGGCGCTTCACCTCCAGCCCAACGACGCCGATGGCTGGAATAATCTTGGTGTCCTCGAAGCCCGTGCCGGTCGCACTGCCGCTGCGCGCAGCGATTTTCTCCACGCTCTGCAGCTCAATCCCGGCCACACTCAGGCGCGTGCCAACCTTAGCCGCCTGCCCCCTCATTGAGCCGCATGACGTGGTAGCATTTCACACTGTTTTGCTTCTCCATCGCATCGGCGCTTCGTCGCTGACCTCAGCCCGCCTGCCGCCCCCGTCCCCCGGCGACCGCCACAGGATTCCAATCTCACTCTTCGGAGTTTCATGATGAGTACGCGTGCGACCCTCGCCGCCCTGGTGTTCTTAAGCCTGCCATCCATGCTTTTCGCCCAGGTCCCCAGGCCGGCCGCGCTCCCATCCCTTCCCGCTTTCCCCCTGGCGCAGCCAACTAACCTGCAGATTGCCCGCGAAGTCGATCCCTCCCGCCCCTTTTCCGTCGTCGGTCCGCACGGTGCCCTCCTCGGTCACCAGGATGGCAGCTTCGAAGCCTGGATCTTTCCCTGGAAAATCTGCAGCCACCTCCGCATTACCGCCGAAATGCAGGACTATCCCGTCCCCATCGACGTCAATCAGTACGCCGCGTGGATCGAGGTCCATCCCAACGTCACCATCCTCACTTACTCCCACGCCAACTTCACCATCCGCCAGATCATGTTCGCGCCCCGCAACGCCCCGGATGGCGCCGGCGCCGTCGTTCTCTTTCAAATCGAATCGATCCGCCCCATGACCCTCACCTTCAGCTTCACGCCGGACATGTACCAGATGTGGCCTGCGGCCTCTGATCCCGCGCCTTCCCCGGAATGGCTCCCCACCTGGTCGTCTCCCACCGCCGCTCATTCCACTTCAGGCTTCTACATCCTCCACGAGAGCTTCCCCGACCACGCCGCCGCCCTCGCCATGCCCGCCGCCGAGCCCGGCATTTTGCCGCCCTATCAGGAACGTCCGAAAACCTGGCCCCTCCAGTTCGTCCTCCACTTCGACCCCAGCCGCGACAGCAGCACCTTCTTCCCCCTGCTCATGACCATGGCGAATACTCGCGCCACCGCGGAGTGGCACGCTCTCGCCGGCAGCCTCGCCGCCCTCAATGCCGCGGTTCCCTCTCTGTACTCCGCCAACGCCGATTATTTCCGCGACCTGCTCGCCACGCACACCAGCATCGAAACTCCCGACCGCCGCCTCAACGACGCCTTCTCCTGGGCAATCGCTTCCATCGATCAGCTTCGCGTCGAATCCCCCTCCCACGATGGCCAGGCCTTCACCGCCGGCTTCATCTCTTCCGGCGACTCTGTGCGTCCCGGCTTCGGCTGGTTCTTTGGGCGCGATGCTCTCTGGACCCTCTACGCCGTCGACAGCTATGGCGACTTCCCCGCTGCCCGTCAGGAGTTCAATTTCCTCCTCAGCCGTCAGCGCGCCGACGGCAAAATCATGCACGAATACTCACAGACCGCCAACCTCGTCGACTGGCAGTCTCTGCCCTATGAATACGCTGCCGCTGACGCCACTCCGCTGCTCCTCATGGCCATGAATGACTACCTGAAAACCAGCGGCGACCTCGACTACGTTCGCTCCCACTGGGACAACCTCACCCGCGCCTGGAATTTCGAAACCACCCACGTCTCCCCTGACGGCTTCTACAACAACACTCAGGGCACCGGCTGGGTCGAGAACTGGTCGCCTCGCCTGCCCGCTCAGGAAATCTATCTCGCCGCCCTCGATGAACAGGCCAGCCTCGCCTTTGCCGATCTCGCTCGCGCCACTGGCCACACTGATCCGGGCGATCAGGCCGCCACGCGCGCCACGCATCTCGCGCAAAACCTCGAGCAGGAGTATTTCCTGCCCGCCCAGGACTTCTATGCCTTCAGTCACAATGTCACCGGCAAGGCCGACGACACGCCCACTATCTATCCCTCTGTCGCCTGGTGGGACGGCACCTTCGAACTGAAGCACCCTTCCGCCATGATCCAGCGCTGGGCCTCCGGCGAATTCTCCACTGACTGGGGCACCCGCGACATCGGCGACCACGTCAGCTTCTACGATCCCATCAGCTATCACACTGGCACCGTCTGGCCGCTCTTCACCGGCTGGGTCTCTCTGGCCGAATATCGCGCCGGCCACCCGCTCGCCGGCTACGCACACCTCATGCAGAATGCCGATCTCACCTGGTCGCAGGATCTCGGCGACGTCACCGAGCTGCTCTCCGGCCAATATTTCCAGGTCCTCGGACGCAGCACCGCCCACCAGCTCTGGTCATCCGCCATGGTCATCTCGCCCGTCCTCCGCGGCCTCTTTGGCCTCGAGTGGAACGCTCCCGCCAACACCCTCACCGTCACGCCGAATCTCCCTGCGGACTGGAACTCCGCCACCGTGCGCCACATCCCGCTCGGAAACTCAGCCGTTGACCTCGCCTTCACCCGTCAGGGCTCCGAATGGCTCGTCACCAGCAGCGGCGCGGACATCCACCTCGCCTCGCACAGCCGGCAGTCCCGCATCGCCGGCAATACTCTGCACGTTCCCATACCTGCTGTAGAGGTTGCCGTTCCCGCAAGCCTCCCCGCGCCCGGTTCTCAAACCGAGCAGATGAAAGTTCTCGATGAGCAGCGCACTCCGCACTCGCTCACATTGACCCTCTCCGCTCCAGGATCATCTACGCAGACATTCTCCCTGCGCGAGAACTTGCCGCACCTGCATCTCACGATTGCCCACGGCGCCGCCGGTCCGGAGCTGGACGGTCTGCAACCCGTCACGGTGCAGTTCCCCGCGGGTCCGGGATATGTGACCCAAACCGTTACTTTTTCGTGGTAGCCGTCCCCACCAGGGCGAGGGAATTGGGTGCCCCATCCTTCTCGCGCGCCTTTGGCGAGAGGGTGGGAGCCGAACCCGCAAACCTGCCCATCCTTCGGGTGCCCCATGTCCCTGGTCTTGGGACAGGGGAGATCGCCGGGTGCCCCATGTCCCTGGTTTTGGGACAGAGGAGAGCAACGGGCCTCTATGCAGCCTGTTCGCCCACCCCGCCCCGCAGCGCCTTCGCCACAGCGAACGCTGCAGCCCCCAGCGCGCCCAGCGTCAGCAGCGCGCTGATCCGCGCTCTCCGCCGGCTGCTCTTCCTCTGCTCCGCCAGCGCCGCCTCCGGCCGTCCCCGCACCGGCAGCTCCGCCTCGCTGCCATCCTTCCGCAATGCCATCTGCATCACCTCCGCCAGATGCAGAGCCTGCCGATCCGTGTCCTGCGCAATCTGCTCCCGGCAGCTGAACCCATCCGCCACAATCACCGTCTCGTCGTCGGCCTCGCGCACTGCCGGAAACAAACACCGCTCGCCGATTTGTAACGAAATGTCGTACTTATCCGCCTCAAAGCCGAACGACCCCGCCATCCCGCAGCATCCGGAAGTCAATATTTTGTAATCGAGTCCGATCTTATCCAGCACCTTCTGCTCATCATCGAACCGGATCACCGACTTGTGATGGCAATGCCCCTGCACGATCGCCCGCCGTGCCAGTCGCGGCATCTTGAAATCCGGCGCCTTCTTTTCCAGCAGCTCGCTCAGCACCAGGGTCTGCTCCCGCAGCTTCGTCGCCAGCGGATCCTTCGGAAACAAATTCCTCAGCTCGTCCCGGAACACCGTCGCGCAGCTCGGCTCCAGCACCACCACCGGCACCCCCGCCTCAATATCTTTTCGCAGCGTCCGCATGATCTTCCGCAGGTATCCCTTCGCCAGATCGAGAAATCCATAGTCGTAGAGCGGCCGCCCGCAGCAAAGATGCTGCATCGGCACCTTCACTTCGAACCCCGCGCTCTCCAGCACCTCCGTCGCCGCCTGCGCCGTTTCCGGAAAAAAGAAGTTGTTGAAGGTGTCCGCCCACAGAATCACCTTCCCCCTCTCGCCGTCACCCTTCTGCTTTTCCCGCTCCCGGAACCATGCCTTGAACGTCTCCGGCGCAAACTCCGGAATCGTTCTCCCCTGCGGCATTCCCGCCGCCGCCTTCGCCAGATGGCTCAGTCCCGGCGTCTGCGTCACCAGATTCACCAACCCCGGCCACGCTGACGCCACCCGCGACCACTGATCGATCAGCCCAAACGCATACGCATGCCGCGGCCGCATCCGCCCTTCCCAGTAGTGCGAAAGAAACTCCGCCTTATACGTCGCGATATCCACGTTCACCGGGCAATCGCCCTTGCACCCCTTGCACGCCAGACACAGATCCAGCGCCTCCTTCACGTTGTCGTCGTGCCACCGGTCTTCAACGATCCCGCCGTGCATCATCTCCCACAGCGTGTGTGCGCGCCCCCGCGTCGTGTGCTGCTCCTCATGCGTCACCATGAAGCTCGGGCACATCGTGTCGTTCTCCGCAATGCGGCTGTCCTTGCGGCGGCAGTTCCCAATGCCCACGCACCGCAGCGCCGCATGCGCAAAACTCCCGCCATCGTCGGGAAACTGAAAATGGGTCTCCGGATCCCACGGGTGATAGGCCGCCCCCAGTTTCAGATCCTCGTCCATCCGGTTCGGCTCGACGATCTTTCCCGGATTCATCTTCCAGTCCGGATCCCAGATCAGCTTGTACTCGCGAAACGCTTCGATCAGCTCCGGCCCGAACATCTTCACCAGAAACTCCGCGCGCGCCTGCCCGTCCCCGTGCTCGCCGCTCCAGCTCCCCTCATACTTCCGGCAAAGATCCGTCGCCTCTTCCATGAACGACCGATATTTCTTGATCCCCGCCTCGCTCGTCAGATCGAAATCAACCCGGCAATGCACGCATGCCTGCCCAAAATGCCCATAAAGCGCCGGATTGTATTCATACTTGTTGTAGAGCGCCCGCAGCTCTCGCAGATACTTCCCCAGATACTTCGGCGCCACTGCGGAATCTTCCCACCCCGGCCACGTGTCCGGCTCGCCCGGCACAAACGCCGTCGCTCCCAGCCCCGACTCGCGGATCTCCCAAACATGTTTCATCTCGTCCCGATCCGTGATCAGTTTCATGTGGGGCGCGTTCGGCTTCTTCTTCAGCACCTCCATCGCTGCATGCGCAGCCGCAATCGCATCCTGCTTGCGGTCCGCCCCGAACTCCGCCATCAGCCATCCCCCGCCCTCCGGCAGCAGCCCCAGATACTTCGCGTGCCGATCGCCCTTCTTCAGCATGTTCTCTCGCAGCCGGTCGTCGATCCCCTCCAGAGCCACCGGCTTCAACGCGTCCAGCTCCATCACGTGATCCGCCGCTTCGTAAATGCTCGGGTACCCCAGCATCAGAATTGCCCGCTCCGCCCTGGCATCGATCAACCGGACCTTCGCCTCCAGGATCGTCACCAGCGTCCCCTCGCTGCCCACCAGCGCCCGCGCTACATTGAAGCGCCCATCCTCCCCCGGCAGCAGATCGTTCAGGTTGTACCCGGACACACGCCGCGGAATCGGCGGATATTTCGCCCGAATCTGGTGCGCATACCGTTCCCGCAGCGCCTTCAGGCCCCGATAAATTTCGCCTTCCCGGCCGCCCTGCGCAATCTTCCGCTCCAGATCGCGCTCCGTCATCCATCCCACCGTCATCCGCGTGCCGTCGTAGAGAAGAATTTCCATCTCCTCCACATTGTTTTCCACCTTGCCCGCCATTTGTGCGTGTGCCCCGCACGAATTATTCCCGATCATTCCCCCAAAGCAACAGTGCGTGTGCGTCGACGGATCCGGTCCCCAGTTCAGCAGGTTCCCCGTCACCCGCAACGCCTCGTTCCGCAGTTCGTCGCACACCGTGCCCGGCAGCACCCGCGCCCACCGCTCCTGCGCGTTGATCTCCAGCACGCTGTGCATGTACTTCGACCAGTCGATCACCACCGCGGTATTTACCGTCTGCCCTGCCAGGCTCGTCCCGCCCGCACGCGACAGCAGCGGCGCGCCAAACTCCCGGCACACCCGCACCGTCTCCACCACATCCTCTTTCGATTTCGGGATCACCACCCCAATCGGAATCTGCCGATAATTCGAGGCGTCCACCGCATACAACGCCTTCGTCCCCGCGTCGAAGCGCACCTCGCCGGACACAGCCTTCTCCAGAGCGCCCCGCAGCCCCTCCGTATCCAGACCGCGACCTCCCCAACCCGCTCTCATGGGACGAGTCAGTTCTTCCGGCGCAATCAGGGGCACAGCTTCTGCAGACATAGACACTCCTCTCGGTTGTGGGGCTCGTGCCGCGGCAATAAGGGCTTACGCCGCGAACTTTTCCGCATCCGCGCGCCGCAGTACCAGCCCGTTGCCTGGACGCGTCAGGTCTGGGCACAACTCCCCGTTCACCATCTGCGGCAATCCATCGAACAGCATCTTTTCGATGCGCACGTGATCGTGGAAATACTCCATCGTCGTGAACGGCACCGCCGCGCACGCCACAGGCACATGCAGCGCCGGCGCCGTGTGCGACGACAGCGGCACGTTATACGCCTGGCACAGCGCCGCCACCTCCATGAACGCCGTCACACCCCCGCACCGCGTCATGTCCGCCTGCAGCACGTCCACCGCGTCCGCCGCCAGCATCCGCTTGAAATCGAAAATGTCGTAGCAATACTCGCCCGCGGCGATTTCCATCTTTCCGCCCGCGCGCTCCCGCACAAACTTCAGACCGTACAGGTTGTCCGACGATACCGGCTCTTCAAACCACCGCACGTCGTGCCCGCGCAGCATCTCCGCCATCTTCAGCGCCTGGCTCGGCGTGTAGGCGCCGTTCGCGTCCACGTACAGTTCCGTCTCCGCCCCAATCGCCGCCCGCGCCACGCGCACGCGCTCCGGATCCCGTCGCGCATCGCGCCCGATCTTTATCTTCACCGCGCCCATCCCCTGCCGCGCCCATCCACCCAGTTGCTCCGCCAGTCGATCATCCGTGTACGACGTGAACCCGCCGCTCCCGTATACGTGCGCGCCCGCGCGCACCTGTCCCAGCAGCGTCACCAGCGGCACGCCCAGCAGCCGCGCCTTTAGATCCCAGATCGCACTGTCCACCGCCGAAATCGCCATCGAGCAGATTCCCGGCCGCCCCAGGTTCCGGATCTTCTGCCACATCGCCATGGTCGCCGCCGCCGGCGCCATCGCGTCCATGCCCTTCACAACATTGCGCAATACCGCGTGAATCAGCGCCCCCGTCGGGCTGTCCGCGTACGTGTACCCCATCCCGTCTTCACCTGCCGCGGACACCGTCGCAATCACAATCGTCGTGCGATTCCACTCCAGCGTCCCATCCGATTCCGGCGCATCCGTCGGAATCGTATAGCTCGCCACCGTCACGCGATCGATGGGGGCCGAACTGGAAGGAGTTGGCATAGGCGAAGGCAGACAACAAAGACGGCATCACACCGAGCCGTCCCGCAACAAGCAATTCGATGGCGGTACCCCGGCTTCCGGTTATCCCACTGGATCGAAACCGCCCAACATATCGCAAAGCGATCCAATTTTCTGGCCACTCTGCATCCCATATTCAGGGGAGGAATACACACGTGCACAAGTCTGAAGTTGTCGTCATCACTGGAGCCTCGGCCGGCGTCGGCCGCGCCACCGTCCGCGAATTCGCCCGCCATGGCGCCTCCATCGCCCTCATCGCCCGCGGCGCCGACGGCCTCGAAGGAGCACGCCGCGAAGTCGAGGCGGCAGGAGGTAAAGCTCTCGTTCTGCCAATCGACGTCGCCGATCCCGCCGCTGTCGAAGCCGCCGCCGATCGCGTCGAACGCGATCTCGGCCCCATCGACATCTGGGTCAATGACGCTATGACCTCCGTCTTCTCGCCCATCAAACAAATGACCGGCGAAGAATTTCGCCGAGTCACTGAAGTGACCTATCTCGGCTTCGTCAACGGAACTCTCGCCGCGCTCAAATACATGCTGCCCCGCGATCGCGGAACCATCGTCCACGTCGGATCCGCCCTTTGCTATCGCAGCATTCCTCTCCAGGCCGCATACTGCGCGGCCAAGCATGGCGTCATGGGTTTCTACGCCTCACTGCGCACCGAGCTCATCCACGACAAGAGCCACGTCCACACCACCATCGTGCACATGCCCGCGCTCAACACCCCCCAGTTTGGTTGGTGCCGCAGCAAGCTTCCCCGCAAAGCCCAGCCCGTGCCCCCAATCTTTCAGCCGGAAGTCGCCGCGCGCGCCATCTACCACGCGGCCCACTATCCCAATCGCCGCGAGTACTTCGTCGGCGGGTCCACCGTGAAAGCCATCTTCGGCAATAAGCTCGCGCCCTCGTTCGCCGACCACTACCTCGCCCGCAATGGATACGACGCGCAGCAGTATGACGGCCACGAAGACCCCAATCGCCCCGACAACCTCTACCAGCCCGTTCCCGGCGACCACGGCGCGCACGGCGTCTTCGACGATCGCGCCAGCAATCACAGCTGGGAATTCCAGGGCGAGTCCCACCTGAAGACCGTTCTCACCGCCCTCGGCGTCACCATCGGCGCCGGCGCATACCTCTGGCACCACTTCACACGCCCCACCGCGACCGAAAGGGCCGCCCGCAAAGTCCGCTCCCTCGGCAACCAGATCGCCCGCAAAGCCGCCTAATCGGCCACTTTGTCATCGCCCATTCGGCAATCGCTCGCGCAGCGGCGCCGCAACGCGGCGCTACGGAGAAAGCCACGGCCTTCAGGCCGTGGAATGCAGCGACGAAAGACGAGGGGCCTCAGCCCCGGCCATCCCGGACGGAGCGCATCCCGAGCCTCACCCCTCCACCCGAACCCGCGCATTCGGCCGCATCCTTATCTTCTTCGCCGCGCGTCCAGGCATCCCCACCGTCACAGTTCCCTCCACATCGCCAATCCCCACAGCCTCGCGCACCTCGCCGCCGCGCGTCGTCACCAGCCGCACCACACCTTCCACTTCCGCGATCAAACGCCCACCCATCCGCAACTCAGCCTTTCCGTCCTGATACCGAAGCTCGGCCGTCCGCCCCTCCACCGGCAGCGCAAAATCCGCCCGCCCGTTGTCAGAAGGCGCCCGCACACTCCACTCCAGCAGCTCTCCCTCCGCCCGCACCCCCCACAGCCGCCACAAGAAATCGACATACACCAGAGCCGCCGGCGAATACCCGCCCGGATCGCCCGCCGTAAATTCCCCCGTCATCGGATCCATCTGCTGATCGAACACCCCCGCCTGCGACAGCGCGTTTACCCACTGCTGCATCATCCACGCCAGCTCCGCCGGCTTGCCGTAAGCTTCCATCCACCGCGGAGCCCGCAACGCCGTCAGCGCCTGCGCCGCTCCTCCCCATGAGTTCCGCGGAATCGGCCGCACAAATGTCGGATCGTTCAGCGCCTCCGACGGAAACGGATACGGCGCCCAGAATGCCGCCGTGTTGTGCACCTGCTTCTTCCACACGGTTTCGAACAGCTCCTGCCCCACGACCCGCTCGCCCAGCACCCGCAGCGTCGCCACGCTCCGCACCCGCACGAACCGCCCGCCCGCGTCCACGTCGTAAAATGCCCCGGTCTCCGGATCGAACAGCCGCTCCTCAATCAGCTGCCGGATCGCCTGCGCTGCCTCATTCCACCGATCCGCCTCGCTCGTCTTCCCCAGCGCCCTGGCCATCGCGGCCAGCGCCACCCGCCCGCCGTACACAGTCGCCGACAGGTCAGGACACAGCCGCGGCAGCCCCGCCACCTCAGGACACTTCCGCGCGTCCCCATCGGGACACGCATTCGGCATCCCCGCCCATCGCGGACTGTTATCCATCCCCGTGTCCCACGTGCAGAACCCCTCGCACAGCCCTGTCCCGCGCATATCCCGATACTTCCTCAGCCACGCATCCCACCGCACGCACGCCCCGTACGCCATGTGCAGTAACTCGTCATCGCCCGTCTGTTGCACCAGCTCCCACGCAGTCGCTGCCACCGGCACCACCATCTGGATCTGCCCAAACCCCGGGCCGCCACCCCGCACCGCCGCCGTCACCGCGTGCGCCTTCCCGCCGCTTGCCTTTCCCTTAACCGCTCCTCCCGTTCGGCTGTGCGCGCCGGCCGCATGTGTCACCGGCGTCCCAGCCCGCACAAAGCACGGCAGCTGCCCATCCTCTTTCTGTAACGCGAAAAAGATACGTTGATTGTTCCTTGCCGCTGCCCGCGCCGTCGCCGTCCCCGTCTCGCAGTAAACCAGCCCCTCCTGCGGCCCGCATTCCAGCCACACCCCGTGATAGACACTGCCTTCCACCAGCACCGGTTCGCGATATCCCGCTACCCGCACCACGTTCCCCGCCAGCGTCCGCAGCGCCGCCTCATAAACTCGCATCAGCCCCGCATCGTCGCAATGGAAGCTCCGCTCGCCCGCATCCGCAGCCTTGTTGGCCATCGCGTCCAACGCCGTCGCCGCCCGCAACCGGTCCGCCGCCAGCGATCCCGCCGCCACCCACGCGCTCCCCCGCACAAACTCCCGCCGATTCATCCCCAACTCGCTCTCCACCCCTTTCGTCCATTCTGCCGGACCCTCGCTGCTCGCCGCCGCATACGATACCCTGCTAGAGGCGCCCTGCCCCTTCGCTCAGCTCCGCAGCGCCCACGCGTATGCTCCATCTCCTCCTTTATCTGGGCCTCTTCGGCCTCCTCACTTCCACCATCTCCGCACTCCTGGCCCTCATCGGCCTCGCCCACTTCCTTCGCAGCCGAGAAAACCGGCACCAGGGCCGCGAAGCGGCGCCCGCCGGGACGGCCAGTCCCGCACCGGTCTCCCTCCTCAAGCCCCTCGACGGAGACGAGCCCAACCTCGAAGCCCACCTCGAATCCTTCTTCCGCCAGGATTACCCGCTCTTCGAAATCCTTTTCTGCGCCCGTCATGCCGACGACCCCGGCCTCTCTGCCGCTCGCCGCGTCGCCGCCCGCTACCCGCACATTCCCACGCAGTTCCTTTCCACCGGCGACGACACCTGGATCAACGCCAAAGTCTCTTCCCTTGAACTCATGCACGCCGCCGCCACGCATGACATCTTCATCATCAGCGACAGCGATGTTCGCGTGACACCCGACTATATCCGCGATGTCGCCGCGCCCTTCGCCGACAAGGCCGTGGGCGCCGTCACTTGCCTCTACCGCGGTGTCGCCGACCAGGGCCTCTGGGCCAAACTCGAAGCCGCAGGCATGTCCGTCGAAATGACCACCGGCGTCCTGACCGCCAATCTTCTCGAAGGCATGAAGTTCGCCCTCGGCCCCACCATGGCCGTCCGCCGCCGCTGCGTCGACGCCATGGGCGGCTTCGGTGTCCTCGGCCCTTACTGCTCCGACGACTTCCTCCTCGGCGCCAATGTCGCCGCCCAGGGAGCCACCGTTGTCCTCTCGCATCATGGGATCGATCACATCATCCTCAACCTCAGCTTCGCCGCTTCCCTCCGCCACCAAATTCGCTGGATGAAGTCCACCCGCTTCTCCCGCCCTCTCGGCCACCTCGGCACCGCTCTCACCTTCAGCGTTCCCTTTGGGCTCATCGCCTTCGCCGCCGCTTTCGCCCTGCACCGCCCCATCCTCGCCCTCGCCGCTCTCGCATACAGCGTCTTGAATCGCATGATTCTCGCCGCCCTCGTCGGATCCTTCGCCGTCCACGAGCGCCACCTCCTCCGCACCATCCTCCTCTATCCCCTCCGCGACCTCCTCGGTTCCATTTGCTGGATCGCCAGCTACGGCAGCAGCACCATCCTCTGGCGCAATCGCCGCTACCGCCTCACCCGCGGCGGCCTCATGCACCCAATCGATGGCGACGCCCCCAACAAACCCGAGCACGCCCTCACATAGAGATCGCCCAGCGGCGTCGCAACCCGGCGCTGCGGAAAAAGCCACGGCCTTCAGGCCGTGGAACGCCGAGCCTGAAAGATAATGGGCTTTAGCCCCGGCCATTGCGCGAAAGCGCTCGATCGCGTCACCGGCCTCCCCACATCCACAGCCCCTACACCCTGACCCCTAAACCCGATACCCTGTTCTTTGCAGAAAACTGCCGTCATCATTGGAGCCGGTCCCGCCGGCCTTACCGCCGCGCTCGAGCTCCTCCGCCGCTCCGGCGTCCGCCCCATCGTCCTCGAAGCTACCTCCGAAATCGGCGGCATCTCCCGCACCATCCGCTACCACGGCAACCGCATGGACATCGGCGGCCACCGCTTCTTCTCCAAGTCCGACCGCGTCATGAACTGGTGGACCGACCTGATGCCCGTCGCCTCCGACGACAGCGACGCCAACACCCACGCCATCGCCTACCAGGGGAAAACCCGAACCGTCTCCGCCCGCACCGCCGACGCCCCCGACCTCGTCATGCTCGTTCGCCCCCGCCGCAGCCGCATCTACTTCCTGCGCAGCTTCTTTGACTACCCCCTCGCCCTCAACGGCGCCACCATCCGTCAGCTCGGCTTCTCCCGCATGGCGAAAATCGGCGTCAGCTACCTCCGCGCCCGCCTCTTTCCCCATCGCAACGAAAAGACCCTCGAAGACTTCTTCATCAACCGCTTCGGCCGCGAGCTCTATCTCACCTTCTTCAAGTCCTATACCGAAAAAGTCTGGGGCGTCCCCTGCAATCAGATCAGCGCCGAATGGGGCGCGCAGCGCATCAAGGGCCTCTCCCTCCGCACCGCCCTCGCTCACTTCTTTAAAAAGACTTTCACCCGGGCGAAATCCGGCGACATCTCCCAGAAAGGCACCGAAACCTCTCTTATCGAGAAGTTCCTCTACCCCAAATATGGCCCAGGCCAGCTCTGGGAACATGTCGCAGACTTAGTTACAGAAAAGGGCGGTGAGGTCCGCCTCGGCTGGCGCGTCCACAAGCTTCACGTCGAAGGCGATCGCATCGTCTCGGTCCACGCCACCGATACCCACGGCGCCACCCATACTTTCCCCGCCGACTTCGTCTTCTCCACCATGCCCGTTCGCGAGCTCATCCACGCCCTCGATGTTCCCGTCCCCGGCGAAGTCCGCACCGTCGCCGACGGCCTCGTCTACCGCGACTTCATCACCGTCGGCCTCCTCGTCAATCGCCTCACCGTCACCGACCCCGACGGCTCCCCCCTCAAAGACACCTGGATCTACATCCAGGAGCCCGATGTTTTGGTGGGACGCCTCCAGATCTTCAATAACTGGAGCCCCTTCATGGTCGCCGATCCCTCCAAAGTCTGGATCGGCCTCGAGTACTTCTGCTACGACACCGACCGCCTCTGGAACCTCCCCAACGACGACATCGCCCGCTTCGCCATCGCCGAAGTGGAAAAAATCGGTATTCTCCGCGCCGCCGACGTGCTCGACTCCCACGTCGTCCGCGTCCCCAAAACCTACCCCGCCTACTTCGGAACCTATGACCGCTTCGACACCATCGCCCGTTATACCGACCATTTCGAGAATCTTTTCCTGATTGGTCGCAACGGCATGCACAAATACAACAATCAGGATCACTCCATGCTCACCGCCATGACCGCCGTCGACCAGATCGTCGCCGGCCACATCGATAAAGCCGCCCTCTGGGAAATCAATACCGAGCAGGAATACCACGAGGAAAAAAAATAGGGATTACGGGCTACGGTTTACGGGGTAGCAGGGACTGGGGCAACGCTCGGATCAGAGCTTTTTGAGTATGGCTGTCAGCATCTTGCCGACCTCAGTGGAGAGCGATTCCACTGCGGCGATGGCGCCGGGGCGTGGCGAAGGTGAGACTCGCGAGCGAGGACCAGCTGAGTCTGCAACTCAAAATTGGAAGCCTGTGCCACACCGAGGAAATGCCGGTACCGATCGCGGGTAAGACGGCCATAGCCTTCGGCGATATTACCGGGTACCGAAACGCCCGCGCGTCGGAGTTGGTCCGACAGGCCGAACTGTTCCTCGCGAGGAAACTGCCGCGTGAGCTTGCAAAGGGCGACGCAACACTCGATGGCCCGCTGCCAGACGATCAGGTCGCGATATCACTTTTTCGGTGAACCATCCATAGCTGGGTTGTACAGCGAACGTTGATGGGCATGCGGCCTGACTTCAGTCACCAGGCCGCTCCGACGTGACCTGCCCCTGCCCCCCGTCCTAAACCGTAGCCCGTAACCCCTGTTCCCTGCCTTTCTCACTCCCACTGCGTCGTGTGCCTCTTCAGCCACCAGCACGCCGGCGCGGCCGCATGCGGAAACAGCGCCCGCGCGCACGTCTCCGGCACCGTCCCCATATAGTCGTATTCCGTCTTCTTCCCCTTCAGATCCGTCGACAGATACTGCTGTACTGCCACCGTGTCGTATGCCGTTCCCCGCGCCGCGCGTACGCGAAACAGCGCCCAGTCCCCGCACCACACCAGTACCGCAGCTACCAGCAGCCCCTGCACCCCTCGCTCCAGAATCTTCCGCAACCGCTGCCCTCCGCCTCCTGCCCGCAACGCCAACTCCGGCCCACAACTCCGAACTCTAAACTCGGGGTTCCCCCCGTTACCCTACACCCTATACCCTGTATTCATGGACCTCGACACCATCCAGGCGGCCCTCCGCGCCGCCCATATCGACGCCTGGCTCTTCTACGACCATCACCACCGCGACCCCATCGGCGCTTCCATCCTCGGTCTCCCCGACACCGGCCTTGTCAGCCGCCGCTGGTACTACGTCGTTCCCGCCGAAGGCACTCCCCGCAAACTCGTCCACCGCATCGAAGCCGGCAAGCTCGACGCCCTTCCCGGCTCCAAAGGTGCCTACTCTTCCTGGCAGGAGCTCGAGCGCGGCCTCGACTCCATGCTCGATCCCTTTTCCCGCGTCGCCATGCAGTACTCGCCCAACAACGCCATCATGTACGTCTCCATGGTCGACGCCGGTACCGTGGAACTTGTTCGCTCCTTCGGCAAAGAAATCGTCAGCTCCGCCGACCTCGTCTCCCTCTTCCAGGCCGTCCTCACCGAAACTCAGATCGATTCCCATTACACCGCCCAGCGCGCCCTCGACGACATCGTCAGCCAGGGCTTCCAGCTCATCGGCAGCCGCGCCCGCGCCGGCGCCCCCCTTTCCGAATACGAAATGATGATCTGGTTCCGCCAGGCCATGGAACAGGCCGGCCTCACCACCGACCACGGCCCCGACGTCTCCATCAACGAAAACAGCTCCGACTCTCACTACGAGCCTTCGGCCGCCTCCAGCCGCCGCATCGCCTCCGGCTCCTTCCTCCTCATCGATATCTTTGCCCGCCTCAACACCCCCGGTTCCATCTGGTACGACATCACCTGGACCGGCGTCGTCAATCGCGAGCCCACCGAGAAGGAACGCATCATCTTCGCCTGTGTTCGCGATGCCCGTGACGCCGCCATTGAGACCGTCCGCTCCGCCTTCACCGATGGAGGCCACCCCATCGCCGGCTTCCAGGCCGACGACGCCGCCCGCTCCGTCATCCGCGCCGCCGGCTACGAAACCTACTTCACCCATCGCACCGGCCACAACATCGGCACCGCGATCCACGGCGCCGGCGCCCACCTCGACAACCTCGAATCCCACGACACCCGCCGCATCCTTCCCTTCACCTGCTTCTCCATCGAGCCGGGAATCTATCTCCCCGAATTCGGCGTCCGCAGCGAAGTCAACATGATCACCTCCCGCGACCACGCCACCGTCACCGGCCGCATCCAGCGCGAACTCGTCAGGATTTAGCAGCAATGTCAGACGCGTACTTCTCACCCGTAGCCCGTAAACCGTAACCCCTTTCTTCCCCCTGACAATTCCGTAATTCATCGGAATTTTACGAGCGCTTCACGCACCCCTCCATCGCCGCACTTTACCAAGGAGAGGCACTATCAGGAGGCCCCCGTGAAGAGACTCGCTCTTCTTCTGCTCGGAGTTTGCGTCGCTTTCGTCGCGGCGCACGCGCAGGATCGTGATGACTGGAATCGCACCCCCATTCGTCATGTCCTGCTCATCAGCATCGATGGAATGCACGCCGTCGACTACCTCAACTGTTCCCAGGGCCTCGCAGGCTTCAACAACGGCGCTCCCTATTGCCCCAACCTCGCCTCCCTCGGCAAAACCGGCATCAACTTCGTCAACGCCAGCACCTCCAAGCCCTCTGACTCCTTTCCCGGCCTCATGAGCATCGTCACCGGCGCCACGCCCCGCACCATGGGCATCTATTACGACGTCTCCTACGACCGTTCCCTCGACCCGCCCGCCAAAACCACAGGCAACGGTGTCGCTGCCGGAACCTGCACTCCCGGCGCCACGCCCACCGGTACCACCACTGAGTATGAGGAAGGCATCGACCTCGACCAGACTCAGGTCAACGGCGGCGCTTCCGGCGCCGGCCTCACCGACGGCGGCATCGACTCCATCGATCCCACCCGCCTGCCCCGCAATCCCGCCGCAGGTTGCGCGCCTGTCTATCCGTGGAACTTCGTCCGCGTCAACACCATCTTTGGTGTCATCCATCGCGCCGGCGGCTACACCGCCTGGTCCGACAAGCACCCCGCCTACTCCTCCGTGAACGGCCCCGGTCCCTTCACCCTCAACGATTTCTACGCGCCGGAAATCAACTCCAGTGTGATCGCTCTTCCCGGCGTTACCACCCCGGGTACCGGCATCTCCTGCGCATCGGTTCCTGATCCTGGCTCCGACACCACTGCCTGGACCAACAGCTTCCAGAACATCCAGTGCTACGACACCCTGAAGGTCAACGCGATTCTGAACGAGATTGACGGCAAGAATCACCTGGGCACAACCACCACGGCCGTACCCACCATCTTCGGCATGAACTTTCAGGCCGTGAGTGTAGGCCAGAAGCTCGTCGAAGCAAGCAAT
>DASRRO010000052.1:0-34076 GCA_035656855.1 Acidobacteriaceae bacterium | reverse complement strand
TGGCAATTCGGCAGCAGGCGGGAGGAGCTCCGGACGCGGGCGTGCTGCCGGAGGCCGGAGTGGTGATCTTCGACGAGGCGCACGAGCTGGAAGATGTGGCGTCGAGCTACTTCGGAATCAGCCTGAGCAATGTGCGGTTTGAAGAGCTGGCGCGGGATATCGAGACGCTGCTGCGCGGAGCGGGCGAGCTGAAGGCGGAGGTGTTGACGGCGGCAGCGATGATCCGGGAGCGGGCGCGGCTGTTCTTTGGCGCCTTGCCGGGACGAACAGGCGCCCGGGGGACGGGATTTGGGTCTGGAGCGGAATCCAGAGCCGCGGATGGGCGGATGCCGTTCACGAACCGCGAGGAGTTTCTGGAGGGCCAGGGCGACGTTTACCTGGGGCTGCTGAACGCGCTGCATCGGATGGAAGGCGAGCTGGAGCGCGTGAAGAAGGCGGAGGAGGCCGGACCGCTGCGTCGGCGCGCGAGCATGGTGCGCGAGCAGCTGAAGTTCCTGATGGAGTCGCAGGACCGGAACACGGTCTTTTGGCTGGAGCGGCGGAGCGGGCGGCAGATGAGCACGCATCTCCAGGCGACGCCGATCGACGTGTCGGAGCTGCTGCGGGAGTTGCTGTTCGAGAATTATCCGAGCGTCGTGCTGACCTCGGCCACGCTGACGGTGCAGGGCGGATTCACGCATATCCGCAAGAGGCTGGGGCTGGATGAAGGGCGGGAGCTGGTCGTGCCGTCGCACTTCCAATACGCGCGACAGGCGCTGTTGTATCTGCCGCCGGAAATGCCGGACCCGCGGGAACCGCAGTTTCAGGACGAGGCGGTGCGGCGGATGCGGCAGGTACTGAATATCACCCGTGGACGGGCCTTCTGCCTGTTCACGAGCTATCAGCAGATGCGGGAGCTGTACGAGCGGCTGCTGGCGGAGGTTCCCTACCCGCTGCTGTTGCAGGGGACGGCGCCCCGAAAGGCGCTGCTGGAGGAATTTCGCGTGACGCCCAACGCGGTGTTGTTTGGGACGTCGAGCTTCTGGCAGGGGGTGGATGTGCAGGGCGAGGCGCTGAGCTGCGTGATCGTGGATCGCCTGCCGTTTGCGGTGCCAACGGATCCGGTGGTGCAGGCGCGCATGCGGGCCATTGAGGAGGCGGGGGGCAGTCCGTTCTTTGAGTACCAGGTGCCAACGGCGGTGATCACGCTGAAGCAGGGGTTTGGGCGGCTGATCCGGTCGCTGGAGGATCGGGGGGTGCTGATGCTGCTGGATCCCAGGCTGGAGCGGCAGCGGTACGGGAGAGTTTTTCTGGAGAGCCTGCCTCCGTACCGGATCACGCAGAATATCGAGGATGTGGAGACGTTCTTCAGCCAGTAGCCGGTGGCTTGCAGGCCTTTGGCGCGCCTGGAGCGCAGGTGAGACTGGCATGCGCCATATTGCGCCATTCGACGCAGCGACAAACGCCGTGTGACGCAGGGCACACGCAGGTGTGATTATGGCTGCAGATGGAAGAATGCGGAAAGTCCTTGTGGTTTCAATCACATGCGGCTAGATGCGAGTTTGGCACGCGCCGTGCAATAACTCCTGGCATCCAGCAGTCCCCAGGAGATAGATCATGGAACGGAATCAGGCATGTCAGCAGTGCACGGCGCGAGGCAAGCACCTCTTCTGCAGCATGGAAAACACATCGCTTGAGAAGTTCGACTGCATCGGAACGCCGGTGCAATTCGGCAGCGGCGCGGTGATCTTCCGCGAGGGCGACAACTGCGGCTCGGTGCACGTGCTGTGTTCGGGCCGGGTGAAGCTGTCGGCGACGAGCCGGGAAGGCCGGACGCTGATCCTGAAGATTGCCCGGGCCGGGGAAGTGCTGGGGCTGTCGGCAGCGCTGGCCAACCAGCCGTTCGAAGTGACGGCGGAGACTGTGGAGCCGTGCCGGATGAAGACGATTCGGCGCCAGGCACTAATCGACTTTCTGGATCGCAATCCCGATGCCAGCATGCGGGCGGCGCGGTGCGTCGCGCAGGAGTACAAGGCGGCCTTCAATGAAGTGCGGCGGCTGGCTCTGCCGGCAACGGCGTCAGGCCGGGTGGCGAACCTGCTGCTCGACTGGAGCCGGGAGCAGGCACCGGAGAATGCGGTGAAGGGGCGCTGCATGATGCCCCTGACGCACGAAGAGATCGCTTCGATGACCGCCACCACGCGCGAGACCGTGACGCGGGTGCTGGGCCAGCTGAGGCGGGACAACCTGATTCAGATTCACGGAGCCGCCCTGACCGTACTGCAACCTCAGGCGCTGGAAAGGCTCGCGGTTTAACAGAGCGCGTTCACGAAGGCGCAGGTGAACGCGTTCAGGCCCTCCCCCAGGAGTTGTGAAGTTTTCTTTGTAACCTGCACTGTTTTGAGGCGGCCGCGAGGCTGCCTCTACTTTTTTGCGGATTATTCCTGGTACCAGGGAATATTGATGACGACGATGCGCTGACTGCCTCGTACCAGGAGAAGAAGCTTCAGGAGGTTGGCGCGCTGGTTATGCAGGAGATTCTCCCACCAGTGCCGGACGACCAGTTCCGGCACCAGGACGGCGATGTGCCGGTCGGCATGGATGCGTTCTTCGGAGAGGATGTAGTCGAGGAGCGGGAGCAGGACGGTTCGATAGGGTGACTGGAGCCGGGTGAATTTTGGTTCGGCGCAGCCGGCCTCGCGCATGGGATCGAAGATTTTCTCCTTCCAGAGGAGATGCAGCTCGTCGTCGCCATGGCTCTCATCGGGAGTATCGACGTGGACGATTTGCAGTTCCGGGGAGATGGATATGGCAAAGCGGAGCGCCTTCTCTGCAATGCGGCTCCAGCGGTCCATGGGGATGATGACGATAGGCGGATGAATGTTGGTGACGCGCAGGGGATTGGAGATGGCCGTCTCCCGGCGCACGCGGCGGTAGTGGCGGTTGACCGCGACCATGGCGAGGATCATGACGGGGATCAGGAGCGCTGTGACCCAGGCGCCTTCGACGAACTTGGTCAGCAGGACGACGATGGTGGTGATGCCGGTAGCGACCGCACCGGTTCCATTGACGAAAATGCGCAGGGTGGAACCGCGGCCGCCGAGACGCTTCCAGTGCACGACCATGCCCGCCTGGGAGAGAGTGAAGGCGAGAAAGGCGCCGATGGCGTACAGGGGAATGAGTCGATCGGTGATGCCGCCGAAGAGGATGAGCAGGAGGGCGGTTAGTCCGACGAGGACGTAAATGCCCCATGAGTAGAGGAGGCGGCGTCCGCGCAACGAAAAGACACGAGGCAGATAACCCTGCAGGGCGATGGATCGGGTCAGCCGCGGGAAGTCGGCGAAGGCGGTATTCGCGGACAAAGCCAGGACCAGAAGGATGGAGCCGATGGTGAGGTAGTAGAACCATCCGCGACCGAGGACAGCGGCGGTGAGCTGGGAGAGGACGCTTTGATAGCCGGGACGGACTGGGTCGGTTGCGCCGACGTGGTAGAGGCGGCAGAGCGTGGCGATTCCGGCCAGCAGGATGATGAGCAGGACAATGATGACGGTGAGCGCACGCCGCGCGTTTTTCGTGGTTGGGTCGCGAAAGGCCATGACACCGTTACTGACGGCTTCGACGCCGGTCATGGCGGTGCAGCCGCTGGAGAAGACACGCAGCAGCAGCCAGAGGCTCACCGCGGTGGTGGCGGCCGGTAAGGGAGCGGGTGGGACGACGGCAACTGGATGACCGCCGGCCGTGGCGGCGCGAAAGAGGCCAACTCCGATGACGGTGAGGAGCGTGCCCAGGAAAAGGTAGGTTGGAATAAGAAAGACGACTCCGGTGTCGCGGACGCCGCGCATGTTCACGAGCGTGAGCAGAGCCAGCACACCGAGGCAAAGTTGCAGGGTATGCGGCTGCAGCGAGGGGACGGCCGAGATGAGCGCGCCGACGCCGGCCGAGATCCCGACAGCGGCGGTAAGGACGTAATCGATCATGAGGGCGGCAGCGGCTAACAGCCCGGCGCGATAGCCGAGGTTCTCGCCAGCTACGGTGAAGGAGCCGCCGCCGTGCGGGTAGGCTTCAATGGTCTGCGAGTAGGAGAAGTACAGAATGACGAGGAGAACCAGAATCGCGACGGTAACGGGGCCGATGAAGTGAATGCCGCCGAGGCCGAGGGGAATCAGCAGGGTGAGAGCGGCTTCCGGTCCGTAGGCCGCGGAGCTCAGGGCGTCCAGCCCGAAGACCGGGATGCCGGCGGCCGGGCCAATTTGCTCGCCGCGCTCCTCGGAGGTGGCCAGCGGTCGTCCTAAGAGCAGGTCAGTGATTTGCATGCAGGAGTGAAATTATCGTGCCAGATATTCGGTTTTATTGCTTCAGATGCCGCAGAAAGAAATGAGCCATCACGCGGTCGGCCTCTTTTGACTCGGGAAGGTTGGCATCATTCCAGAAGGCGTGGGGGAGGCCTTCGAAGAGGACGAGTTGCGTGTTGTCGTTGCCGGCGCGGAGGAATGCACGCTGCAGGATCGTGGTGCCGCTGAGCAGGAGGTCGCGCCCGCTGGTGATGAACAGCGTCGGCGGCATGTTGCGGAGATCGGCGAAAAGCGGGGAAAGGACCGGGTCATGCGGATCCGTGGAGCCGATGTATTCCGAATCGTGGACATTCGGCGAGGGTGGATCGAGATGGCCGGAGAGGCCGTTGAGGGCGTACATGGCCCACGAGTCGCCGGCACGGGAGAAGTCGCCCATGCCGGAGAAGACGCCCAGGGCGCCGGGCAGCGGCAGATGGAGTTCGCGGAGCTTCACGGCGACTTCGCCGGTGAGGATGGCACCGGCGGAGGTTCCATAGATGGCGATGTGGGCGGGCTTGTAGGTTTTGAGGAGTTCTTTGTAGACGGCGACGACGTCGTCAAGACCAGCGGGGAAGGGATGCTCGGGCGCGAGGCGGTAGAGGACGGCGACGACCTTCATCCGGGTGAGACTGGCCATGGGGATGGTTTCAGTCCAGGAGCCGGAGTCGGAGTTGAATCCTCCGCCGTGGATGTTGAGGAGGACGCGATCGGGATCCATGCCAGCGACGGGGGTAATGATGCGGACGGGAATTCCGGCGAGAGTGGCTTCGGAACGATGCACGGGATAGAGCTGCGCGGAAACATCGCCGGCGTGGTTTTGCCAAACGTCGGTGCCGTGACGGCGCTCGGCGAGCGTTTGCGGAATGTCTGCGTCGGAGGCGGGACGGGCCAGCATGGCTTTCGCTGCAGGGCTTAGATCCGGAGGGACCGGGATGACGCGGGTGATGTGGGCGGTGCCGTGCGAATCGATGTAGCTGGTGTCGGTTTTGGGGGCCTGGGCGGCGGTGGTGCCCTGCTGGGCGAAGGCAGAAGCACACAAAAGGATCAGCGAGGGGGCAAGAGGTTTCATCGAGAATCTCCGCGGCATGAAGACTGAAGGCGGAAGGATAGCAGAAAGAGGGTCGCAGAAAAGCGAAAGGCCCGCTTTCCAGCGGGCCTGCTTCAGAGGCTTTGGAGGGGTAGTCAGGGGTAATCAGCGGGTTCCCGCAGTTTCTACGCCGCGGGCAAATACAAGAAGAGTTTTATACAACCAGGTAGGTTGGGAAACGGCTGTAGTTGCCTCTGTTATTGACTTAATAGATGCGCGGGAGAGCAGGAAGTTGGCTATAGAAGAGAAAAAATATCGTGTGGCGATATGTCTTTTTGATTCAGTGGAATAGGCTCCGGGAGGGAATCGTGTCATGGGTGCCCAACCTTATAGAGCGCGGAGGCGTGGGGTTTGAGCCTGACTTCGATGTGATCCAGGCGGCCCAGTTCTTCGCGTTTCCACAGATCGCGGACCGGGCGCTTGCCGAAGGGGAAGCCGAGATCATCCCAGGAGAGATTCACGTCCTGGGGTGCGTCGGCGAGGTTAAAGACTGCGACGTAATCGCCGCTATGCTCGGGCGCGGATGCCATCCAGACGACGAGATTTCCTTTCTGAATGATGGGATGGCTGTTCTCGGCGTACTGATCGACGTCGAGAACTTCGGGGTCGGTGATGGCGTTTTCGGTGGCCGCGTCCATTTTGAGCAGATTGGCACCGATGAAGAGGGGCGAGCGTGAGATGGACCAGAGCGTGACC
Source organism: Acidobacteriaceae bacterium (assembly GCA_035656855.1). Lineage (GTDB taxonomy): Bacteria > Acidobacteriota > Terriglobia > Terriglobales > Acidobacteriaceae > Palsa-343. Next base: position 27,983 of record DASRRO010000052.1, on the reverse strand, counting down.
ATGGTGCGCAACTCGTCGGTGGTGAGGCGGGAGTGGCGCGGCTGGCCCCAGCCGGGTGCAGGTCCAAGATAGCCAACGGGCAACATGTCAGCATCCGGCCAGTGACCGGGCCCGGAAAACGGCTGCCAGGCGGCGATGAGGGCGAACTGGTTCTTAAGGGCCTGCGGAAAGGCGGGCGCATTCGCCGGTTTGGACCAGAGGTCCCACACGTCGTCGGAGATTCGCCAGAGCTGCGCGTTACGGACGACGTCGTCGGCGCTGGAAAGCGGGGTGGGGCCCGGGGAGAGGCTCAGCACCATGGGTCGGCCGGTCTGGTCGAGGGCGTGGCGGATCATGTGGATTTCGTCCGCCTGATAGGGGCGGGAGATGCAATCGACCTTCAGGTAATCGACGCCCCATTTCGCATAGAGGTCGGCGACCGCGTCGTAGTAATCCTGGGCGGCTTTGTTGTTCTTGAGGCCGTAATTGTCGGAGTTCCACTCACAGGTGCTAGTGGTGTCGGCGGCATCGGCGGCATGGAAGTGGGAGCCAGGGATGGGCAGGTTGCGCTCCACGGCTTCGCGGGGGATGCCGTGGATAATGTGAATGCCGAAACGCAGGCCCTGCGCGTGGACCCAGTCGGCGAGTGGGCGGAAGCCTTTGCCGCCGGCGGCCGAGGGGAAGCGATCGACAGCAGGCATGTAGAGGCCGCGATCGGAGAGGGTGTAGTCCTGATGGCCGACAGGGTTCTCGGGATGCTGCGCGAACCAGCCCTCATCGATGACGACATACTGCCACCCGAAGCGCTGCAGTTGGTTGTGGAACCAGGTGACGGTGTCACGGAACTGCTGCTCGTTGATGTTCAGGCCCCAGGCATCCCAGCTGTTCCAGCCCATGGGCGGGGTTTGGGCGATCTCGCTCATATCGTGGCGAGCGGGCCGCGCGGGGAGGACGATAACGAGAAAGGCAAGAAGGACAGGCAGGAAGGATCGGAGCGCGCCTTTGCGCATGGTGGGCATCCTCGCGTGATCGTCGGAAGGATCACGGTGTTTCTATCGTAACCCGCAGCACCCGGAGAGAGGCGTGGGTACGATATACTCCTCTTTCTATGCGGGTATCCGTGATTTTGCCAGCAGCCGGCCTGGGCACGCGCATGACGCCGGGTCACACCTCGCACGCCGCTCCCAAACAGTTTCTTGAACTGGCTGGAAAGCCGATTCTGATTCGTACGCTGGAAGCGTTTGCCACGGTCAGGGAAGTTTCGGACCTGGTGGTGGCGGTACGCGCGACGGAGATGGAGCGGCTGACGGCGCATATTTTCGAACATGGCTTCGCGGAGCGGGTTCGCGTGGTGGAGGGCGGCGATAGTCGCCAGGAAAGCGTGTGTAACGCACTGAAGTCGCTGGACTGCGAACCCGACGACATTGTTCTGGTGCATGACGCGGTACGGCCCCTGATTGATCCGGCGGTGATCCGGCGGGTGATTGAGGCGGTGGAGAAACACAACGCGGCCATTGTGGGACTACCGGCGCTGGACACCATTAAGCAGGTAGAGCGGACGGCGGACGGGGCGATTATTACGGCCACTATACCGCGGGAATACATCGTCCAGGCTCAGACGCCCCAGGGGTTTCGGTATGGGCTGCTGCGGAAGGTTCTGGCCGATGCGGAGGCCGACGGGTTTGTCGGCACCGATGAAGCGAGTGTGGTGGAGCGGGCCGGGATCCAGGTGTTTGTGGTTCCAGGTTCGGCGTCGAATCTGAAGATTACGCAGCCAGGGGATCTGGAACTGGCGGAGTTTTACCTGGCGCAGCGCGGCGAGCCGTGAGCGGCGCTCGCCTGGTATACCCTGAAGGGACACGGACACCTCCATGGACATTCGCATCGGTTATGGCTGGGATTCGCATGCGTTCAAACCGGGCGTGCCGCTGAAGATCGGCGGGATGCGCATTGAGCACCCGCAGGGTCTGGCCGGCCATTCGGATGGGGACGTGCTGCTGCACGCGCTGACCGACGCACTGCTGGGCGCGGTGTCTGCGGGCGATATCGGCAGCTTCTTTCCGCCGGGGGATCCGCGCTGGAAGGATGCGGATTCCACGATTTTTCTGAACCTGGCGATGGAGGAGATTCAGAATGCCGGCTATCGCATTGTGAACGTGGATACCACGCTGGTGCTGAATGCCCCGAAGATCGGCCCGGTGTCGGCGGAGATGCGGGAGCGGGTGGCCGACCTGCTCGGCATTGTCCCCGCCAACGTTGGGATCAAGGCCAAGACGCCGGAAGGCCTGGCTGCGGACAATGTGGCTCAGGCGCATGCCGTGGTGCTGCTGGAGCGGATCGAGGATCCGAACGAACTGCAGACCATGTCCGCGGTGATGCAGAGCCAGCGCGAGCTGGAAGATGTAGTGCGCGACCTGGTAAGCCAGGTGCACGGCGTCGACAAGCCAGCCTTCGACACGGACGACATCACCTAGAATCGGGGACGGGTTCCCGGGAGTTGAATTGATCCGGCTGGGTCCGGACTTCCGCCTCCGGCAGTTCTGGAATCAGGCGGCCTTCGCCTTCCGGCAGGAGCCAGAACTGCTCGCCATCCGGAGCGCCCTGCAGAGCGCGAAGCAGAGATTGCCGCGGGTCGTCACAGCCATCATCGGCAAGAGCAAAAGTTCCATAGTGAATGCCGATGGCGGTAGCCGCGTCCAGGATACGGCGGGCTTCCACCGCCTGTGCCGGCGTCATATGCACGGGGCCCATGAACCACTCCGGCTCATACGCGCCGATGGGCAACAGAGCGAGGCGCAGGGGTGCGAAGGTCCGGCGAATGCCCTCGAAAAAATTGCCGAATCCGGTGTCACCGGCGAAGTAGATATTCCCCGGTGCGCCTTCGAGTACCCATCCGGCCCAGAGGGTTCGGTTGCGATCGAACGGAGTGCGCGCGGCGAAGTGCTGCGCGGGAACGCAGTGGACCTGGAAGGGTCCCCATGGCTGAGACTGACCCCAGTCATTCTCGTAGATCTCGCGGAAGCCGATCCTGCGAAGCGCTTTCGCTACGCCGAGCGGACAAAACACTACCGGCTGATCACGATGCCATAGGCTCCGCAGCGTTGGGGCGTCGAAGTGATCGTAGTGGTTATGGCTGATGAGGAGCGCATGGATGGGCGGCAGATCCTCAAAGCGAAGACCCGGGTCGCGATGGCGCGGCGGGCCAGAAAAGGACACCGGGCTGGCTCTATGGGACCAGATGGGATCGGTGAGGAGATTGCAGCCCGCAGTCTGGAGCAGGACGGTGGCGTGATTGACAAAGGTGACGCGCAGGCTGGACCCGTTCACCTGAGTCGGCGGCGGTGGGCCGGGGGTGGAGGGAATCCATGCAGGCCACGGGCCGGGTTTCCGGTTTTTAATCCACCGGAAGAGCTCGCGGAAACCGTGTTCGGGAGCCCCGGGGTTGAAAAATCGACCGCTGCGAAAATGTTCGTCCAAAGAATCCCCTGGGGCTTAGATGGCGCAAGGGCAGCAAAGAGAGCAGGAATCGCGCTCTCTCAGAGGGTGCGGGCGGAGGCAGGCCGGCAGCAAGTTCGGCATCTGCACTCCGGGCAACGATTGATGGGGACTTCGGTCGAGAATTCGGTTCAGCGGGCCGGGTGGTTTTTGAGGGCTTCGCCTCCACTGGTGCCAACACCGCTGCTGGCCGATGCGGCGGGCGGAGCCGAGAGGGCCGCGATGACCGGCAGCAGCGCCGCTGCAGCCAGACCCACGCGGCCCATCATTTCGCGGCGCGTGAGACCGTCGGGCAGAGGCGCGAAGGAGTCCGGCTGCAGCAGGTTCTGATTGCGCAGCTCGGTGAGGGTGAGGAGAACGAGATCCTCGCTGACGGGCAAGCCGAGTTCGGTGGAGGCGCGGGTGGCAATCTGTGCGACGGTATTGTGGCCGTCGCAGAGGCTCCAGATGGAGGCGGAGCTGCGGTTGAGGCACCATGCTTTGTGGGAGCGCTCGTCGTAGAGGAGTGTTTCGGTTTCCACTTCCTTCAGAATGAGACGGTCGCTCATGGTGTTGCGCGGGCGCATTATCTGGGACATCTTCAAGTCCTTTCGTTGCCGGTTGAAATTGCGATCGGGTTTCGGTTGATCCTGGCGTCGTCAGCCGGGAAGCTGCGAAGCGAGGCCCGCTTGGAAAGCAGGCGGATGGGGCGAAGCAGCCACACCTGCCAGGTGCGGTGCAGATGGAATCGGGCGGCAAAGGCGAAGTCCGCGTCGATGAGGCGTGTGAGGAGGATGCGCAGGTGGCGAAGGCGCGTTAACAAGCGGTTCCAGGGGCGAGATTCAAGGGCAATAAAGAACTGGCACTTCGCACGCCAGTCGAGCCGGGGAACCGGGGCGAGGAGGCGTTCCTGCCAGAGCCGGCCAGCGAGGACATCGAGGACCGCGCGGTCGCGCTGTTGAAGAGAGGGCGGGTCCGGAACGGCAAGTCGCGGATCGAGGCGAGCGGCCATTCTGGCGCCAAGAGCCAGTAGATGGTCGGCGTCACGGGTTCTTAGCGCGTGCGCAGGCATTTCTGGCCAGGAGCGGAAGGCAAAGACCACGTCGAGGATGTGGCTGAGGCGTTCGAAGCGATGGCGCGCGCTGTGCAGGCAGAGGAAGAGCTGTTCATCGCAGGGGGCGAGGAGCCATGCCGGGACGCCGTGAAATTCGGCGGGCTGCGCGCGCTGCCAGACTTCGTCGATGCGGAAGTCGAAGCTGAGGGGATTCTCGACGTCGTGATGGAGCTCGATGGTAATGCTGCCGCGGCGCCAGGTGCGTTCGTAGTCACCGCGACGGCTCGCCGGGAGGAAGCCGAGTTGGTTCAGCAGGCCTTCGGCTCGGGAGATGTCGGAGCGGCGTACGAGGAGATCGAGGTCGGAATAGTTCCTCAGGGCGGCGTCTCCATAAAGCCTTTCGGCCAACCAGGGGCCCTTGAGGGGGATTACGAGGATGCCGCGGCGATGGAAGTCCGCCAGCGTGGATTTAAGAGTCGAATTCCAGAGGAAAGCGGAGATTTGCGCGTTACGGCGGATTTCGCGGAGGCGGTCGGTGAGCTGCTCGCTCCATGGGCCGGCTGCGCTCAGGCAGGCCGCGGTCCACGGAAGGATGTTCTCCCGATCGGCGAGATCGAGGGCGGGCATCCATTCCGCCGAGGAGATGCCGTCGAGAGACTCTCCACGCAGGAGGGTAAGCAGAGGCTGCATGCCGGTTCTCATGTGAGCCGCTCCCCGGAGGCGAGGGCCATGAGCAGGGTGCGGGCGGTTGCGGGCGCCTCACTGCGCTTCGATCGCCAGGCGGTGGCGTTGCGGACGGTCGCGGTCAGGGTGGTCAGAACGCGGGCCGGGGTGCGCTGCACGGGAACGGCGTGGAGCAGCATTTCGAGAGCAGCGCGGCCAGCGGGAAGAGCTTCGGGATGCCAGAGGGCGCCCTCGGCAAACTCTGTGAAAACGATGAGGGCAACCGGAAGAGGGTTGATTCCGGGCCGGCCGTTGAGTTGGGCCAGGGGAAGAGGCGTCTGTTCGGAGCATCCGGGCTTGCGCATCTGCAGAGTGCGCGTAAATGGGTGAACGTACCCTTCGGGATCGAGGAGCGCGAACTCGTCGGAATAGTAGGTGGCGCCGGCGCGGACGAGCTCGGCGACCAGCGTCGATTTGCCCGCGTGGCTGAAGCCAGGGAGCAGCAGCGCTCGATCCTGCCAGGCGACGACACCTGCGTGGAGGAAGACGTAATCAGGCGCGAATTCGGCGACATGGATCGTCAGGCGGGAGCTGAGCTGCTGGAGCGAGAAGTCGAGCGGTTCCGCATCGGACAGCAACCGGTTATCGGCAAGAAGCTGATAGCGGGTCTCGTTTTCGATACGCCGCAGGGCGAAAGTGGAGGCCTCGGCTGCCGGGGCGCAGGATTCTGTCGAGCGAAAGGGCACGTACTCGCGCATCCGGGTGAGAAGAGCTTCGGAGCAGGCGGAGAGCCGGAAGGGAACACCCCATGCGGTCAGATCGAGGCGCGGATCCCCGGTGGGCAACGGGGTCTGGTGGGATACAGCGCTCTCAGTTTGATACAGCGTCATGGTCCTGATCTTCTCTGCGGGGCACAGGTTTCGTTTACGGTTGAGCCGGAGGGCCAAGCAGCGGCGTCTTCACGGGGGCAGCGACGCCGATGAACTCGGTCAGGTTATTGCCATAGGCATTGGTGGTCCAGAGATTGCCGCTGGCATCGATGGCAACGCCGAAGGGGCCATAGAGCGAGGCGTCCTGCCCGAAGCCGGGAGCAGGGGAAAGCGGCTGGAGGTTCGCGCTATTGAATTCGCTGAGGGTGTTGGCGCGATAGTTCGCGGTCCAGACATGGCCCGCACCATCGATGGCGATGCCCACCGGCGTTTCGACTCCGCCGGTCATCACGGCCTGGCCAAGGACACCGCCGGAGGAGGAGAGCTGGATGACGGAAGAAGCGTCGTAGTCGGCGATCCAGACATTGCCGATGGCGTCGAGCGCGATGCCGGCGGGAACATCACAGCAGGAAAAAGCGCTCACAGCACCAGCCGGCGTGACTTTTGCCACACCGCCTTCATAGGCGAACCAACCGTTCTGGCCGGAATCGACGGCAACCGCGGTGGTGAAGGGCAAGGCGGAGGTGGCATAGCCGGTGGTGCCGGAGATGGCGGTTCCGTCGGCAGCGAGCAGGGTCGCGGTAGAGTTGGCGTGGTCGGCGACCCAGATGTTGCCGCCCGAGGTAGTGGCCACCGAGATCGGGTAGTAGATGCCGCCACCGGTGTAGCCGGCGCCGGAGAGATCCTCGCCCGCGCTGCTGAGGTGAGTGACGCTTCCCGAGGCTGTGCCCTGGGCGGAGAAGCCATTCTCGTTGGTGATCCAGACGGAGTTCCGGGCATCGATGGCGATCCCGAAGGATTCCTGGAGGCCGGCAGCAGGGTAGCCGTCAGGGGATGCAGGCATGCCGGTGTTGGAAAACGCAGAGGCGACACCGCCGAAGTAATTTGCCACCCAAACATCACCTTTGGAATCGATGGCGAGCGAGCCGGGGAGATTGAGGCCGCCGCATCCTGAAGCGCAATTGCCGAAGGTAGCGGAGAGGGTCCAGTCATGGGGCGCGGCGGGAAGAGCCGGCTGAAAAGGCGTGGCGGCGAGGAGCCCGAAAACCGCACTGACCTGGGCCGCGGGATTGCGGACGATGTTCAGCGCGGCATCGAGGGTGTCGGACGGGGTTGTGCTGCCATCCGCCGCTGCGGCAAAGAGGTTTTGGCAGGCAGTTGCGGTGGTGGATTGATTGCACGACCAGAGGATGTCGGCCAGAGTATTGACCTTGGCTATTTCCAGGAGGGCGTTCGCGGGCAGCGAAGGACCAGGGGTGGCTCCTTTGCTGTTGTCGACGAGGTTGCCGACCGTGAAGAAGGCGTTGCGGAGGCCTGTGGCGTTGGTGGAACTTGCGCCGACGTTGACGTCGGAGCCGATGAACTGCTCAAGGGCCCAGACCGAAGCCGCGGTGGTGACTTCGTTCATCAGCACGGCGGTAGACGAGGTTACATTTGCGCAATCGCCGAGAGCAGCCATCATGCTGATGGCGGAGTTGTCTCCCAAGGTGCCGGAACCGTTACCGCCGCGTCCGACCAGATAGACCTGCGCGGTACTGGAGGGACAAGTAAAGGCGGGAACGGAGAATTTTCCGGAGGTATCGGTCGCAATGGTCTGCGAAGGAACAAGATTCGCAGCGCCGGCACCCGGTCCGGAACTGCCGGCGGCATAGAAGGAGATCGAGGCACCCACGACCGGGGTCGAACCACTCAGCATCTGACCGGCGAAGGCAGACGCAGCGGCGGGCGGGGGCGTCGATGGCGGGGAGCCGGATCCTGATGCGGAAGAACTACCGCCTGCGCAACCGGAGACCGCAGAGGCCGCAGCAAAGAGTGCCAGCGGCAGGAACCATTCGTGTCGCCGATGCCGGAGGTCGTGTTGCGAGAGGCCGGGTCGATCCATCATTAACGCTCACACATCTCAGTGACAGTCGGAACAGTTAGCGTTGGCGTTTCCGTTGATCGCGATGGCCACGGGTGAGCTGATGCCGCCTCCGCTGAACGGAGAATTGGTTAATTTGGTTCCGGAGCCGTCAAAAGCGCTCACGCTATTCGCGCCGCTGGCGGAGTTCACGACCCAGATGTTGCCGCCGCCGTCAATCGCGATGCTGGTGGGGTCGTTTAGTCCAATGCTGCTGTCGGTGACCGTCTTTACTACGCTGCCGCTGGAACTGACCTCGACCGCGCTGTTATTGCTGGGGATGGTGATCCACGCGTTGCCGGTGAGATCGATGGCGATGCCGCCTGGTGCTGCGGCGAGAGAAGCGCCATTGGTTCCGAACGAAGCAGTGGGTACGCCGGCGTTGCTGAACTGCGAGACGCTGGGGCTGAGGCTGTCGCTGTTGGTTACCCACACGTTGCCGGATTGATCGGTGGCGATTGCCGTTGGAGCGTTCAGTCCACCACCGGTGTACTGAATGGCGACCGTCCAGGCATGGGGCGCGGAGCCAAGTTCTGACTGAAAGGCACCGGTGGGCGATGCGAGATTGAAGAGTGCGGCAACATTCTGCGCGGGGTTCTGGGCGATGTTCATGGCGGCCGTGATCACATCGGCAGGAAAGCCGCCGCCGGTCGCAGGGGCGTCGCCGAAGAGCGAGCCGCAAGGCGTCGAGCCGTCATTGGCGGTGCCGCCTTTGGAGTTGATGCAGGCTTCGAGGACATCCGCGATGGTATTCAGTTCGTCAGTGGGAAGCGTGGCGTTCGCGGGCAGAGTGCCTGGGAAGGTTCCGGTGGAGATATTGGCCACTTGCTGGGCGGCCTGAAAAGCCAGTTGCAGGCCGAGGGCATTGTTCGCGGAAGTGCCGATATTCTGAAAGGCCTGCGTAGTGCCGGACATGAACGGAGCTATGGCCCAAACCGCCGCCACCGTGGTCAGCTCGTTCATGTGGAGACGGGCAAGCGTGCTCAGGCCGCTGCAGTTGCCCAGAGCCACCATCAGAGCGAGATTGGGATTTGCCGCAGTGCTGTTGCCGTTGGAGGCATTACCGGCGACCGGATCGCCGCCCGTGCCCACGAGATACAGCTGATCGCTGGGATTGGGGCAACTGGGATTGGCGAAGTGGAAGTTTCCGTTCGAATCCGTGGTGGGGAGGGTGCCAGTGAGCATGCCGGTGGCGGCCGAGCCGTACCCGGCGCTGCCTGCGTCGTACAACTGCAGGGTCATGCCGGTGATGGGCTGCGCGCCGCCGTAGACCTGTCCCTGGAGGCTGCTGGTTGCGGGTGGGACAGGCTTGGTTGGCGGGGTTTCAATCATCGGAGAGCTGCCCCCGCAGCCCGCGAGAGCGAAGGTGCTCGCCAAAAGAAGAATGCCCGTGACCGATGCTGGCCTCATGGTCTGGCTCCTGTAGTGTTGTTCTTCGCCGCCGTGGAGAGCGGGGCTGCCGGGGCAGCTGCTCCGAGAATCCGGGTGAGGGTGCTGGCGCCTTTGTTGGCGATCCAGACGCTGCCGCCGAGATCGATGGCGATGCCGCTCGGCGTGGAGAGCGATGAGTCAGTGAAACCGCTGGAGGGAGAGAGTGCCATGCCCGTGTTCGAGAAGAGGCTGACAGTGCTGTTGCCGTTCGTCACCCACACCTGGCCGCCGCCGTCGATCGCGAGGCTGAAGGGCGCGTTCAGGCCGCCTCCGGTGGAGATTGAATGTTCCTGGGTTCCGAGCTGATTCGCCTCGTACAGCAAGGGCGAGGACGAATTCAGCGTCCAGAGATTCCCCGTCGCATCGATGGCGACGGCTTCGTTGCCCCCGTTGTATGGGGTGGTGGTCGCCGGGTCTCCAGCGGCGGTGAGCTCACTGAGGCCGCCGATACTGTTCACGATCCAGACAGTGGTTTGACCGTTGGGGGCGAAGTTGGCTGTTGCGGTTTCATTGCCACTCATGGTGATAGTGGTGGAAGCGTTGTTGGCGTTCGCCACGCTGCCCGTCCAGGTTGTGAAAGCCCAGCCGGTGTTGGGCGTAGCGGTAAGATCCACGACCCCCGCGTTCGTCCCTGACGATGGCGAAACCGTTCCGCCGATCGAGGGATTGGCGCCGGTCGTGAGCGTGTAAGCGACAGCGAAATTGGCAGTGTAGGCGGCGGTCCCGGTAGTGCTGCTGATGGTGGCGGTATGCGACATGGCTCCGCCGTCGGACCAGCCGGTCCAGAGGTATTCGACGGTGGACGGGGTTTGCGGAGAAGTGGTGGACAGGGTGATGGCCGTTCCGTTGGTCAGGGTCTGCTGCGTGCTGTCCGAAATGCCGTTGGCCGAATAGGAGAAGCCCGTGGGATTGGTGCTGAAGGTTACGTTTACCGGTCCGCCGTTAATGGTGGTGGGATCGTTCGCGGTGGCGTTGCCGGAGAGGTTGCCGCCGGAAACGGTCACGGAATTGGTGACGGAGTTGGTGCCAATGGCGGTGGCGTAGCCGACGCTGGCCGTGAGGGTGAACGTGTCCTGCTCGCCCACGGGCATGGCGGTCGTGCGGGTGCAGCTGGCACCGGAGCAACTCCAGTCCGATCCGCCTGTTTGTGCAAAGGAAACGGCGCTCATGCCGGACGGCAGGCTGTCGCTCAGGGTCAATTCGCCGTTAGTCGGGATCGTACCGCCATTCTTCGCTGTGATCGTGTAGGTATCGGCCGCATCGCCCTGGGTGAAGCTGCCGGTGTGACTGGAGGCGAGGGTCATGGAGGTTTGCGACAGCAGGGTGATGCACCAGTTGCTGGCCGAGGTGGCCGTGCTGCCGTCGCTGTTGTAGAGGTAAAGGCTCCATTCGCCGGCGGGACTAATCCCAGCAAAGGCATTGGTGAAGGTCTGGCTGCCCAGGGACGGGGCGAATCCAAGAGTGGTTGGCGCAGGCGACGGGAAGGCGGGCACTGTTCCGATATTCGCCGTTGGGTAATAGGTTTCACCGTTCGCAGGAGGCGAGGCAATGGTGTTCAAAGATCCAGCCGAATCGGCCAGGGTGAAATTAATATTGTTGACAGCGGCGGTGCCGCCCACGTTGTCCCAGGGGACAATATTGGTCGAGGTTGGCCCAACGAGGAGCATGGCCGTCTGCTGCGGATTCGCGTCGGAGAATCCGTTCAGGGAGAGCGTGGCGCCGGTGATGCTCCCCGAGTATCCGGTCACATCGATGTGCGACGGATAGGGACTTGCCGGATTGTTGCTACCGGTCAGAGAGCCGGAGATGCTGAGGCCGCCCGCGTTGCAATATTTCCCGGGGCTGGGATTGGTCGTGGGGTGATCGACGAACAGGTTCAGCACGTCGCTCCCGCTGCCGGAAAAATCGGTTGATCCGCTATACGTGGCGGTAAGAGGATGGGATCCTTCCGTTGTGAATGAGGCGGTACAGGCCGCGGTTCCATTGCTGACCACCACCGGGTTGCCGCCGCTGCAGGCAACGTTGTTGCCGTTGTCGGTGAACGTCACGGTTCCGCTGCTCACGGTTCCGCTGGAGGTAACCGTCGCGGTCAGGGTGACGGGGGAGGCGGTTGTGGTCTCATTGCCCGACGCATTCGTGGAGAGACTCGTTGTAGTGGCAGCGGCGGTGCCGCCGGACGTGGCAAGGAACAGGCTCCAGGAACCCAGCGAACCATTGGCGTCGCCGATCTGGTTGGCAATGTAGAGGGTCCATTGGCCGTTTAAGCCGCTGGCCGCCGCGGGAAGAGTGAAGGCGGTCGCGAATGTATCTCCCGAGCCATATCCAGGGAAGTCGCCGCTGGCGTAGGTCGCGGGCCCCGGACTGCTGAACGTGTCTCCGTTAGGGGCGTAATAGTCTGTGGGTAGATAGGTACCGGTGTAGGCGGCTGGACAGGTTCCCACCGGGTTTCCGTCCTGATTAAAGCCGGAGAGATAGCCGGTATCGTTGTCCGTACCGGTGTCTCCGGAGTCAGCGAGAGTGAAGGTGCTGGCGCCGACCTGGGCGGTGCCCTCGCCGCAAACACCCGAAAGCAGGTCAAAAGCCTGGCCCGACGGGGATACGAGCACCACAGCGATGCTGTCGAGATTGGTGACGTTGAGGTTATTGAACTGCAGTGAAATGGCATTTACGGTCCCGGAGAGACCACTGACGGTAACCGAAGAGCCTACCGATTGAAATTGCGTGCCGCTCACAGTGATGGGGCCGCCGGTAAAGGACTGCGCCTGTACATTCACAGCTGTCAATCCGAGGGCAAGGCCGACTGCGGCGGCAACGGTCCCCGGGAGCCCACAACTTAACGTTCGACCCATACCCACAGCGCACACTCCCCGTGGCACAGAACCGACGGAAAAGCCGGCCTGGCATTCAGGATGGAACAGCAGAACGGGGACAGCAAAGTCCAGAGCCACAGCGGACGAGCAGTACCGAGCGGTGACTGCAGGAGAGAGGTCGAAGTTCGCGTAGCTTGCCCCGTAGATTAGTGGGCTTATGCTACGACGAGGCCTGGGTACCGCCAATAACAAAATTGTGGAGTAGTACCCGGATAGAAACGAGGGCAGTTCTACGGGGGGCGCGATGTTACTGTGGTCTTTCACGGCCGGCTCCCCGTTGTTTTGTTCGCCGCCGCTGTGGAGAGCGGGTCTGCCGGGGCGGCTGCTCCAAGAATGCGCGTGACGCTGTTGCCGACCTTGTTGGCGATCCAGACGCTGCCGCCGAGATCGATGCTGATGCCGGTCGGGGTGGAGAGCGATGAGTCAGTGAAGCCGGTGGACGGCGAACGCGCCGCTCCTGCATTGGAGAAGAGACTCAAGCTGTTGTTTCCGTTGGCCGTCCATACCTGACCGCCGCCGTCGATCGCGACGCTGACGGGAGCATTGAGGCCGCCTGTGCCGGAGGCGATCGTGGTGAGAGTACTGCCGACCTGGCTGGTCTCCACCAGCAGGGGCGAACCGGTGCCGGCGCTCCACACATTGCCGCCACCATCGGTGGCGACGGCAAGGTTCCCGCCGGTGTAGGCGCTGGAACTGATGGCAGCGCCATTTCCGGCAAGCTCGCTGATGCCGCCTCCACTATTGACGATCCAGATGCTCTCGTTGCTGACGACGATGGTCTTTGTGGACTGAGCGGAGGTGTAGACGCTCGGGTCGGTCGGCGTAAAGGTCGCGGTGATGTTGTAGCCGCCGATGGCCAGACCTGAGGTTCCGCCGGTGACATCGACGGCAGAGCCGCCGCCGGTGGGCGTCGCCGAGTAGGTGAAGCTGCCGGGCACATTGGCGGTGGCATTCAGAACGGTCGAGCCGGCGCTGCCAAAGATGATGGCCGGGGCGGGAGTCCAGGAGATGATGGGGGTGGTGAGCGTGCCGGTGACGGTGAAGGTGTCGTAGCCGAATACGGCACAGCCGTTCCAGTTGGTCGGGAAGTTCTCTACCGAGACGTCGAAGGTTCCTGCAGAAGCGACCCACGATGCGGAGACGGGGACCTGGATCTCCGTGGAGCTGACTACGTCAACGGGCGTGGCGGCATTGCTTCCCACAGAAACGTGGGAGTCTGAGCTGAAGCCGGTTCCGGTGAGCGTTAGGGTAAAGCCAGCTGAGCCGGCGGGCACGGAGGCCGGACTCAGACTGGTCAGGGTCAGCGGTGCATTGGCTGTGCTGGCGTTGAAGTTGGCATAAACCAGGGTTTCACTATCCGCAGTCAGGTGGCCGGGATTCGTGTTGCCGGTGAGGTCGTAGCTCCATCCGCCGAAGCTCCAGCCGCCTCCCGAGTTTGGCGTGGCGGTGAAGGTGAGCTGTGTGCCCCAGGGATAGAAGCCTCCGTCATCATTGGGCCCGGTGACGGAAACCGCGCTCGAGCCACACGGCGAGGAGCCAAAATTCGTGGCCGGCTGGTACTCCGGTATCACAGTTGCGGTATAGGCCGTGCTGACAGCGGGCAGGGAGGCGATGGTGTGCTGCTCCGCGCCGCCGTCGCTCCAACTGGAGAAGGTGAATTGGGAGTTGAAACTGTAGGGCATTTCGGGCGAGCCGAAATCTACATTCAGCGTGTGACTGGTGCCGGCGGCCCAGCTGGTGACGGTGTCGTAGGCATAAGCCGGATCGGCAGAGAAGTTTTTCGGGGTTGGCCAATAGGCGCCGTCAATATAGGCCCAGAGGTTGTCACTGAAGGCGTTCTGGATGGGATCCCCGGAGGGGGGCGCCACACTGACTGTATAGACCGGATAGGTGGTGAACTCTGCCGAAACAGCGACCGGATTGCCGGTGTCCGGTACGTAGAACTGCTTCGGATTGGCGGACAGGCCGCCCGGGAGCCAGAAGTACGGATACTGCGCATTGAATTCGTAGAAGTTCAGCCCGCTGTTCGGCATCGCGGTAAGCGTGACATCCTGACGGGCGACAAAGAAGCTGCCGCTTGCGCCTGAATAGGTTTGAGGCGCGGGCGAAGCGCTGACGGTGCCGTCTCCTGAAGGAGTGACTGTCTCGGTGTAAGGAACGAGCTGAGTGAAGTTCGCCGAATAAGTGGCGATTTGCGGAGCACTGCTGGGGAAGGCCGGACTGCCGTTTCCTGGATTGACGGTGATGGTGTGGGTTTGCGCAGTGGAATCGTTCCAACGGCCATAGGTGTAATAGAAGGTTGTTGAAACGGCAGGGTCGCTGTTCTCGATATTCCCGGTCAGGGTCTGGACGCCATCGGGAACGCTGAGGGTGTGGGTTGAGTTCAGCGTCCAGGAAAACGTGTGGGGTGTGGTGTACGAGATGCTGTCAACGATCACCTGCATGCCTGTGGGATTCGAAGTGACGGTGATGGAGGTGGGGGCAGCCCCGTACAGGCGCCCGACGGCCTCTTTATCGGCGGCTGAGTAATCCTGGTTGCCGACTCCGGGGAGGCCCTGGACACCCTGAAGGGGAATGCCGGCGGGGATAGTCTCGATGACCGGACCGCCGTTACTCGAGTCCACCGAGGATGGATACTGCATCACCGATGCGTAGTCGTAGGGCGTAAGCAGTTGCTGATTCTGAGTGTTGATGGAAAAGTCGGAAACCCATGTTCCTTTAATGACGTTGTTGTAGTTCACGCTGACATAGCTGTCGCGGTCGGTCCGGGTTTGTTCGTGATACAGGCCGATGATGTGCCCCATCTCGTGGAGCAGGGTTGTGACGCTGCAGTCGGTATTGCAGTCCAATGCAACCTGGCCAGGGTTGGAGGGGTAGCCGATCGTGTTGACCTCTCCTTGTCCACCCGTGCCGCTGAGGGTGATGAGGACGTAAGTGGTTTGGGTGGTTCTCTCGTTCCATTGCACGACGGCTGAAAAATCCGTGTTGAACGTGTTGACCGCCTGCGCGAGGTTTGGGCATGTGTTGCCGGCGATGCAGCCCTGATCGTCGTAATAGACGACTCCTCCTGGCCACAGCGAGCCGGGGTCGGCCACTCCGACGGATGCGGGCCGGGCGGGAATGCTTGCGGGGGCATGCCGGAGATTCGAACTTTGAGCAGCGGCGATGGCCTGGACGCCGAGGACGATGCTCATGGCGAAAGCGAACTCTGGAGAGCGACGAACAATTGCCTGGAGACGATGCATTTGCTGAACACCCGCCTTGAAGATCAGGCTTTCCTGGTCGCGACTGGCTGCGCCGAGGGGGGAGCGGCATGGCGCACCGGCGCAAGGCAAAATTCGGGAGGCGATTGGAAAGTCCGGGGAACCCTTTGCCTTAAGTGACGGGAACTCGCAAATTGTGCCAACTTTCTTTTTGGGCGCCCCGGGAGGCTCCGCAGAGCTGGGCGGATGCCCTGTCGCGGCTTTCGATAAGCGCGTGGCTGACGTATAAAGGTCTGTTGCCGGGAGGGTCCGATGCAGAGACGTGAATTTCTTGCGGGAGCGGTGAGCGCGACGCTGCTGGGCGCGTCTGGCCGCGCGGAGGCGCTGTTGCCCACTTCCGACGATTCTCCGGCGAAGGCGTGGCCGCAACTGGACCCGATGGCTGTTGGGCTGCTCATCCAGCCGGCCAATGGCGCAGAAGAGAGCATCCGGCGCGTTCACGATTTGGGGATGACGAACTGCTTCCTGTCGCTGGACGGTTATCTGGGACATTATTCGAACGATCTGGCGCAGCAACTGCGGGGTCTGCTGGAAAAATACAGCGTGGTGCCAACGGCGGCGGAAGTGGTGAATCCGGGGCCGCTGGTGTGGGATTTTCTGCGCGGCCCTTCGACGATCGGGCTGGTGCCGCGGGAGACGCGGACAGCACGCATGGACGCGCTGAAGCAGACATCGGATTTCGCGGCGCTGCTGGGAATCCGGCAGGTGCAGACGCACTGCGGATTTATGCCTGAGGATCCGGCAGATCCCTTGTATGCGGAGGTGGTCACGGCGATCCGCGAGGTGGCGCAGCACTGCGGGGGAAACGGACAGATGTTCCTGATGGAGACCGGACAGGAGACGCCGACGACGATGTCGCGGGCGATTCAGGATGTGAATCAGATGAATCTCGGTGTGGGCCTCGACACGGCGAATCTGATCCTTTATGGCAAGGCAAATCCCGCCGATGCGGTGGACATCATTGGACGGCATGTAAGAAGCATTCACGCCAAGGATGGGCGCTGGCCGACCGATCCCATGAAGCTGGGCGAAGAGGTCCTGATTGGGACCGGTCTCGTTGATTTCAAGGCGGTCTTCACAAAGCTGCATCGCCTGGGGTATGCGGGAACGGTGACGATCGAACGGGAGATTTCCGGGCCGCAGCAAATTACTGATGTGCAGCAGGAGAGGGTTTATCTGGAGCGGGTTCTCGCGGGCATGCGGCAGGCGGCATGAGGGATCGGGGCAATGGTATGGATCGAAGAAATTTCATCGGCGGCGCAGCCGCTTCGGGGATTATGTTGCTGAACTCGCGTACAGCGTTCGGCTACGAGGCGAACTCGGCGGTGCGCCTGGGACTGCTGGGTTGCGGGAACAGGGGCACGTCTGTGGCGACTTCGTTCGCCAAAAATACCTCGGCGCGCGTGGTAGCGCTGGCGGATCTGTTTCCGGATCAACTGGCGGCGGGGAAAGCACATTTCGATCAGGTGAACGCAGGGCTGGGCGTTCCGGCCATCGATCCAAAGCTGATGTTTCGCGGCTCGCATGCCTATGAAGAGCTGGCGAACTCAAAAGAAGTGGACGCGGTGCAGATCTCGACGCCGCCGTGGTTCCATGTGCAGCACCTGGACGCGGTGGTGAGCGCTGGCAAGCATGCGTACTGCGAGAAGCCGCTGGGGGTGGATGTGGCGCAGACGCAGCAGGCGCTGGAGATCGGCAGGCGCGCCGACGGCCGGCTGAGCCTGGATATTGGCTTCGAGGTGCGCAGCGCGCCGCCGATTGCCGAAGTGGTGCGGCGGATCCACGCGGGCGATATTGGGCGAGTGGCTGCGATTACGGCGCACTACTTCGCGCCGAACGCGGTGAGCCACAGCGGGACGGGCTGGTCGGCGGATGAGTTCCGGCTGCGCAACTGGCTGTGGGACCTGGTGCTCTCCGGAGACATCATCGTGGAGCAGAACATCCACGTGATCGATTTGTGCAACTGGGTGCTCGGGAGTCATCCGCTGCAGGCAACGGCAACCGGGGGGCGCAGCGTCATCACGCATCCGGGCGACTGCTGGGATAACTATCAGGTGATCTATACGTATCCGAACGATGTCCATTTGAGTTTTTCTTCGACGCAGTGGGGCAACACCGGATGGTTCGATGTGACGGAGCAATTCTTCGGTGCGACGGGTGTGGCGGAGGCACCGTACTCCGGGCCGGTGCGCATTGTCGGCGAGAAGGCGTGGAACTGGAGCGAGGGAGGAAGCGCTGCGCCGGGAGCGCCGGCCGCGCAGTTTGCCGCGAACGGGGCGTTCACCGACAATCTGCAGTTTGCCGATCGAGACAAGGATCGGGAGTTCATCGAAAGCATCACGTCGGGGAAGTTCCACAACCAGACTGTAGATGGTGTGCAGAGCGCACTGAGCTCCATGCTGGGGCGGATGGCGGGGCGGACCGGGCGGACCGTAACCTGGGGCGATCTGATGAAGAGCGGCGACCAGTACAGCATGAACATCGATATGGCGCAGTTTGGGTGAGAAGCGAAATAGCAATAGAAAAGGCCGCCACAGGCGGCCTTTTCTATTGCTAACAAATATCACCTCACCATGATTACCTTTCCCCGGAGAGAGGGCAGGAGGCCCACGAAGGCGCAGGCAGTTAGAAGGTTACCTTGCCTCCCAGCTGGATCTCGCGGGGATCGTGGGTGGAAGTAACCTGGCCGAAGGTGGTTTGTCCGAGACGCTGACCGACGGCGTCAAAGTTGGTGTGGTTGAACGCGTTGAAGAACTCACCGCGCAGCTGCAGTTTGGCTCTTTCTCCCAGATCAATATTCTTGATGGCCGAGAGATCCCAGAGTTCAATTCCAGGACCTACGAGGATGCCGTTGCTGGCATTGCCGAAGTGGCCGACAGCATTGGCGAAGGAACCGGTACTGAACCACTGCTGCTGGGTTTTGGGCATGTGGATCGCGGCGACCACGTCCGGCCGGGGAGAGATGTCGCTGGGATCGATGTTGATGCCGCCGGGATACGTTCCGGGGATGCATCCGGTAGTGGCGCCGGCCGGCGTCTGGCAATCGAAGTTATCGGCCTCCTGCAGGGCCGAGAAGGACTGACCGGAAGCAAACTCGGTAATGCCGGAAAGCTCCCAGCCGCCGAGAGTATGGCCGACGAAGCCTTTCTGACCCTGGTAGAAGGGGAGGTTATAGACGTAGTTGGCTACGAAGGTCTGGGGCTGATTGAGAGAAGCCGGGCCATAGTCGAGATGCGGGTCGTAAGTGTCGTAAGTCTCGGTGCCACGATCGTTCGACTGATCAGTGAGGGTCTTCGCCCAGGTGTAAGCAACGCCTAAGGTGAGGGCATTGGAAACGCGATGATTGAGCGCAACCTGGAGGGAGTGGTAGTTGCTGGAGTACTCCGGAATGCGGGAAGCAAACCAGGAATAGCCGAGGTAGGGTACGACACCCGTGACCCAGGCGGTGGGATTGGCGGCGCGCTGCGCGAGCGTGGGCTGGTTGAGGTCGCGTTCTCCCAGCAGATGGCGGCCGAGGGTGCCGACATAAGCAATTTCTGCAACTGTGCCGGGCCGCAGTTCCTGTTGCACGGACAAATTGAAGTCCGTATAGGACTCGGTTGGCATAGCTGGAGTGCCGGTGGAAGTGATGTGGTTCGGGCTCAGCGAGACGCTGGATGTGCCGGCCAGGGGGTGATCAAACTGCGTGTTGTTAATGGTGGCAACCTGGACGAGCGGTGGATCCTGGAAGGCATTCTGTTCCCAGATACCGTTCAGGGAGCGGTCGTAGAAGATGCCGTAGCCGCCGTGAATGGCGGTTCGGTTGTTCGGCGAGAAGGCAAATCCAAACCGTGGCGCAAAGTCGTCTTTGGGGTCCGGATTGACATGGGCTCCCCAGGGAGAGCAATGAATGCCGGGAGTAATGGACGCAGCCTGACTGCAGGCGGTCCCGGTGGGAAAGATCAGACCATTAACATAAGTCGCCGGGATCTGACCGCCGGCCGCGAAGTTGCCGGAAACCGGATCGATAGCAGGAGCGGCGGCAGAGTCGTAGAAATCAGGATCGAAATTGTTGAGCGTGTTGAGGACGTCGCCAGGGGATGGGAAATAGCTATAGCGCAGGCCGAAATTGAGCGTCAGCCGATTGGTGACCCGCCAGTCGTCCTGGACGTAGGCTTCGAAGTTGAAGTAATGCAGGTCTGGGACAGTATCGTGATTGGCCTGGGTATAGGTGGAAACATTGCCTAGCAGGAAGTCAGCAAAGTTGGCGAACTGGAAGTTGGCCACGCCGCTGGAGGCGTTCTCGGTTTTGAGCATCTGTGAGACGCTGGCTCCGGTTCGAATGACGTGCCTTCCGAGGTTCAAAGTCAGATTGTCGAACAGTGTGCGATCAAGATTTCGTTCGAAATACGGGGTGCTGCCGTAATTGAAGCCCTGAATGGCGCCGCCCACGAAAGAAATTCCGGGGATGCGGCCATAGGGATCTTTATAAGCGGTGTTGTTGGTGAGCCCGCTTGAAACTGATGAAGAGGTAGCGATGGAGCCCGAGGTAAAGGCGGAGCTGATGGTGCCCTGGCTGTAGGCGAATTCGGCTTCGTTGACGAGTTTAGGGGAAATGGTCCA
The DNA here is from genome assembly GCA_035656855.1 of Acidobacteriaceae bacterium. Classification (GTDB taxonomy): domain Bacteria; phylum Acidobacteriota; class Terriglobia; order Terriglobales; family Acidobacteriaceae; genus Palsa-343. The sequence goes on along the minus strand of DASRRO010000052.1, from coordinate 7,818 downwards.
GGTGAGATTGCCAACGACGTTCTGGCCGGGAGCGTTCACCGTGGAGCCGATGATGTTGGGGAAGTTGGAACCGGCGAAGAGACCCTGAGGGAAATTCTCCGGTGTCTCGTCCTGCATGGCCCGAGCGAAGAAGTGGAGTTTGTCAGTCAGGTTGGCATCGATGCGAACCAGGTCTTCGCGGGTATTTTGGAGGGCGCCGTAGGTAAATGTGTACTGGCCGTTCGGGCTGTTGGCCGGGAACTTATCGTAGACGTTAGTCAGATAAACCTGCGAGTTCTGGCTATAGCAGGAAGGAGAAATGGTGCTGGTATCAGCCGCAGCGTTGTAGGTGACGCAGCCCGCCGGGGCGCTGGCGGTCAGGTTGCCGCTGAAGGAGCCGGCCAGTTCAGCGGAGGTGGGCGGAACGACGGAGGCGGTGTTCGGCGCCGTCACTTTACGCCATTCCTCGGACCAGAAGAAGAAGAGCTTGTTGTGGTTGGCGTAGACCTTCGGAATGGCGACAGGGCCGCCGATCGTGAATCCGAAATCGTTATAGCGTTCAATGGCGCGGGGCAAATTCGCCTGTTTATTGAAGTAGCTGTTGGCGTTAAAGGCGTCGTTGCGGTTGAATTCATAGACGTCGCCGTGGAACTGGCTGGTTCCGGATTTGGTGGCGACGAGGACCTGACCTGCGCCGCTGCGCCCGAAGCCGGCATCGTAGGCGCTTCTCTCCAGGGTGAACTCCTGAATGGCATCAACGCTGGGCACATTGAGGAGGGTGGCGTTGGAACCGCTGTCGTTGATATCCGCGCCATCGACGGACCAGTTATTGGCGGTGTCGCGAGCGCCGTTGACGGCGACGGAAGATGTGTTATTGAGGCCGAAGCCCACCTCGTCGGGCAGCGCACTGACGACACCTGGCTGGAGAGTGACTAACTGCTCGAAGTTGCGGTTGTTCAGCTGGAGTTGCGTGACCTGGGTGCCGGAAATGGTGCCGGCCAGCTCGCTGGTGGTCGTGTCAAGAGCGACAGCATTTTGCTGCACGGTGACGGTCTGGCTCACGGTTCCGGTGGCTAGCTTTGCGTCAACGGTGCGGGTCTGTGCCACGTTGAGAGTTACGTTGGTGGCCTGGAACTTCTGAAAGCCGGGAACGGTAACGATGACGGTGTAGTTGCCGGGGGGCAGATCGCTGATGCTGTAGGCGCCCTGGGCGTTGGTGATTACCGTTCTGGGAGCGGCGGTGCCTTCCAGCTGGGTGACGGCGACGCTGGCATTGGGCACGACGGCGCCGGACGGATCTGTGACGGTGCCGTTCAGAACTGCCTGAATCTGTTGGCTATGAAGAAGGAAAGGACAACACGCTATGAACACAGCTACGATGGCAAAAGTCAATTTTCTTGCTTGCATTCTGAACGACCTCCAAAGGAACATGTGCAATCGGCGACTCATCCTGGGGAATCGGCGCTCTGTTGTTTTGTGGTGCGAATCTGCGTCTGCTCAGTACGCCCGAATGCAGCGTCTTACGCCAAGGGCGAAAGTCCCATATCCGTAAGAGACGCAGACCGAGCGCTTTTGTAATCAGGAGAGAATGGTGTCACAGCGGTTAATGAGGTGTCAATCAACGCGTGATGATACGAGAGTTACGGAAGCGCGCCGGAGCGGCCTCCGGCATGGCGGGGAAGCGGGACTCGCCGTGACGGCCGCCGGCGACGAAAGATGCCCTGGATGCCGGCGCCTGGGTGTTCCCTGCGCGTTCCTGTTGATCGGGATCGGTCTTTTGATTTGCGCCAGTGCGCTGCGCGCTCAGGCGACGCAGGGAAAGGAAGCCGGCACGCGACGAGAGTTTACGCGGGCGGTGGGGGCGGGTACTCAGGCTCTACAGGCGGGCGAGAATCAGGAGGCAGAGAAGGCGTACCGGCAGGCGCTGGCGCTGGATCCGCGTTCGGTTGAAGTCCTCAACAATCTGGCGATTGCAGTAGCGCGGCAGGGGAGAGAGCGGGAAGCGATCGAGCTCTATGAGCGGGCGCTGAAGCTGCGAAAGGACGATCCGATCACGGAGAGAAACCTGGGCATTGCCTACTTCCGCGCGCAGCGTTATTCAGAAGCACTACCGCTGCTGGAATCGTTCGCCAAACGGACGGCGACGTTTCAGTCGCTGGACCTGACGGGGCTGGACCTGTTTGCACTGGATCGTTACCACGAAGCGGCCGCTTATCTGGAGCGCGCCAGTCAGGCGGGCCCCAAAGATCTGCCGACGCTCGATATTCTCGGCAAAGCCTACTGGAGAGAGAAGAATTTTGCCGGCGTCACGGCGGTTTTCAATCGGATCATGGCGGTCGATCCTAACTCGCCTGAAGCGCACTTTATGCTGGGGCTGGCGGACGACATTGAATACAAGGAGCAGGATGCGGTTCGGGAATTCCAGGCGGTGCTGGCAGCCGATCCCAACTACCCGGCCGTCCACCAGAGCCTCGGCCTGATTGACTGGCGCGAAAACAAAGCACCCGAGGCGGAGGAGGAGTTTCGAGAGGAGCTGAAGCTCCACCCGAACGACCCTGTGTCGAGTTACATGATGGGGTTGATCCTGCAGAAAAATGGAGACACGGCTGAGGCTATCGGGTATCTTCGCGAGGCGGTAACTATCAACCCATCGTATCTTGCGGCGCTTTTTCAGTTAGGGCAGTGCTATCTGGCAGAGAATCAACCGGCAGATGCGGTGAGGCCGCTGGAGAAGGCTGCTGAGGTTGATCCTGATGATGCTCAGGTGCATTTTGTTCTGGGCCGCGCTTACAGTCTGACCGGACGCTCGGCGGAGGCTGCGCGCGAGCGCAATCGCGCACGGGCTATACAGTCGCGGCAGAACGTGCAGCCGCCCGCATCGCGGTGAGGGAAGTCACGCGACCTCAGAGGGTTCTCAGATCATCGGAGGACGAGGGAGAGCGCTTCTGCGAGGCCGAGGCCGCCTATCGCAATGATGGTTTCGCAGACGGACCAAGTCGCGATCGTCTGACTGAGTGACATACCGAAGTATTCCTTGACCAGCCAAAATCCGCCGTCGTTGACGTGCGAGAAGATGAGGGAACCGGCGCCGGTGGAGATAGCCAGCAACTCCGGTGACACCGAGGGCGTCTGCAGAGCGATGGGCGCGACGATCTGCGCGGCGGTGACCATGGCGACGGTAGCCGAGCCGGTGGCCAGGCGCATGAGAGCCGCCAGCAACCACGCCAGCAGAAGCAGCTGGATGTGGCCGCGCAGAGCCAGGGTGACGATGGTGTGGGATACGCCGCTGTCCTGAAGGATGCGGCCGAATCCGCCTCCGGCGCCGATGAGGAGCGTGACGGCTGCGGTGGGCGCCAGGCACTCCTGGCTGAAACGCAGGATGACTGCGGAACTGAAACCCTGTACTTTCCCGAGGCTGATAAAGCTCAGCAGAGCCCCGATGAGAAGAGCCATGTCGTCGTTTCCGGCCAGGTGCAGCGCGGCGTTCATGGTGCTCCGAGGCGGCGCGATCGAATCGGCCCAGCTTCCCAGGAGCATCAGGACAACGGGCAACAGAATGGTGAAGAGGGTGAGCCAGAAATTGGGAAGCCTGCGCTCCTCTCCATGCTCGATGAACTCCGCGGCCATTGAGCTCTCGCCGGTGATGTGAATGTGCGGTGCAATGAACTTCGTATAGACGGGACCGGCAAGCACTGCGACCGGCACTCCGACCAGCAGCGCGTAACCGATCGTCCGGCCCACATTGGCGTGGTAAATGGTCACGGCCATCATCGCGGCCGGGTGGGGGGGCACGAGTCCATGGACGACGGAAAGGCCGGCAACCAGCGGCAGCCCCACGCTCACGATGGAGGTTTGCGTGCGGCGCGCGACGGTAAAGGCAATGGGAATGAGGAGAACGAAACCGACCTCGAAGAAGGCGGGTAATCCAACAATCAGGCCGATGAGCACCATCGCCCAGCGGATATTCTTCTCGCCGAAGAGGTCGATGAGGGTATAGGCAATCTGATCGGCGCCACCGGATTCGGCCATCATCTTGCCCAGCATGGTGCCCAGCGCCACGATGATGGCGATGTGGCCGATGGTGCCGCCGAAGCCGGCTTCAAATGAGCGGATGATGTTCTGCACGGGCATGCCCGCGACGACGGCCAGAAACAGGGAGGCAAGAAAGATGCTGATGAAGGGATTCAACCGCACCACTGCGATCAGCAGGATGAGTCCGACAACCGAAGCGAGGGCGGCGATGAGGAGAAGGATGCCGTGCGAGTCAATCATGAAGGGATGTCAGCGCCGCTCCTTCCGGTCATGGAGAAAAAGATTCCTGAAACGTCACGCGTGGGCGGACTTATATGCAACACAATCGATTTCGACCTTGCAATCCACCACCATACTGGAAACGACGCAGGACCGGGCTGGCGGGTGCTCGGCGAAGAATTCCCGAAAAACCGCATTGAAGGCAGAGAAGTCCCGCGGGTCGTCGATCCAGACGCCGCAGCGAATGACATGTTCGGGACCGTATCCCGCTTCCCGCAGAATGGCGAGCAGGTTCTGAATGGCCTGCCGAGCCTGGGCCGCCATATTGCCGGAGACCAGCTCTCCATTGAGTATGGGGACCTGGCCGGAAACATACAGCCAGCCGTCAGCGGCCACCGCGCGCGCAAAGGGCAAATGCTGACCGCCTGCGCCTTTGCCTCCTTCAGTGCCATAACGTCTGATGTTCATTGGTTTTCCTCCACTGGTATTCATTGGATCCATTTCGTCCTGCCTCGTCGCAGGAATTGTCCGCTGCGGCCGCTCGCCGGATTCTCTGACGTGCAGGAGAGGACGCCATTCACCCACACAGCGACGATGCCCTCGGAGTGCTGGATCGGGTCGGCAAACGTCGCTCTATCAAGAATCCGCTGCGGGTCAAACAGCACGAGATCGGCAAAATTCCCTTCGCGCAAACAGCCACGCGCTTCCAGCCCGAACCGCTGCGCAGGCATCGCCGTCATCTTGCGGATGGCTTCCGCTAAAGAGAACAGTTTCTGCTCGCGCGCGTAGCGGCCCAGGACGCGAGGGAAGGTTCCCCACAGCCGGGGATGGGGGCGCGGATCGCACGGCAGGCCGTCCGAGCCGATCATGGTCGCTGGATGGCCAAGGATGCGGCGCATGTCGTCCTCGGAAATGCTGTGATAGATGGCCCCCGCGGGTTGCAGACGCTGCGCCGTTTCGATCTGGCTCAAGCTCCACTGCGCGGCGACCTCCGCCAGAGCGCGTCCAGCTGCCTCCGGATGGGGGTCACTCCACGTAACCGTGATTGTTACCCGTTCATCCACCTGCCGCAGGTCCAGGGTGCTGGAGCCGGCTGCGTAGGGATAGCAGTCGCAACCGACGGGCTGCGAGAGGCGCGCGGCATCCAGCTTATGAAGGACTTCCTCGCTGCGGCCCCATTGATCGATTCCGGCGCACTTGAGATGCGAAATGATAACAGGAGCACCGGTCTCCCGCCCTATGGTGAAGGCTTCCTCCATCGCATCGAGGATGGCATCGGACTCAGAGCGCATATGCGTCGCATAGATGCCGCCCACAACGCCGAGCGGCCGCGCCAGCGCGAGAAGCTCCTCAGTCGATGCTGCATTGGCCGAGAGGTAAGCGAGACCTGAGCTCAGTCCCAGGGCGCCGTTGTGCAGGGCCTCCTCCAACTGGGCACGCATGGCCGCGGCTTCCTCGGAAGTGGCGGCGCGGTCCAGGCGGTCCATGTGGTTATTACGGAGAGCCGTGTGCCCAATGAGTGCTGCGACGTTGACCGCCGGCCGCGCCGCACGCACCGCCTCCTGGTAGGCGGCAAAGGTGGGATACCTGAATTCCGCAGCCGCGCCAAGCAGATTCATCGGGTCGGGCACTGCGCCTCGCAGGGTGACCGGAGACGCGCTGATGCCGCAGTTCCCGACGACGACTGTGGTGATGCCCTGCGTGATCTTCGGAGCCATCGCTGGATCGCGGAGAACGGCAAGATCATCGTGGGTATGGGTATCGATAAAGCCCGGCGCGAGACAGAGTCCGTCCGCTTCAACGACGGTTGCGGTCTCGAGGCGCAGGTTCGCGCCGATTGAATGAATGCGATCGCCGGTAATGGCGAGGTCGAGCCGCTCGGCCGGGGCTCCGCTGCCGTCGAGCAGGCTCGCGCCTCGAATGAGTGTGTCGCAGGTCGGCGTCGCAGGCATGGAGAGATATAGGATAGTGCCATTGCGCACCGATCGGCATGCGAATCGCTCGGGGCAAGGAGGCTCGACTGCCTAAAGAAAGCATTGACGCGGCGCCCGGCGGTGCTTCCGCGATCACAGCCCTGAATAAGGGGCTGCGATGGTTCGAAGGTTATCGCAGCGCCGAGGAGATTCGGCACGAAGGCTGGAATTTGCTGCGCGAGGATGTGAGTCTGCCCGCTGCTGTTCTGGACGAGGAAAAGCTGGAGCATAACCTGGACTGGATGCGGCGCTTTGCCGAGGCGTATGGAGCCAGGCTGGCCCCGCATGGGAAGACCACGATGTCGCCGCAGCTTTTTGCGCGGCAGCTTGCGCATGGCGCGTGGGGAATTACCGTTGCGACAACGCAGCAGGCGGCAGTCGCTTTTCAGCATGGCGTGCGGCGCGTGCTGATGGCAAACCAGCTGGTGGGCCGGGAGAACATGCGGACCGTCTCGAAGATGCTCGAGGCTCCTGAGTTTGATTACTACTGCCTGGTCGATTCCGCGGATCAGATCAACCAGTTAGGTGCGTTCTATGCGGAGCAGCACCAACGGTTGCAGGTTCTTCTCGAATTGGGGGTGATGGGCGGGCGCTGCGGCATCCGCGATGAGAAGCAAATGCAGGCCGCTATGGCGGCGCTCGCGCACTGGCAGCGATCGATCGTGCTCCGCGGGATCGAAATGTATGAGGGCGTACTGGACGACGAGGGGGCGATCCGCGCGTTGCTGGAGCGTGCGGTTAGCGCGACGCGGACAATGATGGCGGAGAAACGATTTCATGATGCTGCGGTCCTGATCTCCGGCGCCGGGTCCGCCTGGTACGACGTTGTCGCGGAGGTGTTTTCTTCGGCGGAAATGGGGAGTCAGGTCGAGATGATTCTGCGGCCGGGGTGCTACGTGACTCACGATGTAGGTGCGTACAGCCGGGCTCAGGCGCGCATTCTCGAGAAGAATCCGATCGCCCGGCGGCTGCACTCCGGTTTTGTTCCCGCACTCCGCATCTGGGCGTATGTGCAGTCGAGGCCGGAAGCGAAGAAGGCTATTATCACCATGGGCAAGCGCGACGTAGCGTTCGATGCCGGCTTGCCTGTGGCCGCGCTTCACTACCGGCCGGGAGAGGCGCAGCCGCACGCAGCACCGCCACGCTGGCTGGTGACCAAGATCATGGATCAGCATGCGTTCCTCGAGATCGGAGTGGATGACGATCTCCGCGTCGGCGACATGCTGGCGTTCGATATCTCGCATCCGTGCCTGACCTTCGACAAATGGCGCACGATCCTGATTGTGAATGCCAAGTATGACATCGTTGACATCGCGGAGACGTGGTTTTGAGAGCGGTTCGTGGGAGAGGTGCTGACCTCGAGGCAAACCAGGCCTGCGCGCGTGCCTGCAGATATTCTCTGAGCGGAGGGGCATAGGTTTGCGGTATTTTTCCGTTCTGCCGGTCGCGGCTCTGGTGGTGGGCGTGCTGGCGGTGGCTCAGGCGGTTCAACTCAACCCACAGCAGCCGATGGCGGGAGGCGAGAGTAGCGGAGGCGCTCACGCGGCTGTGCACGACGCGCAGAATCGTCCAATCACGGCGGGCGGATTTGTGAAATTGGGGCCGGTCGTCTTTT
>DASRRO010000051.1:0-1994 GCA_035656855.1 Acidobacteriaceae bacterium | reverse complement strand
CGCGACCGCGCGCCTCCGCCGGTCCCGCACCAGCACCGGCACGCAGTCCGCTGTCTGGATGCCCAGCATCACCTCCGGATCGTCCGTCATCATGCCATCCGCGCGCAGCACACGCTCCCCATCGTCGCGCGTCACCCGCCGCGTCAGGTTGGAGTGGATCTGCTTCAGCGTGATCAGAACCCGCCCCTCGCCTCCGGCAGCCGCCATCAGCCGCCTGCGGTTCTCCTGAACGTTCGCCGGATCGTCCGACTCCGTCAGCCCCAGATTCATCTCGCCGGCCGAAGACTCCTCGCGGCAGTAAGCGGTGGAAACACCCCCGCGCCGCGTGCTGAAGCCATGCGGAACGTGAGCCTTCCGCCACCGGGGCACCACCAGCGTCTCGACCGCGCCGTCGCGATCCAGGGCAAGCTCGGTCGCCGGAGTCTCCACCATGTCCTCCGGTTCCTGCCGCTGGAATCGCGGGCTCTCCCGGCGAATCAACCGCCGCCCATGCGTCAGCCCGACACCCGCCAGCAAATCATCCACGGCGCCCACGGATTGGTGCGCCTTCCTCTTCTCCAAATGCGGCATACCTTCCGATTTTAGAAGGTTGCGAGCTGCTGTAATGGATTCCCTTACAAAGGAGTACACTGCAGGCATGCCCACCCGGCGCACATCTCGCGTTTACACCATCAGCCTCCCCCCTGAGCTGGCACAGAAAGCCGAAGCCCTCGCAAGGCGGGACAGCCGCTCGATGAGCGAGTTATTTCGCGAAGCCTTCCGCTCCTACTACGCTCAGGACGCTCGCAAAACCCTGATGGAGATTGGCGAATACGCCGAGACCCGAAATCCGGGATATGCGGAATCCGACGTTCCCCGCCTCGTCAAGGAGGTCCGCGCCGAAAAAGGCTCTCGCCGAACCGCCCGGACGCCCTCCAGGGCCGCGCGTTGATCGTTGTACTCGACACGAATATCTGGGTCTCCGGCCTTCAGTTCGCGAAAACCTATGGCACTCCCACACGAGCGATCGAAAAGGCGATGAGCCAGGATGTAATTGCGACCTGCTCTGAAATCGAAGCAGAGGTCCGCCGCGTCCTCACTGGAAAATTCCTTTGGGAGTCAGCTCGGGTCGATGCGGCTCTTGATCTCATCCTTGCGCGCTCGCTGCGTGTCCAGCTCAGCGGCACCGTGAAGGTCTGCAGAGACCCGAGCGACGATATGTTCCTGGAATGTGCTGCCCAGGCCCGCGCCCATTTCCTCGTCGCCGGCGACAAAGACCTTCTGGTGCTCGGAGAATTCCAAGGCACGCGGATTGTTACTCCGGCGATCTACGTCGACGCAGAACTCTAAGAGCGGCAAGACAAGCAAATGGGCCCGCTTTCCGGCGGGCCCGCTTTAGAGGCTTGGATGGGATGTCAGATTGAGCTGATGGATGAGGGCTGGACCCTCGACAACGAGGTAGACACTACGAGATGGGATTCACTGCTGCTGGAAAATAGCCTCTGTACTTGCGAAATAGGAATGCGATTCCCGCAGGAAAGGTTGCCGAAGCGCGAAATCTTTTTCGCCCCATCAGGTAAGCGCCGCCCCCAGCAGCTCCTTCAGGGATGCGATGTATCGCTCCAGCGCCGTCCGCCCGGCCTCGGTCATGCGATAGAGCGTCACCGGCTTCCGCGCCACAAACTTCTTCTCCACCCCCACATAGCCGGCTTCCTCAAGCTTCAGCAGGTGCGCGCCGAGGTTGCCATCGGTCGAGCCGGTCTTCTCCCGCAACCAGGTGAACTCCGCCTCGTCCACGCCGGAGAGCAGCGACAGCACCGCCAGCCGCATCTTCCCGTGCACCACGGGATCGAGATCCGGCAGCTCAGGCATGTTGCACCTCGCCCGCCCGCGCCCGTGCCTTGTCCCGGCTCTCCCGGATCATCAGGTAAATCCCAAAGCCGATCATGCAGACGAAGGTCGCGGCTAGGAAGACATATAGTATGCCGTTCCCGTCGACGAAGCAGCTCGCAATG
>DASRRO010000050.1:0-3741 GCA_035656855.1 Acidobacteriaceae bacterium | reverse complement strand
ACGGCCTTCAGGCGGTCCTCAAATTCGCCGCGATACTTCGCGCCTGCCAGCATAGAGCCCAGGTCGAGCGAAATGACGCGCTTGTCGCGCAGCACCTCCGGCACATCGCCCGAGACAATGCGGCGGGCGAGGCCTTCGACGATGGCGGTCTTGCCCACACCCGGTTCTCCAATCAGCACCGGGTTGTTCTTGGTGCGGCGGCTCAGTACCTGGATGACGCGGCGGATCTCCTCATCGCGTCCGATGACGGGATCGAGCTTGCCGCGACGCGCGAGATCGGTGAGGTCCTTAGCGAATTTTTCGAGTGCCTGGAACTTTGACTCGGGGTTCTGGTCGGTCACGCGCTGGTTGCCACGCACGCTGCTGAGCGCCTGCAGGACGGATGCATGAGTGGCGCCGAGCGAAGCCAGTAACTCGCGCGCCGGATCGTTCTTCTGGTCGGTCAGGGCGAGCAGCAGATGTTCGGTCGAAACGTACTCGTCCTTGAAGTCGGCCGCTTCTTTGAAGGCGCGGTCCAGCACCTTCTGCATCGCGTTCGAAAGGCCGGGTTGCGCACTCGATCCGCCAACCTTCGGCAGTTTGCTCAACGCATCGTTCGCACGCGCCAGCAACTGCTCGGTCGGCACCCCGACCTTCTGCAGCACCGGCACGATGATGCCGTCCTTGTCCTCGAGCAGCGACGCCAGCAAGTGCATCGGCGTCAGCTCGGGATTGCCGTGCTCCAGCGCAAGGTTCGTCGCCGCCTGAATCGCCTCCTGCGACTTGACCGTAAATTTGTCCCAACGAATTGCCATATTGCGTTCCTCACTCACCTCAAAATCGAAGGGCCATATCCCCTCCCAATCCTGCTCCAAAGCGCATCCAAAGGCCAATTTCGCAACCAAATCGCGCCCCGAATTGCGCTCAATACACAACTGCGGAAGAGCGCAAACTCCGCCCTTCCGCACCCACAAACCCCGTAATCCCAGCTACTTATGCCGTCTTCGCGGTTTCGATCTTCTTCGCGTCCGCAGCGGTTGCCGATGCCACGCCGATCTTGATTTGGCGAGGCTTTGCCTCGGCCTTCTTGGCCACGCTCAGGGCGGAGTGAACCGGCCTGCATTTGCATAGTGTCCCGGAAGTCACAATTGTATCATATTTTATTAGCGTACTACACTCATATTCTGCATGTGGCGTAAATTGCTGATTCTCAGACAGCTTTCCTGCCATCTCACTACTCGACCTGGGAGGTTTTCATGAAAATTGTCCTGTATGGGACTACGGGAAGGGCCGGATCCCGCATTTTGACGGAGCTGCTGGACCGGGGACACGAGGTGGTTGCCATCGTCCGCAACCCCGACAAGCTGGCCCCCAACGACGGCCTGACCGTGCAGCAGGGCGACCTATCGAGCGTGGAGGCAATCGCCGAAGCAATCGGCGGCGCCCAGGCCGTGGTCAGCGCCTACGGGCCTCCAGCGGACAAGACAGAGCAGCTCCTCGGCGTGACCAAACGGGAGATTGCCGCGGTGCAGCAGGTGAGCCAGCAGGCGAGCTCGCCGGAGCACGCGCCGCGGCTGATCGTAGTGGGCGGCGCAGGGAGCCTGGAGGTCGCGCCTGGCGTGACGCTGGAGAGTGCGAAGGATTTCCCTGCCGCCTGGAAGCCCATTGCACAGGCGCACGAGAAGGCGCTGGAGCTGCTGCGCGCGTCGTCGATCGATTGGACTTACCTGAGCCCGTCGGCCTTCTTCGAGCCGGGCCAGCGGACGGGTAAATTCCGCCTGGGGCAGGATCAACTGCTGACGGCGCCGGATGGCAAGAGCGCGATCTCGATGGAGGACTACGCCATCGCGCTGGTGGATGAGCTGGAGCAGCCGCAACATCGCCGACAGCGCTTCACCGTCGGGTACTAGCCGTACGGGCGGGCGCCCCGGTGGGGCGATTTGCTGGGTTCGCTCTCTTTGGTCGCTCATGCTCAGGAATCCTGGACGACCTAATTGAGTCCGAACCACAGGGGCGAAGGGCCGCCCGGCAAACTGCCGGTCCTTCGCTTCGCTCAAGATGACTGCGTCCAAGACAAGCACAATTCAGGCGCGCGCCCATCGGGCCTGCTGTTGTCGTACCATGCGGCAGGGATGGCTACGGAAACGATGAAGGTTCTGGTGATTGGAGCGGGCGGGCGGGAGCACGCGATCGCGTGGGCTCTGGCAAAGTCGCCGCGCGTGAGTGAAGTGGTCTGCACACCGGGCAATGCAGGGATTGCGAAGGTAGCGCGATGCGTTCCCGTGGATGGCACTGACCTGCACGCGATGGTGTCGCTGGTGGCGAAGGAGCAGCCGGGGCTGGTGGTGATCGGGCCGGAACTGCCGCTCTCCCTGGGGTTGACGGATGAGCTACAGCGCCGCGGCGTTCGCGTCTTTGGCCCCACCAAGGCCGCCGCCGCGCTCGAGACAAGCAAGAGTTTCGCCAAGCGCTTTTTGCAGCGGCATAACCTGCCGACCGCAGCCTATGCGGTGATCAGCCAGGAGAGCGAGGCGGAGGAAATACTTGGACACTTTCATTTCCCTGTTGTTGTAAAGGCGGATGGACTGGCGGCGGGCAAGGGTGTGGTGATCTGCAAGAGCGAAGCGGAGGCGCATGCCGCGATCGCGGGCCTCTTCTCCGGCCAACTGCTGGGCACTCCGGAGCACTCGGTGCTGATCGAGGAGTTTCTGCATGGGGAGGAGCTGTCCTTCCTGGTGATCTCAGACGGCAAGCGTGCCGCGCCACTGGCGCCGGCGCAGGATCATAAGCGCATTGGCGAAGGTGACACCGGACCGAATACCGGCGGCATGGGAGTGTATTCGACCGACGCGATGCTCTCGCGCGAGCTGCGCGACTGGATCATGCACCATATTGTGCAGCCGACGCTGGACGGCATGCGCGCGGAGGATGCACCGTTTGTCGGCGTGTTGTATTGCGGACTGATGATGACGGCGCGCGGCCCCATGGTGCTGGAATTCAACGCCCGCTTCGGTGATCCGGAGACGCAGGCGATCCTGGTCCGGCTGGAGTCCGATCTGTTGGAGGCAATGGAGGCCGCGGTCGAAGGACGGATCTCCGAAACCGAACTGCGCTGGAAGCCCGGCGCCTCGGCGTGCGTTATCGCCAGCTCCGCCGGATATCCGGGGCACTACCAGAAGGGGCTGCCGATCGCCGGGCTGGAACGCGCGGCGCTGATCCGCGACGTGGAAGTCTTCCATTCCGGAACGGCAGAGAAGAACGGCCAGATCGTGACCGCGGGAGGCCGCGTGCTTGGTGTGACGGCAATCGCCTCAGACCTGGAGTGGGCGCTGGCGAAGGCTTACGAGGCGCTGGGAATGATCCACTTCGAGGGGATGTATTACCGGCACGATATCGGCTATCGGGCAGTAAAGCAGGCGAAGTAGCACATTGGCAGCAAAAACGCCGGGCATACGCCCGGCGTCTGATGTTGATCCCGAGACCGCCCGAGTTAGCTGGGCTGGATTGGCTCGTTCTTTGGCGCCGTCACGGCCCCATCCTGCTTGGTGGTGGCTTCCGGCGTGCCCTTGATGCCGTCTTTGAAGCCCTTCAGGCCCTCGCCGAGTCCTTTACCCAGTTCCGGCAGCTTGCGCGGTCCGAAGACCAGCAGCGCAACGACCAGAACCAGGATGAGATGTGTTGGTGTCAGTAGCTCGCCCATAATGGCAATGTCCTTCCGGTTAAAGCAGGGGTCTTCTCCGCCGCATCATTGTCGCACACACG
>DASRRO010000049.1:0-3078 GCA_035656855.1 Acidobacteriaceae bacterium | reverse complement strand
GAGCACTTTGCGGATGAGCGCGAGCGGCAGGCGCGAGAGATGCACGCCGCCGATGCCAAGGCGAGCGCCGTCAGGGACGAGCTCGGCGAGATCGTCGAGGGTGGTCAGCTTTGTGGTGCGACCTGAGGTGGTGGGATCGTTGGTGGTCAGAACGCCCGGCACGAGACGCCTCCGTCGATGGGCAGGGTTTGGCCGGTGATCCAGGAGGCTTCTTCGCTGGCGAGGAAGAGGGCGCCCTGGGCGATGTCGATGGGTTGGCCGATGCGGCCGAGAGGGTGCATCTTGTCCCAGGTGGCGCGCAGCTCTGTAGGGTTGGGGACGCGGGAGAGGACGCCGGCGTTCATGGGGGTATCGACGGTGCCGGGGGCGATGCAGTTCACGCGGATGCCGTATTCAGCGTACTCGCGGGCGAGCTGGCGAGTCATGCTGATGATGCCGCCTTTGCTGGCGGAGTAATGAGGATAGCCGGGGAAACCGAAGAGGCCCTGGATGGAGGAGATGTTAACGATGGCGCCGCGGCGAAGCTCCATCATGGCGGGGAGGACGTGCTTGGCGCAGAGAAAGATCCCTTTTAAATTGACGTCGATGATGTGGGTCCAGTCCTCGACACGGAGCAGGTGCGCGGGGGATTCGTGGGCGATGCCGGCGACGTTCATGAGGACGTCGATGGGGCCGTAGCGCGCGGAGGCGGCGCGGACGATGGATTTGACTTCGGGCTCGGAGCTGACGTCGGTGCGCTGGAAGAGGCACTCGCCGCCGGCCTGCTGGATCTCCTCCGCGGTGGCGACGCCGGCTTCTTCGTTGACGTCGGCGGCAATCACACGGGCGCCTTCCTGGGCGAAGAGGAGGGCGGTTGCTTTGCCGATGCCCATGCCGGCTCCGGTGACCAGAGCCACGCGATTCCGCAAACGCATGCATTCACCTCTTTGAGCAGAAGCTGCAACGATATCATGTTGGATTGTGGACTTGAAAGCATTCATTCCCCTGTGGTGGAATCCGGCGTACTCTGGAGAACTTATGGATGTGATCGCCAACGACGGCAATCTGTGCGGCGAAGGGCCGCACTGGGATGAGCGCACGCAGGTCCTCTACTGGACCGACATTGACGGGCAGAAGTTTTACCGGTACCTGTGGCGCGAGCAGCGACATGAGCTGGTGGGTGAGGGCTTCACCATCAACGGATTTTGCCTGCAGGAGGATGGGGGCTTCCTGACTACGAGCGGCCAGGGCGTGTGGTTGTGGCGGCCAGGGGAGAAGCCGACGCTGATCGCGTCAGAGGCCGAGGGGCAGGAATGCCGGCTCAATGACTGTCTGGCCGATCCGGAGGGGCGGGTTTACTCGGGGTCGTACCACCTGAATCCAGACGGCACGTCGGACCCGAGCTTCTTGTTCTGTGTCGATACGGATGGTTCGGTGAGGATTGTGGATGAGGGGATTCGTTTCTCGAATGGGCTGGCGTTTTCGCCGGATTGCCGGACGTTTTACTTCACCGACCTGGGGGCGCGGGTCATCTATGCGTACGACTACCGGCGCGGCGATGGAGCGCTGTCGAATCGACGGCCCTTTGTGCGCGTCGATCGGTCGGAGGGCATGCCGGATGGGTTGACGGTCGATGCGGAGGGTTATCTCTGGATCGCGCACTGGTTTGGGGGATGCGTGACGCGCTACGATCCCGACGGCAAGCGGGAGCGGAAGGTGGAGATTCCCGCGGCGCAGACGTCGTCGCTGGTTTTTGGCGGGCCGGATCTGGATGAAATTTATGTGACGACAGCCGCGCTGAACAACTGCCTGATGCTGGCGCCGGAGGGCTACGATCCGGAGAAGGTGTTTGTCGGGGGACCGCTGTATCGGTTTCGGGCGGGAATCCAGGGGAAGCTGAAGTTCCGGTCGCGGGTGCCTAAAGGCAGGCAATAGGCAATAGGCAACAGGCAACAGGCCAGGCAGGGAGTTACTGCGAACTGGCCGCACTCTTCAGGATTTGCACTACGTCCCGGCGGTCCAATCGTGTTGCTGCTGCCAGGGCGGTTTGGCCGTTGTTGTCCGTGGCATTCAGATCGGCCCCGCGCGCGATCCGCGCGGTTGCGCCGTCGCTGCGCCTGGATCGTCTCGATGTTGGGACCGCAAAGGCATCTCAACGCAAGGTGCAGCGCGGTCTCGCCATCGTGGTTCTTCACATTGGGATCAGCGCCCGCAGCGAGCAGCTTCCGCACCCCATCCGCATGGCTCAACCTCGAAGCGAACATCAGTGCTGTATAGCCGTCATAGCCGGCCCACGCCGCATTGATGCTCTGGTCCGGGCCGGGCATCGAGCACCTCCTGAAATACATAGCGGAGGGTGGCACGACTAAAGGCATGCCCTGATACAAAAGCGGCGCGCTGATCTGCGTTCGCGCCGCGGCACCGGCATCGCGAACGTTTCGACTGCCGATCGCTTGTAGACCTCTGCTTTTAGCTGTCGCCCTTCCGGCTACTTAGACAGTGGTTTTCGTGGCTGTTTCCTGCACATGACAAGCCGGCCTGGGAGACGAGCGTTGGCGGGTTCCCCGCGCCGCTGCAGGTGACGGTCATCACTGCCAACGTTCCCAGCCAGGGCGTAACGTCATCGGTTTTGGAGAAGGCGGCTTCGCCCAGGACGCTGAACGGAGCTGACTGGCGAGCCACTGATTCTGCACGAGTTATAGCCGCCAATTCAAAAACTCATGCGCCGCTGGACGGGCGCTCCAGCGGAGGCAGGAGACCGATGACCTGGAAGGACGATTACCGCAGCAAATGTATGACCGCGGCACAGGCTTTGGGGGCTGTGCGTTCCGGAGCCCGGGTCTGGATCCAGTCCGGGGTCGGCACCCCCTCCCCGCTGGTGAACGCTCTGGTGGCGCGCGCGCCGGAACTGCGGGATGTGGAAGTCGTCCACATGATGACGCTGGGCAGCGCTGATTACACCAAGCCTGAGTATGAGGGGCGTTTTCGGCATCGGGGGATGTTTCTGGGCGCGAATGTGCGAGAGGCGGTGGTTGCGGGCCGGGCCGACTACACGCCGATCTTCCTGAGCGAGATTGAAGGGCTGTTTACCAGGGGGCA
>DASRRO010000048.1:0-17761 GCA_035656855.1 Acidobacteriaceae bacterium | reverse complement strand
CAACGAGCCCATCCCAGCGGAGCTCGTCCTGCGCATGAACAGCGCGGGCGCCTTCGGCCGTGCCGACTGGGTCCGCACTCAGCTCTTTTACACTACCTGCTCGCTCCAGACCCATAGCGTCGACCCGGCTACACTCGATCTGGACGCGCTCTTCCGCAGCCTCTACGAGCGCTTCCTGCCTTATGCGTTTATCGAGGGCAACCGCATGTACGCCAGTTTCACCCATCTCGTGGGCTACTCGTCGAACTACTACACCTACCTCTACGACAAGGTCATCGCCCTCGATTTCTTCAGCCAGTTCCCGCGCAACGCGCGCCTCGAATCGCCCGTCGCCATGCATTATCGCCAGACTGTCCTCGAACCCGGAGGCTCTCAACCCGGCCGCGACATCGTTCAGCATTTTCTCGGCCGCAGCCAGTCCAGCGACGCCTTCACCCACTGGATGAACGAAGAATTCCAGCCTATGACCGCCGCCTACGAATAGAACCAGACCTTCATACAGACGACCCGGCGTTCAGGTAATCTGGTCCCACCACCCACGGGAACGGAGTCCCTCGATGACTCGAAGGTTGCGCCTGCTCCCTCTGCTGTTCCTGGCCCTGCTCGTCGCGGCCCACGCCCAGCCGGCCAGTCCCGTTATCGCCGTCGACAACGGGCCGAACGCCGCCGCGCAGCAGAGCAAGCACTACGTCGTCCTCGTCTCCCTCGATGGCTTCCGCTACGACTACGCGAGAAGATACGGCGCCCGCCACCTGCTGGCCATCGCTGCTCACGGAGCGAGTGCGCCCGAGGGCATGATCCCGGCCTATCCCTCGCTGACCTTCCCGAACCACTACACCCTCGTGACCGGCCTCTATCCCGAGCACCACGGCATCGTGGGCAATTCGTTCTACGACCCCGAGCGCAAACAAACTTACTCCTACAAGGATCCGAAGACCGACACCGACGGCTCCTGGTACGGAGGCACTCCGCTCTGGTCGCTCGCGGAGAAGCAGGGCATGCGCAGCGCCTGCTTCTTCTGGCCCGGCTCCGAAGCCAAGATCGCCGGCAAGCGCCCCAGCTATTACCTCCGCTACGACGATCACTTCCCCGACGAGCAGCGCATCGACCAGGTCGTCGCCTGGCTTAAGCTGCCGCCCGAGCAGCGCCCCCACTTCATCACTCTCTACTATTCCAACGTCGATCATGCCGGCCACGAGTACGGACCGGATACTCCGCAGACCGCCGAAGCCGTCCGCCATGTTGACGCGCTCATGGGCACGCTGGAGGCGGATCTAAGGGCGCTCGCCCTCCCGATCGATCTCGTCATCGTCTCGGATCATGGCATGGCGAAGATCGACGGTGGCTGGATCGATCTCGACAAATTCGCCCCGCTCGATGGCCTCATCACCGTCGGCGATTCCCTCTATGCGCCCGATGAAGCCGCGGCCAACCACGTCTATCAGAAGCTCAAGGCCGCCGACGCATCCTTCATGGTCTACCGCCGTGGCAACGTCCCCCCGGAGTTGCACTTCAACGGCAATCGCCGCGAAGGCGATCCCATCATCGTCGCCCGTGGACCGTATGCTATCCGCGCCAAAGCCCCGGCGCCCGACCGCGAGGATCGCGCCCCCACGCCCGGCAACCACGGCTTCGATCCGCACATGATGCCGGAGATGAAAGCCGTCTTCTACGCCGAAGGCCCCGACATCCGCGCCGGCGTGAAGCTCAAGCCCTTCGAGAATGTGAATGTCTACCCGCTCATCGTGAAGCTGCTCGGTCTCGACGCGCCGCCCGTGGATGGCAGCTTCGGCGTGCTCTCTGGTGTGCTCAGGGACCCGGCTAGCCGTTAAAGGCTGCGTCGCCGAAAGCCATTAACTGTGGCTCGCCGCGCAGGAACGTCTCTACCACTTCGTTCTTCGTCGAAAGCACCGCAATATCCGCGGAGCGCCCCGGTGCGAGCGTCCCAATCTGCCCATCCAGTCCCGTCATCCGCGCCGGATTCCGCGTCGCCAGGCCGACAGTCTCCGCGACGCTCGCTCCGGTGAATGCCACGAAATTCCGCACCGCCCGATCCAGCGTCAAGGTGCTGCCGGCCAGCGTGCTTTCGCCGATCAGGCAGCGGCCGTTATCTACGCGCACCTCCAGTTCGCCCAACCAATAGCGGCCGTCGGGCATGCCCGTGCCAGCCATGGCATCCGTCACCAGCATCGCCTTGTTCGCGCCCTTCGCCTTCCAAAACAGCCGGACCGCCACCGGATCCACGTGCAGTCCATCGCAGATGATCTCCGCAAACAGCGCGTCATTGGTCAACACCTCGCCCAGCAGGCCTGGGTTGCGATGATCGAACGCTCGCATCGCGTTGAAGGTGTGCGTCGCCGTTACCCCGCCCGCACGGACGCCCCGCCGCGCCGCTTCGCTGTCGGCATCGCTGTGGCCCAGGCTCACCCGCACTCCCAGCCTCGCCGCATGGGCGATGGTTTCCTCAGCGCCGGGCAGCTCCGGCGCAATCGTCATCACTCGAATCGTTCCCTCGGCGGCTTGCCACAACAGTTCGAAGAGATCAACCGACGGCGTCAGCAGCTGACTCTCCGCATGAGCGCCCCGCTTGTGGGGAGACAGAAACGGGCCCTCCAGGTGGATCCCCACTGGTCGCGCTCCCTCCAGTGGTTTCTGCATCAGCTTCGCCAACCCGCTTAGTGACCGCAGCAGCGCGTCCAGGGGCGCCGTCACCGTCGTCGCGCAGTACGCCGCCACGCCTCGCCGCGCCAGGAATTTTCCGATCCCGCATAACGCCGGCTCAGTCGCTTCCATCGAATCATGGCCGCCGCAGCCGTGGATGTGTACGTCGAAGAACGCGGGCGCAAGCGTGCATTCCGGCAGGGCTACATGACGTCCGGGCGGCAAACCGGTTTCCGTCTCGGAGACGAGCTCCGCAATCAGCCCGTCTTCGATGACGACAATGGGCCGCTCCACGATTCCATCCGGCCCGAGAAGGCGATTCGCAGTCAGAACTGTGCGCACAGATCAGAGTACCGCGCCCGGTTCGATGTGGCGTCATTTCGGAGAATTGTCACCGGGTGCCGGGACGGCCACACCCTGTGCCTTATGAGCATGTCGCTGGATGCGGGCGCGCCCGTGGTCCGCAGTCCGGCTGGGTCGGCCACGGCTCGACTGCGATGCCGGTACCGGGACCGAGACTGGAGCCGCCGGATGCACCGCGGATGCGGCGCCGATACCATGTCCGGACAAGCCGGGTACTGGCGGCGCAATCACCGGCGCACGGTGCAGTCCTCGCGAATGCTCCACCGACCCAACCACGACCGCTGTGCCGGCCACGCACACAAACAGCGCCGTCACCGCTGCTCCGGCGAAGCGCGGCATGCGGCGCAGCAGGCCGCCCAGTCCCGCCGGCGCGTGTTCCATCGCCATCCGCTCGGCCGCCAGACGATTCAGAATCCGTCCCTGCAGGCCCGCCTCCGGCATTGCGGTTCCCACCGCCCGGAGCGCAGCATCGACGCGCTCCTCCGAGGTCAGCACCCGTCCCGAATTTGCTTCGCGGTTCATCGCGGGATCCCTTCTTTCTCCAGCAGCAAGGCCAGTTCGCGGCGCGCCCGAAAAATGCGCGACCGGATCGATGATTCGGTCGTCCCCAGCGCCGCCGCAATCTCGGCGGTGGTCAGCTCTTCCACAGCGGAGAGAAGCAGCGCCTCTCGCTCCCGTGCCGGCAGCTTGTCAATCAGAGTCAGGATGCGGCCCTGCTCCTGCAGCGAAATCACCATCGCATCGGCTCTCCGATCGCCCGAAGGCAGCGTCCGCGCCTGGTCCGCAATGTCTTCGTTCTCCGGCCGCGTCTTCGCCCGCCGCTTCTTGTCCAGAACGATGTTCCAGACAATCCGCACCAGCCACACCCGGTAATCCCGGATCTCGCTCAGGCGCGCCTCATGTCTCAGGACGCGCAGGAACGTCTCCTGCACCGCGTCTTCCGCCTCGGCGGCATTACGGGTCACAGAAAATGCGACGCGATAGAGCGCCGTCGAGTATTCAGCCACCAACTGGGCGATCGTCTGGCTTGTCGTCTGGCTCGTATCCAAGGGCTTCGCAATCGGAGCAGGCGCCATCCAGGAGGCGAGCTGACCTTCCAGCAAACTCATCCTGTTCAATCCTGATTGTCCCCGGCCCGGCTTGTTCTCCTGGCGGGGGAAGATTCCGTTCGTCTGCTCTAAGGACGGAGGATACCGCGTTTTCGCTCGCGAAAAGAGCCTGCCGGCACAACCGCCGCTTATCGTTCTGCGCGCCGGATTTCACTACACTGGGCCAATGCGCTCGTGTCTTGCTGCTCTCCCGGGTCTTGCCCTGCTCGTTCTCGCCCTTGTTCCGGGGCTGGCTCCGGCCCAGACCGCCCTCCTCAGCCAGCCGGGACCTACATTCACCGTGCCCGACTCCGTCCTCCCGAAGAACTTCTCTTTCATCGTTTATGGCGACACCCGCTTCACCGACCCAGCCGATATTCAGGCCGCTGATCCGTCGGCGCGTCGCGCTTTGGTCGCCAAAATTGCCCAGATCCATCCCGACGCCCTTATCATCACAGGCGACCTGCCCTACCGAGGGACGTACCCTGCCGACTACGGCGTTTACGAGAAGGAAACTACGGCATGGCACGCCGAACGTCTCCGCATCTATCCGGTGCTTGGCAATCATGAGCTCGGCGGTCACGGCCCCGACAGCTGGCTCACTGACTGGTGGAACACCTTCCCCGAGCTCAAGGACCGTCGCTGGTACTCGGTCGCTTTCGGCAGCCACGTCTACTTCCTTTGCCTCGACAGCAATTCCGCCCTCACGCCCGGCAGCGAGCAGCGCCAGTGGCTCGAAGACCAGGTCGCGCATCTGTCTCGCAAAGTCGAATTCGTCGTCGTTGCCCTTCACCATCCCCCGGTCGCCGACATCCAGACCCTCATCGAGGTCGACCACAACCCCCGCCCCAACGAGATTTCCCTTCGCGACTACCTCTCATCGATCGCGCCGCACACCCACGCGCAAATCATCGTCGCTGCCGGCCATATCCACAACTACGAGCGCGCGAGTGTGGATGGGGTGACGTACCTGGTTTCCGGCGGCGGCGGGGCGCATCCCTATCCGGTGGTCCGCACATCGCAGGATGAGTATCAGGCGACGGAGTTCCCCAACTTTCACTACATCCTCTTTCAGCTTCAGGGGAAGCAGCTTCATGCCACTATGACCCGGCTCGCCTTTCCCATCGCCGATCCGCCGCAATGGGAAGCAAAGGACACGTTCACGATCACCGCCAAATAGCAGGGAAGATGCGCCGACAGCCCTGGTTCGAGATCCACGATCAACCCTGGTTTCCCGCCTTCCTCCGAGACCATGTCACGGAGGCGCTGGAAGCCGTGTGGAACGGCAACCGAACCTACCGCCCCATCGCCGGGCGGTTGCGCGATGCGGTCCGCCAGTCCGGCGCGACGCAGGTCGTCGATCTCTGCTCCGGAGGGGGCGGGCCGTGGCTGGGACTGTATCCCGAAGTCGCGGATGGGAGCGAGCTTCACGTCTGCCTCACCGACATGTATCCGAACCTGAGCATGATGCATCGGGCCATGGGTGAAAATAGCGGGTTCACTGCGCGCACGGAGCCCGTCGACGCCCGCGCCGTTCCCGCCGATCTGCGTGGCTTTCGCACCATCTTTTCTTCCTTCCATCATTTCGATCCCGAGTCGGCCCGGGCCATGCTTGCCGACGCCTTCGCTCACCGCCAGGGGATTGGCATCTTTGAGGCGGCTCGCTGTACTCCCTGGACGCTGCTCGCGGTCAGCGGTGTTCCCCTCCTCGGTCTCCGCGAAGCCGCCCGCGCGCGGCCGGTCCACTTTCGGCGTCTCTTTTGGACCTTTGTCGTTCCGGTGGTGCCGGCGACTTTGTGGATCGATGGCCTGCTGTCCTGCCTTCGCAGCTACTCGCTTGCCGACCTCTGCGAACTAACCCAGGGGCTCGATGCCGATGACTACTCCTGGGAGATTGGTGAAGACGGGGGCGGCCGCGTGCCCATCCGCTATCTCATCGGGCGGCCCCGCAACTTGTGATCCCCAGCTCGAACGGGCAGGGTCTCCTGGAAATCGATGGTGTTTTTCGATGGCATCATGCAGAGATGTTGCTGATTCTGCAGGGCCACCTCGATTACAATCAACGGTAATATTCCGGCAAAGCGATCCGGATGTGAAGGCTCGAAAGTCCGGAGGTCCTGGGTCTGGCCCGGGGCAACTTGCGGCATAGCGTCTCTCGCTGGAACTCAATGAAAAAGGCTGCCGGATTGGGCAGCCTTCGCGAGTGAAAATTTCCCTTCCCCCTCTATTTTTAGAATAGCAGGCTGGGATGGATTTCCTGCCGGTTTCAGGCAGGTATTTTGGCGCGGAAGTCCTGTTGAATGAGGGTTTATTGCTTTGTTCAGGGCGCAAGGGGCTTAACAAGATATCCACAAAGCACGCTTAGTTGCATACTCGGTCCGCGGAGCCAGGCTGCGGAGCCAGGCCGACACCGTTGCCGCGCGATGACCAAATTCCTGTGACGGATTTTTTACGAAGAAGGGTGGATCGTCGGGCTCATATAGGACCGAATTTGTCGTATATTGATTCCTTGAAGATGACGGATTGTTCATCTTCGACTCCGGGCCCTTGGGACATTAGGAAGGACGCAGCATGGTGCATCCCGATGGGATCGCTGCGCTCCTAAATAGGACTGATTTGATCGTATATAGGAGGCAATCGTGAACGACAGCCGCAGGAAGGCAGAGCGGCAGCAGCTGAGGATATGGCCGCGATCGCGGTGTGCCGTGCTGGTCGCGGCCACATTGCTCGGCGGCATCGCGCGAACGGCCGCCGCGCAGGAACCGGCCTACTTCGTGACCTATTCGCAGGCGCTGGAAGAGCCGGGGAATCTGGAGGTGGAGTTCAAGGGGACGGCGGCTTCTCCGAAAAATGTCAATGGGTTCGGCGGCGGGACGCTGGAACTGGAGTACGGAGCGAAGGCGTGGTGGACAACGGAGCTATATCTGAGCGGGCAGACAACGCCGGCGGACAGCACGCTGTTCACCGGCTTCCGTTGGGAGAACCGCTTCCGGCCGCTGCTGGGCGATCACTGGATCAATCCAGTGGCCTACGTGGAGTACGAGGACGCGAACAACGCCGACCGGAGCTTTCTGGAGGTAGTGGGAAATGACAGTGTCCAGGACCTGCTGCTGACGAATACGCAGGGGCGCAGCGATGTGGAGCGGGAGATGGAGTTGAAGGCGATTCTGTCGAGCAATGCGAAGGGGTGGAATTTCTCTGAGAACTTCATTTCAGAGAAAAATCTGAGCACCACGGAAAGCGAGCCCTGGGAGTTTGGTTATGCGGTGGGCGCAAGCCGGCCGCTGGCGATGCTGGCGGGAGCGAAGCCGTGCGTCTTCTGCCGGGAGCACTTTGCGGCGGGGGCGGAGATCTATGGCGGGCTGGGGACGACGAACCAGTTTGGGCTGCGGCAGACGTCGCACTACCTCGCGCCGACGCTGGCGTGGGACTTGCCGAACGGGCCGACGCTGCGCTTCTCGCCGAACTTTGGGCTGAACGACAACAGCATGGGAGTGCTGTGGCGGGTGTCAGTATCCTACGAAATTCAGCAGGCGTTCAGCCGCTTCCATCGCGGCGGAAAGGGGCGGCTGTGATGCGCCGAGGAGGATGGCTTTGCTGTGTGACGGGACTGGCGGTTGCGCTGGCTGCGGGCGCCGAGGTGAACCCAAACGTAAACCAGGACTGGTTCCAGAAGGTGCCGGCGAAGGATCGAGCGCGGGTGAATCCGTATGCAGGAAATCCCGCAGCGATAGCGGCAGGGCATCGGCTGTTTGAGCAGCACTGCGCCGAGTGCCACGGTGCCGATCTGGGGGGGACGGCGGGCAAGCCGAGTCTGCGGGCGTCGGTCGTGGAGCAGGCAAAAGACGGGGAACTGTTCTGGCTGCTGAAGAACGGCAATCTGCGATACGGGATGCCGTCGTGGAGCGGCCTGCCGGAGCCGGAGCGCTGGGAGATTGTGGCGTTCCTAAGGTCCGGGCCGGACGGGCAGGCGCGCTCTGCGCCCGTTAACAACATTCGATAAAACCGAACAAATGGAGAAAGCTGGGAATGATAACGCGCAAAGCATGCTGGGGTGCGGCTTGCGGTGTGGTGCTGGCGGGGTGTCTGGCGGCGGCGATCGCTGGGTGCGGGTCGAGCGAAACGCCGAATTTTCCGGCAGAGGCGGATGCGACCCCGGCGGCGGACTCGATTGGAGAGGCGCTGTTTCTCGACACGCGATTCAACGAGTACTTTGCGACCCATATGACCGGGGTGAACCAGCCGCTGGCAACGGGGGATCCGGTGGTGAGCCAGGTCGAGACGACAAATGGCCCACTGCCTGGTCCGTTCGCGGGCCAGTCGATCAACTGCCGGTCATGCCATTTTGTGACGGAGTTTGAGGGGGTGGCAGGCGCCGGGAATCGAACGTATGCGGACTTCACGACGCATAGCCCGATTCCGCGGGCAATGAACGGGTTCGACCATACTCCGCGGAATGCGATGCAGATGGTGGGGACGATGCAGTCGCACACGGGGCCACAGTTTTTCCATTTCGACGGCGAATTCGCGACGGCGGCAGATCTGGTGATCGGCACGATGACCGGAAGGAACTTTGGCTGGGCGCCGACCGAATACGCGCAGGCGGTCGCGCACATTGCCCAGGTGATCCGCGAGGATGACGGATCGGGACAACTGGCGGCCGACCGGTTGAACGGGCTGTCGTACGCGGTGCTGTTTGCGGGAACGGATGCGCGTATTCCGAGCGATCTGCAACTGCCGACGAGCGAGCGAATCGACGCGGCCACGGCGACGGATCAGCAGATTCTCGCGGAGATCGGACTGTGCGTTTCCACGTACATGAGGGACCTGAAGTTCCAGCAGGACGAGTATGGGCGGTATATCGGGTCGCCGTATGACGTGTTTCTGCGGGTGAATCATCTGCCGGTGCAGCCGCGGGCGGGGCAAAGCGCGGCGGACTACAACCAGGAGTTGCTGCAGGAAGTCTCGGCGCTGAAGAATCCGGTGTACGTGACCGGGGCGGACGGCTCGTTCAAGTACCACAATCAGACTTTTCAATTTGGCGCGATGGAGATGCAGGGGCTGGAGGTCTTTCTGCGGTCGGCGCCGGGGGTGACGGATGGATCGCAGCACGCCGGGAACTGCGCGGCCTGTCATACGGCTCCGGACTTTACGGACTTCCGGTTTCATACCACGGGGGTGAGCCAGGAGGAGTATGACAGCGTCCACGGGGCCGGGGCATTCGTGGCGCTGGCGATTCCAGGGTTGGCGGAACGGAATGCTGACTATGACGCGTACCTGCCCGTCACGGTGGCCCATCCGAACGCGACGGAGCGGTTCCGGCACGCGGCCGAAGCGGATCCGGAGTATGCGGATCTGGGGCTGTGGAATGTGTATCTGAATCCGGACCTGCCAAAGCCGCAGGCGAACCTGACGAACGTGGTGTGCGCGGCGGGGCTGGACTGCAGCGTGGACCAGGGGCTGGAACGGACCATTGCGGCGTTCAAGACGCCGACGCTGCGTGATCTGGAGGATTCGGCGCCGTACTTCCATAACGGCAGCGCAGGGACGTTCGACGATGTGGTGGCAATGTATGTCCGGAACTCGGCGCTGGCGCGGGCTGGGCAACTGCGGAATGCGCCACCAGAATTCGCGGCGATGTCGATCAGCCAGGACGATCTGAGCGCGTTGGTGGCGTTTCTGAAGTCGCTCACCGAAGACTACGACGACGCCTAAGGTGCTGGCCGCCGCTTCGCGCCAAACTGGCGGACGGGCCGGCGAAAACTGCTGATGAGCCTGAGTTGCGGCTACGTATCGGGAGAGGGGAGCGTGATGGCTGTCACAGTAGGACTGAATTGGTCGGGTTTTAATTAGGACCTGTCAGGTCGGATATTCGGAGGTTTGTGGTGCACGGTATTAGAAATAAAGGTTTGGGTCTACTGCTGGGAGCGATGTTGGCTGTAGGGGCGGGACCGGCATGGGCGCAGCAGACGGTCTCGCTGTGTGGGCAGGTGACGGATGCGACGGGGGCGGTGATTCCGGGGGCGACGGTTGCGATCAGGCCAGCGTCGGGCGCGGCCAATGGGATGCATACAGTCGCTGACGCGGAGGGTGGGTTCCGGTTCGCGGCTTTGGAGCCAGGCGAGTATGTGGTGCAGGCCAGTGATCCGGGGTTTGCGGCCGCGGAAGAGCGGGTCACGGTGGCAGCCCAGGCGTTGACGCTGCATTTGGCGCTGCCTGTGGCGGCGATGAGCCAGACGGTGACTGTGAGCGCGACGAGTGCGGCATTGTCCACGGCAGATACTTCAACCGGTGGAACGCTGGATGCAACGGCGGTGGAGGCGCTGCCGCTGAATGGGCGGAGTTTTACGGACGCGATTGCGGTACAGCCGGGGGTGGCACCGGCGAGTTCGTCGCCGGCGAACTCGATTGTGATGAGCGGCGTGGCGAGCACGCCACCGTCGGGAGAACTGGATTCGGGAGCGCTCTCCGTCAGCGGACAGCGGGAGACGGCGAACAGTTTTCGCGTGAACGGGGCGGACGCGCAGGAAGACGTGAACATGGGCGTGGCGATTGTGCCGACGCTGGACGCGATCGCCGAACTGAATGTGCTGACGGGCAACGATGCGCCGGAGTATGGAACGGCGAGCGGCGGCCAGGTCGCGGTGGTGACGAAGAGCGGAACGAACGAGTGGCACGGGTCGGCGTTTGAGTATTTGCGGAATACGAATCTGGATGCACGGAATTATTTCTCGCAGGAGCGGGCTGGATTTCACCAGAACCAGTTTGGGGCGACGCTGGGCGGTCCGGTGAGGAAGGACACGCTGTTCTTCTTTGCGGATTACCAGGGGACGCGCGTGGCGGAGGGCAGCGACACGGGGCTGATCGCAGTGCCGACGGCGGCGGAGCGAACGGGGGATTTCTCCGGCGAGACGAGCGCGCTGACGGGGCGAGTGAGCGGACCGTATCTGGCGCAGCGGCTGACGCAGAAGCTGGGCTACGCGGTGACGCAGGGCGAGCCGTACTTTACGGCGGGGTGCACGAATCCTTCGCAGTGCGTGCTGCCAGGCGCGAGGGTTCCGGAGGCGGCGTGGTCACAGGCGGCGGGACATTTGATTGGGTACGTACCGGAGGCGAATGCCGGTGCGGGGACGTTTTCGACCTCAGCGGCGGAGCAGGCGATCCGGGATGATAAGGGTGCGGTACGGATGGACTGGAACACGCGAATGGGCTCGATCGCCGGGTACTACTTTCTGGACGATTACAGGGTGGACGATCCGTATCCCACGGGAACGGGTGGGGCGACGGTGCCGGGGTTCGACGCGCTGAACTTTGGGCGGGCGCAGTTGCTGGCGCTGAGCGATACAAAGACTTTTGGGGCCAACACGGTGAACCTGGCGCGGGTGAGCTTTATGCGCAACGCGGCGAATGTGGGGCGGCCGCAGGGTGGCGTGGGTCCGACGGTGGCCTCGCAGGGATTCAGCGGGATTGTTCCGCTGAATCCGCAGAACGAGGGCGTCGAGAACGTGACCTTCAACGGGTTCACGATGGGTGTGGATGTGACGGCGCTGTTCCAGGCGGAGAACATCCTGGAGGCGAGCGACGATTTCTCTCATCTGATCGGGGGGCACAACCTGAAGTTCGGCGCGGATGTGCATTCGGACCAGATCAACAATCATCCCGATGTGTACTTCAACGGGAGCTTTGCGTTCACTGGCAGCGAGACAGGGCTGGATTTTGCGGATTTTTTGCTGGGAGTGGACTCGAATTACACGCAGGGCGATGCGCGGGACTTCTACAACCGCAATTTGCTGGCGGGCGTATACGCGCAGGATTCGTGGCAGGTGCGTCCGGGGCTGACGCTGAATTATGGGGTGCGGTGGGACCGGTTGCCGTTCTGGGAGGAGAAGTACAACCAGCTGCAGACGCTGGTGCCTGGCGAACAGAGCGTGGTGTTTCCGAATGCGCCGGAGGGGATTGTCTTTCCCGGAGATCCGGGCGTTCCGCGCTCGCTGGCGCCTACGGGGGAGGCTAATTTTGCGCCACGAGCGGGCGTGGTGTGGATGGTTCCGGGAAGCTTGGGCGCGGGGAAGACGAGCGCGCTAGCGAGTTGGGGGCAGTTCTATACGCCGGTGGAGGGGCTGTCGCCGGCGATCATGAGCGCGAATCCGCCGTATGGGTATACGTACACCAGTGCGGTGCCGACGCTGTTCGACACGCCGTGGACGGCGGCGGCGGATGGGTCGAGCCTGGAGGCAAACGGGCAGCCGCGGTTTCCGCTACCGAAGGTGGCCTATGGGGCGAGCCGGGCGCATCCGCTGAGCGATGTGAACTGGGCGGAGTTCGAGCCGTTTACGGGGATTCCCGCGGTGGCGCCGGGGAACACGACGCCCTATGCGGAGGATTATCTGCTGGGCGTGGAACGGGAGCTGGGGAGTGGAACGGTGCTGGACGTGAGCTATGTCGGCACGCAGGCGCATCATCTGCTGGCGCTGATGGAGGCGAATCCAGGGGATCCGGGAGTGTGCCGGGGACTGAGCCAGGTGAGCGAGGTGGCGGCGGGGTCGGCAACCTGTGGTCCGTTTGGCGAGAGCGGGACGTATACGCGCGCGGATGGGACGGTGGTGCAGGGGACGCGGACGCGGTTTTCGCCGGCATTTGGGAGCGTGACGTGGCAGAAGACGGTTGCGAATTCGCACGATAACGCGCTGGAGCTGTCGCTGAAGCACGAGGGGAGAGCGCTGGGGTATTCGCTGGCGTACACGTGGAGCCAGAGCCTCGATCAGGGGTCGAGCCTGGCGGACCCGATGAATCCGGTGGATCCGGGGTTGAGCCGGGGGCTGTCAGCGTTCGATTTGACGCACAACTTTGTGGCGAACTATCACTACCGCCCGTCCCTGCGGCGGCTGCGGGGCGTGCCTGGAGGG
Organism: Acidobacteriaceae bacterium; assembly: GCA_035656855.1. GTDB lineage: Bacteria > Acidobacteriota > Terriglobia > Terriglobales > Acidobacteriaceae > Palsa-343. Next base: position 4,743 of record DASRRO010000048.1, on the reverse strand, counting down.
GTGGGGAATGGCTGGACGGTGTCCGGACTGACGAGGGTGACGACGGGATTTCCGGTGACGCTGGAGAACAATAACGACACTTCGCTGCTGGGGACGCAGCCGAACGGCGTGAACGGGGTGGGGGTGGATTCGACGCAGTATGGCGGAGGTGCGTTGGCGCTGCGGGGACGGCCGGGGGCAGAGCCGGCCTTCAACACGGGTCAGTTCAGCCTGCCGGCGCTGGGGACGTTTGGGAATGCGCGGCGGCGGTTCTTCCACGGGCCGGGGTCGGACGACACGGACTTGGCGCTGGAAAAGGCAACGGAGCTGGGGGAGAGGAAGACGCTGGAACTGCGCGCGGAAGCCTTCAACATGTTCAATCACAGCCAGTTCTTTGGGCCGGCCGCGGTGGAGGGGAATATTGGGAGCGCGACGTTTGGGCAGATTGTGTCGGCGGCGGCGCCACGCCTGATGCAGGTGAGTGCGCGATTCCGCTGGTAGAGGTCCTGGCCGAACCGGCAATGGCCGGACGGGCACCCGCGCTTCGCGCCTGGCTGGAGGGGTCCCGGTCCCGCCGGGTGGTGAGCCGCACGGGCGAACGCTCGTGGTGACTGGATTGCTTTAGGGATCGGGATAACGGTAGGCCGGGATCGGTGGTGGCATAATGACTGCAGGGGCGCTCCGGGCGTGAACCTCCCCAATTCCATCACGATGGGCCGCATTTTTTGCGTGCCGGCGCTCATCTGGATGCTTTCCCCGCATTTTCCGCGCGGCGGTTGGCATGGCGAGCAGGAAGTTGTCGCGTCGCTGTGCTTCATTCTTGTTTCTATTTCCGATGGCATTGATGGATATCTGGCCCGGGCCCGGGGGCAGATCACCACAATGGGGATGCTGCTCGATCCGATTGCGGACAAACTCCTGATCACATCGGCCTATGTGGCGCTGGTGGAGTTCAATCCCCACGTTGTAAAGCCGTGGATTGTGGTGGTCGTGATCGGGCGCGAATTTCTGGTCAGCGGCCTGCGGTCAATAGCCTCGACTGAGGGCTTCACGATTGAAGCCAGCGACGTGGGCAAGCTGAAGACGGTGATTCAGATTGTGTCGGTGGTGGCGGTAATTCTGGACCACGCCTGGTATGAATGGCACTGGGGCTGGTTCATCGTGCCGGTGCACCTGATTGCTGTAGTTGGGATCTACTACATGACCGGCGTTTCGATTTTGTCCGCCGTGGATTATTTCTGGGCCTTCTGGCGCAAGATCGATAAGGCGACCGCAACGCGGCGCCGGAGCGACAACGAATATGTGCTCAGCCGGCGAAAAAAGAACACAGCGCCGGCAGCGCAGCTATAACGACTGACTCCGAGGCAGGAAAGCAGCCTTCAAACTTGGAAGGGGTAGCTGGATTTTTTCGCGCCTTTCTGCGAGGTGGGCTCATCCAACGACGCAGGAGCCTTGATGGACCGTCTGAAGAATCTCCGCATTGACCCCCAGGCAGACAAAGACAAGAACGAGCATTCGGAAGCTGAAGAGAAACGTGAGCCCGCGCCAGGAACGTTCTCGCGCCGGTCATTTCTTGCCCAGCTGGGCGCGGCGGGGGTAACGGCGACGGCGGCCCCGCTGGCGCACGCGGCGCAGGGCGAAGAGAAAAATGACGAGCCGGAGCGCGACGCGAAAACGCCGGCCGGCGCTGTGCCGGTGATGCTGAACGTAAACGGCAAAGTCCACCGCGTTCTGCTGGAGCCGCGCGTGACGCTGCTGGACGCACTGCGTGATCACCTGGAGCTTTTCGGGACGAAGAAGGGCTGCGACCACGGACAGTGCGGCGCCTGCACGGTGCACGTGAACGGGCGGCGGGTGAACTCGTGCCTGAGCTTCGCCATCATGCACCAGAACGACAAGATCACCACCATCGAGGGGCTGGCGCAGAATGGGCAGCTGCATCCGGTGCAGCAGGCATTCCTCGACCACGACGGATTCCAATGCGGGTATTGCACGCCGGGGCAAATCATGTCGGCGTCGGCGCTGCTGCGCGAACCGATTGGGCCGGATGACAATGCGGTGCGGGCGGCGATGAGCGGGAATATCTGCCGCTGCGGGGCCTACATGAACATCGTAGCCGCCGTGCAGCAGGCGCGGAAAAGCAGCGGATAGCGGATAGAAAGGCAGCCGCAGGGCGCAAGACGACAGACAACGGGCAGGAGAGAAAGATGCAGGCATTTCGATACAGCCAGGCGCGGTCAGTCGACGGGGCGGCGCGTTCGGGCGGGACGTTCCTTGCGGGTGGGACGACACTGGTCGACCTGATGAAGCTGAACGTGATGCAGCCGCAGCAGGTGGTGGACATCAACGCGCTGCCGCTGAGCCAGATCGAAGACGAGAAGGACGGCGGGTTACGAATCGGAGCCATGGTGCGCAACAGCGATCTGGCGAACCACCCTTCGGTTCGCCAGAGGTATGCGGTGCTGTCGGAGGCGCTGTTGTCGGGAGCATCTCCGCAGCTGCGGAATATGGCGACTACGGGCGGGAATCTGCTGCAGCGGACGAGGTGCTACTACTTTCGCGACACGAATTACGCCTGCAACAAGCGGAAGCCGGGGTCAGGCTGCTCCGCGATTGATGGGTACAACCGGATTCACGCAGTGCTGGGCGGGTCGGAACACTGCGTGGCCACGCATCCGTCGGACATGGCGGTCGCGATGATGGCGCTGGATGCGGTGGTTCACACCAGGGGCGCGAAGGGCGAGCGAAGGATACCGCTGAACCAGTTCTATCTGGAGCCGGGACCGACGCCAGACCGTGAGAATGCGCTGCAGCCCGGCGAACTGATCACATGGGTGACTCTGCCGGCGTTTTCCGATGGAGCGCGCTCGCATTATTTGAAGCTGCGCGATCGGCAGCAGTATGAATTTGCGCTGGCGTCGGCGGCGGTGCTGGTGCGAACGAACGGCGGGCGTGTCGAGCAGGCACGGATTGCGCTGGGTGGCGTTGCGACCAAGCCGTGGCGTTCGCGCGAAGCCGAGCAGGTGCTTGAGGGGCAGCCTGCATCCGATGAGAATTTTCGAAAGGCCGCGGAAACGGCAATGGCCGGGGCAAAGCCGCTGCGGGACAACGGGTTCAAGATCGAGCTGGCGAAGCGGGCGATAGTGCGGGCGCTGACGGTTGTGACGCAGACAGGAGTTCAGGCATGAGCACATCGCTGGTTGGGTCGGCGGTCACGCGAATCGATGGACCGCTGAAGGTGACGGGGGCGGCTCCGTATGCTGTGGATCATCCGTTAGAGAACCTGGCGGTTGGCGTGGGCGTGCCGAGCACGATCGGGAACGGACGCGTGACGCGGATCGATGCATCGGCGGCGCAGGCGATGCCGGGAGTCCTGGCGGTGCTGCATCACGGCAACAGCGAGCCGCTATATCGGCCGGGCGGGCCGTTCGAACAGGAGAGCCGTGCCGGCGAGAGCCGGCCGCCCTTTGAAGACGACAACGTCTATTACTATGGGCAATTTGTCGCACTGGTAGTGGCGAATACGTTCGAGCAGGCGAGCGAGGCTGCCGTCGCGGTGAAGGTGGAGTATGCGGCCGATAAGTCATCGGTGGTGCTGGAGGACGAGGACCGCGCGGCCGGCGATCCAAAGCAGCATTATCAGCGGGGAGATCCGGAAGAAGCGTATGCGAGTGCGCCGGTGACGATTGACTACACTTACGAGACACCGACCGAGACACACAATCCCATGGAGATGCACGGGACGATCGCGGAGTGGAACGGCAATCGCCTGCGGCTGTACGAGACGACGCAGGGCGTGGTGAACCATCGCAATGTGATGTCGGAGATGCTGGGCGTGCCTTTGGATCGGATTGAAGTAATCTCGCCGTTCTGCGGGTCGGGGTTCGGTGGAAAGCTGTTTCCGTGGCCGCAGTCGCTTCTGGCGGCGATGGCGGCGAAGAAGGTTGGGCGTCCGGTGCGGGTGACGGTGCCGCGCAGCCTGATGTTCACCACGGTGGGGCATCGTCCGCAAACGCGGCAGCGGATGCGGCTGGGCGCGGAGCGGGATGGGACATTGGTGGCGATCCTGCAGGATGTGCTGCAGCCAACGTCGAAGATCGATTCGTTTACGGAAAACTGCACGGGTGTGACGCGGATGCTGTACAACTGCTCGAACGTGTCGACGACGCAGGAAGTGGTGGCGCTGAACATTGGCACACCCACGCCAATGCGGGGACCAGGGACGACACCGGGGCTGTACGCGCTGGATGCGGCGATGGACGATTTGGCACTGAAGCTGAAGATGGATCCGCTGGAACTGCGGCTCAAGAACTACGCAGATATGGATGAGGGGGAAAAGCTGCCCTTCTCGAGCAAGCATCTGCGGGAGTGCTATCAGACGGGCGCGGAGCGATTCGGTTGGTCGAAGAGAAATCCTGTAGTGGGTTCGATGAAGCGCGGGAACGAAATCCTCGGCTGGGGTATGGGGACCGCGACATGGCATGCGGGGCGCGGATCGGCGACGGTGCGGGTGCGGCTGGGCGCGGATGGACGGGTGCGGGCGTCGAGCGCGACACAGGATATTGGCACGGGCACGTACACCGTGTTTGCGATTGTGGTGGCGCAGACGCTGGGGATTCCGATCGAGCGCGTGGACGTGGTGCTGGGCGATACGGCGCTCCCGCCCGGACCGATGTCGGGGGGATCGACGGCAACAGCAAGTGTGCTGCCGGCGATCGATAAGGCGACGGACAACGTGACCAGCCTGCTGTTCGAACTGGCGAC
>DASRRO010000047.1:0-3099 GCA_035656855.1 Acidobacteriaceae bacterium | reverse complement strand
AACCACGGCAACAAGCCCGCCAAGCGTGCTCCACAGCCAGAATCGACTACGCTTTCGAGCCGCCACAAACCCTCCGTCCGGGAAGGACACCCATCCCCGTATGGTACGTGCGGACGATGAAAAAGGTTCCGCGCTACGATTTCAGGGCAGGGCGTCTCAATTTGAAACTGAGATCCGAAATCTTTCTTCCGAAATCTGCCATTTTGCCCCCTCCAATTCGCTACACTGGAACTAGAGATGGAAGAGAAACGCCCGCGATAGACTCGCGGGCGTTGGCATTTCTGCTGACAGTGTGTCCCTCTCTCTGAGCGCAGCGAAGGTGGGATACGGCAACCGCCCATACGCAAGCATTGATCTGCTGTTTGCCGGATTCACCGGAGTGTGAGGAGCATTCAGTTGACTCGACCGGGCCTGACGAGTCTCGCCAATCCCGGCTAAGTCCTTTCGTTTGACGATTTTAGTAGTTAACTGTTTTGGAATGAACCATTTAACGTCGCAGTAAAGAGCTCTTGCACCACAGCCACTGCAAAGTGCGTCTGTAAGTCCTTTGTTATGACGATTTTGACCCGTAACTCCTTTAGATTGACGAATTTAGGCGAACGGAGGAAGGCGTAAGTCGCTGAAGCATAATGACTTCTGGTCTGTCGAGGCCCTAGCCGGGGAGGGGGTGGGGGGCAGTGGTAACGTGACTCTCTTTTCGCGGCCGGCTTGCCTCAAGCCGGAACATTCTCCTGGGCCCGCCGACGCGCAGCTCGATGGACCGAGACCGCCTGCAAGCCCAGGTTGACGACCGAGGCGTAGACGATGATCTTCTGCGCAGCGACCTGAAACTCCAGGCCGCTCTTCGTGTCCACGCGCGGCCCGAAGAAAAGGATTCCGACATAGGCGAGCAGAATTAGCAGGTAGATGGCATTCACTGCCGTGTAAGCGGCTGTCCACCGGTTGCTGATCTGAATCATCAGCAGGCACAGGTCGTAGACGAGCAGAAAGCCGAACGCCAGCCGCACAAAGCCGTTGTGGGCATCGAGCACCAGATTCCACGGCGTTGCGGCGATGCCGATGAAGCCGAGGCCGGCGGCGACCTCCACCACCTGCGAGGCAACTCCCGCCGTTCGTGCGGCTCCTCCCTTGGCGACGATGACCTCCCAGTTGGAGGATGCCAGGATGAGGGCCAGTCCAACTGAGCCGAGGGCGACGCCGAACAGGACGTGAGAGATGAGATTCGGGCGGCCCGACGGAGTGATGGTGGCTCCGAGGTCACTGAAGAAGTTGCGCAGAAAAAGGTAACGGTTCGTGTCCAGTTGGTAGACCGCTCCGCCCGGATAGACGAGCATGGCGATGGCGGTAAGTGCCACAAACTGGATGCTCGCATAGATCAGCACCAGCGCGCGCCAGGCCTGACCTCTCAAATCGGCTTCTGCATCCATCATGCAGTCTCCTCCCGGGCTGCTCGATCATAGACCGGGGCGATACTACGGCAGAACCGCGGCAGATGCTGCTTTACCCTATCCCCATGGTGCATTGGACTCTCTTCCACGGCGTAGCCATCGTCGCCCTCATTCTGGCGAATGGCTTTTTTGTCGCGGCGGAGTTGGCTCTGGTGAGCCTCCGCAGCACCCGCGTAGAGCAGCTTCTGGCACAGTCCCGCCCCGGGGCGCGCGCGGTTGCCCAGTTGCGCAGTTCGATGAACGCCACCATCTCCGCGGTGCAGGTCGGGGTGACGGTTGCCAGCCTGGCGCTGGGCTGGATCGGGGAGCCGGTCGTGGCCCCTCTGTTTGAGCGCCCACTGCGTGCGCTGCCCCATGCAGCTTTCTTCGCCCACGGCGTGGCGGCGGTGATCGCCTTCGCCTGTATCACCTATCTCGAAGTCATCCTGGGTGAGCTGGTGCCGAAGTCGCTGGCGCTGCGGCGGCCGGAGCAGCTTGCGCTCGGGGTCGCGCCGCCGATGCTCGCGTTCATCCGGCTGACCCGGCCGTTTGTGGTGTTTATGAACAGCTCAGCAAACCTGGTGCTGCGCCTGTTTCGCTCCATTCCCGTCGGCGAGGAGCCTGTACACTCGCCGGACGAGCTGAAGCTGATGGCGACCGCGACCCGCCGCCAGGGCCTGCTGCCTCCGTATCAGGAGTCGATGATCCACCGCGCCGTGGAATTGAATACGGTGGTCGCGCGGGAGATCATGACGCCGCGGCAGCGTATCTTCTCTCTGCCGGCGAACATGCCGGTCGAGGAGGCGAGCGCCCGTATTGTGGACGAGCAGCACTCGCGCATTCCGATCTACGATGCAGCGCGTGGTCTGGAGCATATCGTCGGTGTCGTCTATTCAAAGGATGTGTCGCGCCTGATGCACTTTGCGCTGGCTCGGGCGGTGAGCGGGCAGCGGCCGTCGCGCGGACTGCAACTGGGACAGATCATGCGCGACGTGCTGGTGGTGCCGGAGACCAAGCCGGTGCTGGACCTGCTGCATGAGTTCCAGGAGCGCCGTCGGCATCTCGCCATCGTCGTCGATGAGCATGGCTCGACCGTTGGGCTGGTGACGGTAGAAGATGCGCTGGAACAGCTGGTCGGCGAGATGGAGGACGAGTTCGACGTGGGCATGCGCCGGGCCGCCCGCATGCCCGCCGAGGCATTCTATCTTGACGGCGGGGTGAACCTGCGCGATCTGGAGACGCAGATGCACTGGTATCTGCCGCGTGATGGGGGTGTGGAAACGCTGGCCGGTTTTCTGCTGGCGCAGCTTGGGCACATTCCAGAGGCGGGTGAGAGCGTGGATTTTGAAGGACGCCGCTACACTGTTGCGGAGATGAGTGGACACCGTATCAGCCGCGTGCGCATCGAGCCGGTTCCATCCGGAACACAAGCGAAGAACGCGCCAGCCGTCCCGGCCCGAGGAGGCGCATGAAGCTGCTGCCCGCGCTGGGCCGCCGTCTGCTCTATGCGCTTCCTGTTATCTGGCTGGTGGTTTCGCTGGTCTTTTTGCTCATTCACCTGGTGCCGGGCGATCCGGTGGCGCAGATGCTCGGGGAGGGCGCGAGCCCTACAGACCTGGACACCTTGCGTCATCAGTACGGTCTCGATCTGCCCTTGAGCCAGCAATATTTT
>DASRRO010000046.1:0-23995 GCA_035656855.1 Acidobacteriaceae bacterium | reverse complement strand
CCGAAAGGGCCCGTACCCGTCTTCACAGGCGATCCTGTGGCTTCGCTGAGCGAGCCGTTGGAGCCGATGGAAAAGACGCGTACCGAGCTGATCCCCGTCTCGGCGGCAAGAAGGAAACTGCCAGAAGGCGTGACGGCCATGCCATAGATGGCATCGACATTCTGTTTGGGGCTGAGAACGCCCTGGATCTGCGCCAGCGCGCCCGTTCCGGTGTTGAAGCTGAGCGTGTAGATACCGGCGGTACCGCAGGAGACGAAGACGAGTCCGCCGCCGGGGGTGATCTCAAGATCGTTGGCGGGCAGGGAGGCATTGAGCGTGACGAGGGAGGAACTGATGGCAGTGAGCGCTCCGCCGCTGCCGATCTGGAAGACATAGACGTTGCCGACGAGGGCGTCGGCTCCGATGAGGAATTTGCCGGTGGGGTCGACGCGCAGGACGGAGGGGGCGACGCCGGTAGCTACGGGCGATCCGTCGTTGGCGATGGTGGGCGCGCCAGTGGTGCCGATGGTGTAGACGTAGATTCCGCCGGCGGCACTGCCGACATAGAGATAGCTGTCATTGGGGGTGACAGCGAGGGCGGTCGGCTCCAGCTCCACCGACCAGGGCGAGCCGGAGATGCCGCTGAGAGCGGCGCTGGCAATGGAAAAGCCGGCAACGCTGAGCGGGTTGGTGCCCAGGTTGGCGACATAGAGGTAGTCGCCGGCAGACGTGGTGCCGCCACCGCCGCCGCCACTGCTGCCGAGCGGAGGGAAAAACTGGCCGCAGCCGGTAAGAGCCAGCAGAACGGCACAACCGGCGGAGAGCCATCGCCCCGGACACAGCGTACGAAAAGCCATCGAGGACCTCAACATTATGGTAACGGTTCGCGCGCAGGGCGGCATCCTGACAGACGCAGGAGCGGGCTTCTCCGCTCCAGCTTCTCCGCTCCAGGTGGAATGGCCAGTTAACTGGATTTGGTACCGCTGGCGCGCCAGACGAGACGGACCAGGCCGGGCTGGCGTCGCAGCTCGTCGAGGACAGCGGGGGGATAGGCGGCACCGCGCGGGCTGGGCCAGCGCACCTGACAGCGAATACTCTGGCGGTGATCGGCTGCGGAGTGTTCGACGGATAGGGAACGGATGCGGATGTGCGCCGCCTCGAGGCGAACGCGCAGTTGGTCGGGGCTGAGGGCGCCTGGTTCGGCACTGATCACGAGCAGAGTTGCGGGCTGATATTTTTCGATGATGTTTTCGAGACCGCGGAGAGCGGTGAGAGCGCCATAGCCGATGAGGGCCGCGACGGAGCCGAGAATGATCTGGCCGCCGCCGAGACAGAGGCCGACGACGGTGGCGAACCAGAGCGTGGCTGCGGTGGTGATGCCGAGCACGATGTCGCCGCGACGCACGATGGCGCCGGCTCCGATGAATCCGACACCAGTAAGGATGCCGAGGGGAAGGCGCATCAAATCCATCACGGCATAGGAATTGGGGGGCTTGCCGTTGGTGGGGATGAGCAGGTTCATCTGGATCATGGCCACGGAAGCGGCGAGGGTGACCAGAAGGACGGTTCGGAGGCCAGCGGGATGGCCGTTGCGACTGCGATCGGAACCCAGGAGACCGCCAGCGAGCAGCGTGAGCGCCAGGCGGAGCGCGATCGTCGTCCATTGGATTTCAGGAGGCATCGGACGAATGCGATGCAGGGGAACACGGGAGGTTTGTCCGGCGAGGGGCTGCGGGGCGGAGATTCCCTGCATCTCAACGGCTGGATGGCCGCGACGGGCGGCAGTCCGTGAAACGACTCAGGATTCCGAAAGAGGAAGCATGAAAGCAGCGACGATAGTGGGGATTCTTTTGATCGTGGTGGGGATTATTGGATTTGCGATGGGTGGCATCAGCTTTACCCACGAGAAGAAAGACGTGGATCTGGGACCGCTGCAGGTCCAGCACAAGCAGACGAAGACGGTGCCGATTTCGCCGATTCTGAGCACAATTGCTCTGGTGGGCGGGATTGGCCTGGTAGTGGTGGGTGCGCGCTCGAAGGCGTAGAAATTCGGCCTGCAGCCGGCCGCTAAGAACCGGTTAGCACAGAAGCGGCCAGCGGAAAGCGGCTGGCCCCAGCCGTTAGATTTCCCAGCGGAACAACGCGGAGCCGACGGTGAAGCCCGCTCCGACGCTGGCGATGAGGACCAGGTCGCCCTTCTTCACCTTGCCTTCTTCGACGGCGGTATTGAGGGCGAGGGGAATGGTGCCGCAGGTGGTGTTACCGAAGCGGCCGATGTTGATGATGACCTTGTCTTCGGGGAGGCCGAGGCGTTCGGCGGTCGAGGCGATGATGCGCCGGTTGGCCTGGTGCGCGACGAAGCAGCCGAGATCGGCGCCGGTGATGCCGTTTCTTTCGAGGATGGTGGTAGTGGCTTCGACCATCTTGCGCACTGCAAACTTGTAGACCGCCTGGCCGTCCTGATGGACGTAGTGCATTTTCTTGTCGATGGTTTCGTGCGTTGAGGGATGCAGGCTGCCGCCGCCGGGCATGAAGAGGGCGCAGGCTCCGGAGCCGTCGATCTCGTGATGGAAATCGATCATGCCGGTTTCGCCGTCCTGAGCAGGCTCCACCAGGACTGCGCCGGCGCCGTCGCCGAAGAGCACGCAGGTGGCGCGGTCGGTGTAGTCGATGATCGACGACATGGTGTCGGCGCCAATGACGAGAACCTTCTTCTGTGCGCCGCTCTCAACCAGCTTGCAACCCATCTGCAGGGAGTAGACAAAACCGGAGCAGGCGGCTGAGAGGTCGAATCCCCAGGCGCCTTTGGCGCCGAGCCGATCCTGCACGAGGCAGGCCGTGGCGGGGAAGAGCATGTCGGGGGTAACGGTGCCGACGATGATGACCTCGACTTCGGTGGGATCGATGCCGCGAGCAGCAAGACAGACCTTGGCGGCTTCAACGGCCATGTGGCTGGTGGCCATGCCAGGCTCGACGATGTGGCGCTGTTTAATTCCAACGCGAGAGGTGATCCAGTCGTCGGAGGTTTCGACCATTTTTTCCAGATCGGCGTTGGTGAGAAGGCGAGGCGGGGTCCAGGTTCCAATGGCACTGATTTTGGCTCGAACGGGCACACGCGGGCGAACAGAGAGATTCAAATGAAGACTCCTGGAAACAAAGGACCATTCTAGCGGAGTGCCGGCAGAATGCGTTTAACGGTGAACGGTCAGGTTTGCAAAATCGCTGACCGCTGACTGCCGGTCGCTTTTCCGTTCAGGCATTTAACCATGTGGTTGACACCAAAACGCGGGTCGGCGTACATTCAACCGTATGGTAAAGTCCAATGCTGCACGGCTGGATGCGGTCTTCCACGCGCTGTCTGACCGTACACGCCGTTCGATCCTTCGTGATGTCGCCGTAAAGGAGAAGACGGTGGGCGAGGTGGCGCGGCCCTATCGCATGACGCTGGCGGCGGTTTCTAAACACCTGAACGTGCTCGAGAGGGCGGATCTGATCGCGCGCGAGCGGAGAGGAAGCTTTCAGATTGTGAAGCTGCAGGCGCATACCCTGAGGCCGGCGGAGGCATGGCTGGCCTTCTATGAAAAATTCTGGAGCCGGCGGATCGACGCCCTCCAGATCTACCTGGAAGGAGAAGAGGATGGCAACCGTGGCAACAAGTGAAGTCAAGACGGGCGAGAATCTGAAAGTGGAGATTCGCCGAGTGATTCGTGCCAGCCGGCAGCGGGTCTTTGCAGCGTGGACGAACTCGGAGGAGATGCGGAAGTGGATGTGTCCGGGACCCATGTCGGTCGTGGCGGCCGAAACAGACGTCCAGAAGGGCGGCAGGTATCGCATCGAGATGAAGGGATCGATGGACGGTCTGCCGGAGAATGCGGAGAATCGGAACTCGTTCTCGGGGGAATATATGGAGATTGTGCCGAACGAGCTGGTGCGCTTCACGTGGCGAGCGGACTGGAACACCGAACCGGCGTCGCAGGTGACCGTGCAACTGCGCGACGTCGAGGGCGGCACGGAGATGGTGCTGACCCACGAGCACATTTCCTCCGCGGACAGCTGCACGGGTTACACCCACGGTTGGACGAGCTGCCTGGACAAGCTGGAAGCCACCCTGACCCGGTAGCCTGGGGCGGCAGCGATTCACAACCAGAACGCGGAACACACGGAAACGGACCTCGGTGCTCCGCGTTCGCTGTTCCTGCGGTGCTAAAATTACACGTGTGCCGGGTCCTGCGCGACGCAATCCCGCCAACCCCGCCAGGTCCGGAAGGAAGCAACGGTAACGGGCCAGTGCGTGCGCAGCAGGTCACCCGGTGCACTAAATTCTTCTTCCTGGTCAGCTGAAATCACGCGGCCGATCCTCCCAGAACTTGCCCCGGCTCCTGACTCGCGGGATTCCGCGTCCACTGTGTCGTGTTCGACAGCAGCGGAGGTTCGGGAATCGTGTACCCCGAAGCGGTGAGGGGATCTTTCCGGCCGTTAAAGGAAGAGGGCCGCCGCAGCGGCCCTGGTTGAGGATGGATTGCTTCCCGCGCTGCTCAGAAGTAGATTTTGCCGCTGAGCTGGATGGCGCGTCCGGGCTGAGGATCGCCGCTGCCGCCGTCCTGCACGGGTTCAACGACAGAGGTGATCTGACCGAAGGTGCCGCCCTGACTGGGCAGGCCATCGCTCAGGTTGCCATCGGGCCCCGCGAAGTTGGGGTGGTTGAAGAGGTTGTAGCTCTCCAGCCGTAATTCAACATAGCGGGGAGTGTCGGCGTGGCCCAGCGGGAAATTCTTGAAGACGGACATGTCGGTGTAATTGAAGCCGGGGCCGCTGAAGAAGTTGCGCTTGACGTTGCCGAAGGTGCCAATCGGTTCGGGCGAGAAGACCGTGGGATCGAACCACAGATTGCCGGAGCCGCGAGGATTCATGTGGGAGATGTGGAAGGTGGAAGTATCAGGGGTGTCGGGGCACTCGTAGAAGGAATAGGGCTCGGCACCGTTGCACCAGAGGGAGCGGTTGTATCCACTCTCACCGATGGAGACTGGGTTGCCGGACTGGAGCGTGGTGATGCCGGTGATATTCCAGCCGCCCAGCGCTTCATTGACGAGGTAGTGCTGCTTCCAGCTGGAGAAGATCGGCACGACATACCCGTATCCGGCGCGGAAGGTATGGCGGGCGTCGAATTCGGAGTTGCCGTAGCTGAGCTGCTGGAAGCCGGGGACCCAGTTGGTCCCGGCAACGTCGTTGCCGTTACCGAAGCCCGAACTCTCGAAGCTGGAGCCGTTATCGAGAGAGTGGGCATAGGTGTAGGAAATGATGTAGTAGAGCCCGTGGGTCATCTGTTTGTTCAGCTGGACCTGCAGGGAGTTGTAGCTGGAGACGCCGTCGGTGTTGACGTGGCCGACCGACAGGAAATTGCCGGAGGTATCGGTGAAATCCTGGGGCTGTTGGTACGAGAGGAGCTGCGCCAGGCTGAGGCAGGCCGACTCGTCGCCACCGTTCGCTGCGATGAGCGAGTTGCAGGAGGCCACTGCGTTGGCGTGACCGGCCATGGTTTCCCTGTCCGCTTCATAGGCACGCGTCAGATGACGGCCGAGAGAGCCGACGTAGCCGACAGTGAGCACCTGATTGCCGGGCAGCTGGCGTTCGACATTCAGGTTGAAGTTATAGACGTAGGGGACGTCATAGCTGGGTGAAATGCCGCTGAGTTCATAGGGCGGGAAGGACGAGAAGTCAATCGCCTGACCTGGTGTCGGAAACGCGTAGGGAAACTTGTTGGGTTCTGACAGAGCCGCGTTGCCGCTGATATCCGTGTAGGGATTGGCGAAAGAGGGGCTGCCGCCGATATCCGCGGCGCCATGGCTGCTGGTGCCGAAGGGTGGATCCTCGATGTTCTGGAGTTGCTCTTCTTCCGAGTCGCGATTGAAGTAGAGGCCGGCGCCGAGGCGGACAGCGAGCTTATGCTCACCCTGGGGACCGGTGAGCCAGCTGAGGGTGCTCGCCGATTCCGGAGACCAGTCAAAGCCGAGCCGCGGAGCAAGATGATCGTATTTGGTGGTGGCTCCGCCCTGGTTGTTGCAACCGGTATCGCCGGGATAGAGGAGACCCGCCTGCGCATCGGGGAAGACCTTCGACTGCGCTCCGGGGGAGAAGCAGATCACCGCTTCGCTTCCGTACTGCAGATTTGCGAACGGGGTCTGGATGTCATAACCGACGCCATAGTTGAAGGTGAAGGACGGACTGACCTTCCAGTTGTCCTGCGCGTAGCCGTAGACCTCTTCTGCACGGGCATCGATCTCCGCACCGGAGCCCTGCGAGAAGGAGCCGGGGATGCCGACGAGGAAGTCGAGGAGCGGGTCGCCGGAACTGTAGGACCCCGAGCCGCTGAAGCTATAGCTGCCGTTATTGGCGGAGTAGAACGGATTGTGCACGTAATAGCGTTCGAAGTGAGCGCCAAACATCAGGTTGTGGTTGCCGACGATTTTGGTGAAGTTGTCGGAGAACTCCTCGTTCTCGTCGAGGCGGGGCTGCGGTCCGTTATTGCTGAAACCGAGGGTGAAGTAGCCGGTGACGCCAATGATGGGCACGGAGGCGGCGCCGGGATTCTGGGGACTGATGTCAAAGCCGAGCGACGAGGGCGGGATGACCTGAGCGGGCTCAACGGCGGCGTAGTCGAAGCGATAGTAGCCTGCGCGCAGCTCATTCAGCGTGTTGGGATTGAAAGTGTGGGTCCAGGAAGCATTAAAAATCTTGATGTGGCGAGCATTGTTTTCCGGCAGACCCGGGAGATTCGTACCGGTAAAGGGCAGCTCCGCGGTATTGGGCTCGGACTGGAAGACACTCGAAGCCCAGAGAAGGTCCTTGTGGGTGGCCTGAACGTCAAAGCGCAGGATGCCCTGATCTTCCGCTTCCGAGCTGCCGGCGTTGAAGTTGTATTTATTGCCGTCATTGGGCGACGGGACGTACCTGGCGAGCAGTGCAGACGAAATGGTGTTGATGTCCGAGGTGGGCACGTTGACGCTGCCACCGGCGAAGCAGGCATTCCAGGCTTCTCCCGCAGGGCAGGTGCCGTTGGGTCCCTGAATCGCGAACGGAAGTGGATTGGAGCTGAGGCCGGATGCGTTGGTGCCGTTGATCTCGTTCGTATCGTTGGTAAGACTGGCGTAACCGGAGCCATTGCGCCCGAGCTGAGCATCGGTGGGCACGGTGGTGACCTGGGTTGCGGCGGTGGCGTTGCGGAAGCCCTGATACGCACCAAAGAAGAACAGCCGGTTCTTAATCACCGGGCCGCCGAGAGTGCCGCCGTAGAGGTTCTGATGGAAGACGGGCCGCTGGCCGGGCAGCGAAAAGTAGTCTCCGTTGTTGAGGAAAGTGTCGCGGTAGAACTCGAAGCCGTCGCCGTGAAACGCGTTGGTGCCACTCTTAATTGTTTCGTTAACAATGGCTCCGGAGTTACGGCTATATTCCGGGTTCTGGGAGCTGGTGAGGAAAGTCACTTCGCTGAGGGCGTCGGGGTTCACGAGAATACCCTGCTGCTGAAGCGGGCCGTCGTTGATGTCGGCTCCATCCAGCAGGAAGCTGTTCATCTGCGTCTGGTTGCCGTTGGACGAGTAGTTGCCGAAGCGGTCAGAAGACTCCACCGTGCCGGGAGTCAGCTTCTGGAGAATGCTGGCATCACGACCGAGGAGCGGGAGCTGCTCGATCTGCTGGGCAGTCACTGTGCTCTTGAGTTGGGTATCGGAGGTGTCCACCTGGACGGCATTCGCATTGACCTGGATGGTCTGGGAGACGGATCCGGTGGCCAGTTGTGTATCGACGTCGCGGTTTTCATTGACGTTGAGCGTGATGCCAGTAGACTGCGAGGCCTGGAACCCATCCTTCACGATCTTTACCGTATAGGGACCGCCGATAGCAAGCTGCGGGAAGATGTAATAGCCTCTGCCATCGGTCGTTGCCGCAGACGAGATGCCGGTGCTGGTATTGGTAACAGTGACGGTTGCGCCAGGAAGGACGGCCCCGCTGGTGTCAGTGACCGTGCCATGGATGCTGGCATAGGTGCTTTGCGCAAGGGCGCGGGGAATTCCGCAGAAGGGTAAAACTGCGATCAACAAGACAGAGAACCAGGTAATGCGCTTAAGCGACATGCATGCTCCCAAAATATGAAATGATCCGGCGTGGGTGACTGCCAAAGGCTGGAAAGCGCCGACCCGGATTTCGCACAGGCGGAAATCCTGGGAGAAGCGGCGTCACAAACGCCCAAAAACAGGTACCAGAAGAAGAACTTCGACTGAAACTCGGTACTGCAACCATAAGCAACCTGGTCGAGAGTGCATTTTCGAGGCCAGACTGGAGCTCAGGGGCGAGGGTAGCGAGTTCCGTGTGGATAACTAACTAATTAAGTAATGAGAAGGGTACTGTTTTGAAAACGATAAACTAATCGATTGGAATGTGTCGGAACGGCAAAAGGGAGGGGAATTCGCGTCGCCGGGCAACACGCAGTCTCCAGGCTGATCTTATTTTCCATAGACTGGGAAGGGAACCTTATGGAAAAGAGGAAGCGGCAGTGGAATCGGATCGGGAATGAACGTCGGAGTTCGAAGAAACTCGAGGAACGAGCGGATCTTCAGATGCCGAGTTTTTTGACTTCCTCGTTGTAATACTTGCGATAGAGGATGTCCCACTCCTGGCTGCCTTCGGGGATGATGCGGCGCTGGGATTCGATCTTCTGGCGGGCAGCCTGATCGATGCGCATCTCTTCAAGCAGCAGGTGCTCGAGAGCTTTGCGTGCTTCCTGACGGATGGTATTGCGGTCCTCAAGGAAGTCGCACTCGGAAATGTCGGCGAGGGTATCGGCCACGACGTGGGCGAGCTTGTTGAGCTTGTCGCGGGAGATTCTCACAGGACCGCCTTGTACTTGCGCGCGAGCTCGGTTTTGACCTTTTTGAACATCTCCGAGTAGCTGGCGCCGGTGCGGTGCATTTCTTCCTGGTAGGCTTCGAGGATGACGCGGACTTCGTCGTTGATGCGGTCCTCGAGGGACAGCTCATCGAGCAGGCCCTGGTTGACGCGCTCCTGCACGGCGGCCGGTTTCGCGGTTTCGATCATTTTGGCGTCGATGAGGTGCTTGACAGTATGGCGCGCCAGATAGCCAACGTACTCACGAGAGAAGATCATCGGAACTCATTTGGAATATAGCACATGAAGAGCGGGGTACAGAGTGCAGCGGAGAGCGTTCATGAACGATCGCGCGCGGTTCGCGGTCCTCGAAAAAGAGGGCGCGCCCAGGGCTAATCGGGTTCGCCGGCGTCGGCGGTGGCGAGAATAACGGCCGAGCGGGCGGCCTCGGATTCGTAGATATGGACGAAGCGCTGCGGTTCGGCCGCCTGGTACGGCGCGAGATTATGGGCCCAGCGATAGCCGATGGGCTGGTACCAGAGCTCGGCGCGGACCCGGAACGGCCCAGGGGCGGCTCCTGTGTCGATGAGGTAGCGAACGGTGCTGGAACCGCCGGTGAAGTTCGGATCCTCGAGAGCACGGCCCGTGACGGCGATATCGTGCGAGGCAGTTGCCTTGTCGAAGCCGGTGGGCAGAACGCGGTTGTCCTTGAGATAGCCCACCGCGCTGAGCAGGCCGGTAGTGACGGCGCCGCGAGAATCCCTGAGGATCGACTCAAAGATTTCGACCTGCTGCGGGCTGGTGATGGTTGGGTAGTGCGGCTCGTAACGGTTGGGATCCTCGTCGTTGACGTTGCCGGCTATGGAGCCATCGGGGTTCAGCGCGCCCGATTCGAAGATGGTGTGGCCGTCGCGGTCCTGCACGGTGACATGCAGCCAGGCGCGACGTGAAGGGTAGGCGGTGGGAAGCTTGTGGCCGGTGAGGTTCCGGACCCGGACTTCGAGTGAGAGATGGCCGTTGTGTCGGGTGAGATCTTGCACAGAGACCTTAGCGGATTGGGTCTGAAGAAATTCACGAGTGCGGAGAGTGGCTGCGACGAGTTCCCGTGGCTGAGCGGCGGTGGCGAGGTCGCGGCGGTAGTCGTTGAGGATCTGCTGCATGAGGAAATTGCCGCCGATGAACTCGTGGCGGTGCATACCTTCGCGGAGCGGGCCGAAGACGGCGGTGATAGCGACGGGCTGGTTCACGACCGGCATATGACATTGCTGGCATGTTTCGCGATCTTTGTAGTCGCTGTGGAGCCATTCCAGGTAGGGCATTTGCTCGGGGAGAGTCCCGATGGCTTTGCCGCCGGGGCCGCGAGCCTTGGTGTAAAGGGTGTGGCAACTGCCGCAGAGAGCCGCGTCCCGGATGTGCGCCGCCAGGGTGGGAACCATACCGTGGGTGGAGGACTGCATGACGTGCTGATGGCCCTTGTCGACATCGAACGGTCCATACTCGGGACGGCTGTGCGGATCGCTGGGGCCGGCAAAGACGACGTTGCCGCTGAAAGACTGCGGCGTACCGAGGCGGGTTTTCTCGATCTGGTGGCAGACGGAGCAGGAGACGCCGTCGGCCGCGGCTCCGTCTTTGCCGAGGATCGAGGAGAGCGGCAGGTGGGAGAAGACCTGTGGCTTGTGGCCTTCTGCTTCCGCCGTGAAGTGAGACAGAGGCATGTGACAGGTGGAGCACTCGTCTTCGACATCGGCCTTCGACTCGGGATGATCGATGGACTCACGGCGCACGCTGCCCTGCCAGTAGGGGTCACGCGAGGCATTCGCCATGATGCTGGCGCTCCAGTCAAAGCCGATGGAGATATCGTGGCCCTCCTGGGTTTTGAGACCGTTGTGGCAGGCAACGCAGCGGTCGGAAGTGCGGAACTGGATTTTGAAATCCTTGTCGGATTTCCTTACCTGGGCGTGAGCAGAGAAAGGCAGGAGAAAAGCGAGAAGGGCGAGATTTGGCAGCAGCGACCTCATCACCAGCCCTCCCAGAATTTGCCGTCAGCCCAGTCCCAGAGGACATAGAAATAGAGCTGCGACTGGCGGCCGGCGGTGTCGGTCATTGGAGTACGGACACCCAGATCGATGCGGATGTGCTGCCGCTGGCTGACGGTGACCTGCATTTCCGGAAGCACGTCCCAGTCGGTTTTAGCGCCGTCGACCAGGTCGCGGTTGGCCAGTAACTCCACCATGGGACTCCAGAGGCGGCCGAGGCGATGATCTCTCGCGAGAGATTGCCCAATGGCGGTGTAGTAGAAGAGCGATTGAGGCGCCTTGCTGGTGTCGTGGGGAAGGTCGGCGCCCATTTGAAACTGGATCCAGGTATTCGTGGGGAAGATCTGGTCGAAAGCGGCGAAGGGCTCAAAGGTGGTAGTGCCGCTCCCGAAGCCGCGCTTGCTGTTGCCGGTGGGCGGCAGGATGCCGCCCTGCAGGCTGAGGATGGAACCGGTACGAAGGTTGGCGAACATCACGTGCTTGAGCCCGAAGGTCATGTCGCCGATGCCGTTCTGCCACTGATGGCTTTGATCCTCGTCGTGCTGCGGCATGTCGACTTCAAGTTGGTCCCGTGCCCCAAAACTCTCTTCATGGATGTAATCCGTTGCGAATCCGGGCGCGCCGGTGACATTGGCGGCGGTGGAGAGCACAAATTCGTCTTCGGGGAAGGCCTTCTCGGTGACCAGCGCGCGGGGCAGATTCAGCTCGCCGCGGGGCCAGTGTGGATTGCCGCAGAAGGTGCGCAGGTAAGCGATGAGGTCGTCGACGTCGCTGGAGGAGAGCAACTGGCCAAAGGCGGGCATGATGGTGGACAAACCGCGGTCCGGACCGCCGTTGGTGATGATGGCCTTCCATTGCATGTTGGGTTCGGGCGTTGTCTGGTCGCAGCGGGTGAAGTCCGGGAAGGTATCGGGGCGTTTGAACTCGGTATTGTCGGCGGGAGCGCCGTTGCCGCGGCCGCCGTGACAGGCAGTGCATCCGGATTGGTACAAAGTTCTTCCGTGGGCCGCGTTGGGCGGTTTTGGGTAACGGAGAACTTGTCCAGGCGAAGAGAACGCGCTCAGGAGGAGGGCCAGGGCTGCGACGGCCACGACCGCAACAGGGGCGGAGGGACGCCGGCCGGTCAATGGGAAGGGCGGGGCGACGGAGTCTGCTGTCGAGATTTCTGGTCGCGCACTCACGCGACGGCGGAAGCGAGTCAAGGCGCGAACGCCTCCGAAAAGGGATTGGATGAAATGGAATGGCGCGCTCACTGCGCCCAACCGACTTAGATGCAGGGGCGTGCGGTCGTTCGATTACGTTTTCTTCATCTGGGATGTCGAACGAGGCCGCTCGCAAGGCCTATCACCGTTTCGGTTCGACGGTTCGCTCTGGACCTATTGCGGACCTCGCTTCAACTCGCGGACGCGGCGGATTTCGTCGATGCGCTGGGCGAGGAGCTTTTCGCGGCCTTCCTGGGTGGGTAGATAGTAGCGGCGGCCACGGAGGGAGTCGGGCAGGCACTCCATGTCGGCGACGCGGCCTTCGACGTCGTGGGCGTATTCGTAGCCTTTGCCGTAATCGAGTTCTTTCATGAGGCGAGTGGGGGCGTTGCGCAGATGCAGGGGGACGGGCTCCTGGCGGGTGTTCTCGATATCGTCCATCACCTGTCCCCAGGCGGTGTAGACAGCGTTCGATTTGGGCGCGAGGGCGAGATAGACGACGGCTTCGGCGAGGGCGAGATCGCCTTCCGGGGAGCCGAGGAAGTCCACCATGTCGCGGGCGGAGAGGCAGAGGTTCAGGGCTTCGGGCGCAGCCAGGCCGATGTCTTCGACGGCCATGCGGACCACACGGCGGGCGATGTAAAGCGGATCCTCGCCGCCTTTCATCATGCGGCCCAGCCAGTAGAGGGCGGCGTCGGGGTCGGAATTGCGCACGGATTTGTGGAGGGCGGAGATGAGGTTGTAGTGCTCCTCGCCCTGCTTGTCGTACATGAGGACGCGCTGTTGGAGGGCCTCGGTGGCAATCTCGCGGGTAAAGGTGCCGCGGCTTGCGAGTTTTGCGGCGACTTCGAGCGAGTTGAGCGCGTTGCGGGCGTCGCCGGAGGCGTAGGAAGCGAGAAGTTCCAGAGCGCCTTCGCCGGCGGTGAGGTGCTGGGCGCCAAGGCCGCGGTCGGGATCGGAGAGGGCGCGTTGCAGGAGGGCGAGAATCTGCTCATCGGTGAGTTGGTGCAGGGTATAGACACGGCACCGGGACAGCAGAGCGGAGTTGATCTCGAAGGAAGGATTTTCTGTCGTGGCGCCGATGAGGCGGATGGAGCCACGCTCGACCCATGGCAGGAAGGCGTCCTGCTGGGCTTTGTTGAAGCGGTGAATCTCATCGATGAAGAGGATGGTGCGAGTGCCCCAGGAGGCGGCCTTCTCTGCGTCGGCCATCACCTGCTTGATTTCCTTAATGCCGGCGAGGACGGCGGAGAACTCGATGAAGGTGGCCTTCGTGGTTTCGGCGATGATTTTCGCGAGCGTGGTTTTGCCGACACCGGGCGGTCCCCAGAAGATCATCGAGGAGGCATCGTCGCGCTCGATCTGAACGCGGAGGGGCTTGCCGGGGCCGAGGAGGTGCTCCTGACCAAGGAACTCATCGAGAGCGCGCGGGCGCATGCGCTCCGCGAGGGGCGCCGCGACGGGTACGGTCTTCGCGTCGGGAGTGGGGTTGAAGAGGCTCATGGATGGGCCCTCTGCCGCGCGGCTTCATAGAGAAGCACGCTGGCAGCGACGGCGGCGTTAAGGGATTCCACGGGTCCAGGCGTGGGGATGGAGACCAGCTGATCGGCGCGGTCGAGCAGGTCTTGCGATAGCCCGCTGCCCTCATTGCCGATGATCAGGGCGGCGGGGCGGGTCCAGTCCACCTGCGAGCAGGGAAGCGCTTCCGCTGCGGAGGAACCCGGCACCGCTGCGTAAACGGAGATACGCCGATCCGCAAGGGCAGCGAAGGCTGGAGCCGGCTTCTCCGACACAACCGGCACGCGGAAGGCGGAGCCGGCGGAGGCGCGCAGGACCTTGGAATTCCAGACACAGACGGTGCCGGGAAGAGCCAGGATGCCACTGGCGGCAAAGGCTTCGGCCGATCGAATGAGCGTGCCGAAGTTGCCGGGATCCTGAAGGCCGGCCGCGATCACGATCAGCGGCGCCGGCCGGCTGAAGAGATCGTCGAGCGAGAAGCGCGGTGGATCGGCCAGGGCGGCAATCCCCTGGGGCGACTCGGTTTCGACGACGCTGTCGAAGACTGGCGGGGTAAGCTCCACGATGGGAACAGGGGGAGGAATCCGCAGTCGATCGAGAAGGCGGAGGTGCGCTTCATGGCGCTGGGGATCGTGGCGGACGAAGACGGTACGCAGGCGGATGCCGCTGCGGAGGGCCTCGGCGAGGAGATGTTCGCCTTCGAGGGCGATGGCTTCGATTGGATCGCGGCTGGAGCGGGCGAAGGCGGCGCGCAATTCCCGGACCCGGGCGTTCTGGCGACTCTGTACAATGCTGATGAGGCGCGAGCGCTCCGAAGCCGTCGGCATGGGGGGATTCTAACCTGCCTGCGGGCCTGATGGGCTCATACGGCTTTCATCCAATACAAAGTGCGCCGCGATGTTCCTCAACAGGAGAGGCCTTGGCTGCAGAGATTCTGCGCGTGCATCCGGACGAGCCCGAGCCGGACCGGATCGAGTTCATTGCGTCCTGCATCCGCGAGGGCAAAGTCGTCGGCATGCCCACGGATACGTTCTATGGGCTGGCTGTCGACCCGGTGGACCTCCGCGCGGTGGAGAAGATCTACGAGATCAAATCGCGGCTCAAACACAAGCCGCTTTCTCTGCTGATTGCGAACCTGGCGCAGGCTTACCAGCTGGTGCGGGAGATCAGTGTGTGCTTCGATCTGCTGGCGGAACGCTTCTGGCCAGGGCCGCTGACGGTGATTGTTAAAGCCAGCTCGCGGCTGCCGCTGCGCAGTACCGCTAATACCGGCAACGTCGCCTTGCGGATTCCTGACGCGGCCATTCCCCGGGCGGTGGTGTCCGCGCTGGGGCTGCCGATTACCGCGACTTCGGCAAACCTGGCGGGACTGCCGGAGTGCACCTACGCAGCCTGCGTCAGGGATCAGATCGGCGACCGTATACCGGTGATCGTGGATGGCGGCCCAACCGGGCGAAGCGTGGCCACCACGATTGTGGACCTGTCCGGGCCGGACGGGAGCTGGCAGATTCTGCGGGAAGGAGCGATCCCGACGCACGCTATTGCGCTCGCACTGCAGTCACGATGATTCTTCCGGATGACAATTTGCGGATGGCGCGGGCGTTCCCGTGGAAGACGGCCGCCGGATCGCGGCGTCGTCTGTGGCTCTCCACAACGGGCGTGCTGGCGGCAGGGGTGGTGCTGTGGGTCCTGTGGGTGGATGGACGGATTCAGGAATACGCCCATCGCGATGAGGCGCAGCGCGCAGATGCGATTGCGGTGTTCGGCGCCGCGGAGTACGACGGCCGCCCGTCGCCGGTGCTGCGAGCGCGCCTGGCGCATGCGCTGGAACTCTACCAGCGTGGGCTGGCGCCCATGATCATCACCCTGGGCGGCGGCGATCCCACGGACCGGCATTCGGAAGGCGGCGTGGGGCACGATTATCTGATCGCCCATGGCGTGCCGGAAGAAGCCATCATCGCGGAGACCGAGAGCGACAATACCGAGGAGTCGGCAGAGCGGCTGGCGGTGATTGCGCGCAAGAATGGCTTCCGCACGATTGACGTGGTGAGCGATGGAACCCATCTGTTTCGCATCCACGCCATCTGCGAGCACGATGGACTCGAGGTCTACACCTCGCCGCGGCCGGTGGGGCGCAGCATTCCCTGGCTGCAGCGAGCCCAGCGGCTGGGGCACGAGATTGCCAGCTACACAGCCTGGCGACTGCACATGCACTGAAGATGCACGTGAGCAGTTCTACGATCCCGCGTGCGCTCCCGCGCCCAGTTCGCGGGCAACCTGCCCGTCGCGCAGCATCTCTGCAGCTCTGTCAATATTCACGTCGTCGGGAACGTGGTGATAATCGCTGGTGACTTCATCTTCCTGATCGCCGATGGTTTTGAAGAACAGGGCGTGGCCGGAGATGTGGACGTGCATCCCGGTGATCTGCCAGCTGCCGTCGCCAACATCGGCTCGGTCGATGTGGAAAGTGCCGCCGGCATTGAGGTGGCCCAGCAGCCCCCATGCAAAATCCACGGGATTATCGAGATGGCCGTGCAAAGCCCTCAGACGCATGGATTTTTCATCGACCGTCATTGTTCCCGACATGGCCGCGAGTACCTTCGCATTCATGCTGTCGGGAGAGAAGTTCGGATTCGGATGGAAGGATAACGTGACGTTGCCGTCGCTCCGGCTGACGATGGTCCAGACAAAAGCGTCAGGGAGCATCTTGAGCATGTCCCGTGCCTGCTGCCCATCATGCTGCTCGTTCTTCTTCTGCTGCACGCGGAAGGCGGGATCGCTGACCATGCGGTGAATGCGATCCTGGTCTGCCTGATGTTCCTGAGCGCCGGGCGGCTGACCATGGTCTTCGACCACCATCGAGAGGTTTCCCTGCGACGTTTCGATCACCAGCTTGACTACATCTTTGTCCGGGGACTTGTACGCATCCCTGTACATCCATCGGGTGTGGTCGTTGGAGTCCGCCCAGAGTTCATTGCCGACGACTTTGCGCACGATCTCCTCGACAGACTGGCCTCGCGCCGGATGGGGAATGGCCAACAATACGGTGGAGACGAAGAGAGGAAGAATGTAAAGGAATCCGAACTTTCTTTTCATTGAACAGCTTTCATTGAAAGGGGTGACGGATTGTGGTCCATCAGCATAGGCAGAAATCTTTCTATCGTCGCACGCCGGAGATTGGCCAGCCCGGCGGCTGAAAGGGTTACGTTCATGCGAGTCCACCGGAGGTTGATCGGGTTGCCCGGGGGGACGTTCGCCAGCGAAGGGGAACCAGCCGGTACAATAACCAGGAGAGACTGACGACTATGCCGCACATGGTATTTTGCGCACGCAACAAGCAGGAGCTCGAGGGGCTGGACGAGCCGCCTTTCGACAGCGACTTTGGCAACAAGGTCTACAACAACGTTTCGAAAAAGGCGTGGCAGGAATGGATCGAGCGGCAGAAGATGCTGCTGAATGAATACCGCCTGCAGCCGTGGACGCCGCAGGCGCAGGAATTTCTGGTCGAGCAGATGGATCAGTTCTTCTTCGGCGAGGGCGCCGCGCTGCCGAAGGAATACGTGCCGCCGTCGGGTCACTGAGAACCGAGCCTTTTCTCTGAAGGCGCCGCTGAACGGGGAGCAGGCTTCAGCACCGCACTGGAAACAATTTTGCCCTTGCGCAGTACCAGGCGTTCGTTGCCCCAGGCGACCGTGTTGCCGGCGTAGCTCCACGCCCAGAGGGCGAGTGCGATCAGGTCCCGGGGCAGGATCAGCCAAAGGTCGCGCAGAACCTGGCGATCGCCGAGGATGCCAACACCGACGCCCAGCGCGAGCGAAACTCGGACGAGCAGTGTCAGGCTGAAGAGCGCGAAGGCGGTGACGCTGACTCCGGAGGCGATGAGGTTGAGGAAGGCCCAGGCCAGGCCGTAGGAGAAGAGCATTCCCAGATAACCGGCGCGCCGCGAATCGCGCATGCCGCGAGCCCAGCGGATCTGATGCTCCCAGAAGCCGGAAAAGCTCCAGGCGGGAACCTCGGTCTCGACAATCTCGTCGGCCAGCTCCACGCGAAAGCCGGCATCGGCGATGCGCGAGCCGAGTTGATAGTCATCCGCGAGGAATTCCGCGAACGGCGCGAGGCCTCCGATGGCGTCGAGAGCCGAGCGGGTCACGGCCAGCGTAGAGCCGAGTCCGAAGCGAAGGCGCCGATCGAGAAAGCGCGCGGTCAGGACGCCAGGCGCGAAGTCGGTTGCGATGCCCAGCGCTTCGAGTTTTGAACCGAGCGTGCCGTGCGCGCGGCCGCTGTAGAGGGCGGTCACGAGGCCAGTCGGCGGTTGGCCATCGACCGGACCAAAAGGCTCCAGAACGCGCGACAGATACTGCGAGCCGACATGGATGTCGGCGTCGTCGATGACCAGGTGCTCGTGGCGGGCGTGCGGCACAAGCTGGGCTACATTGCTCATCTTGCCGTTCAGGCCGAGGACTTCGGGCGTGGCGATCAGCCGGATGCTGCGCTCGGGGAAGTCCGCCTGGAGCTGTTGGACCAGCGGGACCGCGGAATCTTCGAGTGAGGAGACGCCGAACAGGATCTCGTAATCGACCGGATAATTCTGGCGGCAGTGGCTGGCGAAGGCTTCCAGCATGCCGGGAGCAGCGCCGTGAAGAGGCTTGAGAATGCTGACGGGCGGCGCGAATCCGGCAGGGAAGCGCGGGCGGCGCAGGAAGCTGCGGGCGCTGCAGAGCGCGAGGAGATAGTAAGCGAGCCCGGCGAGCGTCAGCAGAGTGGTAATGGCGGAGATGACGGTGGCGAACATCGGCGTCCTTACTCGCCCAGCATCGGCATATCGAGCGGCGGCTGCGTAAGCCATGCTGCGTGCGCGATGCGATCCAGAGCGCGGCGCAGCGCGGAGGCGGCGCAGGGCTCGACGGTGACGACAAAGGGCAGGCTGCCTTTCTGGAAGCCGGGACGCTGGAAGAGGGCATCGATGTTGATGTGCTCAGCGGCGAGCGCACCGGCGATTTCGGCGACGATGCCAGGACGATCCCCGACGACGAAGCGGATGTAATGGGGCACTTCAAACTCGCCGCTGACAGCAACGGCGCGGCTGGGCAAATCGACGGGGCGCGAGCCGTGGGCGAGCGAGATGAGGTCGGAAACAACGGCAACCGCAGTTGGATTGCCGCCGGCTCCGTGACCGGAGAAGACGACGTCGCCGCCATACTGGCCGGAGACGAGGACCATGTTTTCCGTGCCCCGCGACCAGGCGAGCGGCGAGCGCAGCGGCACGAGCATGGGACCAACGCCAGCGGCGACGCCGCCAGGACGCAGCTCGGCTCTGGAGATCTGACGGATGGTGCAGCCCAGATCGCGCGCGTAGTTGAGGTCGATGGCGTCGACTTCGGTGATGGAGCGACAGGCGACCGAGTCCACGTCGAGGCCGGAGCGAAGCGCGATGCGGGAGAGGATGACCAGCTTGGCGCGCGCGTCGTAGCCGTCGACGTCTTCGCTGGGATCGGCTTCGGCGTAGCCAAGCTGCTGCGCGTCTTTCAAAACATCGGCGAAGGCGTCTCCGGCTTCCATGCGACTGAGGATGTAGTTGCAGGTTCCATTGAGAATGCCTTCGATGCGGGTGATGCGGTCGCCGGCAAATCCCTGGGTGAGACCAGGAATGACCGGGATGCCTCCGGCAACGGCGGCTCCATAGAGAAGGTGGCCGCCGCGAGAGCGGGCGAGGCGATCGAGCTCGACGCCATCGCGGGCGATGAGCTTTTTGTTGCCGGTAACGGCGGACTTGCCGGCTTCGAGGGCCCGGCGCACCCAGGTTCCTGCGGGTTCGAGGCCGCCAACGAGTTCGACGATGACGTCGGCTCCGGAACCGAGTACGTCTTCAAAATCCTCGGTCCAGAGAACGGAAGAGGGAACCCAGTCGATCTTTTTGCGGGCGATGCCGCGGTTGAAGATGACGGCGAGCTCGAGGCCGGCGGGCTGGAGATCGCAGAGGATCCGGGCAACAGAGCTGCCGACGGTTCCGAATCCGAGGAGCGCGACTTTCATGGATACAGGGTACCGGAAGGGTTCGCCGTCCAGGCGATATCGCCGGACTTGAGCAGTCGGGATACCCCCCCCCGGGGGGGGATTACATTTTTGGGTAAGTACTGTGCTTGCTGGTAAGTGCGAATTTCTTTTGGAGGCTCCAAACGCTTTGTACCGGGAAACAGGGTAGATTTTGGAGGCTCCAAAGCAGGGCACTGGGGTGCATGGTGTAGGTTTTGGGGGCTTCAAGACAGCAGACAGCGCACAAGCCGCTTGCAGGTGAACGCTTACGGAACGCAGGAGGACGCGCGGCGACCTGGGCCGGCAGGCGGATTGGAGAAGGATGGAAGGCATGGCGCGGGCAAGGAAAAGGCTGCCGGATTGGCAGCCTTTGCATATTTCCTCTCTATTTTCAGAATAGCAGGGTGGGGCCGGTTTACTGCCAACGTCCATGGCGTGGAAGTCCTTGGCAATCAGGCGGGAAGCGGCGGTAACGTGACCGATGGGACTTGACACGATTTCCACAGAACCCCGGAGAAGTGCATACTCCCGGGCAGCAGGCGGATTCCAGACCCTGTCCGCCAACGACGGCGATTGAGGGTGGAGACTCCCGTCGTAAGGGCGGGTGATATTTATCACCGACTGGGCCAGGGGGTCGCTGCGAGAATCCACATATCGCAGTTCACGACCACTCACGGGCCAGAAACGCCACGATGAATGCGAACGATGGAGGCAGGATGGCTGCGGAGTGTTTTTTGGCACCCAACCCCTATGGTGATATGCGGCGCATGATTTTTGAGGCGTTACTGTCCGACGCGTTGCTGACGGCGGAGATGCTCGGGGGACTGACGCTCCGGGACAATCCTGCGAGCATTGCGGGGCTGGTGGAGAAGGCACAAGTGTCCTACGACGACATTGAGAGCCGCCGGGGAACGCTGGTGCTGTCGCGCGAAGAGACGTCGCTGCTGCAGGACAAGCTGGACAGGCTGCAGGCGCAGTTACGGTTTTTCGCGACGAATCCGGGCGGGTACGAGGTCTAAAGGCAGCGGACAGCGGACAGCGTACAGCCGATAGCGGATCGCGGATAGCATACAGCGGGTAGCGGATAGCGGACAGCGGATAACGTACAGCCGTCAGCGGATCGCGGACGGCGGATCGCGGATCGCTTGTGCTGAGCCGGAGCGAGCCTTCTCCGGCGACTTTGCCGCCTTCGGACTTCTAACTTCCAATGCACATTCCTGAGACTACTGGTCGTAGTTTGCCCAGACGCGGGTGACCTTTCCGGCTGCATTGAAGAGCATGACTTCGGCGGAGGGGCCGCCGCGGACGCTGTTGATGTAGCGGACGACGACGGTCTCAATGCCCCAGAGAACCTCAAGAAAATCGAAACGCAGGTCCGGGTAGGCCTGGAGGCCCTGACGGAAGTACTCGCGCAGGGCAGGTTTTCCCTCGATGGTGTCGCCGCCGTTCAGAAATCGGCGAGCGACGGGCGAGGTGAGGAGAACGGTGTCGTCGTAATGGGCGAGGATGCGATCGAGGTCGTGGGTGTTCCAGGCCTCGATCCAGTCCTGAGCGAAGGCGCGGGCAAAGGCGGGCTGCAGAGGCAGGGCTTCCATCAGGTTGCAGGTTACAGGTTTCGGAGCCCGCTGGCCGGTGGGATGACAACCGTTTTCAGACAGCGGTTTTGGTTCGATAGTCGTCGATGCGCTGCAGGATGGCCATGGGCCGTGCCGGTTGGGTCGCCAGACGGGAGACAGATGGATCGCAGAGGACGTCAGAGACGACCCAGGCAGCGGCGGCCAGGGCGAAATTGATGGCGTTGCCGGACCAGACAAAGTGGGTGTGGGGGGCGGCCGCCAGCCGGGGCGCCCAGATGAGGGCTCCAAAGAGCAGGATCATAACGGTCAGCAGGCGGGCGGCGAGTCCGGCGAGAATGCCGGAGAGGATCGCGGCGGCGGCCATGAAGAAGAAGATGGCGGTGGCGACGATCCAGAACTTCTGGCTGGGCGGTATCCAGCGAGGGACCCAGGTGGCGGCTCCGGCGAGGTAGATGAGGTGGTCGGTGCCGAAGGAGATGGGGCAGATGCCGTAGAGGCGCGCGAAGGTGCGACGGTGGCGAAACCAGGGGGAGCCGGCCGGCGAGAGGGTGCTGAAGGCCACCAGACCTCCGATGACCAGCGAGAGTTCTTCGAAGACATTACCCCAGCTGTCGTAGATGGCGGGGTGGGCGACGACGGGCGAAATCCAGAGCAGGACTAAAGACCGCGTAGAGAGCGGTGAGCAAGAGGGCGGCGGCGCGAGCGGTGCGGCGCCACAGGAGGCCAAGACCGCAACCCAATTCAATGACAGCGGCGAGGCGGGCAAGGGCCAGGCGGTGGGGGACATCGGGGCCGACGCGCTGCCAGGAGATGGCGAAGTCAGACCAGACGAGTCCCAGGAGGCCGAGGACGATGGCGGCAGCGGCGAAGACGAAGAGGCCGTGAGCGAGCGGGTTCCTGTGTTCCGGCGCTGGAGACATTGGGGAGTCGCGCCTCCCTGGGGACGACCCACCGGGTTGCGCGACAACGCAAGCGGGTCGCCCATAGGGGAACGAGGCACTGCGGATGAGTGTGGGACCGAACGGGACGGGAGGGCCATAGCCAGTTCAGCAGGAATTGCGATGACCACCGGGGGAGAGAGTGCGGGGTGCGGGGTAGATCGTGGCGCGGATCGGCTGCTCGATTCACCTACTGAAAAAGATGACTTCGTACATACCGTCTGCCGTCGAACTTGAAGACGTCGAGAGGCCGGATTCGGTCGTCGTCTCCGGCAACGTCGTCTTTGCCTTCATGGGGACCTTCGACCCAGCGAAGGTCCTCAGGGCCTGTTTTGCCTTTGCGATGAACGGCGACATCGTAGAGACCCGCGGCCGCGGGGCGAATTTCAATGGTGCTGGACCAGCCGCCTCCGCCAAACTCCGGAGGATCATCCTCACTGGTGCTCAGGCTCAGGATTTCTCGGAACGAGTCGCCAATACGGGCGTAGAGGGTCACGCCCTGGGTGGTGAACCCCTGAGCGGTATAGCCGCTGGTCAGGAACACGCCGTAGATCTGGTCGCTGATGACGCGCACACTAAGCCATGCAGCAGGGAAGTCTCCCCAGGATCCCCTTTGAAGGACAGCGATTTCGGTGTTGATCAGGCTCCAGCCATGACTGACTTTTTCGAACTCGAAGAAGCTGAGCCAGGGCGCACACGCGTGACACTCAAAGTCCTCGGGCGTCGTCTTGAACGCCAGAACTTTGGACTGATGATCCTTGTAGATGAGGTCGCTCGCGCAGATCAGGTCGTGGTTGAGTGGACCCTCAAATTTTGTGTGACTCCAGTTCGCGGCAAAGAGTTTGGCTTGTGCGATCTCCTCCGCCTGCTCATCGTTCCATTTTCCCTGGATGTCGACGGGGGCCGCGGGAGGGGCTGTCTGCCCGATGATGATGGTTCCTGAATTGTTGCCGATCTGCGTGCTTCCTGCCCCGGCGTTTTGAGAGGTACGCGATCCTTCCTTCGACCTGACCATTTTCCAGTAGGCGAGGATGCCGAAGACGGCACTGACGATCCCGGCGATCCACGACCATTTTTCCAACGGGCCCGCCATGCTCGCACGTCCTCTCGAGAACCGGGGTGGGAGATTCCACGAGTGTACTGGCGGGGGTTCTGATTCGCTACGCGAATTGTGCTGATGGATTATTGGTCGGTGGACCAGTCTTCGAGGCCTGCGAGTCCGGTGACGTGGCGAAAGGCTCGGTCGTGGCTAACGAGGATCGCACCGAGGGCGAGGGCATGGGCGGCGATCTGGAGGTCGTTGGGGCCGAGAGTTTTGCCGCGAGCCTCCTGGCGGGCACGAAGGTGTCCGTAGGCTTCGGCAGCGGCCTGATCCCAGGAGCAGATTGTGATGGTGGAGAAAAACAACTCAACCGCCTTGCGTCGCTGCAGGCCGGCTCCGATTTTCTCCAGTCCGTAAAGGATCTCGCCGAGGGTGATGCTGGAGATGGCCGCGTCGTGATCTTTGCGGGTTCCCACTCGGTCGAGGCGGGCGCGCGCGGCTGGCGACTTGTCTTTGAGGATGGATCTGATCGTGTTCGTGTCGAGCAGGTAGAGGGTCACAGAGACTCACGGGTTTCCGGAGTGCCCTGGTCGCGATCTTCCATGAAGTCGTCGGGGAGGCCCGCGGCGTCGAGGGCGGCAAAGACTGCCTTCCAGTTCTTCGGAGCGGGAGAGAGGATGAGGTCGCCGCTGCGGGGATCGCGGCGCACGTAGACTTCATCGGTGGCGAAGCGGAACTCCGCCGGGATGGTGACGTGCTGGCTGCGGCCACTCATAAAGACGCGGGCTTTGGC
>DASRRO010000045.1:0-5355 GCA_035656855.1 Acidobacteriaceae bacterium | reverse complement strand
AGGACGACGACTTTGCCCTGCTTTTCGTACTGGCGGAGGGCGACGGTCTGGGCACCGTCATTGATCACGATTTTGGGAGCGCGTTCGCCGACCTGGGCGGGGCGCGAGGTGTGGTTGCAGCCCTGGAGCAGAATGCAGGGTACAGCGGACAGGGTACAGAGAAGCAGCCAGCGGACAGCGGACAGCGGATAGCGTGACGGGCGGGTGAGCGGAGAGGCGCTGGAGACCGACAGGGCGCGGCGATGATGAAAGGGCGAACCGATCACATTCCTATAATAGGACCGTGGAAGACACCCCGCCGCTGATTCTCTCCGTCATCATCCCCGCGCGGAACGAGGAAGATTGCCTGGGGACGTGTCTGCAGTCGCTGGTGGAGCAACAGGAAGCAGGGTGGGCGATCGGCGTGGAGTGGGAAATCATCGTGGTCGATGATGGGTCGACAGACGGGACGCGGGCGATTGCGGCCGGATTCTCAGGAGTGACGGTGATGGTCGCGCCGAAGCTCGAGAAGGGCTGGACGGGGAAGAACAACGCGTGCTGGGCGGGCGCCGAGAAAACGCGCGGGCAGTGGCTGCTGTTCACCGACGCGGACACCCGGCATGAGCCGGGGCATTTGCGACTGGCGATGGTGGAGGCGGAGAGGCATGGCGCGGGGATGCTGTCGTATTCGCCGCGGCAGGTGGTACGAGGGCTGGCACAGCGGGCGCTGATGCCGCTGGTCTTCAGCGATCTGGCGGTGACGTATACGCCGGCGAAGGTGAATGATCCAGCGCGGCAGGTGGCGGCGGCCAATGGGCAGTTTCTGCTGGTGCAGCGCGATGTGTACGACAAAATTGGCGGCCATGCAATCGTGCGTGGAGCGATTCTGGAGGATGTGGAGCTGGCGAGCCTGGTGAAGCGGCGGAAGCTGGGACTGCGATTCCGGTATGCGCCGGAGGCGGTGTCGGCGCGGATGTATCGCAGCTTTGGGTCGCTGGTGGAGGGGTGGACGAAAAACCTGGCGCTGCTGTTCAGGAATGCTCCCGCACTGGCGGCCATGCGGCTGCTGCAGTTGGGCGTGATGGTGGGCGTGCCGATGCTGATCGGGTTTTTCGCGGGGGAGATGGAACGGCCGGGAGCACGGAGCGGGGTGCTGGGTCCGCCGATGGCGATTGCTGCGCTGAGTTTGGTATGGCTACGGGCGCTGTGGGGGTTCTACAGCCGGGTGGCGAAATCGAATTTTCCTTTTCATGACTATGTGTGGGCGCCGCTGGGAGTGCCGCTGTACGCGTGGCTGCTGTGGAGGAGCTGGTTTCGCGTTCGGGTACTGAGGCAGGTAGTCTGGAAGGGGCGGGGGCAGGAAACAGGCAACAGGCAATAACTATGATTTTGCTGACGAGAAAGGCTGAGTTTTCGGCATCGCATTACTACTGGGTGGAGGCGTGGAGCCCGGAGGAGAACGCGCGCGCGTTTGGGAAGTGCTCCAATCGTAATGGACACGGGCACAATTACACGCTGGAAGTGACGGTGGCGGGCGAAGTCGACCCTCTCACCGGGTTCGTGGTCGATCTGAAGGAACTGAAGGACGTGATGGAGCGCGAGGTAGTGTCGGCGTACGACCACCGGCATCTGAACCTGGAAGTTCCGGAGTTTCAGACGGCGCTGCCGACGACGGAGAACATTGCGGTGGCGGTGTGGCGGCGGCTGGAGGGAAAAGTTCCGGGGTCGAAGCTGCATCGGGTACGGGTATATGAAATGCCGGATTTGTTTGCGGATTATCTGGGGGACTAGCCGTCCAGGCAATCGCGCCTTCGGCGCAGAGGCGGGCGAGGTTCATCGATGAAAGCATATCTGGGGCGGAGGTATCGGCTGAGCGCTTCGCATCGTCTATTTCGCGAGTCGATGAGCGACGTGGAGAATCGAAGGATTTATGGGAAGTGCGCCAATCCGCACGGGCACGGGCATAACTACACCGTGGAAGTGGTTGTGGGCGGCCAACTGGATGGCGTCACCGGGATGGTGACCGATCTGGTGGAGCTGGATGCGTGCGTGGGTCGCGAGGTGCTGGAGCCGTTCGATCTGCAGAATCTGAACACGCTGGAGTGCTTTCGCGGGGTAG
This sequence comes from Acidobacteriaceae bacterium, assembly GCA_035656855.1. Classification (GTDB taxonomy): domain Bacteria; phylum Acidobacteriota; class Terriglobia; order Terriglobales; family Acidobacteriaceae; genus Palsa-343. The sequence goes on along the minus strand of DASRRO010000045.1, from coordinate 3,257 downwards.
TCCCGACGACGGAGAATTTCTGTCTGGAGATTGAGCTGCGGCTGCGACGGGCGCTGCCGGAAAAGCTGTCGCTGGCGGTGCGGGTGGAGGAGACCAGCAACAACTCGTTCGAGACATTCGGACGCAGAGTTTAGAGTTTGGAATTTGGAGTTTAGGAAAGAGTCGGGGTTATGGCGAAAGCGGCGGTGCATGCGGGGAATTCCGCGAAACGGGAAGTGATCGGGAAGACGGGGCTGGAGGCGGTGTCCACGCAGGACATTTATCGCGAGATCATCCGGCGGTATGACGCGGATCCCTCGCGGGATGGGCTGGAGCGGACGCCGGAGCGCATCGAAAAATCGCTGGAGTTTCTGACCCAGGGGTATCGGCAGGATCCCAACGAGATTCTGCGCGGGGCGCTCTTCGAAGTGGCGTACGACGAGATGGTGATTGTGAAAGACATCGAGATGTACTCGCTGTGCGAGCATCATATGCTGCCATTCTTTGGAAAGGTGCACATCGCGTATATCCCGGACGGGAAGGTGATCGGGCTGAGCAAGGCTCCGCGGCTGGTGGATGTGTTTGCGCGGCGGCTGCAGGTGCAGGAGCGCATGACGCGGCAGATTGCCGATGCGATTCAGGAAGCGATCCATCCTCAGGGCGTGGGGGTAGTGATTGAGGCGCGGCATCTGTGCATGATGATGCGCGGGGTGGAGAAGCAGAACTCGTCGACGGTGACGTCGGCCATGCTGGGCGTGTTCCAGAAGCAGAACACGCGGAATGAATTTCTGTCGCTGATCCGGGAGCGGACTGCGTCGCAGATGTGAGGATTTGCCGGTCTTAGGCTAGACTCGTCGGACATGATTCGACACTTGCTTCTTGCTGCCTTGTTATTAACTTCGGCTTCGGGGTGTCTTTCCGGACAGAACTCCGGATCGGCTCTCCCCAAAGATTCACTTGCCTGTCCTGCTGCGGCGGGTCCGCCGTCCCAGGGCCCGCACAAATGGGTAGCCGTGTCATCAGGGGCTATGGCACGGAACCGGATAGGCGGAAAAGATCCGAAGTATCCCAAGGACGCAAAGAGGGCTCATGTCGAAGGGCGCGTCGTTCTGAAGGCGACGATCTCCGAAATCGGAAACGTGGAAGACGCTTGTGTCATCCAGGGCCCGGAACTGCTGCAACAAGCTGCTTTCGACGCAGTGAAGACCTGGGTCTACAAGCCGTTTGCACTGAATGGCCAGCCACGGGAAGTAAAGACACAGATGAATCTTGACTTCACGCTGCAGTAGCGCATTGAGCTTTCTGTTCGTTTTCCGAAGGGACGGGAAGCGGTTATTGTTACAAGGTGAATGGGCTGCTGATTCTGGACAAGCCAGGTGGAATGACGTCGCACGATGTGGTGGCGCGGGTGCGGCGCGCAACCGGGGAACAATCCGTTGGACATTTGGGAACGCTGGATCCGATGGCGACGGGGGTGCTGCCGCTGCTGCTGGGGAAGTACACGCGGCTGGCGCAGTTCTACGGATCGAGCCAGAAGGCGTACACGGGGACAATCCGGTTCGGGTTTGCGACGGATACGTATGACGCCGAGGGACAGCGGGTCGGGGATGAAGAAACCGTCTTCCTGGATCTCGAGGCGGTGCGGGCGATCGCGGCGCGATTTCTAGGCGAGACGGAGCAGATACCTCCGCCGTATTCTGCCAAGAAAATAGATGGCAAGCCGGCGTACAAGCTGGCGCGGCAGGGGAAGACCCCGGAGCTGAAGCCGGTGCGAGTGACCGTGGACGCGTTCACGATTGAGCAGGTGGATGGCGATACGGCCGCGTTTGCAATGCGGATTTCGGCGGGCGGGTATGTGCGGGCCATTGCGCATGCGATGGGGCAGGCGCTCGCGTGTGGGGCACATCTGGCGAGTCTCCGGCGGACGGAGGCGGGACCGTTCCGGCTGGAGCAGGCGTTGCCGCTGAGCGAAGTAGAAACGCTGGGAGCAGCAGGACAGCTGGAGGAGCGGATGCCGCATCCGCGGACGCTGCTGCCGGAGATGCCGGCGGTGACGGCGGACGAGGGGACAGCGGGCCGGATTCGCAATGGCATGCAGGTGAATCTGCCGGAATATTCGCAGGCGCCGCTGGTGAAGATTTTCGAGGGGCAGCGGGAGCTGGTTGCAATAGGGCGGCGTGTGGCGGGAACGCTGTTTCAGCCGTTTGTGGTGTTGGCGGGGTAGCGGACGAGCGGTCAGGCGGTCAGCCGAAGAGCGGTCAGCTGGAAAGCTGCTCAGCCAGGGAACCATCAGCGGTGGCTCGCGAAGACTGTTCGATTTCGAACAGAGCGGGCCGATTGCGGACAATCGACCCATCCAAACAAAAGACTAAAGCCTGCATTTTTAGTGATTTATCCGGTGGCTGGACTGGCGGGCGGCATGCACCGTATCGGTATCCCCTGGAGAGGCTGCGCGGGGGACCGGTCCAATCCAATCCACACGCGAGGGAATGCATGCTGGGAGATGTCAGGCAATCGCTGCGGCAACTGAGGAAGTCGCCTGGGTTCACAATCACCGCGGTGGTGACGCTGGCGCTGGGGATTGGGGCGACGACGGCGATCTTCACGCTGATCCAGCAGGTGATGCTGCGGCAGTTGCCGGTGGTGAAGCCGGGCGAGTTGTGGAAGATCGGCGACAAGGTGCGCTGCTGCAACTGGGGCGGGTACACGCAGGGCGGCAACGACGCGCCCAATGACTGGAGCCTCTTCTCGTGGGAGGCGTACAAGCAATTCCGCGATAATACGCCGGCGTTTTCGGACCTGGCGGCGTTTCAGGCGGGGAACACCCAGCTGGGAGTGCGCGCGGCGGGGAGCGCAGAGCAGGCGGAGACGCGAAACGGGGATTTTGTCTCAGGGAATTTCTTTCAGACCTTCGGTGTCGGGGCCTGGATGGGGCGATTGCTGACGCCCGCTGATGATCATGAGGGCGCGCCGCCGGTGGCGGTCATGAGCTACCGGACATGGCTGCAGCACTACGGCGCGGATCGTGGAGTGGTGGGACGGAGCTACCTGATCGACGGGCATCCTTTCACCGTGGTGGGGGTAGCGGCGCCGTCGTTTTTTGGGGCGATTCTCGAAGGCTGGGGAATGCCGGACTTCTGGATGCCGCTGACGACCGAGCCATTGGTGGACGGGGCGACGTCGCGGTTGAAGAGTCCGAACACAAACTTCCTGGACCTGATCGGGCGGGTAAAGGCGGGGACGAATACCAGAACGCTGGAGGCGCAGCTGCGCGGCGA